>QFNE01000053.1 GCA_003240735.1 Paracoccus denitrificans | reverse complement strand
TGGCGGCCCGAACATCTGAGGCTGCTGCGCCGCGTTGCCAGCGCGCCGGAGGTGCAGCGGGTCTTCGTTCATCCGGGCATCAAGCAGAAGCTCTGCCAGACGGCCGGACGTGACCGCGCCTGGCTGGCCAAGGTACGCCCCACCTATGGGCACGATTACCATTTCCATATCCGTATGTTCTGCCCGGCGGGGGAAAGCGCCTGCGAAAAGCAGGCGGCCGTGGGCCGGGACGACGGATGCGACGACCTCGACTGGTGGTTCGATGTCGCGCTGCAGCCGCCACCGCCCGATGCCCCGCCCTACAAGCCGAAGCCGCCCTTGACGATGGCCGATCTGCCGCGCGCCTGCGCCGCCGTGCTGGATGCCGGCGCCGGCGCCGGTGTTGCATCGGCTGCGGCCATGTCCGGTCCGGTCGCCATACCCACACAACGCCCGTCACGGTGACGCGATAGATATCCGCCACGCCTTTTCCGCCATACCCTTCTGATCTTCAATCGATTTAGGCCCGACCGCATATGACCCCGACCCACTCAAGCGCCGAAGCACTGCGCTTCCCGATCCTCCTGGCCGACATCGGCGGCACGAATGCGCGGTTTGCGCTTCTGGTGGATGCCTATGCCGAGCCGAAGCTGTTCCCCGTGGTCAAGACGGCGGACTACCCCAACATCGACCATGCCATCCAGGACGCCGTGCTGGACAAGACCTCCGTCCAGCCCAACTCGGCGGTGCTGGCCATTGCCGGGCCCATCGACGGCGACGAGATCGACCTGACCAACAGCCCGTGGATCGTGCGTCCGAAGGTGCTGATGCGCGATCTCGGATTTGAGGAAATCGTGGTGATGAACGATTTCGAGGCGCAGGCGCTGGCCGTCTCGGCCCTGCCGGAAACGGGCCGCGAGCAGATCGGCGGCGGCATGGCCCGCGAGGGCGCCAGCCGTGTCGTGCTTGGCCCCGGAACCGGGCTCGGCGTCGCCGGCCTCGTCCGCGCCCGGCGCATGTGGATCCCGGTTGCCGGAGAGGGCGGGCACATCGACCTCGGCCCGCGAACCGGGCGCGACCTTCAGATATGGCCCCATCTCGACCGGATCGAGGGGCGCGTATCGGCCGAAGAGGTGCTGAGCGGCCGGGGGCTCGTCAACCTGTATCATGCCATCTGCACGGCCGACGGCGTGGAGCGCCGGCATGCCGAACCGGCCGACGTCACGGAGGCGGCCGGCCTCGGCGACGCAGAGGCGCTGGAGGCCGTACGCCTGTTCGCCACGTGCCTTGGGCGCGTTGCCGGCGATCTGGCGCTTATCTTCATGGCGCGCGGCGGCGTCTACATCGCCGGCGGGATCTTCCAGCGCATCGTGCCCCTGATCGAGCCCGAGCTGGTGCGTGACGCCTTCGAGGACAAGGCGCCGCATTCCGCCCTGTTGCGAGAGATGCCTCTGTTTGCGGTGACGGAAACGATGGCGGCGCTTGTCGGCATGGCGGCCTATGCGCGCAATCCGCGCTTCTTCGGCCTCGAAACCAGCGGACGGCGCTGGGCTGCCTGACAGGGCGGATAAAATGCTCTAAAGCGAGCGGCACGATGAACGGGACGAGCCGACCGTGAGTAGACAGAAGAACCTTTCGCTGGCCGACGGGCAGGAAAGGGGCGAGGCATTCAAGTTGCTGCGGCGTATCCTGGCCGAAAACGGGCGCTCGCATGTCAGGGGGTATGCGATCGCCATCGCATGCCTGATCCTCGTGGCGCTGTCGACGGCCTTCCTGGCGTGGATCATGCGGGACGTGATCGACGAGATCTTCGTCGACCGCAACCGCGCCGTGTTGCTGACGCTGCCGCTTGCCGTCTTCGCGGCCTTCCTGATCCGCGGCGTCGCCAGCTATATCCAGGGCGTGATCCTGGCCCGCATCGGCAACGACATCGTCGCACGCTACCAGAAGCGCCTGTTCTCCCACCTCACCGAGCTGTCGGTGGACTTTTTCGGCGAGACGCGCTCGGCCCAGCTTGCGGCGCGCATCAGCCAGAACGTGACGGGTGTCCGCGATACGCTGAACCTTACCGTCACCTCGCTGGCCCGCGATCTTCTGACCCTCGTCTTCCTGATCGGGGTGATGATCTGGCAGGACCCGGTCCTGTCGGGGATCGCCCTTCTGGCGGGGCCGCCGGTGGCCATCATGATCGGGCGCCTGTCGCGCAAGCTGCGGCGCGCCACGCGCCAGTCCATCGACCTCAATGCCCAGGTGGTCGGCTCCATGCAGGAAGCGGCGCAGGGAATACAGGTGGTCAAGGCCTTCACCATGGAAGCGCCGCTGCGCCAGCGCACGGACCGCCTGGTCGAGGCGGCGGAAGAGCGCGCCAACCGCATCGCCGCCATCACCGAACGCTCCGGCCCCATCGTGGAAACCATCGCCGGCCTTGCCGTCGCGGGCGTCATCGGCTGGTCCGGGTACCGGGCCATCGTCTACGGTCATTCGCCGGGCGCGATGTTCGCCTTCATCACCGCGCTTCTCCTGGCCTACGACCCGGCCCGCCGGCTGGCGCGGCTGCAGGTGGAAATGGAGCGCGCGCTGGTGAATGCGCGCATGATCTACGAAATCCTGGACCTGAAGCCCCGCAAGCCCGATGCGCCGGGCGCGCCGGACCTGAAGGTCACCGGCGGCGAAATCCGCTTCGAGAATGTCAGCTTCGCCTATTCCGCCGGAGAGCCCGTGCTGCGGCAGGTGGACTTTACCGCCCCGGCCGGCCGTACGACGGCCATCATCGGTGCATCGGGCGGCGGCAAATCCACCATCCTCTCGCTGATCGAGCGCTTCTACGAGCCGTCTTCGGGCCGGATCACCATCGACGGGCAGGACATTTCCAGCTTCACCAAGCGGTCGCTGCGGGCACAGGTATCCTATGTGCCGCAGCAGGCCGTGCTGTTCGAGGGCACCATACGCGACAACCTCCGCTACGGCCGTCTCGACGCGACGGACGAAGAGATCGAGGCAGCCGCGCGCATGGCGCAGGCAGAGGAATTCATCCTGGCCCAGCCCCTCGGCTACGATACGCCCGTGGGCGAAAACGGGATGACGCTTTCGGGTGGGCAGCGGCAACGTCTGTCCATTGCCCGGGCGCTTGTCCGCGGCGCCCCGATCCTGATTCTGGACGAAGCGACGTCGGCGCTCGATACGCAGTCGGAAACGCTGGTCCAGCGCGCCTTGACCGAGATCATGCGCGAGAAGACCGTGCTGGTGGTGGCGCATCGCCTGTCGACCATCGTCGGCGCGGACCAGATCCTGGTGGTCGAAAACGGCCGTGTCGCCGAAAGCGGCACCCATTCCGACCTTGTTGCCCGGGGTGGCAGCCTGTATGCGAAGTTCCACAGCCTGCAGGCGGCCGGCGAGATCGGCCTGTCCGGACGCAGGGAGTAGATGTTTCGACGATGCGGAAGGATAGAGGATGAGACTCGTCGTTCTGGGGGCGGCCGGACGGATGGGCAGGAACCTCGTCCGTATCATCGAGGAGACGCCCGGCGTCACGCTGGCTGCCGCCATCGAGCGCAAGGGCTCTTCCGTGCTGGGGCATGATGCCGGCGAACTGGCCGGCCTCGGCGAGATCGGCACGCTCGTCAGCGATGCGCTGGAGCCCGTAATGGCGGATGCCGACGGCATCCTGGACTTTACCGCCCCGGCCTATTCCATCTCCGTCGCCGAGCTGGCGGCGCAGCACGGCCTGGTGCACGTCATCGGCACGACCGGCTTTTCCGCACAGGACGATGCCGCGGTGGCAAAGGCCGCGGCATCGGGGGCGCGG
>QFNE01000052.1 GCA_003240735.1 Paracoccus denitrificans | reverse complement strand
TGGTCGATGCTGTCGGCAGCGGAGACGTCAAGGATCGGAGCTGCCGACAGCATCGACCAGGAGCGGGCCGTTGAGCGCAACGATCCCGATCTGGGCGATGGGCCAGTCACCATACAACGCCTCCCGCTAGGGTCGTAAAAGTTGGGAAGAAAGAAGGATACGCCATGACCCATCGCCCCCCACCACCTCCCCGCCTGCGCCTCGGTCTGGGCAAGCTGGAGTTCGATGCGCAGGGGGCACTAGCTATCCTTGCAGCGCTAGTGATCGCACTGACTGTCATTTTCGCAGCAAAGGAGGCGGTGTCTGCCACGCCCGCACCATCGGACGCTGCACATCACTCAAGATGTTGCGCGGTTTCAATGGGGTGGGCTATAAATGAAACGCAGCCCGAGGTGGGGACCTCGAGCTGCGTGAAGGGCGAACGCACTAATTGGTTTCGCGGCCAAGCGTGCGCCCTGTAGTAGTAGGGGAAATGTATCATGATCCATGCTGGGATCAAGATGGCCGCGATCACGCCTTGGCGGAGTCGCGGTCATGCTCAACGACACCTCTGAGCGTCGTGGGCGCGGCGGCGGCGAAGCCGCCCTTGATAGAGTCACGAAATCCGTTGACCAAAACAGGCTTGTTGAACGCGCCCGTGAGCTGAGAAACGCTAGGTTTCGCTGGCAAAGAGGTGCGGCCAAGCTGCTCGATCATCAGCATCGCGTCGGGCTGTGCCGTTGGGCGCAGATCGCGCGCAACGTTGGGCCGACAGTTAGTCTGACTGACTATGAAGGCGGGGCGCGGGCCTCCTTTGGTGGGGTGCAGCTCTGCGGCTCGGTCTGGGTCTGCCCATGTTGTTCTGCCAGAATATCTGAGGTCCGGCGCGGGGAGATGAACGCCCTGCTGGCTGCTGGGCGGGCCGCGCAGGTGATCCCGGTCATGGTCACGCTGACTGCTCGGCATGGGCGCCAGGACGCGCTGAAGGATCTTCTGGAAGGCATGAAGCTCGCCAAGCAACGGCTCCACCAGCGTCGGGAATGGCGAAAGCTCAAGGAGTCGCTGGTTGGCAGCGTGACCGCGACCGAGGTCACGCATGGCCGGTCAGGCTGGCACCCGCATTTTCATGTGCTTTTGCTCATCCATGCGGCCTCAGAGGCTGAAGTGGTGGAGCTGGCCGAGGCTCTTTGTGAGCCGTGGCTGGCCTGTCTGCGCGGCATCGGTCTTGATGGCCTTGGGGTCGGATTCAGCGCCCAAGGAGCCGCGGCGGCTGGTGATTATGTCGGCAAATGGGGCGCTGCCGAGGAGATCGCCTTAGGGGATCGAAAGGGCGGACGCCGTGGCGGTCGTTCCCCTATGCAGCTGCTCGCTGATGCCACCGAAAAGGATGACCGGAAGGCGGGCGCTCTTTGGCGGGAGTTCGTCGTGGCTTTCAAGGGCCGCCGCCAGCTCGTCTGGAGTCGTGGCCTTAAGGAATGGGCTGGAATTGAAGATCTGAGCGATGAAGCGGCGGCTGAGGAGCCACCAGAACTGCGGCTTGTCGCGACGATCCAGCCTGAGGAGTGGCGGGGCGGTGTTAACTGGCGAGGAGCAAGGCATCGGCGTGGCCGTTTGCTGACTGCTGCCGAGGAGGAAGGTGCGGCTGGGGTCCGGCGCGTTGTCGCGGATGGTGGGACAGATCCACCCCGGCCGGAGCCTCCGCCGAATCTGATCGAGTAAACTAGTGAGCTGCCGCTGTCGGTCATCTGCGAGCGGGCGGACAATTGTCTAATTCTACAACTGGCCAACAGGGTGGCGCCCACAAGATAGAGTATGTGTGGTCCCTGACGACACAAATTGGAGCCCTGATTTAAGCCATGAGCCGCATTTCACATCACATCAGCCGGAAGGCCGGAACGACCTTGCTGCATAGCCCCAGGACGGCAGCTGCGACGGGCCGGCCCTTCACCGTCGCCGTCTGCATCACGACTTTCCTGCTGAACATTCCCGCGACAGAGGTGTCGGAGAGATTTCGGAGGATGAGGCGGCTCCGCTTCGTGCGGTGGTCCACTTACGTCCCGAGAGGAGGCAGTGGTGCTGTGAGGAACAGCCGTCCGGCCGACACATGGCAGATCGAGGCGCCCGACGGCTTTCATCACATCCACTGGATGCTGCACATCCGGTCCGAAAACCGTGCCGAGTTCGAAGTGAAGCTGGAGAGGTGGGTGAAGGCCATGGCGGGCCTGAAGCCCGCCGATCCCCTGCCGCCGGGGGCTCTTGCTGTCTATGACCTCCACAATCCGGAGGGAAAGAAGCTTTACATGGCCAAGGGTATGGACCCTCACTATGCCCGCTTGTTCCGTATCAGGCCTGTGGATTGCGGTGTTGTTCACGGGGTTCGAGGTGGCACGGCAAGGTCTTTGGGACCGTCCGTCTGGAGGCCTCTCAAGAAGGCATACCAGGCGAGCAGAGCTATACCCTGATGCAGACGGCGACGGTGAAGGGCCGGCCCGTCGCAGCTGCCGTCCTGGGGCTATGCAGCAAGGTCGTTCCGGCCTTCCGGCTGATCAGATACTTTTCAGGCCTACCCGTGCCTCCAGCTTGGCTGCCTCTTCCTTCCGTTCGCTGTAGCGGCTGGTGAGGTAGTCCGAGGTGCCCCGTGTCAGCAGGGTGAACTTCATCAGCTCCTCCATCACGTCCACCACGCGGTCATAGAAGGCGGATGGCTTCATGCGGCCCGCCTCATCGAACTCCTGCCACGCTTTCGCGACAGAGGACTGGTTGGGGATGGTGATCATCCGCATCCAGCGTCCGAGCACGCGCATCTGGTTCACGGCATTGAAGGACTGCGAGCCTCCTGACACTTGCATGAGCGCCAGCGTGCGGCCCTGTGTGGGCCGGATTGCGCCTCCTGGAAGCGGAATCCAGTCGATCTGCGCCTTCAGCACCGCGCTCATGGCGCCGTGCCGTTCGGGGCTGGTCCAGACCTGGCCCTCTGACCACAGCATGGCCTCGCGCAGCTCCATCACCTTAGGGTGGCTGGCTTCGGCGTCGTCGGGCAGAGGCAGGCCGTTGGCATGGTAGACCCGCGTCTCGGCGCCCATGGCTTCGAGAAGGCGCTGCGCCTCGAGGGTCAGAAGGCGCGAATAGGAGCGTTCACGTAGCGATCCGTAGAGCAGCAGGATGCGGGGCGGATGCGCGGGCGTTGATGCCGCCAGGCGGGCGGGGTCCGGGCGCTCTAAGGCTTCATGAGCAAGGTTGGGAAGCTCGGTTTTCTCAAGCATGGGGACCGTCCTCCCGGAGAACCGCCTCGCCGTCCTCCTTGGTGAATTGCGCCACCGGACGGTCGAGGAGGTCGAGAACCGCTTCGGACGGGCGGCAGAGCCGCGTGCCTTTTGGCGTTTCCACGATGGGACGGTTGATGAGGATGGGATGCGCCAGCATGGCGTCGAGGAGCTGGTCATCATTCAATGAGGGCTCGCTCAGGCCCAGGTCGGCGTAAGGCGTGCCCTTCTCGCGCAGCAGGTCCCGCGGGGTGATCCCCATGGCCGCGATTAGCTCCTTCAGCCGGTCTCGGCCCGGAGGCTCCTTCAGATACTCTATGATCACCGGCTCCTCGCCGCTGGCCCGGATCATGGCCAGGGTATTGCGCGAGGTGCCGCAGGCGGGATTGTGCCAGATGGTGATGGTCATGTCCGGTGCGTCCTTTCGGGAAACCAGTGGCGGGTGCGGTTGGCGAAGGCCACGAGGGAAAGCATCACGGGAACCTCGACCAGGACGCCCACGACGGTGGCGAGTGCGGCCCCAGAGTTCAGGCCGAAGAGGCTGATTGCCACCGCGACGGCCAGCTCGAAGAAGTTCGAGGTGCCGATCATTGCGCAGGGTGCGGCAATGTCGAAGGGCACCCGAAGCGCCCGCGCCGCGCCATAGGCGATCGCGAAGATGCCGTAGCTCTGGATCAGGAGAGGCACGGCGATGAGGAGGATCACCAGCGGATTCTCCAGGATGTT
>QFNE01000051.1 GCA_003240735.1 Paracoccus denitrificans | reverse complement strand
AACGCCCCTCAGCTTGGTCACGCTCGAGTGCCACGAGCCGTTCCGTTAGCACCTGGTTCTGGGCTGTTAACCGATTCATCAGCTCCATCATCTGGGCCATGGCATCCTGGTTGGCCTTCGGCGAGCCTCCTTGCCTTGGTGAGCCCTTTCCTCCCACGACGGCCGATCGTTTGGCGACCGCTTCAATCGTTGGCCTGATTGCTGCCTCCTTCCATCCGTCCTCTCTAAGCATTTGTGTAATTTCGCGCAGGATCTCTTCATCTGATACTCCTGCCTGGTTCTTGGCAGCAGCGTACGCCGCCAGCTCTTCCACATTCAAGTTTGGAACGTTAATCTCCATTGCCTAATTCGTTTTGGACGTCTCGTTCTTTGCCTGCTAATATGCAGGGCTTCCAGTCGCTCTTCGATCCGCTCGCGCAGTCCTTGACTGCGGCCTACTCCTCGTAACAGCGTTTGGCTGCTGTCGTGTCGCGTCCCTAGGAAGACTCGCGTCTTGCCGTCTCGCTCGTGGGATCTCGTCTCCGATTGAGAGTAATCGCACGGCCTGCACCCCGTCCGATAGAGGATCGACAGGACTTCTCACTACAACGTCCGCTTCTAGCTAACTGTACGCTAGGCCCGAGTGGCCTTCAGGTAGTTTATCACGCGACGTTGCGCCTACGGCTCGGCTTTCCAAGACACGGTAGGACTTCCTAGACAGGTCCCGGGCGACTAAATCGCCTACTGTCTCTCACGGCTGAACTTCCTGCGAAGCTCTGCCCTAGGTGTACTGTCTTGCGACGGTCTACCTTCTCGCTGCACTGAAGGCCTTTCGTACCTATTGCAGCACCAACTCCGTGTTACTAGCTCGCACTAACAACACGCTCTGAAACTTAGTCAGAAGACAGTCCGCCTAAGGCTTATGTCTAATTGGGATCGAATACAAAATGTAAGGGGCTGCGCTCCGGGGAGCAATCGCGAGGTATACAAGAGGTTGTATTCGATAGAGAGCTATAGAGTCTACTTGCGTGGTGTTTATTTACTTGTCGGAGAAAGGTTGCACCGAGTGTCTGAGCGCGTCGTCTGGGCGCCGCTCAGGCCTCGCACAGATGCCGGGTTGCAGAGTAAGACCTGGCGTCTGCTGCTTGACCGAGATTCCATCGAGGAGCTATCCAAAGGGCGTTTAGCCCGTTACAATACCCCCCTCCTTAGGGTGGTACTGCGTCGCCTCTTCGAAACCCCTCTGGGAGGCGGCCCTCGCTGTCTCGCGCAGCCTCCGTGAATGCTTCCCATCGGTCCACTGCCTCAACGTCCTCTAGTAGTTCTGCTGGTTCGAGCGTCGTTCGGTGGAAACCTTTCCACTTCACCTCGTAGTATAGCTTATGCCCTCTCCCACGACGGCGTACCTCCTCTGCTACAATTTCTTCTACTTCCCATTCATCTTCTCCATCTACCTGCAGCGGCTGTGGCTGATAGTCGTCCTGAACCTGGTTTGGGAGCGGATCGTTGCTAGCAAGTTTCAACCTATCGACATGGAAAACAGGGTGTGGGCCTGGGGGCGTGTCTAGTTGGACTGAGTGGCTATCGATTACCTTAACCACTGTGTACTTAGCGTTCTTCCAGTCGAGCTTCTTAGAGCTTCGCCCTGTGCTGTACTGCTGATCGAGCTTCAGCCATACCTTGTCGCCTACTCGGTAGCTCTGCGCTTCTCTCCGAGTCTTGTTCGCCTGTCTCTCTTGTTCTTGTTGAGCAACTGCTATGCCTGCTTGGGCTAGTTCTACGGCTTGTTGTAGCTTAACCGCGATCTCTGCTGCCTTCTGCTCATCCGAAAGCTGTTCGGCTGGTTTCCGCTGTTGCCTTTCATTGTCTAGCTCTAGCTGCAGCGGCTCCACTTCGTGCCCATGCTGTAAGAAGAACGGTGACATTCCAGTCGACGTTGCGTTTCTACCATTGATCGCGATCTGGGCCATCGGGCAGAGCTGTGCCCAGTCATTCTGAGCCCAGTTCGTGAACGTTCGGATGTAGGTCTCCCAGACGCTGTTCATCCTTTCTGTTGCACCGTCCGTCTGTGGGTGGTAGGCTGTCGACAGTCTCCGTTTGATCTTCAGAAGCTCGCATAGTCTTGTCCATAGTGCACTCACAAACTGGCTGCCTCTATCAGAGGTAATAGCGTCTGGTAGCCAGTGATATGCGACTACACGTTCGATGAACTTTCGAACGACGGTTTCTGTCTTTGTATCTGGGAGCGGTACGAAAATCGCACCCTTACTAAGCCGATCAGTGATTACCATCAAGCTAGTCATGCCCTCACTCTCTGGTAGCCCTTCGACGAAATCCATGGAGATCTCCTTCCAGATCCGGGTGGGTATCGGCAGTGGTTTTAGAAGGCCTTGCGTGCCCTCTCTCCAGGACTTGCTCCGTCCACAAGCGTCGCAGTTTCTAACATATCTCCGGATCGAGTTGGTCATGCCTGGCCAGAAGTAGTCCCTTGCGAGTATCTTGTACGTTAGCTCGCGTCCTGGGTGGCCAGTGACTAATGAGTCGTGTGCGCCGCTGATGATTGCCGTTCGCAATTCGTCGTTGTCTGGCACCCACTTGCGCCCTCGGTAAAACAGGACTCCGCCGTCCGCTAAGCAGTCTTCGATTGAGCACTTTAGGCCTAAGTTCGCAGGGAAACGTCGTTCTTGGTCCTCTACGGCCTTCTTCGCTCCCTGGTAGACCCAATCCTTCACTGTCGCTTCTTGCCAGAGCTTCTCCAACTCGTTCTGCTCCGACGCTTCTTCGTCTGGTTCTCTAGGAGGTAGTTGGCCTAGTTCTTCTTTAGCTAGGGCAACAGCCTCTTCTTCCCGCCGTTGGCTTCGTGTTTTCGTGGCCATTACTAAAATGGCTTCTTCTAGTTCCTCTTCTAGTTCTTCTTCTGCTATCTCTTAATAGGAGTTTGTTGGCTTAAATATTTGCACGAAACGCTTCTGCAAGCGCTCGTCTTCTGCCCCTGCAGGCAGGTCTTGTTCTCTTCTCGAGAGCGCGTCGGCTCTCACATTCTGCTTGCCTGGCCGATACAGCAGCTCTAGGTTGTACCTACCAAGTAGAAGCGACCATCTCACCTGGCGCTCGTTCAGCATGCGAGGTTTCATGAAGTACTCCAAGTTCTTGTGATCCGTAATCACCTTGAACTTCTCAACTGAACGCAGCTCGGAATCCCATTCCTCAAGGCATCGTACTACCGCGAGCAACTCCTTGTCGTGGATCTCGTAGTTGCACTCGTGCGCGCTATTCTTCCGCGAGAAGAACGCGCAAGGCCGTAAGACTCCATCATCGTCGTACTGTGATAGCACCCCGCCCACCGCGTAGCCGCTCGAATCGCACTCGAGCACTGTCTCCCGATCTGGGTCGAACGCCGCCAGCGTGGGCTCTGTAACGAAGATCTCCTTTAGCTTCTCAAAGGCTGACTGCTCTTCAGATCCCCATTAGAAGGGGACGTCACCTGTAAGCCTAGTGAGGGGTGCGGCTAGCTGCGCGAAGTTCTTAATGAACCTTTAGTAGAAGTTCGCGAACCCTAAGAACGATCTTACTCCCTTTACTGTCTTCGGTGCCTCCCACTCGCGGATTGCGGCTACCTTGGCTGGATCCATGCTTATCCCTTTACCTGCTTCGATAATGAACCCAAGGTACTTGGTTGTCTTGACTTCAAACTCGCACTTCTTGACGTCCACCTGTAGCCCTGCGGCTTGCAGCTTGCTAAGCACTTTTCGGACGTGCTCTCGGTGCTGGCGCAGATCGCCATCGGTGTAGATTAGTACGTCGTCCAGGTATGCTGAGCAGAAGTCATCTAGGTGTTCTCTCAAGGTCCAGTTAATGTATCGTTGAAAAGTACTTGGGGAGTTCGCCATGCCAAAGGGGGTAACTAGCCACTCAAACAGTCCGAATCTTGTTCGGAAGGCTGTCTTCCACTCATCGCCTGGTGCGACACGGATCTTGTGGAAGGCTGCGATAACGTCCAACTTTGTGAACCATTTGGCCTTGCTTAAGCTGTTGAGTGTCTCTCGGATGAGGGGTAGCGGGTACCGGTCCTTCTTAGTAATTGCGTTCAGAGCTCGATAATCGATGCACAGTCGGAGCCCTCCTCCAGGTTTCTTGGCGAACAATACTGGCGCTGCAGCTGGCGAGCTGCTTACGCGGATGAATCCCTTCTCAAGAAGCGATGTGAGTTCCTTTCTAAGGACTAGGAGCTCTCCGCGCGACATGCTATAGAGGGGTCCCCACGGTGGCTGAGCATCCTTCGGCTCTAGCTTGATCTTGTGGTCCACCCCTGGCCCTCGGTGCGGTGGAAGCTTCTCTGCTTGCTTCGGGTTGAAGAGCTCATAGAACTCCTGGTACTGTGTTGGTAGTAGCGCTCGTACATCTACGGGCTTCTTCGGTTGTAGCGCCTTGTCGATGTCTACAATCGACGCGGCGAAGATCTGAACGCTATTCGGAGCGTTCTTATGTCTACGAACTAAGGCCGCAAACGCTGCAGCGTTGACTTGGCTAACTCCTCCTTGTAGGCGTCCTTCAGTTGACCTTACTCGAATGCCCTTCGAGTGGATAAAAATACTCTTCTTGGCAGGAGATACTGATACGTCCCGGTGGTCCATCCATCCCCTGCCAAGGTACACGTCCTCACTAGAGGACAAGTCCATCACGTATGCATAAGCAGTCTCTTCGTACCCATGCATCTTGAACGA
>QFNE01000010.1 GCA_003240735.1 Paracoccus denitrificans | reverse complement strand
GACGCGCCACCGCCACCACCCGCAGCCGATGCACCCGCAGCACCCGAGTTTCCGCCCGTCGATTGCACGTCCTACGTGACGATCCGCGACGCGGACACGTTGGCGAAATGGCTGGACGCGATCCGTCAGCAGGGCGCGGTCGCCATCGATACCGAAACCACCAGTCTGGACGAGATGACGGCCGAGCTGGTCGGCGTATCCCTGTCACCCGCGGTCGGAATGGCGGCCTATATCCCGCTGAACCACGTCACCGGCGCCGCCGATCTTTTCGGCGGTGGATCGCGTGCCGAAGGTCAGATGGATGCGGCCGAGGCGCTTGCAATGCTGAAACCCGTGCTGGAGGACCCGGCGACGGTGAAAATCCTGCACAACGCCAAGTACGACTGGAAGATCCTGGCCCGGAACGGCATCCGCATGACCCCGGTCGAAGATACGATGCTGATGAGCTATGCCCTGAACGCGGGCAGTCATAACCACGGCATGGACGAGCTGGCCGACAAATACGTCGGCCATCGCTGCCAGCCGATCAAGGACCTGATCGGGTCAGGCAAAAGCCAGATCACATTCGATCAGGTTCCGATCGACAAGGCGACGGCCTATGCCGCCGAAGATGCCGAGATCACCTGGCGGCTTTACCAGATCTTCCGCCCGCAACTGCCACCGGCTGGCGTCACCACCGTTTATGAGACGCTGGAAAAACCGATGATCGAGGTGCTTGCCGAGATGGAAATGACAGGCGTCCAGATCAACGCCGAACATCTGTCCCGCATGTCTGGCAATTTCGCCCAGTCGATGGCCCGGTTGGAAGACGAGGCGCACGAGCTGGCAGGGGGCAAGTTCAACCTGGGCTCGCCCAAGCAGTTGGGCGACATCCTGTTCAACCAGATGGGCCTGACCGGGGCCAAGACCGGCAAGTCGGGCGCGTTGTCGACCAGCGCCGATGTGCTGGAGGATCTGGCCGCCGAGGGCCACGAACTGCCGGCCCGCGTGCTGGACTGGCGCCAGATATCCAAGCTGAAATCGACCTATACCGATGCGCTGCCGACCTTCGTCAACCGTGACACAGGGCGTGTGCACACCAGCTATTCGATCACCGGGGCGCAGACGGGACGCCTGTCGTCGACCGATCCGAACCTGCAGAACATCCCCGTCCGGACCGAGGAGGGCCGCCGCATCCGCGAGGCGTTCGTGGCCCCGGAAGGCAAACGCCTGATCAGTCTGGATTACAGCCAGATCGAGCTTCGCATCCTGGCCCATATCGCGGAAATCCCGGCGCTGAAGCAGGCATTCTCGGACGGCATCGACATTCACGCCATGACCGCAAACCAGATGTTCGGCGTTCCGGTCGAGGGGATGGACCCCATGATTCGCCGTCGTGCCAAGGCGATCAACTTTGGCGTCATCTACGGCATTTCCAGCTTCGGTCTGGCGCGAAATCTGCGCATCCCGCGGGCCGAGGCACAGCTGTTCATCGACACATACTTTGAACGCTTCCCCGAAATCCGCGCCTATATGAACGACACGGTCGCAGCGGCCAAGCGCGACGGATTTGTCCGGACGCTGTTCGGACGCCGGATGCACACCCCGGGCATTTCCAGCAGCGGACCGGCTGCAGGTGGAGCGCGCCGCGCGGCGATCAACGCGCCCATTCAGGGCACCGCCGCCGATATCATCCGCCGCGCGATGATCCGCATGCCCGCGGCGATCGAAGGGATGCCCGCACGCATGCTGATGCAGGTGCACGACGAACTCGTGTTCGAGGCCGATATCGACGCCGTCGATCCCCTTATTGCCGTGGCGCGTGAAGTGATGGAAACTGCGGCGGCACCGGCCGTGCATCTGTCCGTTCCCTTGGTGGTGGACGCGGGGTCGGGGCAGAACTGGGCCGAGGCGCACTGACCCCGGCCTGATCCATAGTCTGGCGGAACGGGCCATGCCGGGCGCGTGGCGGCTGCTTGAGGTGATTTGATGCCGCATGATCACGGCCATTCTGGCCATTCGCATTCCCATTCCCATTCCCACGGAGAGACGTTGCAGGACGGCCCCTTGATGTGGGCCGTCGTCATCAATCTGGCCCTGACATTCGCGCAGATCGGTGGCGGCTGGTGGGCCGATTCCGTCGCGCTGATGGCGGACGGGGTGCATAACCTGTCTGACGCCTTGGCGCTGGTTCTGGCCGTCGGCGCGCGTCGCTTGGCGCGCCGCCCCGCCAGCCCCCAGATGAGCTTTGGCTGGGGCCGCGCCGAAATTATCGCCGCGTTCGTCAATTATTTGGCGCTGATCGTGATATCCGTCTGGCTGATGGTCGAGGCGTTTGGCCGACTGGCCGACCCGCCCAGCGTCAACAGCAGCGTTGTGATCGCACTGGCCCTGTTCGCGCTGCTCGTCGATCTTTGGACGGCTTGGCTGACGCTACGCTATGCCAAGGAAAGCATGAACATCCGCGCGGCGTATCTGCACAACCTGGCCGATGCCGGGGTGTCCGTTGCGGTCCTTTTGGGGGGCGTTCTGATCTGGGCTTTCGGCTGGCGCATTGCCGACCCGATCCTGACGCTGCTGATCTCGGTCGTGATCCTGTGGCATATCAAGGGCGATCTGGGCCCGCTACTGCGCCTGATGATGCTGGGCGCCCCGCAGGGGATCGACCACGCGGCCTTGCGCGCCACTGTCACCGCTGTGCCGGGTGTCCGCGACATGCACCATCTGCACCTGTGGCAGATCGACGAACGCCGGATCTCGGCCGAAATGCATCTGGTGGTGGACGGCGACCGGCCCGCTGTCCTGCGCGCCGTAAAGGCCAAGCTGGCAAGCGAGTTCGGGATCACCCACAGCACGATCGAGGTGGAGGGGCCAGAAGACGGCTGCGCCGCCGACGACATCGGCGATCACGAACACACCGAGGATTTACACGACCACGCGCACGATCACCGTCACTAACGACGGACGCAGCAACCCTTAGTGGTCGCCGTGTGCCGCGGCGACGGGGTCAATGACGAAACGCTTATCGCAATAGCCGCAGTCGACGAAACCCATCTCGGGCGAGATCGACAGCCAGACCCGCGGATGACCCAGACCGTGGGCCTGATCGCCCTGACAGGCGACCTTCCACTTGGTCACAATCTCGACCTCTGGCGCGGGGAAGTCGGCGGCCTCGGCTGGCGTGTTGCTCGACAGCGGGTCTTCGGTCGGGACGAAATGGGTCGGGATGGCTTGCGACATGGGCGGCTCTCTTGTGTCCGAAAGGAAATCCCGGTTTAACGGTGGCGCCATTTTACCGACCGATGCCAGCCCCGACAAGGCACGGCAGATCGAACCGGGCCGCCTTGCGGTCCAAGGAACACATCGCAATGTCCGACCACTCCGCCGCCGCCCCCGCCATCAGGATCACGGGGCTGACGAAAACCTATGCCGCCGCAGGTCGCGTGCCTGAAAAAACCGCGCTGCATGGCATCTCGCTGGATATTCCAACGGGGTCGATCTTCGGGTTGCTGGGTCCGAACGGCGCCGGAAAATCGACCACGATCAATATTCTGGCCGGTCTTGTGAACAAGACGGCGGGCAAGGTGGATATCTGGGGGTTCGATCAGGATGTGAATCCACGCCAGTCCCGCGCGGCAATCGGCGTCATGCCGCAGGAACTGAACATCGATCCGTTCTTTACCCCCCGCGCGAGCCTTGAGGTGCAGGCCGGACTTTACGGGGTGCCGAAATCCGACCGCTGGACGGACGAAATTCTGGCGCTGGTCGGGCTGACCGCGCAGGCCGACACCTATAGCAGGCAGTTATCGGGCGGGATGAAGCGGCGGCTGCTGCTGGCCAAGGCGCTTGTCCACCGACCGCGCATTCTGGTTCTGGATGAGCCAACCGCCGGCGTCGATATCGGCCTGAGAGAGATGCTTTGGACCAACGTCCGACGCCTGAACGAACAGGGCATGACCATCATCCTGACGACCCACTACTTGGAAGAAGCGCAGGAAATGTGCGACGAAATCGCGATCATCGACCACGGCCAAGTGATCGTGCAGGACGCGACGGCAAACCTGCTGCGCCGCGCGGATCGCAAGAGTCTGGTGATCGACCCGGGCGACTGGGCAGGCACCCTGCCCGCGCTGCCTGACGGCGTCACGATCACGAAACGGCCCGACCGCCGCATCGCGCTGGGATATGCGCCGGGCCACATTGCCGCGGATCAGATCATCGACGCCCTGCGTGCGGCATCGGTCCCGATCCGCGACGTGTCGACCGAACAGCCAGACCTGGAAGACGTGTTCCGACAGCTGACGGCGCCGGTCAACTGACGCTCAGGCCGGCTCGATCATCCGGCCGATGTTGCGCCCGCCCAGCAGGTGCAGGTGGAAATGGGGCACTTCCTGCACGCCGTCGGCACCTGCGTTGGTAATCGCGCGGAACCCTGCTCCACCAGCGGACAACGCGATGCCTGCATCCCGCGCGACGCGGGCGACCAGCCGGTTGAAATCCACGATCTCGGCGTCCGAGGCATTTTCCGCAAAGTCGTCATAGCTGACATAGGGCCCCTTAGGGATCACCAACAGATGAACCGGTGCCTGCGGACGGATGTCGCGAAATGCCAGCGAATGTTCAGTTTCGGCGACCGTGTCGTTCGGAATCTCACCGCGCAGGATACGGGCGAATATGTTCTGGGGGTCATAGGCCATCAGAGGCTCCTTTTTTCTTCAGTCGTCAAAAAGATGCGGCGTTTCGGCCAAGGCGCGCGCGCGGCTGGCGTCGATCCGCAGAAATTCTCCCAGCGCCGCAGCGTTTTCCTCGACCGACCGGCCGGGCGAGATGACGCGTTGCTCGACGCCCCCGATCTCTCGGATCAGGTTGCTTTCGTCTTCCAGATCTGACCGGACGGCGTCGATCAGTCGACGCATGTCCTTCAGGGCCGTATTGGCACCAGCGAGGCCCACCCGCCCGATATGCCCGGCCACGTATTCGTCGGTGAAGTCTGACTCGATCAGAAGCAGCCTGATCCGCGCGTCGTCGTCAACGAAGTCCTGCACCAGACCAAGCGCCGAGGTGTCCAGACACAGCGCCAGCCTTTCGGTCCCCAGCTGTTCAAACAGCAGACGCACCAGCGCGCGGCGATGGCGTTCCCGTTTGCCCACGGTTTTTTCAACGCCGCCCATGTCGGGCAGGCCAGCGTCCGTTTCGTTGAACAGATAATCGACCGCAGGGATCGCGGTGATTTCCCGGATGTGCTGGGTCAGTCTCTTGGCGACATGCCATTTCTTGCACAGGATGATCAGCAACGTGCGACTTCGCCCGACGCGACCATCAACCTCCCAGAAGCGGGGCTTGTAACGCCGCCCCTCGCGGCCGCGCTGGGTCAGAAAGCGAAACAGTCCCGCGGCCTCGTTCGAGATGGCGAAATGTGCCTCGTCGTTGCGCCAAAGCACCCCAAGGCGCTGCCGCAGTTCCAGCGCCTCGGCGCTGACCTTGCGCGCGAACAGAAAGTCCTGACCAAGAAGCAAGTCGTAGTGGTCGTTATAGAAGGTGACCGGCATGCCGTAGTCCGTGAACATCAGAAACGTCAGCGTGCGGGACCTGATTTCTCGACGCGCGACCAGATGCGGGACGAGGGTCTGAAAAAACGTCTCATCCGGAATCCACGTGGTCCGGAAGAACCGGAGGATGTCCGGGCGTTCACCACAAAACGCCAAGAGCTTTTCAATCGTGTCGCGCCGCAGGCACCACCATTGCGACCCGATGCGGACCTGAATGCCCCGCGGGATGTTTCGGGTCAGACCAAGCCGCTTCTGCACCTCATAATTCAAATAAAACAGCGACTTCTGGGTACGTTCATTGAACGGGTGACGGTAGATCAGGCGTTCGTCCTTGAATCCGGTGCGGATCCAGTCGCTCTCGAAGAAGTCGAAGTTCTCGATGAAGTCGGCGTCGTTGCGATCAAGAAAATCGTGGGCGTAGGCCGCCGATTTGATCGGCATGCAGTCGCCCGACAGCATGTAGAAATGCGTAGCCTTGGGAAACGCCGTGATCGCCGCCCGCACGGCCTCCAGCGTGGCGGCGACCAGCGACCACTCGCCCCAGCCACATTTGATCCGCCGCGCCGCAAACGTCACGCCGGCATTGCCCTTAAGCGCGGCCTGAATCGCCATGAAATCTGCCTGTCTGGCGCGCGCGTCAAAGTGGATCGAGACGTAGTCGCCGGATTCAGTCAGCCTGCGGGCCTGCGCGATCACGCCCTTGGGGTCCTTGTGGCAAAGCAGGATAAAGGCGATGCGCGCCATGCGGTTGGGCCCTCCCTTCTGCTTTGCGCGGACGATTGAACATTGAATCGCGACCGCCGCACTGTATGTCAGTGCTTACTTTTATTTTGTCCGCATGAGCAAGACGCCCCAAGGAGACCGAGCATGGGCTTTCCCGGAACATGGATGACCGAAAGCGAAAGCATGGTGTATCGGGTCGTCCCGAAATGCGCCTGCTCGACCATTGGGCAGATCATGTTCTATTCGGACAATGGGCGTTACTTCGAAGGCGACATCCATGATGCCAAGAACGGTCTGCACAAGTGGGGCTTGGAAGACAGCCAGAACGCGATCACGGAAAACGTCCACGGCCACAAATCGCTGACCTTCACCTGCGTCCGAAATCCCTATGCGCGGATCCTGTCATCGTTCTTCGACAAGATCGCCGGGATCCAGCGCAACGGGCGCCGGTACCGCGGCAACCTGGTCCCCGGTCTGATCCAACGCTATGGCATCGACGTCGGCAGCCCGGAAAACGGGTTCGAGTTCGACCAGATCGCGTCTTTCCGCAGGTTTTTGCTGTTTGCACGCGACACCATCCGCTGGCGTCGCCCGATGGAGCCCGACATTCACTGGTCCGCCATGTCAGGTCATATCGCGACGTTCATTGTGAATGGCGGGCGCTATGATCAGATCTTCTTCACTGAAAAATTTGACGAAGGCATGGCCAAGGTTCTGGCCGCAACCCAGACTCCACATCAGATCGACTTGGCGCAGGTGCCTCGGTTCAACGAATCCGAAGGGCACGGACCCAAGCGGGCGCACAAGGTCAGCGAATACTTCGACGACCTGTCACGCCATCTGGTCTGGGAGATCTACAAGAAGGACTTCCAGTTGTTCCGCTATGACTTCGACGATCCGGACAACAAGATGCCCAAGGGCGAGGTCGATCTGGACGAGGTCCACGCCAAGCTGGGGCGGTGACGGCGATCAGCGTTGGCTGACCGCCCAGTCTTCATCACGGTCATAGGTCAGGTTTTCGGGTGACAGCATCCCCTGCCCGAGGATGTGATCGGCAGCCTTTTCGCCCGTCATCAAACTCGGCGCGTTCAGGTTGCCGTTCGTGATGCGTGGAAAGATCGAACTGTCGGCGACCCGCAGTCCCTGAACGCCGATGACGCGAAGTTCGGGGTCAACGACTGCCAGGGGATCGTTCGCCGCACCCATGCGACATGTGCCGCAGGGATGGAACGCCGATTCTGCGTGTTCGCGAACAAAGTCATCAATTGCGTCGTCGCTGCTTGCATGTGCGCCCGGCTGGATTTCGTCACCGCGATACGCGGCAAATGCCGGCTGGTCGAAGACTTCCCTCGTCAGGCGGACGCACGCGCGGAAATCGGCCCAGTCCTGATCCGTCGACATATAATTGAACCGAATCTCTGGCGCGGCCGCAGGATTGTCTGACCGCAACGTGACCGCCCCCCGCGAAGGTGAACGCATCGGCCCCACATGGACCTGAAAGCCGTGCCCACCCGCCGCTGCCTTGCCATCATAGCGGACAGCAAGCGGCAGGAAATGATACTGAATATCAGGATACGGAACGCCTGCGCGCGACCGGATGAAGCCACAGCTTTCAAACTGATTGGACGCCCCCAGCCCCTTGCCCGTCGCCATCCACTGCGCCCCGATCGTGCCTTTGCCCCACATGTTCCAGTGCTTGTAGAGCGTCACGGGCTGGAGCGATTTGAACTGCATGTAGACCTCAAGATGGTCTTGCAGGTTCTGCCCGACCCCTGCCCGGTCAGCGCGTACTTCGATCCCGTGGGCGCGCAACTGCGCAGCGGGGCCGATGCCTGACAACAACAACAGCTTGGGAGAGTTGATCGAACTGGCCGACAGAACAACCTCTCGCCCCGCGGAAACGGTCCATCGGACGCCGCCGCGCCTGACCTCGACCCCCACCGCGCGCTTCCCATCGAAGGCCACGCGTTCTGCCATGGCGCTAACGAGCTTCAGCCGGCCGGTCTTTTGTGCCGGACGCAGATAGGCGTTGGCGGCCGACCACCGGCGACCCTGCCAGATCGACGCCTCCATCGGTCCGAAACCTTCCTGATGGGCGCCGTTGTAATCGTCGGTGACATCATAGCCGGCCTGACGTCCCGCCTCGATGAACGCGTTGAAGAGCGGGTTCGTCCGCGGCCCCCGCGTCACATGGATCGGGCCGGAGGTGCCGCGATAGGGGCTGGTCACGCCGCTTTCGTCGCCGCCGTGCCACGTCTCCATCCGCTTGAAGTACGGCAAGACATCGGCGTAGCCCCACCCCGCTGCGCCCTGCTCGGCCCAGTGGTCGAAATCAAGCGCGTGTCCGCGGACGAAAACCATCCCGTTGATCGATGACGACCCGCCCAACACCTTGCCGCGCGGTGTGACCAGTCGGCGCCCGCCCAGATGAGGCTCAGGTTCGGACTGGAAACCCCAGTCATACCTGCTCATGTTCATGGGATAGCTGAGCGCGCCGGGCATCTGAATGAATGGCCCGGCGTCAGTTCCGCCATACTCGATCAGATCGACCCGGTGCCCAGCCATCACCAGCCGATAGGCCAGCGCACAACCGGCCGACCCGGCGCCGACGATCACATAATCCGCAGCCTCGGCCATGTTTGGTCCCCCTTAATACGGCGCGTCAACTGGGCCCATGCCCACATAGACGGACTTTAGCTGCGAATAAGCCTCGATCGCGGCGGCTGAATTCTCGCGGCCGACGCCGGACAGCTTGACCCCGCCGAACGGCATTTCGACCGGGGTCAGGTTGTATGCGTTGATCCAGCAGGTGCCGGCTTGCAGGTTGGCGACCACACGATGGCCACGCGTCAGATCGGCGGTGAACACCCCGGCAGCCAGTCCGAACGGGGTCGCGTTGGCACGCCGGACAGCCTCGTCCTCGTCATCGAACGGCAGGACCGTCATGACAGGGCCAAAGATTTCGTCCGATGCGATTGTCATGTCGTCGGTCGCATCTGCAAAGACCGTGGGCGGAATGAATGCGCCCTCTCCCGGCCCGCCAACGACCAGCCGCGCACCACCCTCAATCCCGGCTGCAATCGCCGCGCGGATCTTGGAGGCCTGGGTCGGTGACACGATAGGGCCGATCTGCGTGGTCTCGTCCCGCGGGTCGCCGGATATCGCGTGGGCCAGCCGGTCAGTCAGTCGCGATAGGAACTGATCATAGACCCCGCGTTGGACAAACACCCGCGTCCCGTTCGAACAAATCTGCCCCGATGAATAGAAATTCGCCAAAATCGCAGCTCCGACCGCGTCGTCGATGCTGGCGTCGTCAAAGACGATCAGGGGCGACTTACCGCCCAGCTCCATCGTGACATGGCGGATGCCCTCGGCCGCCGCGGCATAGACCTTGCGGCCCGTCGGAACCGAGCCGGTCAGTGACACCTTGGCGACCTGCGGATCGGTCACCAGCGCGGCGCCGACCACGCCGGCCCCTTGCACGACGTTGAAAATCCCCGGCGGCAAGCCGGCATCGGCAAAGATTTCGGCCAGCTTCAGCGCGCCGAGTGGCGTTTCCTCGGACGGTTTGAAGACCACTGCGTTCCCGCAGATCAGCGCGGGCGCGGCCTTCCAGCACGCGATCTGGCTGGGATAGTTCCAGGCGCCGATCGCGCCGACGACGCCCAGCGGCTCGCGCACGGTATAGGCGAAATCGGACCCCAGCGGGATATACTGCCCCGTCAGCGTTGGCCCCAGACCCGCAAAGTATTCCAGCGCGTCCGCACCCGACGGCCAATCGGCGACGCGGGTTTCCTGAATGGGTTTGCCGGTGTCTTGGGTTTCCAGTTGCGCCAGTTCCTCTCCGCGTTCGCGGATGATCGCCGCGGCGCGTGCCAGCACGCGGGCACGGTCGACAGGCTTGAGTGCCGCCCATGCGGGCTGGGCGGCGGCGGCGGCGGCGCATGCCGCGCGCACCTGTTCAACCGATGCGGCGCGAAGTTTGGCGATAACTTGGCCGTCGAACGGAAACCGGCTTTCGAATGCGTCCCCTTCGCCTTCGACCGGTTGGCCGTTGATCCAAAGCGAAGCGGCGGGTTGAGTCTGGATCATGGGGTCACCTCATCAAGATAGGCCATGACAAGGGCAACGGCGGCGGCCCTGTCTGGTGGTTGTGGGTCTAGACTGGCGCGCAGATAGACACCGTCGATCAACGCGCCCAACGTCGCGGCAACCCGGCTCGCGTCGGCAGCGCAGACATCACGCAGCGCGTGGGTCAGGTTCGATTTCAGCCGCCGCCGATAGACCGCAAGCAGGCGCGCCGCGTGCGGGTCGGTCAGCGCAAGGGTATAGAAGTTCAGCCACGCAGCGACGGTATCGCGACCAAAGCTGCCATCGTCGAAACTAGCGTTGATGATCGCATCGACCCGGGCGCGGCCCTTTGCGTCGGCAGGCGTATCGGCAAGCGCGGCCATGACCGCACGGCGGTATTCGGTCAGGATGAACCGCATTGCGGCCAGAAAAATCTGATTCTTGGTGCCGAAATAATGATGCGCCAGCGCCGAAGACACGCCAGCAGCGCGCGCAATCTGTGCAACCGTCACTTCCAGTGAGCCTGCGCGGCCAACCGCCTCGATTGCGGCGTTGATCAGCGCGGCCTTTCGGATAGGCTCGACCCCGACACGAGGCATTGGCGGAAAATCCTTGTTTCGACGACTAAGTGGTTGTCAAACGGGGGTAGCCGCATGTTAACTGACTCGTCAATCAATAACCGGTCAATTCTGGGAGTGATCCGAACATGAGCCCGTCCCGCACGCTAAGCCTGCTGATCCTTGGTGCCACCCTCGCCTCTCCCGCGCTGGCCGAAGAGCCTGCGGCTTGCAAGAATGTCGTGCTGTCCGATATCGGCTGGACGGACGTCACCTCGACCACGGCACTGACCGCGAACGTGCTGGATGCGCTGGGATACCAGACCGAAATCAAGGTTCTGTCGCTGCCCGTGACCTATACCGCCATGTCCACCGGTGATGTCGACGTCTTTCTGGGCAACTGGATGCCGTCGCAGGAAGCCGACATCAAACCCTATAACGACGCCAAGACCGTCGACACGGTTCGCACCAACCTGACCGGTGCAAAATACACCCTGGCCACCAACGAGGCCGGGGCCAAGCTGGGCATCACCGATTTTTCCAAGATCGCCGCTCATTCGGCCGAGCTGGACGGAAAGATCTACGGCATCGAACCCGGAAACGACGGCAACCGCCTGCTTCTGGACATGGTCACGGATGACAAGTTCGGCCTTGGCAAGTTCGAGATCGTCGAGTCGTCCGAACAGGGCATGCTGGCCCAGGTCGCACGCGCCGACGGCTCGGCCAAGCCGATCGTGTTTCTGGGGTGGGAGCCGCATCCCATGAACGCGCAGTTCAAGATGACCTATCTGTCCGGCGGCGACGACGTGTTCGGTCCCAACTTCGGTGGCGCCGAGGTGCGAACGAACACCCGCGCCGGCTATGCGCAGGAATGCCCGAATGTCGGCAAGCTGCTCGCCAATCTGGAATTCACCCTGCCGATGGAAAACGAGGTCATGGGTGCCATCCTGAATGACGGCGCCGAGCCGATGACCGCTGCCAAGGACTGGCTGAAGAAGAACCCGGATGCGGTCGTGCCTTGGCTTGCGGGCGTGACGACCTTTGACGGCGGCGATGCGGCCGCGGCCGTGACTGCCGCGGTGGAAGGCTAATTTCGGATGGAGTGGCTGACCTCGGTCCTGACCGATCAGAAGATCCCGGTCGGGCGAACGGCGAAAGCGGCGTTCGACTGGCTGAAGCTACACGGCGCACCCGTTTTCGACGCCATCTCCGGCGCGCTGACGTGGTTGATCGGCGGTATCCAGACAATTCTGGAGTTCCCGCATCCCCTGATCTTCACCGCGCTTGCCGTCGCCTTTGCGTGGTACACACGGCGCAGCTGGGGCATTTGTGTTCTGGTCGCGCTGGGGTTCCTCTTCATCCTGAACCAGGGTTACTGGGATGAGACGATGCAGTCGCTGACGCTCGTCCTTTCGGCGGGTGTCGTCTGCATGGCAGTCGGGGTTCCCATCGGCATCGCGGCGGCCCACCGGCCACGGCTCTATGCCGTGCTGCAGCCGGTTCTTGATCTGATGCAGACCCTTCCAAGCTTCGTCTATCTGATCCCGGCCATTGTCTTCTTCGGCATCGGGATGGTGCCGGGCCTGATTGCCACGCTGATCTTCGTCCTGCCTGCTCCGATCCGGCTGACCTATCTGGGGATCAAAAGCACGCCGACCCAGCTGATCGAGGCCGCGCGAGCGTTCGGCGCCACACCGCGTCAGTTGCTGTGGAAGGTGGAACTGCCCAGCGCCCTGCCGCAGATCATGGCAGGCCTGAACCAGACGATCATGCTGTCACTGTCGATGGTGGTGATCGCGGCACTTGTCGGGGCATCGGGCCTTGGTGTGCCGGTGGTACGCGCGTTGAACAGCGTCAACACTGGCCTTGGGTTCGAATCCGGCCTTGTGATCGTCGTGGTGGCCATCATCCTGGACCGCATCCTGCGATTTGAAAGGCGCTCATGACCCAGACCAGAAACGCCGTCGAGTTCGACAACGTCTCCATCGTGTTCGGCAACCGGCCCGACGCCGCGCTGCCCTTGATGGATCAGGCGTATGACCGGGCTGAAATCAAGCAGCAGACGGGTCAGGTTCTGGGTGTCCACAACTGCACGCTGAGCGTGGCCGAGGGTGAGATTCTGGTCCTGATGGGCATGTCCGGTTCGGGAAAGTCGACGCTTTTGCGCGCGGTCAATGCGCTCAACCCGGTATGCCGCGGCGAGGTGCGGGTCCGTCAGGGCGACAAGATGGTCAGCACGACCCGCGCCGACGCGGCGTCCCTGCGTCACCTGCGGCTTCAGACGATCTCGATGGTATTCCAACAGTTTGGCCTGTTGCCGTGGCGGACCGTGCGCGAAAACGTCGGTCTGGGGCTGGAGCTTGCGGGCATCCCGACGGCTGAGCGTCAGAAGCGGGTTGAGAATCAGTTGCTGACCGTCGGGCTGGAAGACTGGGCCGACCGTCGGGTCGGCGATCTGTCAGGCGGGATGCAGCAGCGCGTGGGTCTCGCCCGTGCCTTTGCGACCGAAGCCCCGATCCTTCTCATGGACGAACCATTCAGTGCGCTTGACCCGCTGATCCGCACACGTCTTCAGGATGAATTGCTGGAGCTGCAAGCCAAGCATCGACGCTCCATCGTGTTTGTCAGCCACGATCTGGATGAGGCGTTCAAGCTGGGCAACCGCATCGCGCTGATGGATGGTGGGCGGATCGTGCAATGCGGCACCGCGCGAGAAATCATCGCCAACCCGGCCAGCGATTATGTTCAGGATTTCGTGGCCCACATGAATCCGATGATGGTGCTGACCGCAGGGGACATGGCCGAACCCGGCGACGCTGCGGGTGAGCCGCTCGCCCGTAATCTCGCGGCCCGTGACGTTATGGAGAAGCTGGCGGGTCAGGATGCCTTGCCGCTTCAGGGTGGCGGTCGCGTGACGCGCGCCGGCGTGCTGGCACGCCTTGCCAATCCGCAGCAGTAACGCGGGTCAGCCCTTCAGGATCAGTCCGGCGGCAATCGACCACATCATCACGCCGACGATCACATCCAACACCCGCCATGCCGAAGGCTTTCGGAAGATCGGCTGCAACAGCCGCGCCCCATAGCCGAGCGAAAAGAAGAACACGAACGACGCCGTCATCGCGCCCAACGCAAATGCGGTGCGATCCGGCTGATTGGCCGATACCGCGCCCAACAGGACGACTGTGTCGAGATAGACATGCGGGTTCAGCCACGTCAGCGCCGCGATCGTCCCAATTGTCGGGGCCAGCTTGGCAGGCCCCGCGTCAGCGGCGCGCAGTGCATCACCGCCGCGCCACGCCGCGCGGAATGAACGAAAACCATACCAGATCAGAAACGCCGCGCCGCCCCAACGCATGATCTGCAAAAACAGCGGTGCCTTGGCGGCGATCGTACCGGCACCAGCCACCCCCGCTGCGATCAGCAGCGCGTCAGATACAGCACAAAACAGGCAAACCGCGAAGACGTGCTGTCGCAGCAGGCCCTGTTTCAGTACGAACGCGTTCTGCGCCCCAATCGCCAGAATCAGGGACAATCCCGTCGCGAAGCCCGGGCCGAATGATCCGATCATTCACAACCCCGGGACACGCGGCGGGATCGCGTCACAGTTCGGCTGCGACGCTGTCGGACAGGTCGAAGTTCGCCGTGACATTCTGCACGTCGTCGTCATCTTCCAACGTGTCGATCAGCTTCATCAGCTTTTGCGCGGATTCCAGATCGTCAATTTCGGTCGGTGCCTGCGGCTTCCAGATCAGCTTTGCGGTTTCCGACTCGCCCAGCGCGGATTCCAGCGCCGTGGACACCTCGTTCAGGTCGGTGTCGGCGCAATAGATCCAGTGCCCTTCCTCGTCGGACTGCACGTCATCTGCACCGGCCTCCAGAGCCGCCATCATCACAGTGTCCGCGTCCCCTGCTGACGCCGGATACATGATTTCGCCCACGCGATCGAACATGAAGGATACCGAACCGGTCTGGCCCAGATCGCCACCCGACTTGGTGAAGTAAGACCGGACGTTCGACGCCGTGCGGTTGCGGTTGTCAGTCATCGCCTCGACGATGACAGCGATACCGTTGGGGCCGTAACCTTCGTAGCGGATTTCCTCATAGGCGTCGCCCTCGCCTGCCTGCGACTTCTTGATCGCGCGGTCGATGACGTCCTTGGGCATGGAGTTCGACTTGGCTTCCTTCACCGCCAGACGAAGGCGCGGGTTCTTTTCGGGGTCGGGGTCGCCCATCTTGGCCGCCACGGTGATTTCCTTGGCGAACTTGGAAAACAGTTTGGATCGTGCCGCATCCTGCTTGCCCTTGCGGTGCTGGATGTTGGCCCATTTTGAATGGCCTGCCATGATACCCTCATCGTCTGAATTTGCGCGGTTCTATTCGCCGCTGTGGGCTTGCGCAAGTTGCGCTTGGTCATACAGGTAAAGACGGATCGCAGTCGCCAGACCCACTTCGGCCGGTCGGGCGTGATCGATGGCGGCGATCAGTTGAACCCGCGTCATGCCCGCCGCTTGGGCGGCCGTCGCGGCGCCGCGCCAGAATGCATCCTCAAGACTGACGCTCGTCTGGTGCCCGTCCAGTGTGATCGACCGTTTCTGGGGCGCGTCCAGCGACGGCAGATCAATCATCGCGGACCACATCATCGCGGGCCGGCTCGTCGCGGCGATGCGCGTCCAGGTGGCGGTTCTGGCGGATGGTGTGCTGTTCATCAGCCGCGCGCGCAGCCGCATTACGCCCGAAACGCGCTGCGTTTTCATCACCCTGACGACGGTTGTCGTCGCGGGCCTTCTGCTTGCGAAACCGGTTCAGGTTCGTGATCTCGGCCATGTCAGCCCATCCTGCCAAGGAAAAGGCCCGGGACGTGTGCCCGGGCCTTTGGTGATCAGTCTTCCGGCCCGATCATCAGTTCCGGGCGAACGACGCGGTCGAAGGTTTCTTCGTCCACATAGCCCAGCTTCACGGCCTCTGCGCGCAAGGTGGTGCCGTTCTTGTGGGCGGTCTTGGCGACCTTGGTCGCCGCGTCATAGCCAATGGTCGGCGCCAGCGCCGTCACCAGCATCAGCGATTCCTTCATCAGCTTCTCGATGCGGGGAATGTTCGCCTCGGTCCCGACAACCATGTTGTCGGTAAAGCTGACAGCCGCATCGCCCAGAAGCTGCATCGACTGGATGACGTTGTAAGACATCATCGGGTTATAGACGTTCAGTTCGAAATGCCCTTGGCTTCCGGCAAAGCCGACCGCCGCGTCGTTCCCCATGACCTGCGCGCAGACCATCGTCAGCGCCTCTGCCTGGGTGGGGTTGACCTTGCCCGGCATGATCGAGCTGCCCGGCTCATTTTCCGGCAGGATCAGCTCACCCAACCCCGAACGCGGGCCCGATCCCAGCAGACGCAGGTCGTTGGCGATCTTGAACAGGCTGACGGCCACGGTTTTCAGCGCGCCAGAGAAGAAGACCATCGCATCATGCGCGGCCAATGCCTCGAACTTGTTCGGCGCGGTCACGAACGGCAGCCCGGTGATCTTGGCGATTTCCGCCGCGATAGCCGTGTCCCAGCCCTTCTTGGTGTTCAGCCCGGTGCCGACGGCGGTGCCGCCCTGCGCCAGTTCATAGATCTGGGGCAGGCACATGCGCACCCGTTCGATCGCCATGCGGACCTGATGGGCATAGCCTGAGAATTCCTGACCCAGGGTCAGCGGCGTCGCATCCTGCGTGTGGGTGCGGCCGATCTTGATGATGTCCTTGAACTCGGCCTGCTTGGCCTCCAGCGCGGCGGCCAGATGCTCCAGCCCCGGGATCAGTACGTCACGGGCAACCATGCCGATCGCCACGTGCATGGCGGTCGGGAACGTGTCGTTCGACGACTGGCCCATGTTGACGTGGTCGTTCGGGTGAACGGGCTTTTTCGAACCCATCTCTCCGCCCAGAATCTGGATCGCGCGGTTCGAGATGACTTCGTTGGCGTTCATGTTGGACTGCGTGCCCGACCCGGTCTGCCACACGACCAGCGGAAAGTTGTCGTCCAGCTTGCCGTCGATGACTTCCTGCGCGGCCTCGACCATGGCGTTTCCGATGGCAGGGTCCAGCTTGCCGGTCGCCATGTTCACCTGCGCCGCAGCCTGCTTGATCACACCAAGCGCACGAACGACCGCAATGGGCTGCTTTTCCCAGCCGATCTTGAAGTTGCCCAGTGACCGCTGCGTCTGTGCGCCCCAGTACTTTTCAGACGCGACCTCGAGCGGGCCAAAGCTGTCGGTTTCAGTACGGCTGTCGGTCATGGCATCCCCCAATTTATGACGCCCCGGTTCTAGGCCCGGGCGTCAGGGATGGCAATCGGGACCGATTACTTGCGGAACTTGTCCAGGCTGACGACCTCGCCGCCGGTGGACGGCTTTTCAGGCACCGCCGCAGGCTCATCGCCGGCGTCGACCTCTTCTTCCGCATCGTCATCTTCGTCGTCATCTGGCGATTCGAAGCGCAGACCGAACTCGACCGATGGATCGACGAACGTCCGCAGCGCGTCGAACGGGATCACCAGCGTCTCGGGGGAGTTGCCGAAATTCAGCGTGATCGAGAACCCTTCATCCGTCACCTTCAGCCCGTCGAACCAGTTCTGAATGACGATCGTCATTTCCTCGGGATAACGCTCGCGCAGCCAGTCGGCCATTTCGACCCCATCTTCGCGCGTGTCGAAGGTGATGAAGAAATGGTGGTTCCCAGGCAGACCCTGTTCAGCCACGCCTTCCAGCACATCGGCGATCAGCCCCTGCATCGCACGGTGCATCATGCCGCCATAGTCGATTTCACCGGACATCGCGAACCCCTTCCAAACTTCAGCGCCAGCATAGGGATATGCGCCGCCGTGAAAAGACCCCGAAAGACCACCGGGGTCATATCGTCATGATCACTGATGAAGGGGGATAAATGGCGCGGTTGACGGGGCTCGAACCCGCGACCCCCGGCGTGACAGGCCGGTACTCTAACCAACTGAGCTACAACCGCGCATCTATCTTTCGGGTGGTGACAAGGTGGTGGCGCGGTTGACGGGGCTCGAACCCGCGACCCCCGGCGTGACAGGCCGGTACTCTAACCAACTGAGCTACAACCGCGCATACCACCTCGGTCACCGACCGAAGTGGGCGGGGTTTACGCAGCCACGCAGACGGCGTCAAGCGCCCGTCCACAGATTCTGAAAGGAATTTGCGGGGGCTTGAAGCGCCCGTCCGAAAATGAGTGTGACCCCGCCTTTCGGGCGGGGCCACTGCAACAATCTGCCGGCATCAGTTCGCCGGATTATATTCCGGCAGATCGTTTACCTGTTCGCCTGACGTCCCGACATAGGCCCGCAGATCGGACCCATCGGCCTTGCGCTGCAGCGAAACCTGATCGAAGGGCCACGCGACCTTGCGCTCGCCAACCCCCAGAAAGCCGCCGACCCCGACGATTACCTGGGTGATCTTACCGTCCGCATCGGCGACGATGTCTTCGACGTTGCCTATCTTCTGGTCATCAGCTGTATACACGCCCGCCCCCTTCAGCTCATCGCCCGTGACGACGTCCACGGGTGCAAGCTCGTAGCCTTGGCGGACGACCACGTCGGATGCCAGAACCGGCGCCGTTTGAACGGTCGCTGCATCAGTGGAAGCTGGCTCCGTGGCAGCATCTGACACGGCTTGGGCATCTGTTGACGCCGGGTCTGCCCCCGGTTCGACCGCGTCGGCGTCTGTTGCTTCGGCAGGTGCGACCGGTGTCGCGGATGATGCAGACTGCGGCTCCACCTGTGCCGGATGGGGCGGCGTGGCAGGCAGGTTGTCGACATCAACCGGGGTTTCGGGACGGGCGACATCGGGTGCAGGCTCTCCCTCCGCAGGGGGCGGCTCGTTGCTTGCAGTCGCGGGCGAGGCATCCGGCTCCGCTGATCCGGGCGCTGGCACCATCGGGACCGGGGCCGCAGGCGGGATCGCAGCAGGTGCCTCACCTTCCGCAGGGGGCGGCGGAGGAGGCGGTGCCACGGTGTCGTCAGCGGCCGGCGGTGGAGGCACGTCCCCCGCGACAGCCGCCGGAGGTACGGCCTCAGGGGCGGGCGGCGTGACTGTAGTTGCGGGAGGGGGCGGAGGCGCGCCCGCTGCAGCAGGTGGCGGCGGCGGAGCATCTGTTCCTGCAGGAGGCGGCGGTGGAGGGGCATCGGCGGCAGCGTCGTCGGTCGGTGCCGCGGCGGCCGGCGCCGCAGCCTCTGCCCCAACGCGGTTCACAGTCACCTCGGCGTTCTGAGCGCGGTTTATCGTAATTTCTGGCTCAATGGTCGCGGCCGGAACCGGAACCTCTGCCCCGGCCACGGTGACCTTGGGCGTACACGGCTCGACCGTCACCTCAGGGTCGTCCTGCTCGACCACCAGTTGCGGCTCTCCCCCGCCCTCGGGGATCGTGACCGTCAGCTTTGGATCTTTTTGTGTGACTGTCACTTTCGGGGCGCATTGTTCGACCGTCACGTCAGGCGACTGGGCCAGTGATGTGCCGGCCATCGTGACCAGTACCGCCGCACTTCCCATCAGATGCTTCAACATTCGCAGAACCTCTTGGAAACAGGAGCAGATCAAACCCGGCTCTCGCCGGGTCCCTGCGACCTAACACGACTGCACCGACCGGGTTCCGCAGAAGACTTTGTTTGGCCATGAAAAAAGGGGTGCCAATGGCACCCCTTTCCGGTATTTTGACCGTTCAGGTCACTTCATGACAGTCGCGGTGTCGAAGTCCGGAAGCGCTTCAAGCTCTTCTTTGGTGAAGTTGGTCGCATAGAACGTGTCGTCGTTGATCGTCACCATGTGGATGGCGTCGGTACCAAGCAGCACTTTCTTTGCGCCAATCCCGAGGAAGCCGCCGATGTCAGCGATATAACCGACCAGCTGGCCGTCTTTGTCGAAGACAACATCATTGACTTTCGCGATCTCCTGCCAATCGGCAGGACGCTCCGTCAGCGCCGTGTCGGACCAAGCCGAGCTTGACGGCTGATTGGTCGTCCAGATGTTGCGCGAAGTCACCCACGAGCCAAGGACGCCGGGGTTCGTGGCGCTCAGCGCGGGTGCGCTGACGTCCGGTGCTGCGACAGGCGCAGCGGCAGCGGCGTCGGCAGCCTCACCGGCCGCGTCGGCGGCGGCATCGGCCGCGTCGTTTGCGGCTGCAGCGGCATCGCCCGCAGCTTCGCCTGCGGCATTCGCGGCGTCACCTGCCGCTTGGCCCGCTGCATTTGCGGCATCACCTGCTGCATCCATCGCGCTGTTCGCGGCGTCTGCGGCGTTGTCGGCTGCGCTTTCTGCCGGGGTGGTCGCAGGCGCAGTCACAACCGGCGCATCCGTCGCCGGCGCGGTCGCGGTCTGCGCAAAGGCTGCACCCGAAAGTGCCAGCGTGGTCGCTGCAATCAGAAGGGGTTTATTGGCGGATTTCATGGGCCTGAGTCCTCTTGTGGTTGCGCCGGTCGTGCCGGCATCGATCCCAAACGCAAGATTTCCCGAACCGTTCCCAAGGTTTGTGACATGAACTGGGGCACGCTGCTCAAATTAGCATCACGAAAAAATCAGCGCCATTTCTGGGAACTATCGGGGCTTCGGATATGAAACCCGCCCTCCGCAGATCGCCCCGGGTGCGCCCGTGGTGGTCGGGCCAGACGTGGGCAGGCCACGCAGCACCCGGGCGGCGAGCCAGGCAAAGGCCTGCGCCTCCAGCATGTCGCCGTCAAATCCTGCGCCCTCCACCGGCTGGACGACCAACCCGGTGCGATCGGCCAGTGCCGCCATCATCGTGCGGTTGTGTCGCCCGCCCCCACACACAAGCAGGATTTCCGGCGAGGTCGGCAGCCATGACAAGCCCGCCCCGACCGCAGCGGCGGCAACGGCCGTCAGCGTGGCCGCCGCATCGGCCTCATTCAGCGGCGCGGTCCAGTCCACCAATGCCGCAAACGCGTCCCGATCCAGCGATTTTGGTGGGGGGCGTTGGAAGAAATCATGGGACAGAAATGCCTGCACGACGTCCTCTGTCACCGACCCGGTTGCGGCCAGCGCCCCGCCCTGGTCACGCGCCAGCCCCAACCGGCGACGCATGAGGTCGTTCAGCGGCGCATTGGCGGGACCTGTATCGAAAGCCAGAGACGCCTGCACCGGATCGGCGATGCGCGGATCAGTCCAGGTCAGGTTGCCCACGCCGCCAAGATTCAAGAACGCCACAGGTGCGTCAGACAACCGACCGGCGGCCACAGCGTGACGCGCCAGCGCGTGGTGAAAGAACGGCGCCAGCGGCGCGCCCTCGCCGCCCAGACGCACGTCTTCGGTGCGAAAGTCCCAGACGACCGGACGCTTCGTTGCGCGCGCAAGCTGCCATCCCTGTCCTGCCTGATGGGTCCGCCGTCCTGCAGGATCGTGCGCCAGCGTCTGCCCGTGAAATCCGATCACCTCCGCCTCGGGGAAATCGGCGGCCAGGGCTGCGTGCGTGGCGACTGACAGGTCGGCGGCGTCAGCCACTCCGGCCTCGCCCGGCCATCGCCCAAGCGCTGCGTGCAGGACGCCCACCTCATTCCCGGCATAGGGTTTGTAGGCGCTGCGGCCGAAGGCGTGGATCGTCTCGCCGTCGGTGTCCAGCAGCGCGGCATCGACCCCGTCAAGCGATGTGCCCGACATCATTCCCAGAACCCGCATTCGCCCCTCTGCCCCGGCTTTTCCTTGGTTGGCGGCGACTGTATAGACCCTTCACGCATAAGGAAAACGCCGATGACATATCACCCGAAATCCGAGTTCCTGACCATCATGATGGAACGCGGCTATCTGGCCGACTGCACCGATCTGCAGGCGCTGGACGACGCGTTGGTTGAGGGGCCGATTACGGCGTATATCGGCTATGACGCGACGGCCGCGTCGCTTCATGTCGGTCACCTTCTGAACATCATGATGCTGCGCTGGTTTCAGAAGACCGGAAACCGTCCGATCACCCTGATGGGCGGCGGGACGACCAAGGTCGGTGACCCGTCATTCCGCAGCGATGAACGTCCATTGCTGAACGATGCAGCCATTCAAGCCAACATCGACGGCATGCAGCGGGTGTTTGAAAAATACCTCGACTATCGCGATGGCGGCGCGATGATGCTGAACAATGCCGAGTGGCTGGACGGCCTGAACTATCTTGAGTTCCTGCGCGACATCGGTCGCCACTTCTCGGTCAACCGGATGCTTGCGTTCGAAAGCGTCAAGTCGCGGCTGGACCGGGAACAATCGCTGTCGTTCCTTGAGTTTAACTACATGATCCTGCAAGCCTATGACTTTCTTGAGCTTTATCGGCGGTACGACTGCCGGTTGCAGATGGGCGGCTCGGACCAGTGGGGCAATATCATCAACGGGATCGACCTGACCCGTCGTGTGCTGGACAAGGAAATCTTCGGCCTGACGTCGCCCCTGCTGACGACCAGCGACGGGCGCAAGATGGGAAAATCCGCTGGTGGCGCCACCTGGCTGAACGGTGAAATGCTGTCCCCGTTCGAATTCTGGCAGTTCTGGCGCAACTCGACCGATGCGGACGTGGGACGCTTTCTCAAGCTTTACACGGAGCTGCCGGTTGCCGAATGCGAACGCCTTGGCGCGCTGGAGGGGTCAGAGATCAACGAGGCCAAGGTGATCCTTGCCAACGCCGTCACCACCCAGCTGCACGGCGCCGACGCCGCCGCCAGCGCCGAGGCGACAGCACGCGACGTGTTTGAACAGGGCGGCAGCGGTGGCGATCTTGAGGTCGTGACCCTGCCTGCGGCCAGTCTGGCCGATGGGCTGTCGGTCGTGCAGGTTTTGGCCCAGACCGGCCTGACGACCAGCGGCAAGGAGGCCAAGCGCCTGATCGCCGAAGGCGGCTTGCGGCTGAACAACGACGCTGTCACCGACCCGCAGCTGCTCCTGACTGCAGCGGAAATCGGCGACGGGCTGAAGATCAGCCTTGGCAAGAAAAAGCACCGCATGCTGAAGCTGGTCTGACCCTACGTGTCGTGGACCCAGCATCCTGACGATCACCCGCGCCCCGATGTCCTGTGCATCGGGGCCGTTCTATGGGACGTGATCGGGCGCAGCCCGCGCACCATGTCCAAGGGCGACGACGTGCCCGGGCGTATCGCGCACATTCCCGGTGGCGTCGCGCTGAACGTGGCCATCGCGCTCGCCCGTCGGGGACGCCGCCCGGCCGTGCTGGGCGCCGTCGGTCGCGACGGTGAGGGCGAGGCGCTTTGTTCCGCTGCCCGGTCGTTGGGGGTCGATGTCGCCTATCTGACGCGCGACGCCGGCCTGCCCACCGACGTCTATATGGCGATCGAGGATGACGTGGGGCTGATCGCCGCCATCGCCGACGCCCATTCGCTGGAAAAGGCGGGCGATGCCATCGTGCGGCCCTTGCGCCACGGCCCGCTTGGCCGCCCCGGCACGCCGTGGCTGGGACCGGTCGTCATCGACGGGAACCTGACGGTCGAAATGCTGGCCACGCTGGCGACTGACCCTGCGCTTGCGGCCGCCGACCTTCGCGTCGTGCCGGCCAGCCCCGGCAAGGCCGAGCGTCTGGCCCCGCTGATGGCCCATCCGAACGCGACGCTGTATCTGAACCGGGCCGAGGCGGAAACACTGGCCGGTCACGCCTGCGTCGATGCCGCCACAGCCGCGGCGGCGGTTATCCAACGCGGCGCCGCACGTGTTCTGGTCACCGATGGCGGCCAGCTGGCCGCCTGCGCCGCACGGGATGGCGAGGTGCTGACTGCCCTGCCCCCTTCGGTTCGTATCGCCCGCGTCACCGGCGCCGGTGACTGTTTTCTGGCCGCGCATCTTGTGGCCGAGCACGGCGGCCTTGACCGCCGCGCAGCGCTTGACGCCGCCGTTGCGGCCGCGGCAGCCCATGTTTCAGGAAAGGATACCCCATGAACCCGCTTTTGATCATCGCCCCCGAGGTGCAGGCCGCGCTGAATGCAGGCAAGCCCATCGTCGCCTTGGAAAGCACGATCATCACCCATGGCATGCCCTATCCCCAGAACCTGGAAGTCGCTCGTCAGGTCGAAGAAGAGGTCCGCGCGGCCGGCGCGACCCCCGCCACCATCGCGATCATGGGTGGCCGCATCCTGATCGGGCTGGAGGACCAGACGCTTGAAGCGCTGGCCCAGACCCCGCAGGCCGAGGTGATGAAGCTTAGCCGCGCCGATCTGGCCGTGGCCCTTGCAACCGGGCGCACCGGTGCCACGACCGTTGCCGCGACGATGATCTGCGCCGATCTGGCGGGCATCCGTGTCTTTGCGACCGGGGGCATCGGCGGCGTCCACCGCGGCGTCGAAGATACGATGGACATCTCGGCCGACCTTCAGGAACTGGGGCGCACGCCGGTGACGGTCGTGGCTGCTGGCGCCAAGGCCATCCTCGACCTGCCCCGCACGTTGGAGTTTCTGGAAACACAGGGCGTGCCGGTCATCGCAGTGGGTCAGGACGATCTGCCTGCTTTCTGGTCCCGCGAATCGGGCTTGGCGGCGCCGTTGCGGCTGGACGATCCGGCCGACATCGCCGCCGCGTCGCGCACGCGCCGCGAACTCGGGCTGCCGGGTGGCCAGCTGGTGGTCAATCCGATCCCCGTTGTCGATGAAATTGCTCGTGACGTGATGATTCCGATCGTTGATCAGGCACTGGCTGATGCGCGCGCCCAAGGAATTGCGGCGAAATCCGTGACGCCGTTCCTGCTGGACCGCATTTTCCAGCTGACAGACGGACGCTCACTGGCCGCGAACATCGCATTGGTGCTGAACAACGCGCGTCTTGCCGCACGCATCGCGGCTGAAAAGCCCTAACCGTAAAGCAGGGGCAGATCGACCGAATCGCGCGTCCCTATATTGGCCGCGTCGCCGTCCAGAAACCTCTGGCCGGCGGCGCGGCCTGCTTCCTTCATGCGGACCAGCAGTCCCGGCGACGGGATCAGCTTTGTCTGCGCTGTCAGGTCGGTCATCAGCACATCGTCCGAGACAAGATGGATCAGCGGGATTTTCATGCCTCGGTCATTTAGCCGGCCTTCACCAGCCAGCCGCTTGGCGAACTGGATGGCCCGCAATTCCCGCTGAAGCGATGAATTGAAGCTGATCTCGTCGATCCTGTCCTGAATTTCGGTCGGCGTTCTGGGCAGCGCCTCGCGCACCATGGGATTGATGGCGACAATGACGATATCAGCAGGCAGGTCAGGCGCGAACAGCGGAAACAGCGCGGGATTACCGGAATAGCCGCCGTCCCAATACGCCTCTCGGCGGCCGGTCGCGGGGTCGTCCAGCTCGACCGCGCGAAACAGCGTCGGCAGGCAGGCGGATGCCATGATCGCGTCAGGCGTCACTTCGTCCGCTTGAAATATCCGCACCCGACCGGTGCGCACGTTCGTGGCGGTGACGAAGAACCGCGGCGGGGCGGCCCCACGTTTATGCAGCGGGAAGGGAAGATCGCGCAGCACCGGCCCCAAAGGGTTGGTGTAGAACGGCCCCGAATCGTAGGGGCTGAAGACGCGCGCGATCCCTTCGAGCCACGCGACGGGAGAGAACATTTCGGCCGCGCGCTGCATCTTGGGGGGCATGGGGATCAGGCTGTGCATCCAGCGGACCATGCGGTTATCGCTCAACTGCGCGATCTGGGTCCACATCGCCTCAAGGTTCTGACGCGCGGCGCGTCGACCGGCCGCACCGTCCCGGTGGGCCAGACCGGCGGCCAGCGCCGCCCCGTTCATCGCGCCGGCCGATGTGCCGCTGATGCCCGAAATCTCGATCTCGTCGGTTTCAAGCAGCCGGTCCAGCACGCCCCACGCGAACGCCCCGTGCGCGCCACCGCCCTGCAGCGCCAGATTGATCGTGCGTGCCATGCCAGCCCCCATGCGGATGTCGGTGAAGCTTAGCCGCTGATCTGCAAGTGGCAAACCGGAACCCTGCCGGGGTGCGTTTGGTTGAACTTGTACAGCGAAAGGATACCAACCATGGCCGACAAGCCGAAACACCGACCAGACGATCCGCGCGACAAACCGGCCGAGGGGATCTTGCACAACGAATATCAGGTCGACGACAAGCCCGACGGCATTCCGGCAAACGGCACCCGTCCTGTCGCGCCGCAAGGTCCGGCGGAAATCGAGGATCAGGCCCCTCGCACCGCCTGAACTGACGACACCAACAAGAAACGGGACCGCTGGGCCCCGTTTTTCTTAGTCTTCGGCGTTCGCCTCGGCCCGGGTCTTGCCGGCCACATCCAGTGCCAAAGTGGCGGCCATGAAAGCGTCAAGATCACCGTCAAGCACGCCTTGGGTGTCGCTTGTCTCGACGCCGGTCCGAAGATCCTTCACCATCTGATAAGGGTGCAGCACGTATGACCGGATCTGGTTGCCCCAGCCCGCGTCGCCTTTGGATTCGTGCTGGGCGTTTATGGCGGCATTTCGGCGATCAAGTTCCAGTTGGTACAGGCGCGCCCGCAGCGCGATCATGGCAGCATCGCGGTTCTGGTGCTGCGATTTCATCGAGCTGGTGACGACGATCCCCGACGGCAGGTGCGTGATCCGGACGGCCGAGTCGGTGGTGTTGACGTGCTGACCACCTGCACCCGACGACCGGTAGGTGTCGATGCGGATGTCGCTGGCCGGGATGTCGATTTCGATGTTGTCGTCAACGACCGGATAGACCCAGACCGAACAGAACGAGGTGTGCCGCCGCGCCGCAGAATCGTAGGGCGAAATGCGGACCAACCGGTGGACGCCCGACTCGGACTTCAGCCAGCCATAGGCGTTGTGCCCGCTGATTTTATAGGCCGCGCTGCGGATGCCTGCCTCGTCGCCCGCCGTCTCGGACTGCAGCTCGACGGTGTAGCCCTTGGATTCGGCCCAACGGACATACATCCGCGCCAGCATCGACGCCCAGTCACAGCTTTCCGTGCCGCCAGCGCCTGCGTTGATCTCAAGGAAGGTGTCGTTGCTATCCGCCTCACCGTTCAGCAGCGCCTCAAGCTCCTTCTGCGCGGCAGTTGCCGACAGAATCTTCAGCGCGGCTTCGGCTTCGGTCACGACTTCGGTGTCGCCTTCGGCCTCACCCAGTTCGATCAGGTCGACATTATCCTGCAGTTCCTGACCGATGCGACGATAGGTTTCGACCGCGTCAGACAGCGCCTGACGTTCACGCATCAGCTTTTGCGCGCGGGCCGGGTCCGACCACAGATCGCCATCCTCGATCATAGCGTTCATCTCTTCCAGCCGATGGGGCGCGGTGTCCCAATCCATGCGCTGCGCCAGCAGCTTCAGGGATTTGCGAATAGCCTCGGTCGTGGCTTGGGTTTCGGCGCGCATCAGTGGTTCCCCTTGGGGCGTTCAATCAGGTCACGGGTGATAACTTGCCGTGCAAACATGAGCAAGGCGGGCAGCCCTCAGTAAAGACCGCCCGAACTGATCGTTCCCGTGGACGCGCGCGCCGGGATGACCTTGCGCTGACCGGTCGATGTCGTGACGGACGTCCCGGCCACTGGCCCGGACCCGATCAGGGGCAGCTCATCAGGATTGGTCCGGCCAAAGCCGCCGTCGACAACCGGGCCCGACGTGGCATCAGTCCCGTCACGGAAGAACTCTCCGCCCGCGAAATAGCCACCCGGCGGGACAGCAAACTCCGTGCCGCCATAGCGGCGAACGGCTTGCCGCATGAACGAATTGAAGACTGGAACACACAGCGTCCCACCGAACGCGTTGCTGCCCAGCGTGCGCGGCTGGTCATAGCCAAGGTAGCACCCCGCCACCATGTTCGAGGTGAACCCGATGAACCACACGTCCTTGGCGTCGTTCGTCGTCCCCGTCTTGCCTGCGACCGGAACCGGCAGGTGCACGCCCTTGCCCGAACCGCGTTTGACCACGCCTTCCATCATCGACGTGACCTGATAGGCCGTGACCGGGTCCAGAATGCGTTCCCGGTCCGACTTGATCTCGGGCGAGATGCCGGATGGCAGCGTCGGTTGGCCGCAATTGTCGCAGTTTCGGTTGTCATGGCGATAGATCGTGCGCCCGCGACGATCCTGCACGCGGTCGACCAGCGTCGGCTCGACCTTCTGGCCACCGTTGGCAAACATCGCATAGGCCGAGACCATCTTGAAAAGCGTCGTTTCCTGCGCGCCAAGCGAGTTCGCGATGAAGGGCGTCATGTGCTGATAGACGCCAAACCTCTCGGCATATTTCGCGACCAGATCCATCCCGATGTCCTGCGCGATACGGATCGTCATCAGGTTGCGCGACTGCTCGATCCCTGTCCGCAGCGGCGTTGGCCCGTAATACCGCCCCGAGGAGTTCTTGGGCGTCCACACGCCCTGTGGGGTGTTCACAGTGATCGGCTCATCCGCGACCATAGTTGCGGGGGTATAGCCGGTGTCGAGCGCGGCCGCGTAAATGAAGGGTTTGAAGGACGACCCCGGCTGACGCATCGCCTGCGTCGCCCGGTTGAACACCGACGACTGATAACTGAAACCACCCTGCATCGCGATCACGCGACCCGTGGTGACGTCCATCGCCATAAACCCGCCTTGGATCGCCGGAACCTGGCGCAGCGTCCAGCGGACAAATGCACCGCTTTTGTCGTCGGTCATGCGGCGCACCAGAACGACATCGCCGACCTCCAGCAGGTCGCTTGGCACCTTGGCGTTCGGCGCGCGGCGCGACCCCGGCATCAGCTTGCGCGCCCACTGGACGTCGCGCGCGGGGATGACGGCGGGTTCATCTGCGTCGATGTTTCCTTCGATACCCAACTGAGCATCATTCGCGCCCAAGGTCAGCACGACTGCCGGGCGCCAGCCTTCGATATCGCGCGGCACGTCAGCCTTGGCCAGTTCCGCCCGCCATGACGTTTCGTTCACCAGCTTGTCGGCCGCGATTTTGCGCCCCGTTCCACGCCACAGCCCCGTGCTGCGGTCATAGCGTTCCAGCGCGTCCTGCAGCGCCTTGGCCGCAATATCCTGCAGCTGTGGGTCAACCGTGGCCCGGATCGACAGACCGCCGGTGAAAAATTCATCTTCGCCAAACTGCTGGCTCAGCTGCCGGCGAATTTCGTCGGTGAAATAGCCGCGCGGCGGCAATTCCTGACGAAAGCCGGGAAAGTCGCCATTCTGGACCGTGCGCAGCGGCTGCTCGGCCTCGGACCGATAGGTCGCCTCGTCCAGATAGCCGTTCTGCCACATCTCGCGCAGGACATAGTTCCGGCGCTCAAGAATGCGATCCTTGTCACGAACGACCGACCGGGACGGTGCCTGCGGCATGGACGCCAGCAGCGCGGCCTCGTGGGGGGCCAGTTTCGTCAGGGGCTTGTTAAAATAAGTCTGGGCTGCAGCACCGACGCCTGAGCTGTTCTGGCCAAGAAAAATCTCGTTCAGATACAGCTCTAGGATCTGGTCCTTGTTTAGCGTCTGCTCCAGCCGGGTGGCCAGAATCAGCTCCTTGACCTTCCGTTCGACGCTGCGGTCAGACGAAAGAAGGAAGTTCTTCACCACCTGCTGCGGGATGGTGGACGCACCCCGGACCGAGCCACCGCGCGCGGCCTGCAGGCCCGCCGCGACGATGCCGCGCGGGTCATACCCGTGGTGGTGATAGAAATTCTTGTCTTCGGCCGAGATGAAGGCGTGCTTCACCAGGTCGGGAATTTCCGCGATCGGAACGAAGATGCGGCGTTCCTGTGCAAATTCATCGATCAGCTTGCCTTCGCCGGAATAGATTCGGCTGATGGTTTTCGGTGCATACTGCGCCAGCGCCTCATGGCTGGGCAGATCGCGGGAAAACATCCAGAAGATGCCGCCCACAACCAATGCGAACAGCGCGATCCCGGTTACGACCCACGAAAAGATCGCGCCGAAGAACGACAAGACAAAACGAAGCAACGGCTATTCCTTGGGCGAAAGTCCGGGCGTTTCATTACACGCCGATGTCATGTGCGTCAAAGCACGCTTGGGCGAGTGGGCGAATTTCGCCACGCGGCCATTACTCCATCCGGGCCGCGTCACGGTCGTTCATGTCGGCGCGCCAATCGGCCACCGCCACGGCGAAAGCCTTGGCCATACGGTCGCGCCATGCTGGATCGGACAGATTGGCCCGGTCCACCGGGTCTGACAGAAATCCGACCTCGACCAGTACGGACGGGATGTCAGGTGACTTCAGAACCGAAAATGCGGCCCCGCGCACTGGGCGGCTGTGCAGACCGATGCCCGCCAGCGCCATATTGCTGGACAGATGCTTGGCGAACGCGACGCTGCGGGGCTGACTGTCGGTCCAGGCCATGTCCATCAGCACGCCCGCGACCGTGTCATCCGATCCGGTGAGGTTCATACCCGCCAATATGTCCGTGCGTTCATGACGCATGGCGAGTTCGCGGGCCGCGCGATCATTCGACCGTGAATCCCAAGTATAAATGGTGGCACCAGCCGCCTGCCCCGCAGGCAACATGTCGGCATGCAATGAAATGAACAACTTGGCGCCGACGCTGCGAGCGATGCTGGTGCGCCGTTCCAGCGGGACGAAACTGTCGTCCTGACGGGTCAGATGCGGTTCAATCCCCCTTTGCTTCAACGCCTCGGCGACCTCTTGGGCGAAGGTCAACATCAGACTTGCCTCGGTCAGAGGGCCCACCTGCGCGCCGGGGTCAAAGCCACCGTGCCCGGGGTCCAGGACGACACGCATCGGGCCTTTTCCATTGCGCGGCGCTGGCGTGGCCACAGGTTCCGGCAGTCCGCGCAACGCCGTCAGGACGTCCGTCCTTGGCCGGAACGCGCCGCGTTTTACCGGCTCGAGCGAAATGTCGATGATCCCGGTCTCCAGTGCCATGTCGACATGCGTCAGCGCATAGGGTGCGGGCAGTTCAGCCACGATCCGCGACCAGCCCGCCTGGCCCGGCCCCCACCGCAGGTCGGTCAGGCTGTCCTCTCCATCAATCGTCGAGTCAGCCGGGGGCAGCGCCAGTCCCCGCATTTCGACCACTAGACGCGGCGGATCGTCCAGCAGATACGCGCGATAGGGTGCGGGTTTCCCGACGTGCAGCGACATGTTCAGCGGACGCGGCTTGCCCCGGTCCCGTCCGACGGCCTCGATGCTGGATGCGGCCACGTCCAGTTCGGTCGGCTTCAGGGACATGCTGGCGGCAATCGCCGCGGCGTCGGTCGTCTGTGCCGCAAGCGGAAGCGCCAGCCACGCGGTCGCCGACAGCGCCAAGACAAGCCGACGAAAAACCTTCATCGCGCGGCCATGAACGCCTGAAGGCGGTCCAACCCCTCGGCAATCTCGGGCGTGGAGCGGGCATAGGAAAAGCGGATCGTCTGACCACCGCGAACCGGATCGAAGTCCAGCCCCGGCGTGACGGCCACGCGCGCGCGATCAAGGATTTCGCGGCAGAACGCCAGACTGTCATCCGTCAGGTGCGAGACGTCGGCATAGATATAGAACGCCCCGTCCGGCGGCGCGATGCGGTCGAACCCCATTGCCGGCAAACGGTCAAGCATCAGCTGACGGTTCGCGGCGTAGACGGCGAGGTTTTCCCGCGCTTCATCCTCGCAGTCCAACGCGGCGAGTGCGGCGACCTGACTGGCGTGGGGCGGGCAGATGAACATGTTCTGGGCGATCCGCTCGACAGTGCGAACCATGTCGGGTGGCACGACCATCCAGCCGATGCGCCACCCAGTCATGCTAAAGAACTTGGAAAAGCTGTTGATGACGACGACGTCATCCGTCACCTCCAACGCGCTGACAGCTCGGTGGCCATAGCTGAGCCCGTGATAAATCTCGTCCGAGATCAGCGCCGCGCCAATCTGGTGACAGCGCGCGGCAATCGCTGACAACTGGTCGCGGTCCAGCATCGTGCCCGACGGATTGCCGGGCGACGCCACGATCACGCCGGCCACGTCTTCCGGAATATCCTGTGCCTTCGGCTGATAGCGGTTGTCCGCCCGGGTCTGGATGCCAACCGGTTCGACCGACATCGCGCGCAGGATCTGACGATAACTGGGATAGCCGGGCTCACCCAGCGCAACGCGGTCGCCTGCGTCGAACAGCGCTGAAAACGCCAGAATGAAGGCGCCCGACGATCCGGCCGTCACTACGACACGCGCGGGATCCAGATCGACACCGTACCAACGACGGTAAAGATCGGCGATCCCGGACCGCAAAGCGGGCAGTCCCAGCGCCACGGTATAGCCCAGCGGTTGATCCAGCGCCGATTGTAACCCGCGGCGTGCCCCGGCGGGGGCCGGGGTCGAAGGCTGGCCAACCTCCATATGGATGACGTGATGGCCCGCTTCCTCGGCCGCGCGGGCGGATTCCATGACGTCCATTACAATGAACGGATCAACTTGGCCGCGTCGGGAAGGCTGCATCCACGCATCTCATCATTCAGGTGGGTTCGGCGCAGCTTTTGGCCCCTGCACGCAGTCCGGTCAAGCGCAGCGCACGGGTTCACATATCCGTTTGCTGGACATACCGGCGCCAAGACGGCAAGTTCCCGGGCAACACGCGAAAGGACCCCGCGATGAAATCTTTGATGACCGCCGCGGCGCTGATGGCCGCAACCGCCCTGCCCGCCGCCGCCTTTGACCCGGCCAACATGACCGATGCCGAAAAAGCCGCCTTCGGCGTCGCGGTCAAAGACTACATCATGGCGAACCCGCAAGTCCTGATCGAAGCCGTTAACAGCCTCGAGGCGCAGCGCGTCGCCGATGAAGTGCAGAAGGATCGTCAGCTGGTCCAGACCTTCCAGAAGGACCTGACGCAAGACAGCCACAGCTGGGTCGGCGGCAACCCCGACGGCAAGCTGACAATGGTCGAATTCATCGATTACCGCTGCGGATACTGCCGCAAGGTGAACCCCGAGGTCGAAGAGCTGGTCAAGACCGACGGGGATATCCGCTGGGTCCTGAAAGAGTTTCCGATCCTTGGCCCGGAAAGCGAGCTTGCATCGCGCTTTGCCATCGCGGTCAAGCAACTGGATGGTCCTGCCGCTTACAAGGCCGTCCATGACAAGCTGTATGTGATGCGCGGCGACGTCACGACCGAGTCGCTGAAGGCCATCGCCACCGAGCTGAAGCTGGACGACGCCGCAATCGAAAAACACATGAGCTCGGCCGACGTGACGGCAGAGATTCAGGCGAACCACGAACTGGGCCAGAAGATGGGCATCATGGGTACGCCGACCTTCGTCATCGGCAACGAAATGCTGCGCGGCATCCCGTCAACCGGCATGACCGAGGCGGTCAAGCAGATCAGGGCGCAGTCGACCGCAGGCTGACCCGACCCGCGTTAAGCGAAAAGGGCGCCTCGTGGCGCCCTTCTTTCATTCTGCGGCTTGCTTGGTGGCTTCGATCTGTTCGACCCGCTTTTCCACAAGTTCGACAATGTGGTCGATCATCCGGTCGTTGCCCATCTTGTGGCTTTGCTTGCCCGCCGCATAGACCATGCCACTGCCCGCACCGCCGCCGGTAAAGCCCAGATCAGTCATCAGTGCCTCGCCCGGGCCATTCACGACGCAACCAATGATCGACAGGCTCAGCGGCGTCTTGATGTGTTCGAGACGTTTTTCCAAGATTTCGACCGTCTTGATGACGTCAAACCCTTGGCGGGCGCAGGACGGGCAGGAGATGATCTGAACGCCCCGGGTGCGGAGCCCGAGCGACTTCAGGATCTCGTAACCGACGCGGACCTCCTCAACCGGGTCGGCCGACAGGGACACACGGATCGTGTCACCGATCCCCATCCACAGCAGGTTGCCCATGCCGAGCGCAGACTTGACCGTGCCACCGCGCAGGCCGCCCGCCTCGGTAATGCCCAAGTGAATCGGCGCGTCGGTTGCGTCCGCCAGTTCCTGATACGCAGCAGCCGCCAGAAACACGTCCGACGCCTTTACGCTGATCTTGAATTCGTGAAAGTCGTTGTCCTGCAGCAGTTTGATGTGATCAAGGCCGCTTTCGACCATCGCCGCCGGGCACGGCTCACCATATTTTTCCAGCAGGTGGCGTTCCAGACTGCCGGCGTTCACACCGATACGGATGGAACAGCCGTTCGCTCGCGCGGCCTGCACGACCTCTCGCACCCGCGCGGCATCGCCAATGTTGCCGGGATTGATACGCAGGCATGCTGCCCCCGCATCAGCGGCCTCAAGCGCGCGTTTGTAGTGGAAGTGGATGTCGGCGACGATCGGGACCGGGCTTTCGCGCGTGATCTCGCGCAGCGCCTTGGTCGACGCCTCGTCTGGCGTCGAGATGCGCACGATGTCCGCGCCCGCGTCCGCCGCCGCGATCACCTGCGCCAGCGTCGCACAGACGTCGCTTGAATCGGTGTTCGTCATCGTCTGAACGCTGATCGGCGCATCGCCACCAACCGGCACATTGCCGACCATGATCTGGCGCGACTTGCGACGCTCGACATTTCGCCATGGGCGGATCGGATTATGGGTCATCGTCAGCCTCATTCGCTCGCCGCAGACATAAGCCCCGCGCGCCCCGGCGGCAACCGGGTCGATGTGAGAGTTTGGTGAATTGATCGGCTGCCCGCTGGCGAGCGGGTCAATCGGCGCGTGTCGGGGCCGCGCCGTCGACAGGGGCGTCAGGCGTCTGGATCGGAGGCAGGACACCCACAGCTGACGCCACGCTGACCATCTGCGCCAACTCCGGATCCTTGGTCAGATCGGCAAAGGCGTATTTCGTCGTCAGTGCGGACGGCGAAAGCTCAACCTTCTTGACGACCTGCGCGCCCGGCGCGGCGGGACCATAGGTCTTGCCGTTGACCGCAAAGTAGACCGCACCCGAATTCCCGGCCCGCAGGTTCGGCGGATGCTCAAGCTTGGGCAAGGCAAACCGTTCCCCTGCATCGAGGGTCTTTTCCAGCAGCACGGTCCCGTCGGCAGACGTGACACGCACCCACGCCGGACGCGCAGCCAGAATCTCGACCTCAGCCGCATCAGGCGACACGGTGCGCACGGATGACGCATCAGCCACAACAGTCGTCGCAGGCATCTGCGGGCCATAAGACGTGGCGGCCGTTTCCGATGTCGGAACGGTCAGCTCGGTAAACTGCGTGGGCAGCGGCGTGTCTGGCGTCGTCGACTGGATCAGGCCCGGGTCAATGGACGCAATGGGTCCGTCGCGCGGCGTCAGCACCGGCACGTCCAGCGCCTGCGGACGGAAAACGCGGTCCAGCGCTTCGGGCTGCGGCAGATCGGACGCGGCGAGTTCCAGATTGGGCGCAGGTTCTTGCAGCCCTGCTACGGGGTCCAGCTGCGCAATGACGCCGGGCGTCTGGTCCGACGGCGTCAGGTTGACCTTCTGCACTTCCTGCAGGACCGACCAGCCGCCGTAACCCAGCGCACAAACCAGCGCCGCCATGACGAAGATCGAGCCGATGGCGCGGGGCTCAATCGACGACCAGAAGGATTCGGGCTGCGGCAGATACAACGCGCGGGGATTCGCCAGCGCCTCGACCGGGTCCGAGGGGCGGCGTTGGGGCTTGGGGCCCGACGCCGCAGGGGCCATGCCGTGAACCGGCGTAAAGCCTGATTCCTGACAGAATCGGCGGAACGTCCAGTCGGGATCCATCCCCAGATACTTGGAATATGACCGCACATACCCGGCGATAAAGCTCGGCGCGTCAAACGCCGAGATATCGCAGTTCTCAATTGCAGCCACGATGGATGCACGGATGCGCAGCTCTCGCTGAACATCCAGCAGGGACTTGCCCATCGTCGCCCGCTCGCCACGCATCAGGTCGCCCAGCCGCATGTCGAAATCATCGAAACCGGGCGCGCCCTGCGCCACGTCCGAACTGTCGTTCGCCGGGTTGTTTGCCCGCAAACCGATCATCTGCGTCTGCCTCACGTCGTGTTGGGAGACCAGATCTTCTACGCGAATCTGGCCCTTGTTGATTAAGGCGATGCTATCACGGATGCGAGAGGTTTTTCACCTCCCGATATGGTGTCAGGCAACCGCTTCGGCGCGATTTAGCGCACAGCGTGACCAGAGTGCATCCATCGCCTTCACCAAATTGTCGATTTCAACGTGATCGTGAATCGGAGACGGCGTGAACCGCAGCCGTTCAGTGCCGCGCGGGACCGTCGGGAAGTTGATCGGCTGGACGTAGATGCCGAACTCCGACAGCAGCATGTCCGATAACATCTTGCAGTGGACCGGGTTTCCCACGTGGACCGGCACGATATGCGTGCCGCGGTCGTCGATCGGCAGCCCCAGACCGCGCAAGCGCATCTTCAGGATACGCGCGTGCAGCTGCTGACGGTCGCGCAGCGCCTGCCCTTCGGTCGTCTTCAGGAATGCGATGGACGCCGCAGCGCCCGCAGCGACAGCAGGCGGCAATGATGTGGTGAAGATGAATCCGGGCGCATAGCTGCGGATCGCGTCACACATCCGCGCGGACGCCGCGATATAGCCGCCGAACACCCCGAACGCCTTCCCCAGCGTACCGTTGAAGATGTCGATGCGGTCCGCCAGCCCGTCGCGCTCGGCGATGCCAGCGCCACGGGGGCCGTACATCCCGACGGCGTGAACCTCGTCCAGATAGGTCAGCGCGTTGAATTCAGCGGCCAGGTCACAGATGTCCGCGATCGGGGCGATGTCGCCGTCCATCGAGTAAACCGATTCGAACGCAATCAGCTTGGGCGCATCCGGGTCGTCGGAGGCCAGCAGTTCGCGCAGGTGCGCCGTGTCGTTGTGCCGGAAGATCCGCTTTTCGCCGCCACCGCGCTTGATCCCTTCGATCATCGAGGCGTGGTTCAGCGCATCGGAATAGATGATCAGTCCGGGCAGCAACCGCTGCAATGTCGACAGTGTCGCGTCGTTTGCGTTGTAGGCCGAACTGAAGACCAGCGCCGCGGCCTTACCGTGCAGGTCGGCAAGCTCCGCCTCCAGCCGTTTGTGATAGACGGTGGTGCCTGAAATGTTGCGCGTGCCGCCCGACCCTGCGCCGGTCGCGTCCAGCGCCTCGTGCATGGCGCTCAGCACCACGGGGTGCTGGCCCATACCCAGATAATCGTTGCCGCACCAGACGGTGATGTTTTGTTCGGTGCCGTCCGGCCGCGTCCATACGGCGTGCGGGAACGACCCATTGCGGCGTTCGATATCGATAAAGGTGCGATAGCGTCCTTCCGCGTGCAGCCGATCAATGGCCTGATCCATGGCGGCGGCGTAATCCATGCGGTGATCCCTTGCGAATTTGGCTGGGTCCGATCATCGTCTGATCGCAATCTGTCGCTTGTCTAGATATGCGCCACGCGCCGGATTTAAAACCTCAAAACGCAGCATGCGACACTGCGGCACGCCCGCAAACCCCATGAAAAGCGTCAACAAAAGGACCTTGCTATGACCGCGACCACCCCAGATCACAGCAACAAAGCAGCCGTGGATCAGGTCTTGGCCCGTCTGGACGACGATCTGCCCGCAGCGCTGGATCGGCTGAAGGACTTCCTGCGCATTCCGTCGATTTCGACCGATCCCGCCTTTGCCGGCGACGTGCGCCGCGCCGCTGACTGGCTACGCGATGAACTGGAAAGCCTTGGGTTTGAGGCCGAGATTCGGCCCACCAAAGGCCATCCAATGGTCGTCGCCCGCTCTGCCCCCGGTGGCGCGCGGTCGTTGCTGTTTTATGGCCACTACGACGTGCAACCTGTCGATCCGCTGAATCTGTGGGCGCGCGATCCCTTTGATCCAGTGATCGAGGATACCGCTGACGGCCAGATCATCCGCGCGCGGGGATCAGCAGACGACAAAGGCCAGCTGATGACATTCGTCGAGGCGTGCCGCGCCTGGCGCGATGTCAACGGCACGCTGCCCCCCGGGCTGATCCTGTTCTTTGAAGGTGAGGAAGAATCCGGCTCACCCAGCCTCGTCGACTTTCTCAAGGAAAACGCGGACGAACTGCGCGCCTCGCTTGCGCTGATCTGCGACACGGGGATGTATGCGGATGGTCGCCCCGCCATCACCACCCAACTGCGCGGCCTTGTGGGCGAGGAAATCACCATACGCGCAGCGGATCGCGACCTGCACTCCGGTTCGTTCGGCGGGCTTGCGGCGAACCCGATCCAGATCCTTGTGACGGCGCTGGCGTCACTCAAGGACGAAAGCGGCCGGGTCACGCTGCCGGGCTTCTATGAAGGAGTGCCGGAACTCAGCGACGAACTGCGCCGCGACTGGGACGCGCTCAAGTTCGACGCCAAGGAGTTCCTGTCCCGTGTCGGCCTCAAAAAACCGATCGGTGACGCAGATCGTTCAGGGCTGGAAAAGCTGTGGAATCATCCGACGCTGGAAATCAACGGCATCGCCGGGGGATATGCCGGAGACGGGTTCAAGACGGTCCTGCCCGGCGAAGCACACGCCAAGGTCAGTTGCCGTCTGGTCGGCACCCAGAATCCCGCAAAAATCCGGGCGGCCTTGCGCGAACGGATCGCGTCGTTCGTGCCCGAGGATTGCAGCGTCGAATTCAACGAACACGGCGGATCGACTGCAAGTGTCATGGATACGTCCGACCCGGCATTCGCCGCTGCCAAGTCGGCGCTTACCGAAGAATGGGGACAGGAGGCCGCGTATATCGGCGCCGGTGGATCGATCCCTGTTGCGGGCGACTTCAAGCGAATCCTTGGGATGGACTCGATGCTGATCGGGTTTGGCCGGGACGACGACCGCATCCATTCGCCGAATGAAAAATACGATGTTCGCAGCTTTGCCAAAGGTGCGCGCAGCTGGGCCCGCATCCTCGCCGCTCTGAACTGAAGCAGGACCGGAACGGCAAAAGGCCCGCGGATCATCGCGGGCCTTTTCCTGCGGCGCAATCTTCGTCACTCAAATATCCCCGCCGGAGGCACACGGCCCCGACGCAGGATCCATCCTCGGATCGTCAGGCCGCGCGGGTCACCAGAACGGCATCGACTTTCTTCTGCGCGCCAGCTTCGTCCAACCCGCCAACTGCCGCGACTTCGCGGGTCAGACGGTCCAGGGCTGCTTCGTACAGCTGACGTTCGGAATAGGACTGCTCGCGCTGATCGTCGCTGCGGTGCAGGTCACGCACGACTTCGGCGATCGACATCAGATCGCCCGAATTGATCTTCTGTTCGTATTCCTGCGCACGACGCGACCACATCGCGCGCTTGACGCGGGCCTTGCCCTTCAGCGTTTCAAGCGCCTTGTCGATCTGGTCGGGCGACGCGAGGCTGCGCATGCCGATGTCGGTCGCACGGCTGGTGGGAACGCGCAGGGTCATCTTGTCCTTCTCGAACGAGATGACGAACATTTCCAAACGCAGACCGGCGATTTCCTGTTCTTCGATCGACACGATCCGCCCCACGCCATGCGCGGGATAAACGACGAAATCATCGGGGCGGAATTCATTTTTCTTGGCTTTGGACATTCTTTGCTTCCTTGGCTTCGCGCCTGCGAACGGCGCAAAAGAACCCCGGACGGTGTGGACCGCCTTGGGTTCGGTTGGAACAATGTGACCTGTGTTATGGCAGCGGGCAGCAACCGGTTGCAGGGCGTGATAAAAACGTCGCTGGTCGCTCTGGCCAGCAATTGTGACAGATATATAGCACGAATCACCCCGATTCACAAAAGAATTCGCTCAATCCTTTTGCAGCGGCGGAATTTGCTGGCCGTTTTCACCTACCGTAATCTTGCCCGGTCGCCCTGCCCCGGCTAGCGTCATCGTTAAACAGACCAGTTCTCCAGCACGGGACCACCAGATGAAGCTTTTGCGCACCACCGCCCTGACCCTTGCCGTGGCCATTCCGGCGACTGTTTCCCATGGCGCGGACGCCGACCTGACAGTCTTTGACTGGGCCGGCTTCGAAGAGCCGGTGCTGTTCCAAGGCTATGTCGAAAAATACGGCCAGGCCCCCACCTTCGCGCTTTATGGCGATGACGACGAGGCGTACCAGAAGCTCGCGTCCGGCTTCAAAGCCGACGTCGCGCACCCTTGCAGCCAGATGGTGTCGAAATACCGCGACGCCGGACTGATTGAGCCTTGGGACGCATCGCGGATCCCGGCCGTCGCCGACATCGACCCCCAGTTCCTGAACTCACCGATCTTCAAGGACGATCAGGGGCTTTGGTATGTCCCGACGGACTGGGGCGCGGCAGCGATCGCCTACAACACCGAAACCGTCCCGGCCGAGGACGTCTCGACCCTGCAGGTCTTTGTCGATCCGAAGTATCAGGGGCGGACGTCGCTGCCAGATTCCGCCGATGACGTCTGGGCGCTGGCCTATCTGGCAACGGGCGTGACCGATTGGACCAAGGTCACGGACGAACAGTTCAAGGCCGCCGCCGACTGGCTGCGCAAGGCCCACACCAACGTCGCCGCCTATTGGGCGGACCCCGCCGAGGAAGCGCAGCTGATGGCGTCAGGCGCGGTCGACATCGCGTGGTCGTGGAACGATGTCTTGTCCCTTCTGGCGGCGGAAAACTATCCCGTCGGCTTCCAGCGTCAGGCGAAAGAGGGGTCGTCCACGTTCTTCTGCGGATTCGTCAACCTGAAGAACGGCCCGGGTAACGAAGACAAGGCGTACGATTTCATCAACGCCTGGCTGGCGCCGACGACCGCAAAAGGCCTGCTCGACACCATCGGCTACGGGCTGACCAATACAAAGGGGATGGATCTGATCAAGGACGATCCCCGCGTGGAGGCGGGTCTGGGCCCGGTCGACGTGCCGGTGCTGGCGCAGACCCCGAACGATCCGGCGCAGCGCGAAAAGCAGCTGGCCGAGTTCGAAAAGATCAAGGCGGGCTTTTAAGAAAGCCTCTCGCCCCGGCACTGCGCTTTGGCGTGCCGGGGCAACCATTGCCGCACCAAGGTGTTTCGGTTGCCGCGAGCATAGCTGCCTGCGGGTCTTACGGATTGGATTTTCATGGCCGACACCGACCTTACGCCGCAGCCTTTCGATCTGTCCAAGGCCCGCGTCTGCGCCATATTGAACGGCGGTTCGGGCAAGCAGAAATCCGACGATCTGGCCGCGCTTCTGGACCGGGAACTTGGGCCGTATTGCGGGACGTGGGACCTGCGACAGACCAAGCGTGGGCGCGATATCCCGGTCATCGCACGACAGGCAGTGCAACGTGGGTTCGACCTGATCGTTGCCGCAGGCGGCGACGGGACTCAGGCGGCTGTCGCTGGCGCGTTGGCTGAAAAGGACGTTCTGATGGGTGTCATACCCGGGGGGACGTTCAATTATTTTGCGCGCGATCTGGGTGTCGGCGAAACCCCCGAACAGGCTATCGCCACGCTGCGCAATGCGCGTCTTCAATCGATTTCGGTGGGTCGGATTGGCCGGACGGTGTTTCTGAACAACGTCAGCTTCGGCGCCTATCCGCAGATCTTGAAAACACGTGAAAGCATCTATCGCCGTTGGGGCCGAAGCCGGGTCGCGGCCTATTGGTCAGTACTGAAAACACTGGTGAACCTACGCAATCCGATGTCTGTCAGCCTGAATACGCCGCAGGGAACGAAGACGCATCGCAGCACGCTGATCTTTGTCGCAAAAAGCGCCTATCAACTGGACAACTTCGGCCTTGCCGGTGCCGAAGCGGTCCGCGCGGGTCACTTCGCCGTTTTTATTGCGCGCGCCAGCCGCCCTGCCCCGCTGATCATGGCCGCCGTCCGTCTGGCCGTTGGCAAAAGTCGCGACGACGACTTCGACATGATCATCGCCGACGAGATGGTGATCGAGACGACGCCCGCAAGGCAGCTGGTCGCCCATGACGGAGAAAAGACCAAGATGCGCGGCCCGTTCGACCTGCAAGTGTTGAAAGGCGGGTTGACGGTTCTTGTCCCGGTCGAAAGCGAAACGGCACGTGGATCGGCAGTGACAGACCCGCCCAAGGACGACCCGGACGCGCCCGCATGACGCGCATCGCGATCCTGTCCGACCTGCATTTCGGGTTTCACCGGACCACACTGGTCCACGCACTGCTGCATGAGGTGAACGAAACGAAGCCGGACTTCGTCGTGATCGCGGGCGATCTGACGCATCGCGGACAGCCCGATCAATACGTCGCCGCGCGTCAGTTTCTCGACGGTCTGGATGCGCCGTGGGGGGCGATCCCAGGCAACCATGATGTGCCGCTGTGGCCAGTGACGCGCCGCGTCCTGCGCCCGTGGAGCAGATGGCGCCGCAACATTTCGCGCGGGCGCGCTTTCGCCATCGATGTGGGACAAGTCCGGGTGCAGGGCATCGACAGCGTGGACCGCTTTGCCTGGCAGCGGGGCGTCGTGCCGCGCGGCGTGATCAATCGGCTGCTGCGAAACCTGTCGCCGCAGTTGATGAACCTGATCGTCATGCATCACCCGTTGGAGCACTTGCCCGGCATCGACAAGTTTCTGGCGCGCGGCGCCACGCAGGCGCTGAACCGATTGGCAGATGCAGGCGCCCAGATCGCCGTGACGGGCCACCTGCATCTTTGGTCGGTGGGTGAACTGCCGGATACAGGCCCGCAGCGCTTGCTGCAGATCCAGATGGGCACGGCGCTCTGCAACCGTCCCGGCGACCGGCGCAACGAATTCTGCACGCTGGATATCGCGGGGCCGGACCTGACGGTGACACGCCATATCGCACCGATGACCCAGACAGGGTTCCTGTCGCCGATCCCCACGAACTTCACGCGCATCGACGGACTATGGCACCGCGACCATTGACGCCCGCTTGCAGCCCCGGTCTGCTGACGCCAAGGTGGCGGGCAATTCCAGAAGGACACCGGCCATGGCGCAGAAAATCATCATTGACACGGACCCCGGACAGGACGACGCGGTCGCGCTCCTGCTGGCGTTCGCCTCGCCAGAGCTGGAAATTCTGGGCATCACGGCGGTCGCAGGAAACGTGCCGCTGGCGCTGACCGAACGGAACGCGCGCGTCATCTGCGAGTTGGCGGGCCGGACGGACATTCCGGTGTTTGCAGGCGCCGACCGGCCGTTGACCCGCGCGCTGGTCACCGCCGAACATGTCCACGGCAAAACCGGTCTTGATGGCGTGGACCTGCCCGACCCGCAGATGCCGCTGCAATCCGAAGGTGCCGTCGATTTCATCATCCGCACCCTGCGGGCCCAGCCCGCCGGCACGGTCACGCTGGTCGCGTTGGGTCCGCTGACGAACATCGCGCTGGCACTGCAACAGGCCCCCGACATTGCAGGTCGTATCCAACGGATCGTGTTGATGGGCGGCGCGTATTTTGAAGTCGGCAACGTTACCCCTGCGGCCGAATTCAACATCTATATCGACCCTGAGGCCGCCGCGATTGTGTTCGGCGCAGGCATCGATCTGGTCGTTCTGCCGCTGGACGTCACCCACAAGGCGCTGACGTCACGGGCTTGGGTCGACGCCATCGCGCAAACCGGCCCTGTCGGACAGGCGACCGCACGGTGGACCGATTTCTTCGAACGATTCGACAAGGAAAAGTACGGCAGCCTCGGCGCGCCGCTGCACGACCCCTGCACCATCGCATGGCTGATCCAACCCGATCTGTTTTCGGGCCGGCGCATCAACGTCGAAATCGAAACGCAGGGCAAATTCACGTCAGGCATGACCGTCGCGGACTGGTGGGGCGTGACCGACCGCAAACCGAATGCGCTGTTTCTGAACCAGGTCGATCGCGACGGCCTGTTCGATCTGCTGACTTCGCGCATCGGTTCGCTTGATACGGAACCCCGCGGCGCGCCGCCGGTTTAACCACGACCACGCCCAAGGAGCTGTCTCATGAATGCAATCATCTATCTGATCGGGCTTGTGGTGGTGGTGCTGTTCATTCTTAACCTGCTGGGCCTGCGTTAACCGCGATCCCCACGTCCCTGCCGGTTTTGTCTGGCCTTTCCGTCGGCCCTGCGGTAACGGGGCCGCGCACACCGGAAAGGCCCCCGAATGGACATCCGCAATATCGCGATCATCGCGCACGTCGACCATGGCAAGACGACTCTGGTCGACCAGCTTCTGAAGCAGTCGGGTTCGTTCCGCGAAAACCAGGCCGTCGCCGAACGCGCGATGGACAGTAACGACATCGAACGTGAACGCGGCATCACGATCCTTGCCAAGGCGACCTCGGTCGAATGGAAGGGCACGCGTATCAACATCGTGGACACCCCCGGCCACGCCGATTTCGGTGGCGAGGTTGAGCGTATCCTGTCCATGGTCGACGGCGTCTGCCTGCTGGTCGATGCCGCCGAAGGGCCGATGCCGCAGACGAAATTCGTGACCTCCAAGGCGCTCGCGCTGGGGCTGAAGCCGATCGTCGTTCTGAACAAGGTCGACAAACCCGCAGCCGAGCCCGACCAGACCCTGAACGAGGTGTTCGACCTGTTCGCCAACTTGGGCGCGAACGACGAACAGCTGGACTTCCCCCACGTCTATGCATCCGGCGTGAACGGTTGGGCCGACGCCGAACTGAATGGCCCGCAGAAAGACATGTCGGCGCTGTTCGACCTGATTCTGAAGCACGTCGATCAGCCCAAGCAGATCACCCGCAAGGATGAGCCGTTCCAGATGCTGGCAACGACGCTCGGCGCCGATCCCTTCATCGGGCGCATCCTGACCGGCCGTGTCGAAGCGGGCACCGCCAAGGCGGGTGACACACTGAAGGCTCTTTCGCGTGACGGCCAACGGATCGAGCAGTTCCGTATCTCCAAAGTCCTCGCGTTCCGTGGCCTGACCCAGCAGCCTATTGATGAGGCTGTGGCCGGTGACATCGTCACGCTGGCGGGCATGACCAAGGCCACCGTGGCCGACACGCTGGCAGCACCCGAAGTCGAAAACGCCCTGCCCTCGCAGCCGATCGATCCGCCGACCATCAGCGTCACCTTCGGCATCAACGACAGCCCGCTGGCTGGACGCGACGGCAGCAAGGTTCAGTCGCGTGTGATTCGCGAACGTCTGATGCGCGAAGCCGAAACCAACGTCGCGATCCGTGTCGAAGACACCCCCGGCGGTGACGCGTTCGTCGTGTCGGGCCGTGGCGAATTGCAGATGGGCGTCCTGATCGAAAACATGCGCCGTGAAGGGTTCGAGCTGTCGATCAGCCGTCCCCGCGTCATCTTCCGCGAGGAGAATGGTGAGCGTCTGGAGCCGATCGAAGAAGTCATCATCGACGTCGACGACGAATACACCGGCGCGGTCATCGACAAGCTGACCGGCACCCGCAAGGGCGATCTGGTCGAAATGCGTCCCGCCGGCCACGGCAAGACCCGCATCGTGGCACATGTGCCGTCGCGCGGCCTGATCGGGTATCAAGGCGAATTCATGACAGATACGCGCGGCAATGGCGTGCTGAACCGCATCTTCCATGCCTGGGCCCCCTACAAGGGCGCGATCCAGGGCCGCCGCCAAGGCGTCCTGATCTCGATGGAGGACGGCGTGTCCGTCGCCTATGCGCTCTGGAACCTGGAAGAACGCGGCAAGCTGTTCATCGGCGCACAGGAGCAGGTCTATCAAGGCATGATCATTGGCGAGCATTCGCGCGACAACGATCTGGAAGTGAACCCCCTGAAGGGCAAGAAGCTGACGAACGTCCGCGCCTCGGGCACCGACGAAGCCGTTCGCCTGACGACCCCGGTCCGGATGTCGCTGGAAGAGGCCATCGCTTATATCGACGATGACGAGCTGGTCGAAGTGACGCCCAAGGCCATTCGCCTGCGCAAGCGCCATCTGGACCCGCACGAACGCAAGCGCGCCGCACGCAGCGACGCCTGATCATCGGGGCGGGACCAAGGGTTCCGCCCTTTTCATTTCGCGTACAGAAGCGCGACGAAATCTGGTGTGCCCATGCTGAAATTCGAAACGCTGGACGTCTTTACCGACGCACCCTTTGCCGGAAACCCGCTCGCGGTGGTCTATGACCCCGATATGACGCTGACGACCGAGCAGATGCAGACCATTGCCCGAGAGTTCAACCTGTCCGAGACGATCTTCGTCCTGCCCCCCCAGTCGCCGGATGAAACTGCGACTGTGCGGATTTTCCATCCGGCTGCCGAAATGCCGTTTGCCGGTCACCCGACACTGGGATGCGCCGTGGCCTTGGCGGCGCGAGAACCGGGCGAAGGTACAAAAACGATCCGTCTGCGCACGAAGGCCGGGCTGGCAGAGTGCGTCGTGATACGCGTGTCGGGCAGCGCAGCGTCGGCACGTGTGACGGTCCCGGTGCTGCCGAACGAAGCTGGCCCTGCGCCAGAAACCCAGACACTCGCCGACGCCCTTGGCTTGCGGCCCGGCCAGATCGGGTTCGCTGAACTGCGGCCGGCGCATTGGGTCGGTGGCCCGGACTTTGTGTTCGTGCCGGTTGCCGATCGGGCGACCCTTGCAGCGGCGCGCATCACGCAACCAACCTTTGACGCGCTCAAATCGGAACGCATTTGGGGCAGCGTGTACCTGTTCACGCCGGATGGTGACGGCCTGCAGTTCCGGTCCCGGATGTTCGCCGGCGAAGGGTTCGAAGACCCTGCCACAGGGTCGGCATCAGCGATCCTTGCTGGCGTTCTGAACGCAGCCGGACTTTTGGTCGAAGGCAGCAATGTCATCCACCTGCGGCAAGGATTCGAAATGGGCCGGCCATCGCACGTCACGGTCCATGCAGAAGTGTCGAAGGCCAGCCTCTCGCAGGTCGGGATTGCGGGACAGGCTGTCCCGGTCATGCGAGGCGAACTGTCCCCGCCCCCCGTGGGTCAGCCCATCCGTTCAGACGCGTAGCCGCCCGGGCTTGCCGGGAAGACGACCGTTTTCGAGCCGTTCAAGAAGACGCGGTGGTTGATATGGGCATGGATGGCGCGGGACAGCACCTGCGCCTCAACGTCGCGACCAAGGCTGACATAGTCATCGGGGCTTTGTGCGTGGGTCACACGAACGGTGTCCTGTTCTATGATCGGACCCTCGTCCAGATCGGCGGTGACATAGTGCGCCGTTGCGCCGATCAGCTTCACCCCACGCTCAAACGCCTGTTTGTAGGGGTTCGCGCCCTTGAAGCTGGGCAGGAACGAATGGTGGATGTTGATAATGCGGCCCGACATCGTCTGGCAAATCGCATCTGACAGAACCTGCATGTAGCGGGCCAGAACGATCAGTTCGGCCCCCGTCTCCTCGACCACGCGCATCAGTTCAGCCTCAGCCTCGGGCTTGGTCTGGGGCGTCACACGGATGTGATAGAACGGAATGTCGTTGCTGACGACGACCTTTTGATACGTCAGATGGTTCGACACAACACCCACGATGTCGACCGGCAATGCGCCGATCCGCCAGCGATACAGAATATCGTTCAGGCAGTGCCCGAAGTTCGACACCATCAGCAGGACGCGCATCCGGGCGTCGGGATTGTGGAACGCCCAATCCATACCGAACGCGTCAGCCACCCCGTCAAAGTCGCGGCGAAGATCGTCGATCGTCGCGCCGGTCTCGGACAGGAACGCCACGCGCATGAAGAAGCGCCCGTTCTGCTGGTCATCGAACTGGGCAGAGTCGGTGATGTTGCATCCCCTATCCGCCAGATAATTTGCGACGGCGGCAACGATGCCCCGCTTGGACGGACAGGCGACGGTCAGGACGAGATCGGACATGGTTCCCCCGAAGATTTTCACGGCACACTGCCTTGGTCGGTCCGCGCGCCATAGGCGCGTCGCGACAACTGACGGTGTAAATGCGACGTCAGATCTGCTTTTCGGGCATCTGGACGACCAGCCCGTCCAGTTCCGGCGTTACCTTGATCTGGCAGGTCAGCCGAGACGTCACCGGGTCGGGATGATATGCGAAATCAAGCATATCCTCCTCCATCGGGTCTTTCGCAGGCAGGCGATCCACCCAGTCGGGCGCGACATAGACGTGGCAGGTCGAACATGCGCACGCGCCGCCGCAATCTGCGTCGATCCCCGGGATCCCGTTGTCTCGGGCGCCTTCCATGACGGTCATGCCAGGCTTGACGTCCACTTCGTGCCGTGTGCCGTTCCATTCGACATAGGTAATATTGGCCATCGCCGGGTCCTTTTCCTTGCAGCGACCAGATATGACAGCCACGCCCGGTTGAAAAGACTGACGCCTAGACCTGATGGGGCACGAAGGGTTGATCGCTGAGTTGGGAGGGGTCCGGGGCAGGCTCATGCGCCAGCCGGATGCACCCGCGTCCCGCTTTCTTCGCCGCATAAAGCGCGCGGTCGGCGTCGGCCATCATCGTCACCGGGTCGGGCAGGTCGTAGTCATTGGCCATCGTCGCCCCGATGCTGGCAGACACACGGCACCAGACATCCGCCAAGGAAACCGGCGCCTCGATGCTTTCGATGATGCGCAGTCCTAGGCGACGCAGTCGCTCGGCATCCGTAAGGCCGGGCAGCAGAACGACGAATTCGTCACCACCCATACGGGCGATGGTATCATCGGAACGCGTCGCCTCGCGCAGCTTGCGCGCCACCTCGACCAGCATCTCATCGCCCATGGCGTGACCATGCTGGTCGTTCAGCTCCTTGAAGTGGTCGAGGTCGATGTGCAAAAGCGCGAAGCCCTGCGCCTTGTCGGCCCCCTCACCTACGTTCCGCATCGCAAGGTCGGTCGCGATTTCCAGTCCGCGTCGGTTGTAAAGGCCGGTCAGGGGATCCGTGAAAGCCTGTGATTCCGCCTGCGCGCGCGCCTCCTCCAGCCGCAGGTTCGATCGGGACAACTCAGCCGTCATCGCAGCATTCGCTTCGTGCAGGAACAACAGCTCCATTGCCAGGCCAGAGGGTGAAAAGTCGCTCTCGGTCAGGTTGAATGCGCCGACCGCATCCGGCAGCCCAATCCCGAATCCCAGATCATACAGCGCGTCACCATCGCCAAGCGTGGTTCGAACGCCACGCAGGACAGTTTCAGGCTGGCGGATCAGGCGCAGAAAGACGCGCGCGTCGTCCTGTCGGCTGTCCAATCGTGCAGGGACAAGGATTTCGGTAAAATGGTCCACATCGCCGATCATCTTGTGAAGCGTCGGCCCAACGGATTTGATGCCCCCATTGGCATCTACTAAAAGATGCATCGGCATCAACACGCCAAGCGTCTCGACTGGAACCATGATCGCGTTCATGCCGACAGCTCCGCCCGCGGGGACAGCGCAAACTGGCGGCCCGCCGAATATCCGTGTTCGGGGACATCGATCGTAATGACCCCATCGCTGCAGGTAATCAGGGCCAAGGCACCATAGTCGTCGGCCATCTGCCGCAGAATTCCCGTCAGGAGCCGATCCCAGCTGTCACCTTGATCAAGCGACAGGGTACAGCGTGCGGCATCGGCCGAAACGCCAACGCTGACCTGCGGCAAGGACAGGTTCGGCACGACCATCTCGGCCCGGTCGGCCAGTTGGTCAAGCGAGCGCACGAATTCGGCATAGGTCGCCCCCCCAAATCGCAGCAGACGTCGTAACGATTCACGCTGTGCCAACCACGCGCCCAGATCCTCCAAGAACTCGGCTTCGGGCTGATCCAGTCGGCCCGCAGCGTCGGCCACCACAGCGGTCGTCAGCGCATCGGGGTAATCTCGCACGGTTTGGAAACCGCGCATGTCGACACCACAGGATTGCGCCACCGCCGCCCATAGATCAGCGCCGCACGTATCGCGCAGAAATTCCTCGACCGATCTGTTGACGAGCCCGTGCATCGCTGCCCCCCTTCGTGGCCGTGCTAGCAGCCAAATACTAACACAAGGTCAACGCGTGGTGACAGCCTGATGGTTCAATCAATCCGACCGGCTTCCAGCGCCGCGCGGATATGATTGATCCGTTCTGGCAGGATGCCGGAGGATTGGGCAAAGGCAAGGAGCCGTTCGTCTGTTTGGCACAAAAGATCCAGTATCCCTTCGGCGAATGCCGGGTCGGCTACCGCGCGGCGCAGATCTCCGGGTTGCAGACCGCTTGTCTCCATCATGGCGGCGGCAAGGTCAGGATCGCCCGCGATATGAACCAGCGCCCTTTCGGCAAGATCGGTGACTTCTGCGCGCGTGACCATGGATGGCAACCAATTCTTAAGCTTTGGCCGCGACAGTGGCGCGATGAAGAAGCCAATGTAAAGGCCGTGCTCATGTCTGGCAGCATCCTCATTCTCGACGGTTCCGCGACGCACCGCATCTCTCTCAAAGTACGCATCGCGGCGGCCAGTCATGACGTCACCACCGCACGCACCTTGGATGAGGCGGTGGGCATCATGCAGCATCAGCCGATCAGCCTTGTCATCGTCGGCGTCGATACCGGAGAGGCGGGACCGAATCTAGCGGTTGCGCGTCTTTGCGCAGAAGGCCGCGATCTTGTTCCCGTCCTTGCCATGACACGCCCCCACCAACGCATGAGTGCTTTGCGTTCGGGTGCAGCGGCCGTCTTGGACACCGACATCACCGATGACGAATTGTTGGCTCGCATCCGCAGTTTCGTGCGCGACGCGCCCCTGTTCGATACAATCGTCGATCTGGCCCCTTCCGGTCATATGGCATCTATCACCCCTTTCGGCATGGCCGAGGCGCCCACCGCTTTTGCGCCTGCCCGCAGAACCGCAGTCCATCATCCAAAGGTCGCCGTCATCACCAGTACACCGCAGCAAGCCATCTTGTGGCGCGGTTTGTTGCAACGCGCAGGTGGTCTGAAGACCGAGATCAGCGACACGCCACGACTGCTGACGATTTGTGATGGGTCCGGCCCCGACGTGCTGATCATCGACGCCGCGAGTATGTGGCCCCTTCTGGCCGACATCAAATCGCGCGAAAATACCCGCAACATGGCCGTCTGCGTCATCACCCCCGCGACTGAGCCGGAGTTGATTTCGATGGCGCTCAATCTTGGCGCGGCGGACGCAATGACCGACGCGCTGATGAACGATGCGGGCGCAGCCGAGGTCATGGCGCGCGTCGATATCTTGATGCGGCGCAAGGCAGTGGCCGACCGCCACCGACGCGCTTTTCAAAACGCCCGCAAATTGGCACTGACTGATGAATTGACCGGCCTGCCGAACCGCCGCCACGCAATGGCATATCTGTCGACTTTGGTCAGCAGCACCGACGCCGCAGATCGTCCATTGACAGTGCTGGCCCTCGACATTGACCGTTTCAAACGTGTGAACGACCGCTTTGGCCACGCGACCGGGGATGCGGTTCTGGCTGCCGTTGCGGGTGCCATCAAGTTGGCCCTTCCCACGACTGCGTTTGCCGCCCGTCTAGGCGGCGAGGAGTTCGTTGTCGTTCTGCCCGGCTACCCGGTGTCAGCGGGTGCGCAGATTGCTGATAAGCTGCGCGCGGTCGTCGCTGCCCTTACCATTCCTGTGCGTTCAGTCGCCGGGTCAGTCCAGATCACGGTGTCCGTCGGTGTGGCCAGCCAGTCGCGGGACAGTGCGACCCGGCTTGACGCGCAACTGCTCCTGGACCGGGCTGATCGGGCAATGCTGACGGCGAAAGCGAAAGGACGCAACCTGACCCGGTGCGAGCCACTGCCTACTGCGGCCTGACAGACATCAAATTGCCGCCTCAATCTTTCCGTTTCGCGCGGTTAGCGGTAAGGTCTGGAATGACACAAGCAGCGTGACAGGACAGCGATGATTGCGGAAACGGGCCATTTTGCCCTCATCCTCGCCTTGGGCGTCGCGCTGTTTCAGGTCTGCGTGCCTATGGCCGGCGCCGTCCGTGGCAACGTGCGATGGATGGAGGCGGGGCGCGCGGCAGCTGTCCTGCAACTCATCCTGCTGTTCTGGTCGTTCGCCGCCCTGACATTTTCGTTCGTCACGTCAGATTTTTCGGTCGCCCTGGTCTACGAAAACAGCCATTCGGCCAAGCCACTGCTGTACAAGTTCAGCGGCGTGTGGGGAAACCACGAAGGGTCCATGCTTCTGTGGGTGCTGATCCTTGCGCTTTTCGGTGCCGCGGTCGCAGGTTTGGGTCAGACGTTGCCACCAACGCTCCGGGCCCGCGTGCTGAGTGTTCAGGGCGCAATCGGGGCCGCCTTTCTCAGCTTCATCCTGCTGACGTCGAATCCGTTTCTGCGCATCGGGAACCCGCCGCTGAACGGGCGCGATCTGAACCCGCTGCTTCAGGATCCGGGTTTGGCGTTTCACCCTCCGTTCCTGTATCTCGGCTATGTTGGCCTTTCCGTCAGCTTCAGCTTTGCCGTCGCCGCGTTACTGGAAGGCCGGATCGACGCGGCCTGGGCGCGTTGGGTTCGGCCCTGGACCTTGGCGGCATGGGTCTTTCTGACCATCGGTATCGCCTTGGGTTCATGGTGGGCCTACTACGAACTCGGCTGGGGTGGTTTCTGGTTCTGGGACCCGGTCGAAAATGCCAGTTTCATGCCTTGGCTGCTGGCCGGCGCGCTGCTGCATTCGGCCATCGTCGTCGAAAAGCGGGAGGCGCTTAAAAGCTGGACCATTCTGCTGGCGATCCTTGCGTTCGGGTTCTCTTTGATCGGGACGTTCATCGTCAGGTCCGGCGTGATTACATCGGTCCACAGTTTTGCGTCCGACCCTGAGCGGGGCCTTTATATCCTCGTGTTGCTCGCAGTGTTCATCGGTGGCGCGCTGACGCTCTATGCCGCGCGTGCGGACCGGATGACGGCAAAGGGCGTGTTCCAACCGGTCTCTCGGGAAGGGGCGCTGGTTCTGAATAACCTGCTGCTGGCTGTTTCTGCGTTCGTCGTTTTCGTCGGAACGATCTGGCCGTTGGTGGCAGAATATCTTTGGGACCGGCGCCTGTCGGTGGGTCCGCCTTTCTTCAACACCGCATTCACCCCCTTCGCCGTGGCGATTGCCATCGCATTACCCATCGGCTCGATCCTGCCGTGGAAGCGGGGCCGATTGGGTCGGGTCGTGACCCAGCTGCGCCCCGCCCTGATTTTTGCTGTCGCGGTGGCGGCAGTCGTCTTTGCCGTCTCAACCGGTCGATCCGGTCTGGCAGTCGTGGGCGCCAGCCTCGGTGCCTGGCTGATCGGCGGGGCGGCCGTCGACCTGTGGCAGCGCGCCGGACACACCGCGTCCCGCCTGACGCGCTTGCCGCTGGCTGACTGGGGCCGCGCAACCTCTCATGCGGGGGTCGGCGTCACGTTCATCGGGATCAGCCTGCTGACAGCTTGGCAACAGGAAGATGTTCGCGTCGCGAAGATCGGCGACGGCTTCGACATTGGCGCCTATCAGGTGACCTTGCGAAACGTGCAAGAACAAGCCGGGCCCAATTACCGCGCGCTGGTCGCGACGATGACGGTCGCGCGCGGCGATCGCGAGGTGGCCACGCTGCGTCCCGAAAAACGCATCTATCCCGTCCAAGGCGTGCCCACGACCGAGGCCGCGATTTCCACCGGCATCTTCGGTGACATCTACCTGGTAATCGGTGACCCGCAGCCCGGCGGCGGCTGGGCCATTCGCGCGTACGTCAAACCGTTCGCGCTGTGGATCTGGGCGGGCTTTGGCCTGATGGCTTTCGGCGGCGCGCTCAGCCTGTCTGACCGCAGGTGGCGGGTGGCGCCTGCCGCGAAACGTCAGCCCCGCGCGGTCCCTGCCGAATGAGGGCCGCGCTTGCGCTTTGGCTGATGCTGATGGCAACGCCCGTCATGGCTGTTCAGCCTGACGAAATCCTGCCCGACCCCGCGCTGGAAACGCGGGCCCGCGACATCTCCCGCGAACTGCGCTGCCCCGTGTGTCAGGGTGAAACGATAGACGAATCGAACGCCCCGATCAGCCGCGATCTGCGGCTGTATGTCAGGGAGCGGCTCGTTGCGGGCGATACGAACGATCAGGTGCTCGACGCCGTCACCCAGCGCTACGGTGAATTCGTGCTGTTCAATCCGAAGGCCACGGGCGGCAACATCGTGCTTTATCTGACCGCGCCGATCCTTTTGCTGATCGGCGCGGTGGGTGTCTTACTCTACCTGCGTCGTCGGCGCACCCCGGCCGCAACAAATGATCTGACCGCTGCAGAACAGGCGCGCCTGACCGAGATCATGAGGGATCGCTAAATCAGGCGATCTTCCGCAAGGCTGTCTCCTCGCCTTCGTTGTCGAAAAACCAAACCGATTCTGGACGTCGGAACGGCCCGCCTGCGGACGCAGCCACGATCCGCCGCGCTTCGGCCAAAACGACCTCTGTGATGAAAGGCAGATCAAGGTGGCGAGCCTCGGCAAGTGACACCCAATGCAGGTGCGACAACTCATCCTCGGCCCGGCTGAAATCGGTCAGCGATGTGGCGACCTGCGCCGCATCAATCAGAAAGAAACGCGCGTCGAAGCGACGCGGCCGGCCCGGGGGTGTGATTGCACGAAAGAAGAACATCAGCGCCGAGGCGTCCGGGGCAATTCCCTGTTCCGAATAGCTTGGCCAGCGGTCCGATGATTCACCTGATGCCCCCAACAGCAGGCCGGTTTCCTCGGCCAGTTCGCGCACGCCCGCTGCGACGATGGCGTTGGCGCCACAACGCCCTTCGCGGCCATAGGCGCACAGCCGTTCCAAGTTTGCTGCATCGGGCAGCCCTGCCAGATCGGCCGCCAAACCCTCATCATCTGCATCCACGGCACCGCCCGGAAACACATACTTGGACGGCATGAACGCGGCCGCTGCGCCTCGCATGCCCATCAGCACCTTGGGATCGTCTGTCGAGCGGTCGATCAGAACGACGCTCGCCGCGTCACGGATCGGCGCCGCGTCAGTCATGATGCGGCTCTTCCCCGCCAAAGCCGTGCATCCTGTGCGCCCACTGGAAGCCCACCATCGCGCCTTTGAAGACGGGCAACAGCAGCAGCGAAAGCACCGTCGCCCCCACGCAGAAGGTAGCAACCAACACCAAGGGATCAGGCCGCCACGCAACGAACACGATCAGCAGGATCGGCCCGACCAGATGCGCGACCACAAGGATCGTCAGATAGGCCGGACCATCATCTGTGCGTTGATGGCGCAGATCCTCGCCACACTCGGCGCAGTGGTCTGCCACCTTCAGATACCGCGAAAACAGCCGCCCCGTGCCGCAGGCGGGGCACCGGCCGCGCGCGCCGCGCAGCATTGCCTGACGGGTATCACGGCGCTCAGGCAATGCGGGGACGGACGGAAGGGTGAGGTCAGCGCACATGTCAAACCGGCTGTTGATGTGCGCCAACCCTAACCCGCTCCCGCCCCAAGTCAAAGCGGCGCTTAGCCGCGGGCCCAGTCGCGCAGCGCCGCATTGTCGGCAAAGTCGTCCTGCGGCGTCACCGCGGCGCGCCCCGCAACCGCGGTAACCTGCCCCCTGGGCCAGACGCGGGACCGAAAGTAATGCGCCTCTCGTGCGCCGAAGTAGAAGCTGACAATCGCACCCAGAAGCCACCAAAGCGGCTCTGGCACCAAGGCTAGTCCCTGCATGCGCAGTGAAAATCCCACCGGTTCGACCATGGCATAGACGAACAGACCCACCGTCCCCAGCGTCATCAGGGGGCGCGGGGTTCGGTTCAATCCGTTCATCAGGCTGTCGAACCACGTGCGCGGAACGGCCACGAATTCGCCTTGAAGCTGGGTGATCGCCCTCGCGTACGCCTCTTCCTGCAGTTCGACCTGCCGGGTGGCGTTCGGAGTAAAGACCTCAGCCACACTTCCCGCCGCGTTGGTGACGGCGGTGATGGCGGCCCCGCCGCCCAAGATTCTGTCAATCACACCCATTTCGCCACCCGCTTGCGATGCTCAGCCAGGCTGAGATGATACTTTGCCGACATGAAGCCCTCTGCGCGCTTGATCCACCCGCCTTTGCCACCGTCCCGGCTGCGCGCGAATTTGCGGCTGGCCGGACGCGCGTCACCCAGCGCGTAGTAGTAATTCCGCCGCGCGATGGCGTACGCATCTGCCAGATGCCCCGGGGCAGCGTTCGCCGCGGCCTGCACTGCCTCGATCGTTCGCGGCCCGACGATGCCGTCATCGGCACAAGGAAAACCCATGCGGGATACCAGCTTTTGCAGAAGCTTCACCGCGTTGGACCCTGCATTCACCTGCATGTCGAAAACGCTGGGCTGAACGGCAAGTGCCAGACGGTTCAACCCTGGCTTGCGGAAATAGTGGTCCAGAAAAATCTGCGCAGCCTGCGCGCGGGTCAGCATCTTCAGGTCATCGAGACCCGATTTTCCATCACCGTTGATGTCGATACCCAACGCCTGCAAGGTATTCAGCGTGACGCCGTATTTCGTCGGGCCACCCGGGTCGTCGGGGTCGTTCACGTACCCCCCTTCGCGCGCCACGATGTCGGCGGCGATTTCCTCGACAGTTTGCATCCTATCCCCCAGCATGCGTAAGCCTGAAAGGCTGCCGGGATAGAATTAACGATGCGTTAACTGTGCGAGCGCGTCAGGATTGGGGTGCTGCGGCAGACGCAGCAGTGAGAGAGTCCTGAACCTCTCGGGGGGTATAATTCTCGTCGTGTTTCGCCAGAAGCGATTGGGCGTGAAAGACGGTCCCGTCAAACGTGCCTTTCGCAATCGTTCCTGACCCTTCCTTGAACAGATCAGGCCGGGGATCGCGACCGACATAGGCGACCGGAACCTCACGCGCGCCGTCGGTGATGACAAAATCAAACGCGACGCCCGGACGGTTCACGATCGAGCCGTCCTTGACCAGACCGCCCAGCTGAAAGAACTCGTCCGGTCCTGGCACATGTTCGGCAATCTGCGTGGGGGAGCGGTACAGGCTGATACCATCACGAAAGCCATATCCAATCAGCGCAGCCGACAACGCCAATGCCGCCGCGGCCCCGGCCAGTATTTGAATGCGTCTGGTTTTCTTGAGAGATTTCATTCTATTAAATCATCAATCTCAGGCAGATTCGAACTGAATATGTTTGCGCATGATCTGAGACGCCTTGCCCGTCACACGTTGAGGGTCGCCTGTCGTCAGATAAAGGGATGTGTCGCCTGATCCGATAAACTCCGGTCGGCGACCCAGATAGTCCGCAAGACTTTCGGCGACGAGGTTCGCCTGAGAGAAGACCTTGACCTGAGGGCCAAGGGCGTCCTGAAAAGCCTGCTCCATCAAAGGGTAATGCGTGCATCCCAGAACTGCGGCCTGCGGGTGTGGCATGCGCCGCTTCAACGCCTCGACGTGGCTGCGCACCAATGCCTCGGCGAGAATCTCGTCACCGTCCTCCAGCGCGTCGACCAGACCGCCACAAGGCTGGGCCTCGACATCGACCCCGATGGCACGAAACGCGAGCTCACGTTGAAACGCGCGACTCGCTACCGTCGCCGGCGTGGCAAACAATGCGACGTTTTCAACCGCCACCTGACGGGGTGGAGAGTTATCGCCCCATTGCCGTTCGGTCAGCGCCTCGATCATCGGGACAAGGACGCCCAACACCCTTTTGTCGTCAGGCAGCCAAGTTTCCTGCATGCGACGCAGCGCAGCCGCTGATGCCGTGTTGCAGGCCAAGATCACCAGATCGCAACCTTCTGCCCACAGACGCTCGACACCCGCGCAGGTCAGGTCAAAGATGTCCTCCGGCGTCCTGACGCCGTAAGGGGCATTGGCGTTGTCGCCCAGATAGACCAGCGGCAGATCAGGCAGGCGAGCGGCGATGGCCTGTTGAACCGTCAGACCGCCCAGTCCCGAATCAAATACGCCCACCGCCATGTCGCACGTCCCTTATACCCTCCCTGCGCTTTTACGGCGTAAGGCAGGCGATTTCCATCGCCTGCTATTCCGCCGCGTGGCGCATCGGCGTGCCGCCGGCTCGGATCAGTTCCAACAACGCCGCGCGCTGTGGTGCGGCGTCGTCTGCGGCCTTGTCCTTGATGAACCCGTAACCCCGGATCGACAGGGGCAACTCTGCCAACTCACGGATCGAGGCTTCGGTATTCGCAGTGAACAGCGGCAGGACTTCCTGCATGTCGGCTTCGTACTGCGCGATGGCAGCACGTTCGCGGCGACGCTCGGGCAGATATCCAAAAACGTCGAACACCCCGCCGCGCAGCACTTTGCCCTTTGCCAGAACCTTGAAGACCGGCAGAACCCACGCGCCAAACTGACGTTTCCTAGGCCGGCCATCTGCGTCCCGACCCGGCAGGAAAGGCGGGGCCAAGTTGAAGCTCAGCTTCGCGCCGCCTTCAAAGGCCGCGTCCACGCGGGCGGCGCTATCAAGATGCAGACGGGCCACCTCATACTCGTCCTTGTAGGCGAGGAGCTTGTAGTACCCCTTCGCCAGACTGTCGCGCAGTGCATGCGGGGCTGCGTTCACAAGCGACAGGAACCGCTTTTTCAGCGCCTCATCCTGATAACCGACCAGCCGTTCGGCGCGGTAGGTTACCGGATCGACTTCATCTGCCGCGGCATCATCAACAGCGGTTTCGGATGGGTGCATATAAGCCCAGCGACCGATCTGGAAGGCGCGCTGGTTGTTGTCCACCTGCGCCCCGTTCAGCGCGATCGCGGCCAGAATGGCATCTTCGGACAGCGGGATCAGCCCCGCCTGCCACGCCGCCCCGGTCACCAACATGTTGGAGTAGATCGAGTCGCCCATCAGGCGCTCTGCCAGCTTGGACGCGTCGAAGAACGCGACCTTGTCGGCCAGTTTGGCTTGCAGCGACATCTTCAACCGGTCGGACGGGACACGAAAATCGCGGCTGCGGGTGAATTCGCCGGTGATGATCTCGTGGTCGTTGACGACAGCACCGGTCCGTCCCTTGGTCGCCAGTCCCAGCGTCCGGGCCCCTGCGCTGACCACCAGGTCGCCGCCGATCAGGCAATCGGCCTCACCCACGGCGACGCGGATTGCGCTGATATCTTCGGGTCGGTTGGCCAGCCGCAGATGAATGTGAACAGCCCCGCCCTTTTGCGCGAGACCCGCCATTTCCATCATGCCGGCACCCTTGCCGTCGATTTGCGCCGCCTGCGCCAAAACCGCGCCAATTGTGACCACACCCGTGCCACCGACGCCGGTAATTACGACGTTATGGGTGCCGTTGATCGCCGGCAGAACCGGCGCCGGCAGCTGCGGCAACGTGAACGCAGCCGCCTTGGGCTTGCGAGGCTTGCCGCCCGTGACCGTGACAAAGCTGGGGCAGAACCCCTTCAGGCAAGAATAATCCTTGTTGCAGGACGACTGATCGATCGCCCGCTTGCGCCCGAGTTCGGTATCGACCGGCACCACCGACACGCAGTTCGACTGAACCGAGCAGTCACCACAGCCTTCACAGACATCCGTGTTGATGAATACACGCTTGTCGGGGTCCGGAAACGCGCCCTTCTTGCGGCGACGGCGCTTTTCCGCGGCGCAGGTCTGGATGTACAGGATCGCGGTGACCCCCGGTCGTTCGGACAATTCGCGCTGCACCGCCATCAGGCTGCCACGCTCTTCGAACCGCAAACCGTCCGGGAACCAGCTGGGATCGACTCCTTCCTTTTCGTCATAGACAACGACCGTGGGCACCCCCATCGCCTGCAATTCGCGCGCAATCTGGGGCGCGGTCAGGTCGCCTTCGTTCGGTTGGCCGCCAGTCATCGCGACCGCATCGTTGAACAGGATCTTGTAGGTGATGTTCGTGCCCGCAGCCTTTGCCGCACGTATCGCAAGCGAGCCGGAGTGGTTATAGGTGCCGTCGCCCAGGTTCTGAAAAACATGGGGGCGCTTGGAAAACGGCGCCTCGCCGACCCAGTTGGCGCCTTCGCCGCCCATCTGGGTAAAGCCGGTCGTTTCACGGTCCATCCACTGGACCATGTAATGACAGCCGATCCCGCTATAGGCGCGGCTGCCCTGCGGCACCTTGGTCGAACTGTTGTGCGGGCAGCCCGAACAGAACCACGGCGTCCGGACGGCGATTTCGGGGGCGTTATCCGCGCGGCGCGTTTCGGCGATGCGTGACAGGGCGGCGTCCAGCCTGTCCGTCCGGCGTCCTTCCTCGATGAAGATACCGCCCAGCTTCTGCGCGATCATCACGGGGTCGAGCGCATAGCGCGTCGGAAACACCTCTTCGTGGGTGCGGTCGTGCTTCCAGCCGATCACGCGGCGACCGTGGCGGTTGTCGAAGATCGCTTCCTTGACCTGCACCTCGATCAGCTTGCGCTTTTCTTCGACGACGATGACCAGATCCAGCTTTTCCGACCATTCCTGGAATGATCGCATGTCCATCGGCCAGGTCTGGCCGATCTTGTAGGTGGTGATGCCAAGCCGTTCCGCCTCGGCCTCGTCGATGCCCAGCAGTGACAGCGCGTGGACAACGTCCAGCCAGTTTTTGCCGGCGGCGCAAATGCCGATCTTGGCATCCGCCCTGCCCCAGACCTTGCGGTCGATGCGGTTGGCCCGCGCGAACGCTTCGGCCGCGAACCGCTTGTGATCGATCATGCGCGCTTCTTGCGCCACAGGCGTGTCGCCCAGACGGATGCTCAGCCCGCCGTCGGGCATCACAAAGTCGGTCGGCGTCACGAAACTCAGCCGGAACGGGTTGCCGTCGACAACGCTCGTCGCCTCGACCGTGTCCTTCATCGTCTTCAGCCCGGTCCAAACCCCGGCAAAACGGCTCAGCGCCCAGCCATAAAGACCGTAATCCATGATTTCCTGCACACCGGCGGGCGACAGGACGGGAATATAGGCGTCGACCATCGCCCAATCCGACTGGTGCAGCACTGTCGAACTTTCGCCCGTATGGTCGTCCCCCATCGCCATGACGACACCACCCATGGGCGACGAACCGGCCATGTTGGCATGCCGCATGACGTCTCCGGTGCGGTCGACGCCGGGCCCTTTGCCGTACCACAGCGCAAAGACGCCGTCGTACTTGCCTTCGCCGCGCAGCTCAGCTTGCTGGCTGCCCCAGATGGCGGTGGCCGCCAGATCCTCGTTTAGGCCCGGCTGAAACAGCACGTCAGACGCGGTCAGCAGCTTTTTCGATTTCATCATCTGCAGATCGACGCCGCCCAGCGGGCTGCCACGGTATCCGGTACAGAAACCCGCAGTGTGCAGTCCTGCCGCCTTGTCGCGCGCGGCCTGCATCAGCATCACGCGCACCAAGGCTTGCGTGCCGTTCAACAGCACATGACGCTTTGTCAGATCAAAGCGATCGGTCAGGGAAATATCCTGGACGCTCATCTTGCTCCTCCCAAAGCTGGATGGCCCATCCCATCACTATAGGTCAGTATTTATGACCGATAAAGTATTTTCTGTTGCTCGTCGTTCACGATGTATTATGCGTGTGCTGCATAGCAGAGGTGACGAAAATGGATTGGGACAAGCTGCGCATATTTCACGCGGTCGCGGATGCGGGCAGCCTGACCCATGCAGGTGATGCGCTGCACCTGTCGCAATCGGCGGTCAGCCGTCAGGTGCGCGCGCTGGAAGAGACGCTGGGAACGACACTGTTCCATCGGCACGCACGCGGTCTGATCCTGACAGAACAGGGCGAAATGCTGTTCGAGGCGACACGGTCGATGTCGCGCAAGCTGGACACCACGGCCGCGCGGATCAAGGACAGCGAAGAGCACGTCTTCGGCGAACTGCGCGTGACCACCACGACCGGTTTCGGCACGCTGTGGCTCGTGCCGCGTCTGGCAAAGCTCTACGCCCGCTACCCGGACCTGAAAATCGACCTGATGCTGGAAGAACGCGTCCTCGACCTTCCCATGCGAGAAGCCGACGTCGCGATCCGGATGAAGGAGCCGAGCCAGGCCGACCTGATCCGACGCCGTCTGTTGAACATCCGGATGCGCCTTTATGCCTCGCGCGAGTATCTGGACATGGCGGGTGAGCCGGCCGAGATGTCGGACATGGCGCCCCATCGCCTGATCTGTCAGGCCCCGCAGACGCCGCAGGTCGCGTCGGGCGCCGCGCTGTCGCAGATGTTGCTGTCCTACTCCATCGCGTCGACACTGTTGGTGAACAATTACTTTGGCGTCTTGCAAGGCGTGCTGAACCACGTCGGCATCGGCATCCTGCCGGATTACCTGACCCACGACTTCCCCCATCTTGTCCGCGTCCTGCCGCAGGTCGAGTCCAACGAGGTGCCCGTTTTTCTGGCATTCCCTGAAGAACTTCGTGGCTCACGTCGGGTGATGGCGTTCCGGGATTTCGTGCTGGAAGAAATCCAGGGCCTGCGGCGACCTTTCGACGCAACTGATACGGGAAAATAGCAGAGCCTGCATGATCCCACGCCAGCCATGCTGTTGCTGCATTGCAGTCATGCCGGTGAAATCGTCCCAGCGCCCTTGCCTAGTTTCCACCCTGCCCATATTTCGACCCTCGAAGGCGATGTTTGAGGCAACTCGCATCATCTTCACCTCCCTGTTGGACTTGGGCCGGGCTTTATGCCCGGCTTTTTTTTGCGCTGCCGAACCGTTGATGTTGGGCAAAGGCTTTTCCCCGGCGGCGCAAGGACGTATCAGCGCGCCATCCAGATCAGGGGGCGCAGATGACCGAACCGACCATCACCCAGGACGTGATTGCCGCACACGGGCTCAAGCCCGACGAGTATCAGCGCATCCTCGACATTATCGGCCGCGAGCCGAGCTTCACCGAGCTGGGCATCTTTTCGGCGATGTGGAACGAACACTGTTCCTACAAGTCGTCCAAGAAATGGCTTCGCACGCTTCATACAGAAGGGACGCAGGTCATCTGCGGGCCGGGCGAAAACGCAGGTGTGGTCGACATCGGCGACGGTCAGGCCGTCGTCTTCAAGATGGAAAGCCACAACCACCCCAGCTACATCGAACCCCATCAGGGCGCGGCGACCGGTGTGGGTGGCATTCTGCGTGACGTCTTCACCATGGGCGCGCGCCCAATTGCCGCCATGAACGCCCTGTCGTTCGGCGAACTCTCGCACCCCAAGACCGTGCATCTGGTCAAGGGCGTCGTCGAAGGCATCGGCGCCTATGGCAACGCGTTCGGTGTCCCGAACGTCGGTGGCGAAGTCCGCTTTCACCCCAGCTATAACGGCAACTGTCTGGTCAACGCCTTCGCCGCAGGCTTGGCGGATGCCGATCGCATCTTTTATTCGGCGGCCTCGGGCGTGGGCATGCCCGTCGTCTATCTGGGTGCCAAGACCGGCCGCGACGGCGTTGGCGGTGCCACCATGGCCAGCGCCGAATTCGACGACACGATCGAAGAGAAACGCCCCACCGTTCAGGTCGGCGACCCCTTCACCGAAAAATGCCTGCTCGAGGCGTGTCTGGAACTGATGGCCACCGACAGCGTGATTTCCATTCAGGACATGGGCGCCGCTGGCCTGACCTGCTCGGCAGTCGAGATGGGCGACAAGGGCGGCCTTGGCATCCGCCTTGACCTTGACCGCGTGCCCGTCCGTGAAACCGCGATGACCGCGTATGAGATGATGCTGTCCGAAAGTCAGGAACGCATGCTCATGGTCCTCAAGCCCGAAAAAGAGGCAGAGGCCCGCGCGATTTTTGAAAAATGGGATCTCGACTTCGCCATCGTCGGCGAAACGATCCCGGAAGACCGTTTCCTGATCATGCTGGGCAATGAGGTCAAGGCCGATCTGCCGCTGTCGAAACTGTCATCCAGCGCGCCGGAATATGACCGCCCGTGGGTGGAAACGCCGGCAGCCGACGGGCTGGACAGCCTGCCTGAGATCGCACCCATTGCCGCACTGCGGGGTCTGATCGGCAACCCGAACCACGCCCGCAAATCTTGGGTGTGGGAACAGTACGACACGCAGGTTGGCGCCGACACGGTTCGGCGGCCGGGTCTTGGTGCCGGGGTCGTCCGGGTTCACGGAACGGACAAGGCTCTGGCGTTCACCAGCGACGTCACACCCCGCTATGTGCGTGCCAACCCGTTCGAAGGCGGCAAGCAGGCGGTCGCCGAAGCCTATCGCAACCTCATTGCAGTCGGTGCCACGCCGCTGGCCACAACCGACAACCTGAACTTCGGCAACCCCGAAAAGCCCGAGATCATGGGCCAGCTTGTCGGCGCGATCAAAGGCATCGGCGAGGCGTGCCGCGCGCTCGACTTCCCGATCGTGTCGGGGAACGTGTCGCTTTACAATGAAACCGACGGCCAGCCGATCCTGCCGACGCCCACCATCGGCGCGGTCGGATTGCTGAAGGATCTGGACCGTGACTTGATCGCAGGCCTCCCAAAACCGGGTGACGTGGCGCTTGTGGTCGGTGAAACACGAGGACATCTTGGTCAATCGGCTCTCGCCTGGCTCGTCTTCGGGATTGAGGCGGGCGATGCCCCACCCGTCGACCTGACCGCAGAAAAGGCGAACGGCGACTTCATTCTCGCGAACCGCGCCCGGATTCACGCCTGCACAGACCTGTCAGACGGCGGCCTTGCCCTTGCGGCCTTCGAACTGGCCGAGGCTGCGGGTGTCGGCGTCACCATCGACAGCAACGATACCGCTCAGCTGTTTGGTGAGGATCAAGCCCGTTACCTGATCGCCTGTTCGCCAGAAGACGCATCCGCCCTGATGTCCAGCGATATCCCGGTCAGCCGGGTTGGACAGTTCGGTGGGGCGCAGGTCTCACTCGGTGGTGACCGCGCCGATCTGAGCGAGCTTTCGGCCCTCTACCGCTCGGCCTTCGAACGCGCGGTGCAAGGCGGCTAAGCTCTTCGTCACGCAAATATCCCGGGGTCCGGGGCTGGCCCCGGTCCCGCATTTTCCGTCAACGCCGGTCCTGCCGTTCTGGCAGGATCACCGTGAACCGGCTTCCCTGCCCGAGCGTGCTTTCAATCTTCAACCGCCCGCGATGGCGGTTGACGATGTGCTTGACGATGGCCAGCCCCAAACCCGTTCCGCCCTTTTCGCGCGACCGGTGCTTGTCCACGCGGTAAAACCGTTCCGTCAGACGTGGCAGATGCAATTCGTCAATGCCGTCGCCGAAATCCTCGACCTGAACCGACCAGCCGGGACCCCGCAGCACCGGTTCATGGGCGACATGCGACAGGACCACCCGGACCCGGCCGCCAGAGGCGCCGTATTTGACACTGTTCTCCATCAGGTTCTGGATCACCTGCATGATCTGATCGCCGTCCCCCGGCAGCGGGACGGGACGATTGACCCCCTCCATCTCGATCTCGACCCCGGCGCGAGTGGCCGCGGGCGCGAGCGTCTGCGCGACTGATCGGATCAGGCCGGACAAATCGACGTTTTCCATCGGCCGGCGACGTTCGTCGCTTTCGACGCGGGACAGCGACAGAAGGTCCGCGACCAGCCGGTTCATGCGGTTCGCCTCGGCCTGCATGATGTCCAGAAATCGGTCGCGCGCCTTTTCATCGTTGCGCGCGGGTCCGCGCAGCGTCTCGATGAAGCCCATCAGCGCCGTCAGCGGCGTACGTAGTTCGTGACTAACATTGGCCACAAAGTCGCGCCGCATCTGTTCTGCCTGATCGACGCCAGCCGAATCCTCGATCACGACTGCCGCACCGGTCCCGCCTTTCAGATCTAGCGGCGCCACGCTGATCACGCAGGCCCGGTCCTGCCCGTGCACGGACAGAACCGCCTTCAGCCGCTGCCCCCCGTCCGATGGCGGCGGCAGGCTGGGGTCAGGTGGCGGCGAAGTCTTGCTGCCAGGCGCCAGCACCCAATCAAGCGCCCTGTTCACCGACGAATGGCGCACGGCGGTGACGAAAGGCCGGTTGCTAAGCCCTTCGCCGAACAGGCTGGTCGCCGCGGCGTTGGCGGCGACGATCCGGGACGTGCGATCAACGATCAGGGCTGCAATCGGGATCGCATCGACGAACTGGCGTAGCTGATCTGCGGGCATGGTCTACTCCACCGGCTTCAGGCCGCGCGCGAACCGCGCGGCGTTCTGCTGATACTTCGCGGCGGTCAGCCGCAGCCCTGCCTGAGCATCAGGGTCCAGCATCCGGACAACTCGACCGGGGTTGCCCATGACAAGGGCGCCTGCGGGTATCTCTTTCCCTTCGGGGATCAGCGCCCCGGCGGCAATCAGCGCGCCTGCCCCGATGACTGCACGGTTCAGGATCACGGCCCCCATCCCGATCAGTGCGCCGTCGCCGATTGTGCAGCCATGAACGATGGCGCCGTGTCCCACCGTGACGTCCGCACCAATCTGCAGGGTCAGGCCCGCGTCGGTGTGCAGGACACATCGATCCTGAATGTTCGACCCGCGCCCGACGCGGATGACGTCGTTGTCGCCGCGCAGGACTGCGCCCCACCAGACGCTGACGCCGTCCGCCAGTTCGACGCGCCCCATGACCTGCGCATCGGGCGCGATCCAGACGCCGTCGCCAAGAAAGGGCGCTGTTCCGTCCAGTTCCCAGATCACGTCGCGTCGTCCATCAGCCGACGCACGAACGGCCCGAGCGACGTGCACCGTTCGCGACGAAGCCGTTCTGCCGTCAGGATGGATTTCAGACGCGCCAACGTGTCATCCAGATCGTCGTTGATCAGGACATAGTCGTATTCCGCCCAATGGCTGATCTCATCCCGGCTTTTGTCCATGCGCCGCGCGATCACGTCAGGCGCGTCCTGCCCACGGCTGATCAGACGGCGCTCAAGTTCTGGCAACGAAGGGGGAAGGATGAAGATCGAAACGACCTGCTGGCCCAAGGGTGAGTTGCGGATCTGCTGTCCGCCCTGCCAGTCCACGTCGAAAAGCGTGTCCCGCCCCGCCAACATCGCCGCCTCGACCGGCTGGCGGGGTGAACCGTAGAGGTTGCCGAAGACTTCGGCATGTTCCAGCATCTGATCTTTTTCGACCAGATCCAGAAATCCCTGCCGGTCGGTGAAGTAGTAGTGCTGCCCCTCGACCTCGCCTTCACGCGGCGCCCGGGTGGTGGCGGACACTGAAAAGGCCAGCGTCGGGTCCCACGCCATCAACCGCCGTGCCAGCGTCGATTTTCCGGCACCCGAGGGCGATGACAGGATCACCAGCAGGCCGCTTCTTTCCATGCGAGATACGCTCCGTGGTCGTCTGTTGTCGTCGGTTTGGCGACGTGATGGACCAGTCGGCTGATTTGGGCAAGCACTCGTCAGGGTTTAACCAAGCACGCGGAATTCTGGTGAACGTCAGACGGCAAGCCGCTAAACCTGCGAAACGCCGCGCGTGGCGAGACATATCCGAACCGGCCCTTGGTGATGGACGACGACGGAAAAGACTTCGGCAACGACACCTTGCATCCGCCTTCGGAACGGACGGGCGCGGATGTGGTCGCGCTTGCGGATTTCGCGACCGTCGATCCGATCGGCATCGCACAGGGTCTGCAAGACTATTGGCGCAGTCTTTGCCAAGGCCGCGCCGTTCCGCGACGCGCCGATGTCGAGCCGCGAGGGATAAATCAGGCACTGGACTTTGCCTTCATCCTTGAACGCGTGGCCCCCGGTGCTGGGCGGTTTCGACTGGCAGGCCGGCATCTTCTGGACCTGATGGGGATGGAGGTGCGTGGCATGCCCCTGTGTTCGCTGATCGAGGCGGGTGATCGAGGTCGCCTGTCCGACATACTGGAAACGGTATTTCGCGCGCCGCAGGTGGCACAGCTGTCGCTGTCCTCGCCCGCCGGATTTGCCCGCGCCCCGCTGAACGCGAAGCTGCTGCTGTTGCCCCTTCAGTCCGATTTGGGCGACATCAGCCGCGCACTCGGCTGCGTCGCCGCATCGGGCGATATCGGCCGCGCGCCACGGCGCTTCATCATCGACAAGGTAGACCTGACGCCCGTCATCCCCGGCGCCCGGGTGATGGAGCCGCGACCATCCGACCATGCCCTTGCCGAAGGGGCAGAGCCGTGGCGCCCCTTCCTTCGTCCCCCAAGTGATGACTTTGCCCCCCCGTCACGCGTTCCAAAACGCGAACCGCCCGCCACCCCAGAGGAGCGGCGGGCGGCGTTTCGCCTGATCACCCGTGACGGCGATTAACCGGCTGTCGCCGCCAAATTGCGGGCCGCGACCACGGGGCCGGTCCGACGGTGGCGCAGCTCTTCTGCGACAAGGAACGCCAGTTCCAGCGACTGGCTGGCATTCAGGCGCGGGTCGCAGGCGGTGTGATACCGGCTCGACAGATCCTCGTCAGTGACGGCCCGGACGCCGCCTGTGCATTCGGTCACGTCTTGCCCCGTCATCTCGAAGTGCACACCGCCGGGGATCGAACCTTCGGCGGCATGAACCTCAAAGAACTCGCGCACTTCGCGCAGGACCGATTCGAACGGACGGGTCTTGTAACCCGACGCGGACTTGATCGTGTTGCCGTGCATCGGGTCGCACGACCAGACGACGTTCGCGCCCTCTTCCTCGACCGCGCGGATCAGGCGCGGCAGGTGGTCACCTACGCTGCCCGCGCCAAAGCGTGCGATAAGCGTCAGACGACCGGCCTCATTCTCAGGGTTCAAACGCTCCATCAGGCGTTTCAGGTCATCGACCGTGATCGAAGGGCCGCATTTCAGCCCCAGGGGGTTCTGAACGCCACGCAGGAATTCGACATGCGCGCCATCGACCTGACGGGTGCGGTCGCCGATCCACAGCATGTGGCCCGATCCGGCAACGGTTTGACCGGTCGCGGTTTCCACGCGGGCCAGTGCCTCTTCGTATTCCAGCAAAAGCGCCTCGTGGCTGGTGTAGAAGTCCACCTGCCCCAGATCATGCGCCGTTTCAGCAGTCACGCCCGCCGCCGCCATGAAGGCCATGGCGTCATTGATGCGATCCGCCACCTCGCGGTACCGTGCGGCCTCTTCGCCGCCGGTGAAGTCGTTGATCCAGCTTTGGACGCGGTGCATGTCGGCGTAACCGCCGGTTGAAAATGCGCGCAGAAGGTTCAGCGTCGCGGCCGCCTGAGTGTAGCCACGCAGCATCCGACCCGGATCGGGCACCCGCGCCTCGGGCGTGAAGTCAAACCCGTTGATGATATCGCCGCGATAGCTGGGCAGTTCCACGTCACCCACAACCTCGGTCGGCGCGCTGCGCGGCTTGGCGAACTGACCGGCCATCCGGCCGACCTTCACCACCGGCATCTGCGCGCCCCATGTCAGCACGACCGCCATCTGCAGGATCACCCGAAACGTGTCGCGGATGTTGTCGGCAGAAAACTGGGCAAAGCTTTCAGCACAGTCGCCGCCTTGCAGCAGGAATGCCTTGCCCTGGCCCACGTTCGCCAACTGCGCCTTCAGCCGGCGGGCTTCGCCGGCAAAGATCAGCAAGGGGAAACGCGACAGCTCGGCCTCGGTCGCGGAAAGCGCCGCCGCGTCGGTATACTCGGGCATCTGAATCCGGGGCTTGGTGCGCCAGGCGCGCTTGTCCCATGCGGCGGTTGCCGTGGTCGGGGAAGTGGTGCTGCCGTCCGTCATCTGATGCTCCGTCGAAGAATAGAGCATTTATAGGCGTTGCGAAGCCCAAGGGGAACCCGCTCCGGCCTTGCTCATATGGCCATTCCCTGCTGAGCTGAATGCGCTATATGACGTTCCCATCATCGCCCCTTTGCCCAGGTTCGACCCAAGGTAAAATGCCCGATCAGCCGTCCCCCATTCCCTTGCGTCCAGATCGCCAGACGCGGCGGTTCATGTTTCTGTTGCTGGACCGGTTTACGATGATGTCGTTTGCCGCGGCGATCGAGCCGCTTCGGCTGGCAAACCGCGTCGCGGCAAAACCGCTTTATGCATGGACGCTTGTTGCCGAACATCCCGGCGAGGTGGCCTGTTCAAACGGCGCGCCGGTGGCCGCCAGTGCAGGTCTGGATGTCGACATCGGCAAAGACGACACGGTGATCGTGTGCGGCGGGATCGATGTGAAACGCGCAGCGACCCGTCCGGTCCTGAACTTCGTCCGTCGTGCCGCGCGTCAGGGCGCGAAGGTCGGCGGGCTTTGCACGGGCGCATGGGTTCTGGCCAAGGCCGGCCTTCTGGACGGTCGCCGCGCCGCCATCCACTGGGAAAACCACGATGCGATGATCGAAGAGTTTCCGGATGTCGTTCTGTACCGCTCGGTCTTTGTCGACGACGGAAACCGCCTGACCGCCGCTGGGGGCATGGCCTCGGCCGATCTGATGCTGCGCCTGATCGCGCGGGACCACGGGCCCGAACTTGCGGCAAGCGTCGCCGACCAGTTGATCCACACCGCCCCCCGAACCGAGGGTGAGGCGCAGCGGATCTCGATTCCGTCGCGCATCGGAGTGCGGCACCCGCGCCTGTCGTCCGTCATCGCGCGGATGGAGGCCAATCTGGAAGACCCGATCAGTCCCGCCAAGCTCGCGACCGAGGCGGGCATGTCCATGCGCCAGCTCGAGCGGCTGTTTGCACGCTATCTGCAACGGACGCCGAAGCAGTATTATATGGAATGCCGACTTTTTCGCGCCCGGAACCTTCTGGCGCAGACCGAGATGCCAGTGATGGAAGTCGCGCTGGCCTGCGGTTTCACCGGCACATCGCATTTTTCGAAATGCTACCGCGCCCAGTTCGGCACAACGCCCTTTCGCAGCCGCGCGACGCCCGACCAGCGTGCGCTGCCCGTGGCGTCATGACGCTTTTCTTTTGCGAACGTCGCCAATAGTGTCTTTGGCAAGGACAAAGTCCACAGGGAGAAAGAAATGAAAAAATTGATGACCGCCGCCGCCAGCATCGCGCTTCTGGCCGGCATGGCGCATGCCGAAGACGTTAAACTGGGCATTTCGATGGGTTTGACCGGCCCGCTGGAATCGATGGCCCCGTCGATGGTCAAGGGCGCTGAAATCGCAGCCAAGGAAGTCAGCGATTCCGGCAAGTTCCTGGGTGGCTCCAAGGTTGAAACCGTCGTGGTCGACAACACCTGTATCGACGCGGCCGCATCCGTTGCCGCGGTCGAGCGTCTGATCACCTCGGACAAGGTGAATGGCATCGTCGGCGGAATGTGTTCGGGCGAAACCATCGCCAGCGTCGAAAAGGTCGCGGTGCCGAACGGCATGGTGATGATTTCGCCGTCCGCGACCTCGCCTGCGTTGACCGACATCACCGACAACGGCTTCTTCTTCCGCACCTCGCCCTCGGACGCGCGTCAGGGTGAAGTCATGGCCGATCTGGCGCTGGAGCGTGGCGTGAAATCCGTCGCGATCACCTACACCAACAACGACTATGGCAAGGGTCTCGCCGAAGCGTTCAAGGCGGCGTACGAAGCCAAGGGCGGTCAGGTGACCACGATTTCCGCACATGACGACGGCAAGGCCGACTATTCGGCCGAGGTCGCTGCGCTTTCAGCCGCTGGCGGCGATGCGCTGGTCGTGGCCGGTTACGTCGACCAGGGCGGTTCGGGCATCATGCGTGCGGCGCTGGATACCGGCGCATTCAGCAAGTTCATCCTGCCCGACGGCATGGTGACCAACGCGCTGGAAACCAAGTTCGGCTCGGAAATCGACGGCTCGTTCGGCCAGTCGCCCTCCTCGGAAGGTGAAGGCAAGGACAAGTTCATGGAAATCGCCAAGACGAACGGCATCGACGGGTCTGACCAGTACGCTGGCGAATCCTATGACGCAGCAGCGCTGATCCTGCTGGCGATGGAAGCGGCCAAGTCGTCCGATCCCAAGGTCTACAAGGACAAGATCTTCGACGTCGCGAACGGTCCGGGTGAGCCGATTCTGCCGGGTGAGCTGGCCAAAGGCCTGGAGCTTTTGGCGGCCGGGACCGACATCGACTATGTCGGTGCAACTGCCGTCGAGTTGGTCGAGCCGGGCGAAAGCGCGGGTCAGTACCGCGAAGTCGAAATCAAGGACGGCAAGCTGAACGTCGTCAAGATGCGCTGATCGGATCTGTCGGGCGGCCCTTGCGGCCGCCCGGCGTTCAATCTGCTGACATGCGCTGACGTCGGGTCAGGTCGCCTGCAGGACCAACCTGCTTGACCAACTTGCATTCGCCGAACATGAGTGATGAATGATCGAAGTCTTTGACCTGCACCGTCACTTTGGCGGCTTTCGTGCCGTCGACGGGGCGAGCCTGCGCATCGCAACCGGCTCCATCACCGGGCTGATCGGACCGAACGGCGCGGGAAAATCTACGCTTTTCAATGTGATCGCCGGGGTTCTTCCACCCACATCCGGTCGCGTCGTCATGGACGGCGAAGACATCACCGGACTTGCACCGCACGAATTGTTCCACAAGGGCCTGCTGCGCACGTTCCAGATGGCGCACGAGTTCGGGTCGATGACGGTGCGGGAAAACCTGATGATGGTCCCGCCCGCCCAGACCGGCGAAGCGATCTGGAGCACGTGGTTCTCTCGCGGGCGGATCCGCAGCGAGGAACACACCTTGCGGGCCAAGGCTGACGAGGTTCTGGAATTTCTCACGATCTCTCACGTCGCGGACGAAAAGGCGGGGAACCTGTCCGGTGGTCAGAAGAAGCTGTTGGAATTGGGTCGCACCATGATGGTCGATGCCAAGATCGTCTTTCTGGATGAGGTCGGCGCCGGCGTGAACCGCTCGCTTCTGGGCACGATCGGCGATGCGATCGTGAGGCTCAACCGTGAACGCGGCTATACATTCTGCGTGATCGAACACGACATGGATTTCATCGGCAAGCTGTGTGACCCCGTCATCGTCATGGCCGAGGGCAAGGTTCTGGCCGAAGGGCCCGCCGCGAGCATCATGGAAAATGAAGCTGTGATCGAGGCGTATCTGGGCCGCGGCCTGAAGAACAAGGACATGGTCGGCGCATGACGGATGATGCCAAAGGCTTCGGCAACCGGGGCAAGAACGACCTGTCTGTCGTCAATCCAAAGGGTCGAGGCACGGTTGACGGCACGCGTCGGTCCGGCATGACCGGTCCCGGACATGCGGGTGACCCGTTCCTGATCGGGCAGGACATGCGCGGCGGTTACGGCAAGGCCGACATTTTGAACGGTTGCACGCTGGCCGTCGAAAAGGGCCAGATCGGCGTCATCGTTGGCCCCAACGGTGCGGGCAAATCGACCGCGATGAAGGCCATCTTCGGCATGCTGGACCTGCGCGAAGGCAGCGTGCGCCTGGACGGCCAGGACATTACCGCGCTGAACCCGCAGGACCGCGTCAAGGCGGGGATGGGGTTCGTCCCGCAGGTCGCCAACGTCTTTCCGTCGATGACGGTCGAGGAAAACCTCGAGATGGGCGCCTATATCCGCAACGACGACTTCCGGCAGACGATGGCGCAGGTCTATGACCTGTTTCCGGCCGTCGCCGCCAAGCGCCGTCAGAACGCGGGTGAGCTTTCGGGCGGTCAGCGGCAGCAGGTCGCGGTCGGCCGCGCGCTGATGACGCAGCCCAAGCTGCTGATGCTGGACGAACCAACCGCCGGGGTGTCGCCGATCGTCATGGATGAGCTGTTCGACCGCATCATCGAAATTGCGCGGACGGGCATCTCGATCCTGATGGTCGAACAGAATGCGCGGCAGGCGCTGGAAATCGCAGATATCGGCTATGTTCTGGTGCAGGGCGCAAACGCCTATACCGGCACCGGGGCCGAACTGCTGGCTGACCCGTTGGTGCGACGCACCTTCCTGGGCGGTTAAGGACAAGGGCTCGACATGGATATCCTGAACGCCCTCGTGGCCATTCTGAACTTTGTGGTGGTGCCGGCCGCAGCCTATGGCGCGCAGTTGGCGCTGGGGGCGTTGGGCGTCACGCTGATCTACGGCATCCTGCGGTTTTCGAACTTTGCCCACGGCGATACGATGGCTTTCGGAACGGGCATCGTCATTCTGATCACCTGGCTGATTCAGTCGATGGGCATCAGTCTGGGGCCGCTGCCCACGGCGTTGCTGGCCCTGCCCTTCGGCATCGCTTTGACGGCGCTGTTCGCCCTGCTGACCGACAGGGTCGTTTATCGCCATTACCGGCGGATCAAGGCCGACCCGATTGTCGTCGTCATGGCGTCCGTCGGCGTGATGTTCGTCATGAACGGCCTGACCCGGCTGCTGATCGGCGTGAACGAGATCCAGTTCGCCGACGGCGCGCGGTTTCTGGTGACCGTGGCACAGTTCCGCGAATGGTCGGGCCTGACCGAGGGGCTGGCGCTGCGTCTCAGCCAGGTCATCACATTGGTCGTGACGTTCGTCGCCTGCGCGTGGCTTTTCTGGTTTTTGAACAAGACACGCTCGGGCAAGGCGATGCGGGCCTATTCGGACAACGAGGATCTGGCGCTGCTGTCGGGGATCGATCCGGAAAGCGTCGTGCGGCTGACATGGATCATCGCGATCACGCTCGCCGTTTTGGCGGGCACGCTCTACGGTCTCGATAAGTCCTTCAAGGCGTTCAACTACTTCCAAATCCTTCTGCCGATTTTCGCTGCCGCGATTGTCGGTGGTCTGGGCAGCCCGATGGGCGCGGTCGCGGGCGGTTTCATCATCGCTTTTTCCGAGGTCGCGGTGACTTACCCATGGAAGAAAGTGGCGACCTATTTGGGGTTTGAGCCGACTGGTCTGCTGCAGCTTCTCTCGACCGAATACAAATTCGCCGTCAGCTTCGTCATTCTGATCGTCGTTCTGCTGTTCCGCCCGACAGGGTTGTTCCGCGGTCGGTCGGTATAAGGAAAGGGTCCTCCGATGGCAGGAAAACGTCAGGCTGACAGCGCCGCAAGCTGGCGCGCACCGGCCCTTTTTGCGGTGATCGCGCTCCTGTTCGTGCTGGAAGGCACGGTTCAGAATGCAATGTTCTCGGGCTCCTGGAACTCGGCGCTCGTGATCCTGAACATGGGGCTTTTGTCGGCGATCATGGCGTTGGGTGTGAATATCACCTGGGGCTATGCCGGGCTTTTCAACACAGGCGTCGTGGGCTTTCTGGCGCTGGGTGGCTTGGCCCCGGTCCTGATTTCAACCCAGCCGGTCGATGGCGCTTGGGCGGCCGGAGGCTGGCGCGTGGTCTTTGCGCTGCTGGTGGGCATCTTGACGCTGGTGCTGGCGACCTATGCGGCGCGCCGCGTGGCTGCCCGGTGGAAGTTCTGGGTCGCGCTGGCGATCATCGTCGTGGGCTTCGTCGTGTTCCGACAGCTGTTCGACCCTGCCGTTGCGGCGATCGAGGCGAACAACCCCGCCAAGTTCGGCAATATCGGCGGCCTTGGCCTGCCCGTCGTCCTCAGCTGGCCGGTGGGCGCGCTGATGGCTGCGGCGGCGGCATGGTGCGTCGGCAAGGTGGCGCTGGGGCTTCGGTCCGATTACCTCGCCATCGCCACGCTGGGGATCGGTGAGATCATCGTGGCCGTGCTGAAGAACGAAGGCTGGCTTGCACGCGGCGTTCTCAACATGACCGGCATTCCCCGCCCCGTCCCCTATGAGGTGAACCTGCAGGCTGACCCAGACTTTGTCGCGCGCGCGGCCAGCTGGGGGATGGATGCGGCAACCGGATCGGGCATCTGGGTCAAGCTGTGCTATGCCGCGATTTTCCTGATCGTGCTGGGGCTGGTGGTGGCCCTGTCCGAGCTGTCTCTGAAATCGCCTTGGGGCCGCATGATGCGCGCCATTCGCGACAACGAAACCGCGGCCGAGGCGATGGGCAAGAACGTCACCGCCCGGCACCTGCAGGTGTTCGTTTTGGGCGCGGCGGTGATTGGCCTCGCGGGTGCGATGATGGTGACGCAGGACGGTCTTCTGAACCCAGGCGGCTACAACCCGCTGCGCTATACGTTTCTGATCTGGGTCATGGTGATCGTCGGCGGGTCCGGCAACAACTGGGGCGCAGTACTGGGCGCCATCCTGATCTGGTTCCTGTGGATCAAGGCCGAGGTGTGGGGCCCGGCGTTGATCGGCATGCTAACGGCGCCGATGCCCGCGGGCGCCTTGCGGGACCGTCTGATCGACGGCGCGCCGCATATGCGGTTCGTCGCGATGGGCGCTGTCTTGCTGCTGGTGCTGCGGTTTGCGCCGCGGGGACTGGTCCCGGAAAAATAGGCGGGACGGAGCTAAAGCTGCACAGGCGTCCGATCGCCGGACGCAAAGTTTCGCAGGACTGCCTGATAAAGCTGGTGTTCCTGCACCAACACACGCGCAGCCAGACTGTCCGGGTCGTCACTGGCCAGAACCGGCACGCGCGCCTGTCCCAGAATAGGGCCGTCATCCAGAACCGGGGTGACCAGATGAACTGTCGCCCCCGCCTCGGCGTCGCGCGCCTCGATCGCGCGGGCATGGGTGTGCAGTCCGGGATACTTCGGCAACAGCGAAGGATGAATATTCAGCATCCTCCCATCGAACCGACGGACGAAATCCGGTGTCAGAATGCGCATAAAACCGGCGAGACAAACGATATCAGGCTCAACCTCAAGGATCGGGGCCAGCAGTGCAGCCTCGAATGCCGCGCGATCACCCTTGAAGGGGCGATGATCGACGGCGGCGGTCGGCACCCCCAGTTCCGCTGCGCGGATCAGTCCGCCAGCCGCAGGATCGTTCGACGCAACCAGCACGGCACGGGCCGGATGGTCGCCGGTCATCGACTCGACCAGCCTCACCATGTTCGACCCGCCGCCCGATATCAGAATGGCGACGCGTTTCAATCCAGTGCGCCGGAATAGCGAATCCCTTCACCCGCAGTGACGGTGCCAAGCCGGGCCACCGTTTCGCCTGCATCAGTCAGTGTCCCAACAATCGCGTCTGCCTGATCGGGTGCGACCGCCATGATCAGACCGATGCCGCTGTTGAACGTCTTCAGCATCTCCGTCTCGGATATGCCGCCCGCCTGTGAAAGCCACGCAAAGACCGGGGGCAGCGTCCACGATCCCAGATCGATGTCGGCGCCAAGATCTTTCGGTAGCACGCGTGGCAGGTTTTCAGTGACGCCGCCACCAGTGATATGGGCCACGGCATGCACGCCGCCCTGACGGATCGCCGCCAGCACAGGCTTGACGTAAAGCCGCGTCGGAACCAGCAGCGCCTGACCCAGCGTCCCATCCGCAAACGGTGCCGCGTCATCCCACGTCAGACCAGCGTGTTCCGCCACACGGCGGACCAGCGAAAAGCCGTTCGAATGAACGCCGTCCGAATGAAGGCCGAGCAGCACGTCGCCTTCGGCCACGTCACGTGGCAGCGAAGTGCCGCGTTCCATCGCACCGACAGCAAACCCGGCAAGGTCGAAGTCGCCCTTGGCATACATGCCCGGCATCTCGGCCGTTTCACCACCGATCAACGCACAGCCCGACAGACGGCAGCCCTCGGCGATGCCGTTGATCACGCGCGCCGCCTCATCGACCGACAGCTTGCCGGTCGCGAAATAGTCCAAAAAGAACAAGGGCTCTGCCCCTTGGCAGACCAGATCGTTGACGCACATTGCGACCAGGTCGATCCCGACGCCGTCCAGTTCGCCCGTGTCGATGGCGATGCGCAGCTTCGTGCCCACGCCGTCAGTCGCTGCCACCAAAACAGGGTCCTGAAAGCCGGCTGCGCGCGGGTCGAACAATGCGCCGAACCCGCCCAGCGCGTCCATGACCCCGCTGCGGCGCGTTGCTGCGGCGGCAGGTTTGATCCGTTCGACAAGGGCGTTGCCCGCGTCGATGTCCACACCGGCTTCGGCATAGGTCAAACTGTTCTTGGTCATGGCCGGCCCCTCGGCTGAAAACTGGTTTGAAAGCATGACCCCGATAGCGGTTGGCCGTAGGTTTCGCAACGCCTGCGGCTTGACCGGATCACCCTGCGCGCATAGGCAGATCACGCGGCGGGCCTGTAGCTCAACGGTTAGAGCAGGGCGCTCATAACGCCTTGGTTGGGGGTTCAAATCCCTCCGGGCCTACCGCGCTTGTCGGTCTTGGGGCCGACCGGCGCACTTGGCGGGGGTCTGATGCTTGCTTTTCCCACAGCCCGGCTGGCGCTGTTGTCGGTTCCGAAAACGGGGACCACGGCGCTGGAACAGGCGCTGAACATCGACGCGGCGGTTCGTCTGTCCGGGCCACCTGCCCTAAAACACCTGAATTTGCGCCAGTTTCAAACGCTCGTCGCGCCGATTCTGCGCATCAGCCATCCCCAACCGTTCGAAACCATCGCCCTAATGCGCGAGCCGGTGTCGTGGCTGAAAAGCTGGTATCGCTATCGCGCCCGACCCGAACAGAATGGTCGGCCGAACAGCACCGCGGATGTCAGCTTCAACGCATTCGTGGAGGCATATCTGTCGAACGATCGCCCCTCATTCGCGCGGCTTGGGCGGCAGTCCAACTTCCTACAACCTGCGCCCGGACAGCCGCCCGTGGATCATCTGTTCCGCTATGAGGCGATCGACGAGGCTGCGTTGTTCATGGCCGCCCGCCTAGGCCGGTCGATTGTCTTGGAGCGTGTGAACGTTTCACCCGACCGGGATGCAACCCTGTCCCTGGCGAACCTGACCCGGCTGCAGACCGAGCTGTCTGCTGATTTCACGCTGTGGGAAAGCGCGCGCGTTCAGGCCGCGCCGTAAAGCTTTCTGGCCCGATCTTCGAACGCGCGGATGATGCGCGACATGGCTTCGCCGAAGACAACGCCTATCACGCCACGCAGGATCGGATTGCGGAACTCAAAATCGACGTTGAAATCGACCCGACAACCGCCTTCGGGAAGATCGGCGAATTTCCATTCGCTATGCAGGTGACTGAATGGTCCATCCAGATATTCGGTCAGGATCCGCTTTTCCGCCGGAATCAGGGTCACGCGGCTGCCGAACTTCTCCCTGAAAACCTTGAAGCTGATGACCAGATCAGCCTCGACCACTTCGGACCCGTCGGGACGTTCGGTCCGGGACCGGACACGCGCCGCGCTGTTCCACGGCAAAAATTCCGGATATCGTTCGATGTCGGCCACCAGATCATACATCTGATCGGCCGTATAAGGCAGGGTTCGACTGTCAGAGCTTTTGGTCACTGTCTCGCTCGGCGGTGGTCATGCAGGTTTATAGGCAGACAGCAGGAGATCACAATGCATTGGCTGGTACGCGCCGCCCGCTGGGTTCGGAACCCGCCCTCGGCGGGACAGGTGAAGATTGTTGTGGCCGTCATCATGTTGGTCATCGCGATCGGGGCGCTTGATCATTATGGCCTAATTCCGGAATGGGCCCATCAGGAACGGATGCGTCCGGTGACGCCCCGCCCCTGATGGTCGGTGCGTAACCGATTAAAGCCCCGCCTCCTTGAACGTATTGCAGCTGTCCAGATTGCCCGACTGCATCCCGCGCGTCAGCCACTCACTACGCTGCTCGGCCGAGCCGTGGGTGAAAGAATCGGGCACAACGGCGCGACCCGCGCTTTCCATCAGCGTGTCATCGCCGACCGCGCGCGCGGCATTCAGCGCCTCTTCGATGTCCTGCTGGTTGATCGTCCCGAACTTGTCGGAAGCCTGCTTGGCCCAGATCCCGGCAAAGCAATCGGCCTGAAGTTCGGTCAGGACGGACAGTTGATTTGATTCGGATTCGCTGGCGCGTTGGCGGATACCGTTAACCTTTTCAAGAATGCCCAACTGGTTCTGGACGTGGTGACCGATTTCATGCGCCACCACGTAGGCGTATGCGAAGTCGCCCCCCGCACCCATCTTCTGTGCCATCTGATCAAAGAATGACGTGTCCAGATACACCTTCTGATCGTTCGGGCAGTAGAACGGCCCCATTGCCGCCGAAGCGCCGCCACAGGCCGACTGCACCGCGCCGCTGAACAGAACCAGCTGAGGTTTGACATAGGTGATGCCAGCCTGCTGCTGCAGCACGTCGGTCCAGACTTCTTCTGTATCGGCCAGCACGACCGACACGAATTCCCCGCTGTCACGCTCTTCCTGTGTCAGTTCTCGGGGCTGAGAGGTCTGGCTTTGCTGTTCCACCGAGCTGACGATGGGTGAAATATCCACGCCGAAAAAATAGCCGACCGCCAGCACGACCAGCGTGCCGACCAGGCCAATGCCCCCTGCCCCGGCCGCGCCCATGCTGCGCCGGTCATCGATGTTGCCGCTGCCGCGGCGACCCCGCCATTCCATCGTTCATCCCCCTGCCGTCTTACGGCACATGTTCCGCCGATCCTTCGGCAGCTGTTGACAGACCGCCATCAAGCCTGCAGCACGCGCGCAGGACAAGGGGGTAACGCGATGTTCGACTGGGTGGTTTCGACAATCGATTCATGGGGCTACTTCGGCGTCATGATGTTGATGTTCGCGGAAAATGTCTTTCCCCCGATCCCGTCCGAATTGATCATGCCGCTGGCAGGATTTCTGGCCGGGCGTGGTGACATGAACCTGTGGCTGACTATCCTTGCGGGCACGGTCGGGTCAGTTGCAGGCACAACGGTGTGGTATTTCGTCGGTCAGGCCATCGGCGAGGCCCGGCTGAAACGATTTGCGGCGCGCCATGGTCGCATCCTGACCCTGTCCCCGTCTGACATCGACAACGCCAGCGGTTGGTTCGCCCGCCACGGCGCTGCCGCGGTCTTTTTCGGGCGGATGATCCCGGCCATCCGGACGCTGATCTCCATCCCGGCAGGGTTGGCCGCGATGCCCTTCTGGCGGTTTCTGGCGTACACGACCGTCGGCTCGGCCATCTGGACGGCGCTACTGACAGTGGCGGGGTTAGTGCTGCACGAAAATTATACCCACGTTGAAAGCTATGTGGACCCGGTGTCCAAGCTGGTGGTCGTCGCGGCCATCGCTCTATACTTCTGGCGGCTGATCCGCTGGAAGCCGCACTAAGCGATCACGAGATTGCGGCTTGCCCAGACCAGGGCGCAGGCCTAACCGACAGGCGCAACATATTGGCCGCAGAACCGGATGGGCATGATGACAACCAATTCTCGCCGTGACCTTGGGCTGATTGCCGCAGCCGGATCGGCCGCGCTGCTGCTTGGCGCATTCGGATTTCAGCTGGCGGGATATGCGCCGTGCGAAATGTGCATCTGGCAACGCTGGCCCCACGCCGCGGCCATTCTGATCGGCGTTCTGGTGTGGTTCACACGCGGTGCGCGCGGTGTGCTGCTTCTGGGTGCCGTGGCGGCTGCGACGGCGGCGGGGTTGGGCGTCCTGCATGTCGGTGTCGAGCAGGGTTGGTGGCAGGGTGTCACCGAGTGTTCGGGCGGCGTGTCGCACGCGACCCAACTGTCGCCTGACGATTTTCTGGCGAAGCTGAAAGACGCGCCGCTGGTTCGCTGTGACCAACCTGCCTGGAGCCTGTGGGGTGTCACCATGGCCGGCTGGAACGCGATCTTTTCGACCCTGTTGACCGTCCTGTGGCTGGTGGCCGCTGCCCGCCCGGCGCAACGCTAGGCCGATCACGGCCAACGGGCGTTTTTCCGTGCGTTTTTCCGCTGTTGGCGTGTCCGGCAGGGGTGCTTTGCGTTGTATCCAAGGGCGGTAGATGTTACATGACAAGCCAACAAGATATTGAGGCTTGCCCTTGTCCGACACCCCCGAAAACGACGATCCCGAAATCACGCCAGTGGCCGATGATACGGGCATCGTAACCCGCAGCATCATGGCCCATGACGGGCCCGTCATCGACATCGCGTCCGAGATGAAGACCGCCTATCTCGACTATGCGATGTCGGTGATCGTCAGTCGCGCGATCCCGGATCTGCGGGACGGGTTGAAGCCGGTTCACCGTCGCATCCTGTACGCGATGGAGGAAACCGGGAATACGGCCGACAAAGCCTACCGCAAATCGGCACGACCGGTCGGCGATGTGATGGGTAAGTACCACCCCCACGGCGACAGCGCGATCTATGACGCGTTGGTGCGGATGGCCCAAAGTTTTTCGATGTCACTGCCGCTTCTGGACGGTCAGGGCAACTTCGGTTCGATGGACGGGGACAGCCCCGCCGCGATGCGTTACACCGAAGTGCGCATGGCCAAGCCTGCAGCTTTTCTGTTGATGGACATTGACAAGGACACGGTCGATTTTCAGGACAACTACGACGGCAAGGACCGCGAACCGACGGTTCTGCCAGCACGGTTCCCCAATATGCTGGTCAACGGCGCCGGCGGTATCGCTGTGGGCATGGCCACCAACATCCCGCCCCACAATCTGGGCGAGGTGATTGACGCCACGCTGGAACTGATCGCCAATCCTGACACATCGATGGAACGCCTGATCGAGATCGTTCCCGGCCCGGACTTTCCGACCGGCGCGCAAATCATGGGCCGGGCGGGCGCACGCAAGGCCTATCTGGAAGGACGCGGTTCGATCATCCTGCGGTCCAAGACGCGGATCGAGCATTCGCGCAACGGTCGCGAAATGATCGTGGTCGATGAGATTCCGTTCCAAGTGAACAAGTCCAGCCTGATCGAACGGATCGCCGAACTGGCGAAGGAAAAGCGCGTCGAAGGCATCGCCCATGTTCAGGACGAATCCGACCGTGTCGGCGTCCGCGTCGTCATTGAGCTGAAGCGTGACGCGACAGCCGACGTCGTGCTGAACCAGCTTTACCGCTTCACGCCACTGCAAACCAGTTTCGGCGCCAACATGCTGGCGCTGAACGGTGGGCGACCCGAACAGCTGACGCTGCGCGATTTCCTGACGCACTTCATCACCTTCCGGGAAGAGGTCGTCGCGCGCCGCACCGCGTTCGAGCTGCGCAAGGCCCGCGAACGCAGCCACGTGCTGTGCGGTCTGGCCGTCGCCGTCAGCAACGTGGACGAGGTCGTCGCGACCATCCGGTCATCGGCCGATGCCGCCGAGGCGCGCGAGCGTCTGATGGAACGTCGCTGGCCCGCGCACGACATTCTGGAATACCTGCGCCTGATCGACGACCCGCTGCACCCGGTCAATGACGATGGGACCTATAACCTGTCGGAAACGCAGGCGCGTGCGATCCTTGATCTGCGTCTGCAGCGCCTGACGCAGCTGGGCGTGCAGGAAGTCACGTCCGAACTGAAATCGCTTGCCGACGCGATCCGCGATTACCTCGCGATCCTTGGATCTCGCGACCGCATCATGGCCATCATCTCGGACGAGCTGCGCGAGGTGAAGGAACTGTTCGCGGTGCCTCGCCGGACCGAGATCATCGAGTGGGCCGGCGATCTGGACGACGAAGACCTGATCGAGCGTGAGGATATGGTCGTGACCATCACCTCGGGCGGGTATGTCAAGCGCACCCCGCTGGCCGAGTTCCGTTCGCAGAAACGCGGCGGCAAGGGCCTGTCCGGGATGGCCACCAAGGAAGACGACGTCGTCACCACGCTGTTCGTCGCCAACACCCATACCGAGCTTTTGTTCTTTACCACAGGCGGAATGGTCTATCGGCTGAAAACATGGCGTCTGCCGTTGGGTGGGCGCACGTCCAAGGGACGTCCGTTGGTCAACCTGCTGCCCATCGACGGCGGCACCTCGATCGCGGCGCTGTTGCCGATGGACGCACCAGAGGCGGATTGGGACGATTATCAGGTGATCTTTGCCACATCCGACGGGGATGTGCGCCGTAACGCATTGTCGGATTTCACCAACATCAAGTCGAATGGCAAAATCGCCATGAAGCTTCCCGAGGGGGTTGAGCTGATTGGTGTTCGTCTGGCGACAGAAAGCGACGACATCATGCTGGTGACGGCATCAGGGCGGGCGATCCGCTTCCAGACCACTGATCTGCGCATCTTCAAGGGCCGCGATTCAACCGGCGTCCGGGGGATTCGTCTGGTGGCTGATGGCGACCGCGTTGTCAGCATGTCGGTGATCCGCCACTTCACCGCCGCTCCGGCGGAACGCGCGGCCTATCTGAAAATGCGCCGCGCTGTGGCCGGTGCGTTGGACGACGGGGCCGAAGCGGATGATGACGAAGAGGCCGTGGCAGAAGGCTCGATCACGCAGGAACGCTATGCCGAAATGTCGGCGGCTGAAGACCTGATCTTGACCATCACCGCCCACGGCGCGGGCAAGATCAGCTCCAGCTTCGACTATCCGTTGCGGGGTCGCGGCGGTCAGGGTGTCATGGCGATGGACAAGGCCATGCGGGGCGGTTCACTGGTTGCCAGCTTCCCGGTGGATATGGACGACCAGATCATGCTGGCGACGTCAACTGGCCAATCGATCCGGGTGCCGGTGGACGGGATCAGCTTCCGGTCACGTTCGGCTGGTGGGGTGCGCGTCTTCAACACTGCCGCGGGCGAGACGGTTGTGTCTGTGGCCCGGGTCGCCGATAACGGGGATGAGCAAGAGGCCGAGGCGGTCTAAGCATCGGCACATCGACAACGAAAAAGGGCGGGCCATTCGGACCCGCCCTTTTTCGTGTTCGAATTGCAGTTAACTGTTGCTACCGCCGTCCCCGTCTCTGGAATCCCCTTCGCCGCCGTCCGTATCACCGATACCGGACACCCCTTCGGCCCCGCTGGTGATCGTCCCGTCGGGTGCGGCGGGGTCTGCCTTGGATGCCATCGGCGCCGGACCGGTGTCATCGGTCGGTTGAGGCACTGGCGCCCCTTCCGCATCAACCGGGTTCAGCATGTTGATGTCATAGGTCGTCCGAGCCGCGAACGGGATCGAAATCCCCTCTTTGGCGAAGCGTTCGATGATCTGGTGACGGATCTGGGTCTGGACGTCACCACCCTGATTGATGTCGGAAATGATCGCCCGAAGCTGAAACTGCAGACCTGACGCCGCAATATCGACGAACGCCACAACAGGCGGCGGTGCGATCAGGACTGTGGGCTGATCCTCGGCAATCTCTGTCAGAATCTTGCTGACCTTCCGCGTATCACTGCCATACGACACGGTGATGGGAACGATCACGCGTCCCTGCAGGCTGCCCCGGGTCCAGTTCGTCACCGACTGCGAGATCAGGTCAGAGTTCGGGATGATGATGTTCGTGCGGTCGAACGTCTGCACCCGGGTCGATCGGACCGAAATCGACTTGACGACCCCTTCCGACGTGCCGGTCTTGATCCAGTCCCCGACCGAGATCGGACGTTCGATCAACAGGATGATGCCGGACACGAAGTTCGACACGATGTTCTGCATACCGAAACCGATACCGACGGACAGGGCACCGGCAACGATGGCGAGGCTGGACAGGTTGATCCCGGCAGACGTGATGGCCAGCACCGTGGCCAGCGCGATCCCGATATAGCCGAGCCCGGACACGACCGCATTCTGCGCGCCGGAATCAAGCTTGGTTTTGGGAAGAATCGAACCGCGGAACGCGCCTTGCACGAACCGTGTGACCGAATACCCGATGCCGAATACCACAAGGAAGGTCAGGATCGCGCCAGGCGACAGGCGCACCCCGCCCAAGGACACGCCTTGGCGCATCGCCGTCCACGCCTCGGCCAGATCAGACACGCGTGCACCCCAGATCAGCGCGAATAGCGGGATCGATGCCAGAACCAGCGCAAAGCCGATCAGGACGGGCACCAGCGCGTCGCGGCCCAGTTTGGGATCTCGCATGGCCATGCCGTAAAGCGCCGCAATAAACTGCTGCAACAGAACGATCAGTGCAAACAGCCCGATCGACCGGGTCAACGGCCAGACAATGCCATTGGCCAGAGAAACATAACCACCCAGCGCGGCCAAAACGATCAGAATGGCGACAGGCCGGATAAAGGCCCCCATGCCGGCCGCAACCCGCACGCGATAGGCGGGCTGATCGCTGCCGTCGAAACGGGTCGCCTTGCGAAGGATTGTTCCCATCTTGAAAAGCAGGAACGCGGCAATGACGATCAGCGGCAGGTGCAGGACCGCTGCCGACGCCTCGTCGAACCGGACCGGGAACTGCGACGTTGCACCTGCACCCGGACGGCCAGACAGCGCGGGGATCAGGTTCGCCACGATCATATGCGCGGCCAACGTCGCCGCCAGCCCACTGCCGTAGATGCGGCAGCGTTGGAGGCAGTCCTCTGGCATCGTCAGGATCGCGTCGTCGTCCGGGGCAAACAGTCGGGCCGCCAGCCAATGTCCCCCGAACAGGGTCAATGCCGCCAAAGGCAGCGCCTGCAGGATCGGCCGCCACCAGTCGGCGAACAACCCCGACCCGTCCAGCGCCTGCACGAACAGATAGACGCCGATGACCGGAATGGCGATCTGGCCAAGTGACACGAGGAAGGCCACCGCATCGCGCGAATGATCGGTCGCCGACCGCGAAAGACGAGAAGGCAACGACGAAATCCACCGTCGTCCATAGATCAGCAGAAACAGTGCTGCCGCGAGGAATGCGATGACGCGCACGCCACGTTCGCGAAAGTCCGACGGCGTCACATCATGTGCGCGGTTCAGCGGCTCTTGCACCAGCCCGACAACCGCCTGAGACCCTTGTTTGGCCGCGTCAGCCCAACTGCTGGGCAACAACGGAGTCGGCGACTGCTGAAGCAGCGCGCTGGTCTGCCGATCGCGCATCAGCTGATCGATCGACTGGATAATGCCGGTGGCGCGGCTTGCCGCCTCTACCGAGCGGACACCGGGGGCCTGAAGGGTATTCAGCTCATCGGTTAGGGCCTTGCGGCGCGCGGCCACGTCGGGGTCTTCGGTTGCGCCTTCCGCCGGGGCCGGACCCAGAGTGTTGATCTGATCCCGGACCGTCGCGATCCTGCTGGCGTTGGCACCCTGTCCTGACTGAAATCTGCTGCGCCAGTCGACAATCTGCGTGCGCAGGTCGGTCAGGCGCTGGTCATTCGCCTCTCCGGTGCTGACGATCTGTTCGACCTGCGCGGCCAGCTTGTCCCAGGTCTGGTAGTCCGCGTCGGTCAGCGCATTGTCAGGCTCCTGCGCCGTGACGGCCGTGGGCAGCGTCAGTGCGGCGACTGACGGCGCAAGCGCCAGCATGACCCAAAGCAATGCAACCCGGACAAAGCCGGTCAAGATACCAGGTTTGTGCATGGATCAGATATCCTCGCGCATGTCGGGCAGGTCTGCCGGTGTACGATCCAACCAGTCAGGCACGGGCAGATTCTTGCTGCGCAAAAATTCGGGGTTCCACAGCTTCGTTAGATAACGAGAGCCAGAGTCGCAAAGCACTGTGACGATCGTGTGGCCCGGCCCCATCTCGCGTGCCATGCGAACCGCGCCCGCCACGTTGATACCGGACGAGCCGCCAAGCGACAGACCTTCGTATTCCTGCAGGTCAAAGATATAGGGCAACGCCTCGCTGTCAGGGATCCGCCACGCCATGTCGGGGGTGAACCCTTCAAGGTTCGCCGTGATACGCCCCTGCCCGATCCCTTCGGTGATGGAGTCACCCGGCGACGCAAATTCGCCCGTTGTGTAGAATGAAAACAGCGCAGCGCCTTCTGGGTCGGCCAGGCCGATCTTGACGCCCTTGGGCTGCAGCGCTTCGGCCACGCCGGCGAGCGTACCGCCAGACCCGACCGCGCAGACAAAGCCGTCCACCTTGCCGCCTGTCTGTTCCCAGATTTCCGGCCCGGTCGTTTCGAAATGCGCACGGCGGTTGGCGGTGTTGTCAAACTGATTGGCCCAGATCGCGCCGCCGGGTTCGGTCTTGGCCAGCGCCTCGGCGAGCCGGCCCGAGTAGCGGACGTAGTTGTTCGGGTCCCGGTAGGGTTTTGCCGGCACCTGCACCAGTTCCGCGCCCGCCAGCCGCAGCATGTCCTTCTTTTCCTGTGACTGGGTTTCAGGGATCACGATGACAGACTTGAACCCCATCGACGCGCCGACCAGCGCCAGCCCGATCCCGGTGTTGCCGGCCGTTCCTTCGACGATGGTACCGCCGGGGCGCAGCTCGCCCCGTTCGACCGCGTCGTGGATGATGTACAGCGCCGCGCGGTCCTTGATCGATCCGCCGGGGTTCATGAACTCGGCCTTGCCCCAGATTTCGCAGCCCGTCTCTTCTGAAACGCGGTTGAGCCGGATCAGCGGGGTCTGACCGATGGCTGCGGCAAGATCGGGGCAATTACGCATGTTCAGCCTTTCCAAGTTTCGCCCATTGCTAACCGGGCCAAGGGGGGAACGACAAGGGTGGTGCGGTCATCGCGGTTGGGTGCCAAACTGCTGACGCAGTTCCGCGTGGCTGCATTCCAACCATAGTGCCAACGTCAGAAGCGGGCCGTTCCCAATCTCTCCGGCCATGGCCATGCGGGTCAATTCTTCGCGGGGAACCGTGAAGCTGCGGATGTCCTCATCCTCAGTTTCCAGACCGCCGACCGTACCAGTCGCGGGGTCGAGCTCGGTGATCGCAACGAAGTTGTAGAGATACTCGGCGACCATGCCCGGACTGGAATATGCGCTGGGTGCCTGGATCAGTTCATGAAGCGTCAGCCCGGCTTCTTCGATCGCTTCGCGACGCGCGGCGTCCTCGGGCGACTCCCCCGCATCGATGCGGCCGGCAATGGTTTCGATCAGCCACGGGTTCGGATCGTGGCGGGCAAACGGTCCGGGCCGAAACTGTTCGATCAACAACACAAGGTCGCGCACCGGGTCCCACGGCAGAACGACGCACGCGTCCCCCGAGACGAAGACCGCGCGTCGCAGATCAGCGCTCCACCCGCCGGCGAACGTCGTGTGCCGCAGGCGGTGCGCCTCGACCGCGAAGTAGTCTGAATAGGGTTCGGCGCATGACAGGCTTTCCACCTGCCGCGCCGCAAGGGGTTTTGCCGCGGAGGCGCCGCGCAGTCGGCTGGCGATCCAACCAGCGATCGGCCCGATCCGGCGGGCGATGTCCTCATCCGGCTGATCACTTTCCAGCACATGTGCCGCGACGGCGGCGATCAAGTCAGCGTTGACCCCATGGTCGGACACCGTGCTGTCCTCACCGATCCCCATGATGGAGCGACCGTCGACGTCTTCGGTCCGCAGGCCCATAATCCTAGCGTATCGGTCAAGCCGCGCGGTTGGCTGGACCTCGACGCCAGTGATTGTTCCTGCACCGGGCTTCAGGACGGGCCAATCGCCGCCTGTCCCGGCACGCGCGCCACCGGTCAGTCGACCCGCAATCTGCGTGGGATGACCGGTCAGCCCGAGGACCCGCAGCATCTTGCGGTCCGCCAACGGACCCACCAAAACCACCATTCGATCTGCCTTCTGCAACGCCTGAAACTTGTCGCAGGAATTTCGCGCTAACCCCCTTGCGCTTCAACCCCCATCCCTCTAAATCGCGCCCACCACACCAAGCGCGGAGAGGTGCCGGAGTGGTCGAACGGGGCGGTCTCGAAAACCGTTGAGCCTTCACGGGTTCCGTGGGTTCGAATCCCACCCTCTCCGCCATAGTTGTTTGTTTTCAATGGATTTTACTGAAAATTTCGATTCAAACTGAAGACTAGCTGCAGATTTCTGCGCGCTAGCTTTGCCTCATGCCGCAGTTTTCGTCTGTAGTCGGCCGATGCGTCTAACTGGAAAGATACTTTCTCAATACCGACTCGAGTGGCCTATGGCGTAGCGGTTTCCTACCCCAGCCTGATTGCTAATCGCAGCATCTGTCGTCAGCCACGCCAACGACGTCCGTGCACGACTGCTTTCTCGGTAAGGGAGAAGCAAGCACGTGCCGAAGCACAGATACTGGTAGTACGGGCCTGAGGGGAAATTCACAAAACTTGCAGGGCTACTGGACGGTCCGCGCACGGTTCCCTCCAACGAGTGGTAATCGTGTAGAACGTTCATGAGCGTATCGGAAGGGATGCAGCGGCGAGGGAGTGACCAGTGACAGCGAGCTAGGCGCAGCTCGGTAACGACCAAATCCAAGCAGAACGGAATTGGACCAACACTTCTTGCAGACCGAAAACGTTCGTTTGAGAGAGTACGCTTTCAGCACGCGCGCGATTAAAGCCTCATAGCCTGTCGCAACGCAAGAATCTTCCGCGTTTGCTAGTCCGACCGACTGTCGTTGAGCCGTCGGAACACGTCCTGGTAGAGGCGCAACGAGACGGTCACCGTGCAGTTGTCTATCTTCGGCCGCTCGCTGACATACAGGTGCGGCGTAAACTAAGGCCGATAATGCCACCTATTAAGGCTTGGCCTCAGACAGTTGGGCATCTGTAACTTCCAACGACTCGGGGTCCCGGGCGCTGATGCGCTGATTTTGATCAGCCTTCAGGTACCTTCGGCTCGCAACAGGTTTCTCTCCTTTGCGCCAGAGGGATGCATTGAGAATACTGACGAGCCATCGTTGACGAGTGTGGCAAACACCACAGCTAATGTCCCGCCCTAAAGGTGTCGGATTGCCGTTCAGCAACCTGCCTTCGCTGGAAACACAACCACGGCGAGCAAAATTGGCCTTATCCAGATCGGCAAAGTCAAATCCTGCTTCGCAAGGTTAGTCAGCCTCTTTGGCAAGTACTAAGTCGTCATAGGCATATGTGTTCACATTCACGAAAAGGTGGTCGGCACTGACGCACTCGGCATCATGTAACGGCGGTGTGAACTCCTGAACGATGTTTGGACCGTAAGCTCAAAAGAGCACAATTCGCAGTGTGCTTATGCTGCAACATCACGAGAGTACTGCCGACGATCTTCGTAACAGTTTGCGGTGGGACAGCCTATGCATTAGTGGCCCGGCGGGGTGTCAGCGTTGCAATGCGAACTAGTGCTGCCAGCGACGCGGTCTCAGGTGCAGTATCCGAGGAAGTGCATGTCCAGGGTGGGCGTCGAAAACCGGCAAAGCCGCGGCTTCACGTTCGAGCTCTGAGTTTGCGCGGGCTCTTGCCCCGGCTGCGGTCATATTCATGGTCCAACTAGGCAAAGTTATCGACCATCCTCATAAGTTAACCAGCCAGAGCGGTGATTTCGTACGAGTTGAACCCTTTCCGCGCACCGTCATACAGGTCCACAAATCTCTCTGCCCCATGTGGTAGCCGCGCCATTGCTAGTGTCGTGAGGGAGGGTTCACTGCTCCGTCCAACTTGGGGATGCGACTCTAGTGCGTTCAACGCGTGCTTTCTTATGCATATGGGAATCTGCGCCATAGTCGGCTGCTCGACGAGCGCCAGCTCTGCCCACTAAGATAAGGCGCACTGCGCTATCCAACCTGACCGAACCTCAATACCCCAGAAACTGCCGCTTGCGCTGGATCGTCGTGATGCATCACTTGAGAGGACAGGTTGCAGGTCAAGGTAGAGGTTGCTGGGCAGGTTAGAGCGAAGTTCGAGGGCGAGTGGGTATCCGTGTTTGCTGGCCCTCCTATCAGGTACTAAACGTCACCGTCGGCAGTTTGGTTTGAAGGCCAGAGGGTGAGCGAAGCGCACCCTTTCCCTTTGCGCAAGAACTCAATAATATGACCCAACCAAATTGAATTTAAGGATCATCTTGTGAGCATGACGGGTACGGAATTCACTGCCGCCATCAAGGATCTTACCCTTGAGGGAAGAATTGACGAGGCAATTTCAACTTTGTCAGAGTACAAGAAACGGCCTGACATTCAGCCACACCGAATAAGTCAGGCTGGTCGGCTCATCGATGATGTATCAAAAATAGATAAACTTAACTTTGAGAACGCTGAGAGATTGTTGCTTCGTGATTTTAAATCTGAAAACAGAGTGCGCTTGCACAATATAGATGACGTTCTGAAGAATCCTGTTGGCAGCTATGTTTTTGGAAAAGATGTATTTCGTCCCTCTACCTTTGATCAAGATTTTGCATGTCTTGAAGCAGCGGTTCAGAATCGCTTACGGGCAAGCGAATTTGACATAGAGATTACATCTTCCAACGAAGTTAATGTGGAGATTATCGACGGCGCCGTTATATGCGCTGAAGATAATGGATTGCTGACATGTTCAAGTTATGATGGGCGATACGTCAGGTCCGCCTCCTCGAGGTTAGCAAAGGCAACACGAATAAATTTCCGCAGAAAGCCGACACAATTTATGGACCAGGCTATCGTTCTTCCGGCTCCACATACAGTGTGGAACTATTACCACACCATGACCGAGAGCGCCTATTACCTTCGGTTCGCTGAAATGAACAACCACAAGGTTATTGTTCCCCATGACTGCTTCAAAATAATTGAGTATGTAGCCGACAGGCTGGGTATCGGTAAAGATAGATTAATTAGCTACGAGAAGGCGCGTGATTTATACATCCGCAGGGCTGCGCTACCTATCCCAAGGGGTTTTTACTGGAGCAGGGAAATTTATCAGTTCTTTAGAAAGCTGCCGGAAAAATATGGAGAAGTCCGCAAGATATATATCTCTCGCTCACTGAGTGGTCGCGGGCCTAAAAATGAGAATGACGTTGAGAATGCGGTGATGAATCTCGGCTTTCAGGTTGTACATGCTCAGAACATCTCCGTTTCAGACCAAGCCGAGATGTTTTCTGGGTCTGACTTTATTATAGCTCCCCACGGCGCTGGCCTGTCGAACCTACTTTACACAAAGGCCGGCACAAAGCTAATTGAGTTATTTACAAGTAACTTTATAAGCCGAGATTTCTATCTTCGCTCCGTAAACAACGATATACACTACCATCCCATTGTCTTTGAGGAAGAGCTGGATCTCCGCACGCTAAAGGCTGCAATTGAAAAATTAGGTTGTTAGGCGTCTATATGGACCGTTCGGAACGTACTACTCGGTACTGAGCTTTGCCCCCGGTTAAGCGGGCGTTCTGCTGCACGCGCTACTAAGGCGCCCATGGATCTGCGATGCTGGCATGGTGGGCAGATCACGCAGTTGAGTGATAGCTTTTGACCCGTTGCCGCCGAAGATCAGGGCCATGTTCTCTTTAGTGCGGGCATGGTAGTTGCTCGCTTCGCGCAACATCTGCGCTCTTGCTTGGTCCGAGAATAAACGCACCAGCTTGTAGTGATGCACAGCCAGAATAGGCCTATCCCAGATTTCGTGGCTGGGTTGGGCACGGCCGTCAGTATGATACAGAGTATGATACCCTTGGTTAAGATGCCGCCCAGGTTGCCACTTCAGTAGCGGGATTTTACGCAGTGAATCAAACGTGTCGAACGCATGGTTGCGAACATCGACCTGCCAAGCGAGGGCGGCATGCGGTCCAAAGGCCCAAGTGATTGAAGAATGGTTCCGGTAGCTTTCGGGCGGAGATCCGTCAGCATTGCCGCAGTGGGTAAATATCTGAATAAAATCACGCTCAGCATGTTGCAACGCTTCCGGGGGCGTGCCCGGGGCAGGCAACAGGTCGATCATAAGCCCGGGCATGAAGTCTTGTCCCTCCCGCTCCAGCCTATCGGTGAGGGTTGTGAAGCTAACGATATCGGCAGGCAGATGAATGAATTCATCAGCGTCAATGGTTAGAGCCCAAGCTCCAGAGGGCAAAAAATGGTTCATTAACGCTTCGACCCATACGGTCTTTAAAGTGCGGAAGGTGCCTACCTTGGGGCGGAACACATGGACATCTGGGTCCGTAATCAAGTTCTCGATAGGTTGGTCAGACCCGTCATCGACGATGAAAAAATTGCTAATGCCGCAGCGGCGGTAATGCTCAAGCAAAGGCGGCAGAAAACTTGCTTCATTCTTAACAACAAGAAAAGCGCAAACCTGACCTGTTTGGATGCAGCAATTCACCGCCCTTCCACGAGGGGGGTGGAAAAAAGTTGAGAGCAGCATCTCGCGAGGCATCGTATCGAGCAGCCGATACTTGTCCGCTGTCAACTTATTCAGATAGCTATTGCACCGTTCTGGATCCGAGCTGGCAGCGAACCCACTAAGCGCGGCGTTCACGTTACCCATGTGGATGAGATACGGTGTCTGCTTTGTATAGCCTTCGCCACGTGGGTTTAGGGGAGCGCGCCGAGGACAATCGCCGATAGCAATCGTCCGGTTAGGCAGACTTTCTTCGTCTCGAAACTTGCGTGCAGAGAAAGACTTCTTGAAAATATTTTGATCGGCATCGATACAAAGGAACGGCATAGCCGGAAAACGCTGTAGCGCTCGCAAGATCAAGTCCATCTCATCGAACTGACGGGGTAACAAGGAGCCATCATAGCCGACACTTCGATAAACGGCTGCCGGCAGGCTGACGCGACCACTCGTACCATCGCCCCACTGGCCAGAAAAGTGGTGTAGTAGAAAGTGGCCACTGAATTCAGCATCCATCGCCAGCAGCCGAAGGGTCTCAGCCTGAGTAACGAAATTGTCGCCATCAAGGCTAGAATATATTCGGCCAAAGATATGCTGTCTGAATGAATTTTTGGCTTTACCGAAATGCCAACTATCGAGACTGTCGTCACAGATTATACGCAGCAGCCCGGACTCTAAGGCAGCGCCAAAACTCTCAAGTATCCAAGTCTCGCTTTCCGTACTATCGCCGAAGAGTACGATCACAAACTCGACCTGATCCACCATTTCCCAGTGGGCGGCTAAGTTCTCCGCCAGCGTACCTCGAACATCGTCAAGTCTACCCATAAGCGGAATGCAATAAGAAACCACTGGCGGGACGACACGAGACGAAGTTACCTTTTCGGGTTGCCAAAGCGCGTCCATCTTCCTAGTCAGCGCATCCATGTCCGCTTGCAGTTGCCCAAGGGTCACCGGGCGGTTATCTCTTGCAGGTAGAGATTGATAGTGCCGCAGTGGATTCTCCAATCCAACATCGCCGTAACGTGACAAATAGAAGCGCGTGTCGAAATTTGGCCCAGGGGAGCGCTCTAGCAACCGCCCCCAAGTTAAGAAGTGCTCTAGAGGATCGGCATTCAACATGGCAACATCGCCATAGCGTGCCTGATACCAAGTGGCGTCAAACAAGCTCTCGTCAGTCCGGCAGGCGAGGGTCAGAGAACTATGCATCAAAGAGCTGTTTTGAGCTAACGTGTTCATTTGACTAACTTTTTCGACTTGACAGTACATCGCTCATTTGCGCTGTCTCCAGTTAGCAGATGCAGCAAAGTGCAACCACACCCTTGTTGCGGTATGATTAAGGGCAATGTAGGAAGTGTGTCATTAGGGTCGCATCTGGCTCAATTGTCTTCCGATGGCGGGCAGGATCGGATGCGCGCAGCAGCCTCGACAATCTTAGGCGTCTTGAATATGTCCCAGAAAAGCATGTCTACTGCTATCGAAACCTTGGTAGCGGATTCGGTCTTACCCGCATCTGGTTTTTCCTCGCCGCAGGCTGCACGTGCCTTGTTTTGGCGCGCCCGCTATCTGCAGGAGGCGGCAATTCTTCAGCATCTGCCTTTCCTTTTCTGGTTGCTAGGCATCTTGCGCCCGCGCCGCTACGTCGAAACTGGTATGACGGATGCGGTATCTTACTTCGCAGTCTGCCAAGCCATGGATAAAACCGAGCCAGATGCGGCTTGCACAGGCATCTGGCACCAGACAGGCGAAGCTCGGGCTTCCCTCCCTGACGGCGTCAATTGGCGCAATACCGAGTTCTACGCAGAATTCTCACAGATTTTAACTGGACCGCTCGCTAAGTTCGCAAACGGCGTACGCGACGGCAGCATAGATTTGCTGCTTGTCAACTGGCACGACGATGACAGCGCTATAAACAGCTTTGTGCAAGACTGGACCAGCAAGCTCTCAAAGAGAGCGGTGGTAGTGGTTCATGGCACTAGCCGCCCTGGGTTCGAGGAAACGCCCAGTGCGGTCTTGCTGCGCGATCTCGGAACCCGTTGTCCAACCTTGCATTTCGATGGAGGAGATGGCCTTACCGTTTTGCTCTGGGGTGCCGAGCGCCAAGAACAGCTTCTTGCGCTTGCCAATCTTTCTCAAGAAGACTCTGGCTATTCCGATGTCCGCCAAGTCTTTCAGCGGCTGGGTGCCGCACATCAGTTTGAATGGAAGAACCGCAAGAATAGCCAGCACCTACGCGATCAGCAACGCGATCTCGATCACTTGCAAAAGCTTAATATTGGACTGACACGCGAGTTAGAAGAAAATGCTCTGCTGAGTGAGGAGCGCGGCTTAGAGAACGCGACAATGCAGGCACAGATTCACGACCTCGAGGTCCAACGAAAGACTTGGGAGGACGAGGCCAAACAGCAGATCGCGGCGTTAGAAGCCCAGCGGGAAGAGCAGGCTGTGCGGCTGCAGGAGGCCGAGGCTGGACATGCCGAACGACTACAGGAATCCTCTCGCGAGTTCGCGGTTCTGATCGAGACGCTCGAAACGGAGCGCCAAAAGAACTTGGCACTTCGGGAGGAGGCCGAAGCGTTCAGAGAAGAGAGCACCCGCAATCAAGCTGAGCGAGAGGAACAGGAGCGGATCCACCGCACCGCCGAAGATGTATTCAACTATGAGACCCGCAAGTTAAAGGCCCAGATTCAAGAGCTCG
>QFNE01000050.1 GCA_003240735.1 Paracoccus denitrificans | reverse complement strand
AACTCGGACGAGAACCACGACTTCTTCTCCGGATCCGGCTCCTCCTACGTGATCGGCAAGGCCGAGAACACCGAGGACGAGGACTGGGACTTCTGATCCACGTTCAGCGCATGATCCTGCGCACGACGACGGGCCCGCACCCCTATGTCGGACCCGTCGTCGTGCCGGATCCGAAGGCATCCGCGGACCGCGCCCCAGGATCACGAGAGCCCATGCGACACGCGGGCGGCGGGCTGCATGCCGTGTCCCACATGGCTTGATGTGGTCGAGGCGCGATTGCCTGCAGCCAAGGACATGCTCAAGAAGCTGGACGAGGGCGTCGACTTCATCGGTGTGATGCCCGAGGCGATGAAGGGACGATGATGATGAGTTTCCGTTCCACCGGTAAGGGACGACGCGGTGCCTGCGGGGCGGTGGCGGGCTTCGTGCTCGTCGTCGCCGCCGCCGGATGAGCGCCTCCGGACCCCAGCCGGGATGAGCTCCTCACCCTGGTGGAGCGCACGACCGCGGCGTTCACCGGGAGTGTGGCCGGGCCGTGGGACAAGCCCAACGGCGAACGATACCAAGGTGCAGACCTGAGCCCGTCCCGCTTCATGGACTACCCGGCGCGCACGTGCGCGGGTGTCCATGACGAGCCCAATTCCAAGGGGTCCGACTTCGGGTACCGGCTTAAGGGTCCTGGGGTAGTCGATCCTGCCGCGGCCTTGGACCAGGCCCGCGTGTGGGCTGAGGCCAACGGGTGGCGGTAAGTCGAGTCCGGCTCCGGTGGTGGCAGTCCTGAGAGCGGCAGCGTGTTCATCCATTTCACCGGTGTGGGGTTGCCTGCGGTGACTTTCGACGCCTCGACCGAGTACACCCGGTACGCGATCCAGACCCCGTGCTCGTCGCATCCGACGGTGCTGTGGCACGTCACTGAGCGCGCCGAGGACCCGAGATACGACCCGACGATCCCTCGTGACCGTTTCTCCGACCCAACGGATTCGACTGCCCCGACGGGCGCCATGGGTTCATGCGCGCCCGTCTGCTGCCTGCCCTCCTGGATCTGACCCTGACCAGCCTGGTCTCCGTACCCTCCGTGACCGCCCCAGCGAGGGTGCGGGCCGGCATCATCGTGGGGGAGGGCTGGATCGATCTGTCCACTTTGTGGAAGGACGATGTCACATGACGACACATAACGGGGGCCGGAGTCCCTCCCGGACCCCCCCACAGCGGTCTGAGGGCGAGACTGCCGTCACGGCGTTCAGCGGGCGCCGCGCCGGTATGATTCACTTTTTCCTGCGCCGGTGACGACACCGGGGCACCCCTCACCATCATGAGCGGCCGAGAGATCTGGCTCGACGACGCCGCAGCAACCACGCCCCCACCGACCGGGCGCAGGTGCTAACGCCAGGACCGATGGAAAGGACGGGAATGTCGTCTTCCCCTACTGTCAGTACGTCCGCGCACCCCGTGGGCACGCCCATGATCGAGGTGCGCGGCCTCGAGAAGACCTTCCGCCAGGGCGCGAAGGAGATCCGTGCGCTGCGCGGCGTCGACCTCGCCGTCGCACCGGGCCGCATCCACGGCATCATCGGCCAGTCCGGCGCCGGCAAGTCCACGCTGGTCCGCTGCCTGACCCTGCTCGAGCCCCCGACCTCCGGGACGGTCTCCGTGGCCGGCAAGGACCTCACCCGGGAGTCGCGCTCCGGCCTGTTGGACTCCCGCCGCCGCATCGGCATGGTCTTCCAGCACGCCAACCTGTTCTCATCCCGCACCGCGAGGGACAACGTGGCCTACCCGCTCGAGGTCGCCGGCGGATCGGACGCCGCCGCGCGCCGGGCGCGGGCGGACGAGCTGCTCGCCCTCGTGGGCCTGAAGGGCTTCGAGGGCTCCTATCCGGCCCAGCTGTCCGGCGGCCAGAAGCAGCGCGTGGGCATCGCCCGGGCGCTCGCCTCGGACCCGGACGTGCTGCTCTGCGATGAGCCCACCTCCGCCCTCGACCCCGCCAGCACCGAGGGCGTCCTCACCCTGATCCAGGACCTCTCCCAGCGTCTGGGCCTGACCGTCCTGGTCATCACCCACGAGATGCACGTGGTCAAGCGCCTCTGCCACGAGGTGTCCCTGCTGCAGGACGGCCGGATCGTCCAGTCCGGCGACCTCGGGGACGTCGCGGCCGACCTCGACTCGCCGCTGTCCTCCGCCCTGCTGCCGCTGCCCGCGCCCCACGCGGCCCCGGACCAGCGCCTCATAGAGGTCCTCGGCCGCGGCGCCGCCGCGTCCCTGCCGATCACCCAGCTGGTGCGCGACGCCGGCGCGGGCGAGGTGGAGGTCCTCGCCGGCACCGTCGAGGACCTCGCCGGGGAGCGCTTCTCCCACCAGCTCCTGGGCCTGGCCGGGACGGAGGCCGCCGGCGACGCCGCGGTGGCCCGCCTGCAGGAGGCGGGCCTGACCGCCCGCACGCTCTCGGCACGCCAGGCCTCCCAGGACCAGCACACCGCGGACGAGATCGGAGGAGCCCGATGACCTGGCTCGAGACGCTGACCACGAACCCGGCCATCACGGACGCCCTGCCCGAGGCGCTCGTCGAGACGCTGCTCATGGTGGCCATCTCCGGCGTGGCCACCGTGCTGATCGGCGGCCTGCTGGGCATCGTCCTGCACGTGACCCGCCCGGGCGGCCTCAACCCCATGCCCGCGCTCTACACGGTGCTGTCCACGGTGATCGTGAACATCACCCGGTCCGTCCCCTACGCCATCCTCATGGTCGCGCTCATCCCACTGACCAAGTGGCTCGTGGGCACGGCCATCGGCCCCATCGCCGCCACCGTGTCCCTGACCATCGGCACGGCCCCGTTCTTCGCCCGCCTGGTCGAGTCGGCCCTGCGCGAGATCCCCTCGGGCACCGTGGACGCCGCCCAGGTGATGGGCTCCACCCGCGGTCAGGTGATCCGCAAGGTCCTCCTCCCGGAGGCCATGCCCGGCCTGATCGCGGCGACCACCACCACCCTGGTGACGCTCGTGGGCTACTCCGCGATGGCCGGCCTGATCGGCGGCGGCGGCCTCGGACGACTCGCCTACAACTACGGCTATCAGCGCTTCCAGACCGAGGTGATGGTCGTGACCATCGTCGTGATCGTCATCCTGGTGCAGCTCATCCAGTGGATCGGCGACCTGCTGATCCGCCGCGTGGACCACCGCTGACCCCGCCTCTGGTTCCTCCTCTCCCCATCCCCTCGCAACGAAAGGCCTCTGACATGGCTCTCTCCCCGCTCTCCCGCCGCACCGCCCTCGGCGCCGGCACCGCCGCCCTGGCCCTCGTCCTGTCCGCCTGCGGCGCCGGCGGCTCCGACACCGCCGCCTCGTCCGCCCCGACCCCGGACCCGGCGAACCCCGTTGTCGTGAAGGTCGGCGCCAACCCGGTGCCCCACGCCCAGATCCTCGAGTACGTGGACGAGAACCTCGCGAAGGAGGCGGGGATCGATCTGGAGATCCAGGAGTTCGACGACTACCAGATGCCCAACACCGCGCTCGACGAGGGCAAGATCGACGCCAACTACTACATGCACGAGCCGTTCTTCAACAAGCAGGTGGAGGAGCGCGGCCTGAAGATGGAGCACGGCAAGGGCGTGCACATCGAGCCCTACGCTGCGTTCTCCAAGAAGTTCGACTCCGTGGACCAGGTCCCCGAGGGCGCCACGGTGGCCATCACCAACGACCCCGGCAACCAGCCCCGCGCCCTGAAGATGCTCGAGCAGGCCGGTCTGCTCAAGGACGTCAAGGACGACTCGGCCGCCCTGACCCTCACCCCCGAGCAGAACCCGAAGGGTCTGACGTTCGAGGAGAACCAGCCCGAGATCCTGGTGCAGATCCTGGACGACCCGGCCGTGGACCTGGCGATCATCAACGGCAACTACTTCATCCAGGCCGGGATGACCCTGAAGGACGCCGTGGTGGTCGAGGAGATCTCCGGCGAGAACCCCTACGCGAACTTCGTCGCCTGGCGCGAGGGCGAGAAGACCCCGGGCGTGGAGAAGCTCGACGAGCTGCTGCACTCGCCCGAGGTGAAGCAGTACATCGAGCAGACCTGGCCGGGCGGCGACGTCACCCCCGCCTTCTGATCCGGACGCGCCCCGGCGCGCCCCGCACCCGCCATGACGGCCGGTGACATCCCCGCGGGGACGTCACCGGCCGTCGTCGTCGTTCTGGCAGACTTCGGCCCATGACCGACATCTCCTCCACCCCGGCGACCTCCGTCGCCGACGATCCCCTGGCCTTCTACGTCCGCCTCGGCGAGCCCACCGTGGACGCCGACGGCGTCCGCACCTCCCGCG
>QFNE01000009.1 GCA_003240735.1 Paracoccus denitrificans | reverse complement strand
TCTGTCGCGGACGCCTTTGCCGACACCCTGGCCGAAAAGATGGCCCGCATCCGCCGCGTCCTCCAGATCCGCGTCGGCAAAGACCACGATCGGGTTCTTGCCGCCCAGCTCCAACCCCAGCTTCTTGAAGTTGCTGTCGGCTGACGCATGGGCGACCGAGCGGCCCACGGCGGTCGAGCCGGTGAAGGACAGCATGTCGATGCCCTGATGCTCGCTCATCGCCTGACCGATGATGCGGCCCGATCCGGTCACGACGTTATAGACCCCCGCAGGCAACCCCGCTTCGACCAGCACTTCGGCCAGAAGCAGCGTCGTGGCGGATGTGACCTCGGCGGGCTTGACCACCAGCGTGCAACCGCTGGCGAGGATGAAGGGCACGCGCTCGCACAAAATCAGGAACGGGAAGTTCCACGGCGTGATGAGGCCCACCACGCCCACCGGCTCGCGCAGCACCATGCCCAGAAGGTCGTCGCCCAGATTGTTGAAGCTGTCGCCATGCAGCAGCCGCGCCGCCCCGGCCGCAACCTCGAAACAGGCGATGGCGTGGTCCACCTCGCCCCGGGCCTGCGCGATCGGCTTGCCGTTCTCCAGCACCTCCCAATAGGCGATCTCGTCCTGACGCCGCCGCAGGATCTGGGCCGCACGCAGAAGGACGCCGGCACGCTCGGCGCCGGAAAGTCCCGACCAGCGGCGGTCGTCGAACGCCCGGCGGGCCGCGGCCACGGCGTCATCCAGATCATCGGTCGTGCAGCGTGCGATCCGCGTGACGGGCACATCATGGGCCGGCGAGGCGCGATCCAGATAGGCCGCACCGTCGAGCCACACGCCGTCGACGAAAAATCCGAATGTCTTCGGTGTTTCGGGCAGGGCTTTGATCGGGGTTTGCTGGTTCATGGCATCCTCCTGTGCGTTAGGTCAGACATCAGGCTGATGTTCAGCCGATATCCTGATCTGCGTTTTCAAATCATCGGGCCGGGCGGCGAGCGTCTCGAACGCCTCGGCAATGGCGTCGAGCGGGTAGTCCGCGCGGGTGAAGGCCTCGGTGCGAAAGCGTCCGTGGGCAAGCAGGGTCAGGGCGGTCTGCATGTCCTCACCCATCCCCGCGACCGAGCCTTTCAGGCTGTTTTCCTGCAGAATGGTGGTCAGGATATCGACGGGCACCGCTTCCCCCGGGCCGGTCAACCCGAAGAAGGCGACGTGTCCGCCCTTGCGGATCAGCTGAAACGCGAGGGCATAAAGACCGGGGCTGCCGACGCTTTCGATCACGACGTCGGCGCCACGCCCGCCGGTCAGCCGGCGCACTTCAGATGCCACCGCATCCAGGTCCGAGATCGCCGCATCGGCCCCCGCCTCGATGGCGGTGCGGCAGCGGTCCTCGGACAGATCGACGGCGATGATCGGGGCCGCGCCCAGCAGACGCAGCATCTGGATATGCAGGTTGCCGATCGGCCCCGCACCCAGCACGACGACCGACTGACCCGCGTGGATGCCGGCCTTGTCGGCGGCGCGGACCACGCAGGCGACGGGCTCGGTCAGGGCGGCGACGCGGTCGTCCATGCCCTCGGGGACCGGGATCACCAGCCGGGCGGGTAGGGCCACGTATTCGGCAAAGGCCCCGTCGCGCCCGATGCCCACCTGCACCATCTCGGGGCAGTTCAGCACCTCGTTGCGGCGGCACCAATAGCAGGTGCCACATCCGATGTTGATGTCCGCCACACACCGCGTGCCGGGGGTCAGATGCGTGACCTCGGCACCGACAGCGGCGACGGTGCCGCTGAACTCGTGGCCCGGCACCATCGGCAGGCTTTCTGCGGCGTAGTGGCCGTTCCAGATGTGGATGTCCGTGCCGCAGATGCCGGTGCGCGTCACCCGGATCAGGGCATCGCGGGGTCCGATCTCGGGGACGGGAACCTCACGCAGCTCGAACCGTCGGGGGGCGACCAGAACGGCCGCTTTCATCGTGCGGGTCATTTCACGGTCCTCAGCTTGGCGCGGTCGATGGTCAGCGCGATCGAGCCGATCAGGACGATCCCGAACAGGATCTGCTGCTGCGTCGCCTCGATCCCGAAATACAGCATCGAGGCGCGGATCACGGCGACGATCATCACCCCGATTGCAGTGTTCAGGACACCGCCCACTCCACCCGTCAGGGGCGTGCCGCCCACAAGGACGGCGACGATTGCGGGCAGCAGGAAGCCGTTGGCGATGGTCGGCGCGCCGCCCGACAGCTTGATGGCAAAGATCAGCCCCGCCGTCGCGGCGAGTGCGCCCGAGATCGCGAAAGCCAGCGCCTTGTAGCGGCGCACGTCGATGCCTGCGGCGGCGGCTGCAGGCTCACCCGCGCCCACGGCTTTCAGGACGCGGCCAAGCACCGTCCGGCGCTCGATGAACAGGCACAGCGCCAGCAGCGCCAGCGCGACGAACAGCGCATTCGGCACGATCCCGGTCTGGCCGATGACCCAACCAAAGATGCGGTTGCGCTGTTCGGCGTCCATGTTCAGCGCGCGGTTGCCCGACAGCCATTGCGCGATCGAAAAGCAGATCCCGCCGACAGCCAGCGTAGCGATGAACGACGGCACCTTGAGGCGTGTGACCACCAGCCCCGACACCCCACCCAGCAGGAACCCCGCGAGGATGCAGACCACCGCCACCCAGGCGCCCAGATGCGCGAGATAAAGCGAGGCGATGACGGTGATCATGTTGGCCATCGACTGGGCCGAAAGGTCGATCCCGCCGATATAGATGGCGAAGGTCATTCCCAGCGCCATGATGAACAGCGGCACGATGTCGCCCGCCAGCGACAACAGGTTGGCTGGATGCAGAAAGGCCGGGTTTGCGATGCCGACGATGGCCACAAGAACCAGCAGGGTGATCCAGGGCAGGTGGGGCTTGATGCGGTTAAGGTCCATGCTGCTGACCCTCCTCAGACCATGTGGCGCAAAAGATCGAACGGGCTCGGCTTGGAACCGGGCGCGCAGTCAAATCGCTGGCGGGTCACCCCGTCGCGCATGACGAGGATGGTGTGGGACAGACCGATCGCCTCCTCCAGCGTGTCAGCCACCAGCAGCACGCCGACACCGTCATCGCACATGTCACGGACCATGTCGTAGACATCCTCCTTGGCGCCGATGTCGAGGCCCCGCGTCGGATGGTCCAGTAGCATGATGTCGGACCCCGCCGAGCGCCACTTGGCCAACACCACCTTCTGTTGATTGCCACCCGACAGGTTACCGCAATCGGCAAACTCGGAATGGGCCTTGATCGACAGCCGCTTGATCCAGTCGCGGGCGAGCGACTTTTCCTCGCCCACGCGCAGAACGCCCGCCGTCGAATAGGCGCGCATGTGCGGCAGGGTCATGTTTTCGTAAACGGACATGCCGGACACAATGCCCTCGATCTTGCGTTCGCGCGGAACATAGCCGACGCCGAGCGCGACCGCCTTCTGCGCCGAATAGCCCGCGACGCGGTGCCCCTTGATCGCCACGCTGCCAGCGCGGGGGGTCAACATGCCAAAGATCGCGCGGACAATTGCCGCCCGTCCCGCCCCCTCGGTTCCGACAAGGCACAACACCTCGCCCGCGTGCAGTCTGAGCGAAGTCGCGGCCTCGCGTCCGGCAAACTGGACGTGATCCAGCTCGACCAGCACGCGGTCAGGGTCATAGGGCTTCTGGCGGCGTTCGCGGTAATATTCGCGGTCTACATCGCGGCCGACCATCTTGCGCTGGATCGCCTCGGCGCTCGCCGTTTCGCGGGTGACGGTATCGACGACCTCGCCGTCCTTCATCACATAGACCCGGTCCGATAGGGCCAGAACCTCGTCCATGCGGTGCGAAACGAAGATGAACGACGCCCGGGTCGTCAGTTCACGCACCAGCGAAAACAGAAGCTGCACCTCGTCCTTGCTGAGAACCGAAGTCGGCTCATCCAGCAAGATGATCAGATCGCCCTCGACCCGCTCCTCCAGCGTTAGGACCTTGGCCAGTTCGACCAGCTGACGTTGGGCGAACGACAGGGTCGATGTCTGCGCGGCCGGATCGATCGTCAGGCGGACCTTGTCCAGTTGATGGCGCGCGGCCGCGGCCATTGCCTTGCGGTCGATGACACCCAGGCGGGAAAACTGCGCCTCATAGCCAAGGAAGATGTTTTCCATCACCGTCAGGTTCGGGATCAGCGACTGTTCCTGAAAGACCATGCCGATGCCACGCTGCATGGCCTGGCGCGGATTGGCAAAGCGCACCGGTTTGCCGTTCATCAGCACCTGCCCGCCATCGGGCTGATAGGCGCCGTAAATCACTTTCATCAGCGTGGACTTACCGGCACCGTTTTCACCCACCAGGCCCACGATCTCACCCCGGCGGATTTCCATGTTGACGGATTTGAGCGCGTGGACGCCGGGAAAGCGCTTGTCGACGTTTCGAAGTTCGTACATGGCGCGCCTCCTTATTTCACGACGGCGACGGCGCGCCGGTCGGTGGACAGGACCACCGCCACGATCACGAGGACACCGAGGACGCCCTGCTGCAGATAGTCGGGCAGGCCGATCACGATCATGCCGTTGTTGATGACGCTGACGATCAGAACCCCAACCAACGCATTCAGAACGCCGCCGACCCCGCCCCACAGGGCCACGCCCCCGACCACTGCCGAGGTGATCGAGACGAACATGAAGTTTGCGCCGGTCACGCTTTCAGCCTGACCGATCCGGGCCACCACAAGGATCGCGGCAAGCGCGTAGAACACACCGGCAAGGGCAAAGCCCATGATCCGCACCCGGGCGACGTTGACGCCCGAGGCATGGGCCAGATCCTCGCCCCCGCCGACCGCATAGAAGTTGCGACCGAGGATCGTGCGGGTCTGGATGAACCACGCGGCCAGCAACGCCAACCCCGCGACATAGACCATCAGCGGAAACCCGAACCACCGTACCGTCAGCAGGCTTCGGAACGCCTGATCCTCGACCCGGACGATGTCACCGCCGGTCAGCAGAACCGCGGCGCCGGTACCGACGAAGCCAAGCGCGAGGCTGGCCATGAAGGACGGGATGCGCAGCCGGACGTGGATCAGCCCGTTCAGCGCCCCGATCAACGCACCGATGACAAGCGCGGCCGGAAGCGCCACCCACCCGGCCGACAACAGACTGCCACCCAGCGCCATGAACAGAAACGCAAACAGCACCGCTGTCAGCGCCATCGTGCCCTCCATCGACAGGTCGATCGATCCCATGACGATGACGAATGTGGCCCCGACCGCGACCATCAGCGCAGGCGCCGCCGCCATGGCGATCCGGGCCAGATTGCGCACCGACAGAAACGCGGGGTTGATGATCGCAAACAGGATCACCAGCGTCACAAGGACCAGAACCGGCGCCCACCGGGACAACACTTCTCGAGGAATGCGCGGCATCGTCCGGCTCCCTATCGTCAATGGTTGGATGTGTCCGGGGCAGGGCCGTCCATCGGCCCGCCCCATGCGGCAGATGATCAGCCGGCAATTGGCCCGGCTGACGGACCCCAGAAGTCGGTCCAGTCATAGTCGGGCGTGGCATCGATGAACTTCGCCTTGAAGTCCGCCGCATCGGCCGAAGTGATCAGAACCGAAGGTCCATAAAACTCGCGGTGTTCATGCGGTTCTTCAGACGGTTTGAACGTGCCAATTGCCGCGTGATAGGCCAAAGAGGCCGAAATGCCGCCGCCCCAATAGGGGCTGGTCGAGACCGTCGCTAGCAACTTGTTGTCCAGGACAAGCTTGACCGCCTCGGCGTTGCCGTCAAACGCCACCACCGGCAGATCGTCGATGCCTTCGGCCAACAGCGCCTCGAGCACGCCATAGGCAATGTTGTCGTTGGCGCAGTGCACGCCTTTGATGTCGTCGCCATAACGGGTCAGGAAGCTCGACATCAGGGCCGCGCCCTTCTGCGTATCCCAGTCGGCGGGTTGGGCGTCCAGCAACGTGATCCCGGGATTGCGCGCAACGGCATTCTTAAGACCCTGCAGACGCTCGATCGCGGGGTTGTTTGCGGCGATTCCCCCCAGGTGAACGACACCGCCCTGACCGCCCATGGCCTTGAACAGGATCTCGGCGGTCTCTTCGGCCGGCTTCACGTCAGACCACGTCATGTGCGAGACGTAATTGTCACCGAAATCCCAAGGATGCAGGTCATCGGTCTTGTTCCAGACGGTCGAGATATAACCCTTGCCTGCGGCGACGGCCTCGACCACGGGCCGGGCATTCGGGCTGTCGTTGGGATCGCACGCGATGGCACAGTTGCCGCCTGTCTTGTTCAGGAATGCCTTGATGTCGGCCAGCGACTTTTCGGACGACCCTTCGTTGATGAGGTTGACCATCGAGCTCTTCGGTCGCCCCAGCGATTCGACGAACGCCTCGCCACCCGAGACAATCGAATTCCAGTAGGCTGAGGCCCGGTCACGATAGCTCCACGCGATCGACGGATCGGTCAGCGCCGCCCGTGCCGCACCGCGCCCCAAGGCGGCTGGCAGCATCGTGGCACCGATTCCCGCAGCCGCGCCGAGCAGAATGGTCCGCCGCGTCAGCGTGGCCCGATCGATCGTGTCTCGAATGAAAGTCGACATAGTTCCCCCTTGCCCAAGCCTGACGGCACCCTTGGTGCCATGCTGCCCGTTGACGCAGCTGTCGGATGTCGACAGCCCCCCGCATTCTCCCTAATGCACTAACCAGTTACTTCACTGAAGAACGATCCGTCAAGTGTTCTGATGGACTTCGACCGCAGAGAGCGCCATCATGCACGCTGATGTCAGCGGAAAGCTTTATGGACGGACAGAACGACGACAGCGGGACGGGAAACGGACAGTCGGCCCCGGGTCCGTCCCGCAAGGCCGCGCAACCCCGCACCCGCGACTCCGAGGCGACAAAGTCGCGCATCCTCGCCGCAGCGAAGCGCGAATTCGCGCGCAATGGGCTGGGGGGCGCGCGCGTCGATGACATCGCCGACAAGGCCAAGGCCAACAAGCGGATGATCTATCATTATTTCGGCAGCAAGGAGGGCTTGTTCCAGACCGTGGTCGAAGCCGCCTATGTCGACATCCGGACCGCCGAGCAGCGCCTTGACCTTGACCACCTGCCGCCTGCCGAGGCGCTGGCGCGGCTGGTCCGTTTTACCTGGGACTACTACCTGAAGAACCCGGAATTTCTGACGCTGATCAACAGCGAAAACCTGCACCGCGCCCGCCACCTTGAAAAGTCAGAGGTGGTCAAGGTCGCAAACCGCAGGTTCGTGGGCATGGTCGGGGCAATTCTGGATCGGGGTGCGGCTGCGGGTGTGTTTCGCCCAGGCGTCGATCCGGTCCAGCTGAACCTGACCATCGCGGCAATCAGCTACTACTATCTGACGAACCGATACACCGGATCGATCGTCTTCGAACGTGATCTGATGGCCCCGGCAGCACTGGCCGAGCGCATCAGCTTCAACGTCGAGACGATCCTGCGGCTGGTCGCGGCTGACCCGGCGAACGCATAGCGCCTTCCCCCAAATGGCAAAGTCCGCGCGTCAGCACACCGTCCGGACACGCTCGACGATCACGTCCAGCACCTCGGCCGGATCGCGTTGCCACCAGTTCGCGGCGGAAAAGATTTCGACCTCGCACGCGCCGCGATAGCCTGCAGCCTCTGTCGCGGCGCGGATCGCGCGGATGTCGGCCACGCCGTCACCCATCATGCCGCGGTCGAGCAGCACGTCGCGCGTCTCAGCCAGCCAGTCGCACAGATGCAGGCCCATGATCCGGTCCCCGGCGCGAACCAGCTGCCGGGGCAGGTCGGTGTCCCACCAGACGTGATAGACATCGACTGCCACCCCGACATTGTCCGCGCCGATGGCATCGCACAGATCGAGGGCATCGCGCAGCGTCGTCAGGCACGACCTGTCGCCGCCATAGACCGGGTTCAGCGGCTCGAGCGCCAGCCTGACGCCCCGGTCCGCCGCGAACGGTGCCGCCTCGGCCACGCGGTCGGCAATCAGACGCAGGCTTTCGCCCACACCGCGCGTTCCCGGCTGGACCCCGCCGGTCACGATCGTCAGGACCGGCGCGTCGAGCCCTGCCGCCATGTCGATGGCCGAACGGAGATCATCCATCACCGCGGCCCGATCCGGGGGGGCCAGGGGCCCGACGAGGAACGGCGCGCGGCAAAGGCCCGCCACCGTCACACCGGCGGCCTTTGCCCGTCGGCCGATCTCGACCGCGCGGCTGCCGATCTCGCGCCGCCAGAAGACGATCCCGCCAAGACCGCGTTCGGCGCAGGCGTCGATGGTCCGTTCCGGCGACCACCCGGCGCCCGCCCGATCGACATTGTGGCCAAGCGTGGCGGTGTTCAGGGCGAGGGCGGAGAGGTCGGCGCTGAAATCGCGCATCTTACGCCCCATAAAGCGCGAGCAGCCGCCCCATCCGCGCAACGGCCAGATCGGGGTCGCGCAGCAGTCCGCACTGGTCGGCCTGTCGGAAGATGTCGGCAAAGTAGGGCAGGGGGCGCGCGGATTGCGCGCCGTTCAGCATGATGAAGTGATCCTGAAAGCCGTTGAGCCAGGCCAAAAACACGACGCCCGTCTTGTAATACTGCGTCGGCGTCCGAAAGATCGTCCGCGCCAGTGGCACGGTCGGGTCAAGGATCGCACGGAACCCGGCAGTGTCGCCATCGCCCAGCCGCGCGACCGCACGCGCCGCCGCGGGGGCCAGCGGGTCAAAGATGCCCAGCAGCGCGTGACTGAAGCCCTGATCGTCGCCCTCGATCAGTTCGGGATAGTTGAAATCGTCGCCGGTATACATCCGCACGCCCGCAGGCAGGCGACGACGCAGCTGGACCTCCTTGTCCTTGTCCAGAAGCGAGATCTTGATCCCGTCCACCTTGTCGGGGTTGGCACTGATGATCGCGATCACCGTATCCAGCGCATCCTCGAACCTGTCGGTGCCCCAGTATCCCGCAAGGGCCCGATCGAACATCTCGCCCAGCCAGTGCAGGATGACGGGGTGATCGGCCGCCGCCAGCAGCTCGCCATAGACGCGAACATAGTCGTCCGGGCCGCGCGCGACACGGGCAAGGGCGCGTGACGCCATCAGGATGATCCGCGCGTCGAGCGACTGGATCGCGTCCATCTGTTCGGCATACGCGCGCCGCACATCGTCAAGGCCCTTCGCCGCCGCCGGGTCAAGCTGATCCGTACCGCAGCCGTTGGCCACCCGCGCGTCCGGCAGCTCGGCCCGCGTGCGGCGGATGAGTTCGAGCGCGCCGGTCCAGTCAAGGCCCATGCCCCGTTGCGCGGTGTCCATCGCCTCGGCGATGCCCAGCCCGTGATCGGCAAGGTGGCGACGAAACGCCATGGTCGCGTCCCAGTCGATGGGCGCGGCCCCGGTCGGGTCGGCATTGCTGAACGGGTCGGCCACGACATGGGCGGCGGAATAGACGATCCGAGCAGCATCGGGCGGCAGTACCGCCGGTTCAACGGGCGTGCCGGTCAAGGTGTAGGGCTGACCGGCGCCGTGGCTGTCGGGAAGGATGATCTGCATGGCGACCTCGTTCTAAAAGCGGGGGACCAGCATCCCGGCATCGGCCGAGATCACCTGACCCGTCGTATAGGGCAGCCGGCCGGTGGCCAGCGACGCGATGATCCGGCCAACCTCGTCAGGGGTGCCGACGCGGGGGATCAGGGTCAGGCCGTCGCGCGCGCGGGTGCGGTAAGCCTCGATCACCGGGGCCGTCATTTCTGTCGCGATCAGGCCGGGCTGGACGTCATAGACGGCGATCTCATCGGCCCCCAGACGCACGGCAAGGGCCTTGGACACCATCGCCGCCGCCGCCTTGGAGGCGCAGTATTCCGCCCGCTGGACCGCCACCGCACTGGCGTTGGAGGAGGTCACGTTGACGATGGACCGAAACGCGCCGGCAGGCTGGTCGCGGGACAAAAGCAGCCGCGCAAAGGCCTGCGACAGAAAGAAGGGTGCCTTGGCATTGACCGAAAGACAGCGGTCCCAGCTTTCCTCGGTCACATCCAGCAGGTCGCCGCGGCTTTTCACGCCAACGCCCGCGTTGTTGACCAGCGTGGTCAGCGGGCCAAGCGCCGCCTCGATCCGGGACAGGGCGGGCGCGTGTGCGGCAAGGTCGGTCACGTCGAAGGGCGCGCGCACGATCTGCGCGCCCGCGTCGGCCAGACGCCGCTCGGCCGCGGCCAGTTCGGCGTCATCGACCGGGCCGTTCAGCGCCACGGCAAACCCTTCGGCGGCCAGTGCCTCGGCCGCCGCCAGTCCGATGCCGCGTGACGAGCCTGTGACGAGGGCGACCCCGCTCATGCGCGTGCCCCGTTCTTCATCAGCTCTCGCGCGATGATCATGCGCTGAATCTGGTTGGTGCCTTCGTAGATCTGGGTGATCTTGGCATCGCGGTAAAGGCGCTCGACCTCGAAACCGCGGATGTAGCCCGATCCGCCAAAGACCTGCACGGCGTCGGCGGTGCGTGCCACCGCCATGTCTCCGGCAAAGCATTTCGCCATCGAGCAGGCGCGGGTTGCGTCGAGGCCGTTGTCGATCTTGGTGGCCGCGGACCAGACCAGCAGGCGCGCGGCCTCGATGTCCTTGGCCATGTCGGCCAGCAGCCACTGGACCCCCTGAAAGTCGGCGATGTGCTTGCCGAACTGCTTGCGCGTGCCGGCGTAGTCGACCGCAGCCTCCAGCCCCGCCTGCCCGATGCCCACGGCAAGCGCGCCGATGCCGACGCGGCCCTTGTCCAGAACGCTCATCATCATGTGGAAACCGCGCCCCTCGGTACCCAGCAGCGCACCTGCAGGAAGCCGCACGTCCGAGAAGGTCAGCGCGCCGACCTGGCTCGCACGTTGGCCCATCTTGTGCTCCTTGGGTCCACGCTCGACGCCCGGATCGTTCAGATCGACGACGAAGATCGACATGCCCCGATTCCCGGCGTCCTTGTCGGTGCGGGCGAGGACGAACCCCAGATCGGCAACCGGCGCGTTGTGGATCCAGATCTTGCCGCCGTTCAGCACCCAGTCGTCGCCGTCGCGCACCGCCGTCGTGCGGATGCCTGACACGTCGGTCCCGGCCTCCGGCTCGGTGATGCAATAGGCCACCTTGCGCCGCATCGCGAGGATATCGGGGAGCAGCGCGCGCTGATCGTCAGTCCCGTGCCGCACCAGCAGGGTCGAGATCAGTTCGACCAGCCCGCATTGATCGGCGATGCTGGCATAGCCGCGCGACAGCTCTTCCATCACCAAGGCATAGGTCAGGGTGTCGAAGCCGGGGCCACCCATCTCTTCGGGCACGCCGATGCCGAACAGGCCGAGTCCCGCCATCTCGTCAAAGATTTCCGCGGCAAATCGTTCGTCGCGGTCCAAGCCCTCGGCCGCCGGGCGGATGACCGCGTCGGCAAAGTCCCGCGCCATCGCACGGACCTGTTCCTGCGTTTCTGTCAGGATCATGGTTGTCTCCCCCCAACCCGTATAAGTAACTGTGTGGTTACCAATATCGCCAGCGCGCGTCCTGGGTCAAGCCCGGTCAGAACAGCATCCGCGCCATTCAAGGCTTGAAACACGACAACCTGGCCGCTTAAGATAACTAAATGGTTACTTAGATAGGTGGGGGGAGCTGCCAATGTTGCCATCTGACACACGCCGATTCGGGCGCGTCGACCTTGATGTCACAGCCTTTGCGTTCGGGACGGCGCCAATCGGCAATATCTTTCGTGAAATCGACGAAGAGACATCTGCCGCGATGATCGACCGCGCGTGGGAAGCGGGGGTCCGATACTTTGACACCGCTCCCATGTACGGGCACGGCCTTTCGGAACTGCGGACCGGCCACGCGCTGCGCTGGCGTCCACGAAACGAATTTGTCCTGTCCACCAAGATCGGCCGACTGCTGACACCGGCCCGACGCGAGACCATCGACTTCGCGCCCTGGACCAACGCGGGCGCGTTTCAGCCGCGCTTCGATTACAGCTATGACGGCACCATGCGCTCCATCGAGGACAGCCTTCAGCGGATGGGGCTGGAATACATCGACATCGCGTTCATCCACGACATCGACATCTATACCCGCGGCGCCGATCAGCCGGCCGTCTTTGCCGAGGCGATGGACGGCGCATGGCGCGCACTTGACCAGCTGCGGTCCGAGGGGGTGCTGAAGGCGATCGGTGTCGGCGTCAACGAATGGCAGGTCTGCCTTGATGCACTCAGGGCGCGCGACTTCGACTGCTTTCTGCTGGCCGGGCGTTATACCCTACTGGAGCAGGACGCGCTCGATACCTTTCTGCCGCTATGCGAAGAGCGGGGCGCAGCTGTTGTGGTCGGTGGCGGCTTCAATTCGGGCATCCTCGCCACCGGCGCGCGTCCCGGCGCAAAGTACAACTATGCCGAGGCACCCCGCCAAATCATGGCGAAGGTCGCGCAGATCGAGGCACTCTGTGCCGCCCACGACGTTCCACTCCCCGCCGCCGCGTTGCAGTTCGTGATGGGTCATCCGGCAGTCGTTTCGTTCTGTGCGGGCACGCGGACGGTGGCGCAGCTGGACCAGAACCTGGAATGGTTTTCTCAGACGATCCCCAAGGCGTTCTGGGATGATCTGAAGGGTAGAGGCTTGCTGCGGCAAGACGCACCGGTTCCTCACTGAATGTGGGGTGCCGGGGGCGCGATGGTCTTCGGCATCCGTGCCCTGCAGCGAAGCATAACGATGCCCATTGCGGCAGCGTTGACGCTTGAGGACGGCGCTGCGGTGGCTACGCAGCTGATGGAGCGGGACGCCCACGGGAAGGGTGTTGTCACGCTGTAAGCCCACGGCTCACATGAAAAACTGGACGTGATCGGTACTAAGATCCACACGCAGTAGATCTGTCTGATGTTTCGGGAAAGGGTAGAACCCATCGTGCGATATAGTGGCCGCGACTGTCGCACGTTCTCATTGGCCTCATAACCTGATACGTCTGAGAGCCTCCGTGCACATTTGGCCGCAACTCACAGGCTGGAACCTCAAGCTCGGTATCTTCATAATCAGTCTTATGTAACTATAGGATCGTGTCGGCAGCGACTGATTTCGGCAGATCGAATTTACTCCCAAACCTCGTCCTTCACACGCAATCCCCGCTTAGGACAGTCTTGTTGCGTGCCACGCACCACCTTCGCCCTGGGCGATGCGCCACGTCCGTGCACTCACTGTTGTGCCGCTGGCCGTTTGATAATCGTCGATAGACAGAACCACCGCTTCACCGTCGGGGTGCCATTGGGCGACGACCGCGACGCCGTCGCCGAACTCGACGAGACATTCGGGACCAGCCTTGCCGTCATCTTCGACAACGACCTCACCACCGGGGAATGCATGACTGCGGGGGAAGCGAAAAAGCATGTGAACTCCTGTGTACTGCGCTGCAGGGGCCACATCCAGCGCCATGGGCGACAGCCTACCTTCTCGAAACTTGTGCGGCGATAAAGGGGTTCCGATCAGGCGGCGCCAAGCCTTTGACTTACACCCCTGCCGAACAGGGCCAGCACGAAAAGCGCCGTCAAAACCAGGATTATCGTCGCGCCGGGGTCGCTATCCAGATGGACGCTGGCATAGACACCCCCCACCGTTGAAATGACGCACACCGCGACGGCGGTGATCAGCATATGGCCGAAGCTGCGGACCACCAGAAACGCGATGGCCCCCGGCGCGATCAGCAGCCCGACGGACAGGATCAGCCCGGTGGTCGACATTGTGGCGACGATGGTCAGGGACAAGATGGCCATCAGACCGTAATGCAGCCACCCGACCGCCAGGCCCGCGACCTTGGCCTGCACCGGATCAAAGGCGTGCAACAGAAAGTCTTTCCATTTCAGCACCAACACCGCCGTCGCAAGCGTCGCGATCAGCCCGGTGGACCAAAGTTCAGACGTCTGCACGCCCAGAACGTTCCCAAACAGGATATGATCAAGATGCAGGTCCGTCGCGATGGATGTCTGCAAGATGATGCCGACGGCGAACATGGCGGAAAAGACGATGCCCATGATCGTGTCACGTTTGACGCGACTGTGTTCAGCCAGGTAGCCCGTTGCAACTGTGGTCATCATCCCGGCAGAGAACGCACCAAGGATCAGCGGCACGCCGAAGACATATGCCAGAACGACACCGGGCAATATGGCATGGCTGACGGCGTCCCCCATCAACGCCCAGCCTTTCAGGACCAGAAAGCACGACAGCAGACCGGTTGGCACGGCGATGATTACCGCCAGCAGGAACGCACGCTGCATGACCGGGAACTCGAACGGCAAAAGCAGTGTCTCGATCATCCGCGTTGCCTGTCCGCTTGGTTGGATGAGCGAACCGATCGTTGACGGGCCAGCACGCCATATTTCGGTGCACAGACAAAAGCCGTCAGGAAGATCAGGGTCTGCAGGACCACGATGATCGCGCCGGTCGCACCGTCCAGAAAATAGCTGATATAGGCACCGACGAAACTGGTCAGCGACCCGATCAGGATCGACAGCCTGATCAGGGCCGGAAACCGGTCGCACAACAGATACGCAGTCGCCCCCGGTGTAATGACCATGGCGATGACCAGAAATGCGCCCACCGTCTGCATCGCCGCCACAACGCAGGCGGACAGCAGCGCAAAGAAGACCGCCTTAAGGACCGATGCAGGCAACCCGATGGACCGTGCATGCGCCTCGTCGAAGAAGACGACCATCAGGTCCTTCCAGATCACGGTCAGCACCACAAGCGACACGGCACCGATGATTGCCAGCTGCAAGGTGTCCTCTCTCGTGATGGCCAGAATGTTGCCCATGGTGATGGTCTGGATCGATATGGTCATGGGGTTGATCGACGCCATGAACATGCCCAGTCCGAAAAAGGACGTGAAGATCAGGCCGATGACGACATCGACCTTTAACCCCGACCGGCTGGTCAGAAACAGCATGACCGCGGCCGCCAAGCCTCCCGAAAAGAACGCCCCGAACGCGACCGGCAGGCCCAGCAGATACGCCCCCGCCACGCCCGGAACCACAGCATGTGACAGGGCATCCCCGATCAGGGACCACCCTTTCATCATCAGATAACACGACAGGAACGCACAGACCCCGCCGACAAGGGCCGACACCCACATCGCATTGACCATATAGGCGTAGGAGAACGGCTCGAGCAGGTAGGTCATCTGTCTGCCAGACCCGTGGCGTTCTCGTCTGCGCCGGCCACCCTGCCATCGGCTGTATTGGGTCCGTCGCCCCCCAGCATGGACGGCATCAGCGTCAGATGGCGAAGCGTCCCACCGAACGTGCGTTCCAGATTTGCCGGCGTAAACACCTCAGCCGTTGGTCCCGACGCCAGAACCGTCCCCCTGACCAAGACGACCCGGTCACAGAAATCCGGCACCGAGCCCAGATTGTGGGTCGATACCAGGATCACCCGACCCTCGTCCTTGAGTGACCGAAGAAGATCGACGATCTGCTCTTCGGTCTGGAAATCGACCCCGGTAAAAGGTTCGTCCAGAAGAATGACCTGACCGTTCTGCGCCAAGGCCCGGGCCAGAAACACGCGCTTTTTCTGGCCGCCCGACAGCTCGCCGATTTGGCGGCGGCGATACGGCAGCATACCGACACGGGACAAGGCCCGATCGACGGCGTCCCGGTCCGCCTGCCGCGGTCGGCGCAGGAACCCCATATGGCCATAGCGGCCCATCATCACGACATCCTCAACGAGAACCGGAAAGGTCCAGTCGACCTCCTCCGACTGGGGGACATAGGCGACCAGCCCCTGTTTCAGCGCATCCGGCACGGGCAGTCCCAGAATACTGATCTGGCCGGTACGGACGGGTACGAACCCCATAATCGCCTTGAAGAGCGTGGACTTTCCCGACCCATTCATCCCCAAAAGCGCTGTTATGCTGCCCTTGGGTGCGGTGAACGACGCCTCTCGCAGGGCAGTCGTGCCGTTTCGGTAGGTCACAGTCACATCGGCAGCCGATATCCCAACCTGCCTGTCCGCGAGGAGAGAGGGGGCGGTATCGTCACCCATTATCAGCCCTCATTGGTCTGCCATGCCGTCGATCAGACCCTGGGTGACCGTCTGCGTCGTCACGCGCAGCAGATCGACATAGCTCGGCACCGGCCCGTTTTCCTGCGACAGGCTGTCGACATACAGCTCACCCCCGTAATGGGCGCCGGTTTCACGGGCGATCTGCTTGGCCGGGCGCGTGTTCACCGTGCTCTCACAGAAGACGGTCGGGATATGATGTACACGAACCTGATCGATCACCGTTCGCACCTGCTGCGGGGTGCCCATCTGGTCGGTGTTCATCGGCCACAGGTACAGCTCCTGCAGGCCCAGATCCTTGGCGAGATAGCTGAACGCGCCCTCACAGGTGACTAGCCACCGCTGCTGCTGCGGAATGCGGTCGATCTCGGCCTTCAGGGGGGCAAGGGTGTCCCTGATCGTCGCCTTGTAGCGTTCGGCGTTGGCCCGGAAGGTCGCGGCATTGGCCGGATCATGGTCGGACAACGCCGCCGCAATGTTATCGACATAGATCATGGCGTTCTCTTCGCCCATCCACGCATGCGGGTTGGCCTTGCCGTCATAGGCGCCGCCGCCGACCGGAATCGGCACGACCCCCTCCGACACCGTGACGGACGGCACATCCGGCAGGTTGCCCAGAAACTGTTCGAACCACGCTTCCAGGTTCATGCCGTTCCGCAAGATCAGGTCGGCATCCTGCGTGGCGATGATGTCGCGCGGCGTGGGTTGATAGCCGTGGATCTCTGCCCCCGGCTTGGTGATCGACACTACGTCCGCCGCGTCGCCTGCGACGTTTCGGGCCATGTCAGCGATCACGGTGAAAGTGGTTACCACCTTCAATCTGTCCGCAGCCATCGCGGACGAGGCCATCAGACCCGCGATTACCAGCAACGCGACAGCACTAAACGTCCTTGATTTTATCACCGCAGCCAACTCTCACCCCGTCGTCGATTATCTTATTGCGAAGCGTTCGCAACGGTTCAGTATCACATCATCACCGATATGCAACTGCAAATCATTTGCATATCGGTCGAAACAGTGCTGTCTGGGATGGAAATCGCCCACATGTTGGCCATGCGCCCGGGCGGTCTATATATCTTTACCACGCGCAACTGCCGCGCGGCTTTGGAATGGCGGGCGCATCGAATGACGGCCAAATTGGAAAAGCGGTTGGAGGCGCTGTGCAAGGAGCACGGCCTGCGCCTGACTGGGCAGCGCCGGACCATCCTTCAGGCGCTGGAGGACTCCGACGACCATCCCGACGCGGAGGAGCTGCATCGCCGTGTCAGCGAGCTTGCCCCGGGCATATCGCTCGCGACCGTCTATCGGACCGTCAATCTGCTGGAAAAATGCGGCCTCATCGAACGGCACGCGTTTTCCGATGGACGCATGCGGTTCGAGGCGTCGGGGGCAGAACACCACGACCACTTCATCGACATGACAACCAACGAGGTGATCGAGTTTCGCTGCGACGAAATCGAACGGCTCCAGCACCTTTTGGCCGAACAGCACGGCTTTGAAATCGTCGGGCACCGGTTGGAGATTTATGTCCGGCCGAAGTCCGGATCGTAGGGCGCACATCGACCGCCTCAGACGAAGGTTGCCTCAACTTCCTGACGCGCTAGTGTAATGCTCACCTGGGATATGTAATCGATAACTTTCAGTCGGATCCGATAGCGATGCCCTACCGCAATCCCGAAAATGAGGCGCGGATTATGGCAGTCATCCGGGCGCATGGCCCGCTGACGCAACGCGAAGACGTGCCTGCCGAACTGATCGCGCGGTACGAGGGTCTGGTCCCCGATCTCATTCTGGACCTGTGGGAAAATCACGGCATCGGAGAACTGGCCGGCGGCCTTCTTCGGTTCTGCATTCCCGACATGTTCGCGCAACCGATCGCGATGCTGTTCGATGGTGATCCGGATTATCACCCCGGGACAGATACGTTCGTGCTGGCCTATGGCCCGTTCGGCAGTCTGGCGATCTGGAACGACACGCATCTGATCGGTCTTCTGTCGCATCCCTCGGCGGCACTGGACGTCCCGTTCTATGATCGCGCCGAACCGGGCATCGACCGCGACGCAGTGGCGTTCGATTACTTTCTGAACGCCGATCCGCGCATCATGGATGTCTTCGACGACAGCGGCGAAGAAATGTTCGCGCGCGCTAGGATCGCACTGGGTCCGCTCCGGCCCGGACTGATCTATGGCCTGATGCCGCCGGATGATTTCCGTGATGTCGATGTCGGCAATCTTCAGGTGACGGTCGCCGAAGAATGGCTGGAAAACCGATTCTCGGCGCAAGTCTATGCAATCCACGATATGATCAACGACAGGCTGAACATCCGTCCGGTGGGGAGAGCTTGATGAAGATCGTGGCCGCCCTTGCCGTCCTGGTCGCGTTGTCCGGCTGCGTTCAGGATGGCGCGGCAGGCGGATATGACCACGCCTTCGGCAGCTTTCGCGCCTCGCCCGTGGTCGTGACGAAGATGTCGGTGAATGGGGGCGCGTTCAAGCTGGCCCCGGTCGTCGTCGACGGCGCAGCCGATACGTCCCTGCCGCGTGCCAATGGCATCGACAGTATGACCTATCCGTCCTCGACCAACGGCACGATGACGCTGCAGGCCACCTGGGTGGAGCTTCTGACGGGCAGGGCCTATCAGGCTGCAGTCAATGTTCCCGACGCCGAGCTTCAGAAATCCCCGACCGGGCGATTGGAGTTCGCGCCTCTCTTCGGGCCAAACGGCGAAATGATCGTATCCTCTGACCCGCTCCCGACCGCCGAGGGGGTCGGCGAGAAGCGAAACATCGTGACGACCTGCGCCGCCCGCAGTCCGGCCGACGACTTCGATTATCGCGCCGATCCGAACAGCCTGCCGATGCTGGCCGACGCATTGGCCTTGCCGCGCCCGGCCGTGGGTGCCTCCAGATGTCCCAAGCCGGCGCGGTGACCCCATGACAGACAGCCCATCCGTCATCACGTCACGCGCCCTAGCCGCCGCACGTTCCGGGTCGGCTGTCGGGACGACGGCACAGTCCTGTCCCCGGGTCACGCTGGAAATCGGCGTGTTCTTTGATGGAACGGGAAACAACCAGCGGAACGCGCGCCAAGGCACCGAGGGCAGCTATGCCAACGCGGCGTCGAACGTCGCGCTGCTCAGCCGCATCTACAAAAACGAAGAGAAATACTGGAAGCGGAACTCCTGTGGCGGGTTCGAGCGCAAATATGCCCGGATCTACAAGGACGGGATCGGAACGATCGCTGGTGGAAGCGACAGCCTTGTGGGCATGGGGACCGGAATGGGCGATTACGGGGTCGAGGCGCGCGTCTTTGACGCGTGTCTTGATGTCGGTCGGGTCATCACACGACTGTCCCCGAACGTTGAACCGCTCGAGGTCGTTCTGGACGTCTTCGGCTTTAGCCGAGGTGCGGCTGCCGCGCGATACTTCGTCAACTGCTTCAGGCAGGGTTACGTCGAGTACTGGCGCAAGTACGTCAGCAAACAGCGGGCCTATCTTCCGGCAGGGCGTAAGGTCCGCATCCGCTATGTCGGCATCTTCGACACCGTGGCCGCGATCGGCGTCGGCATGAACGAAATGAACGGCGCCGTGAACGTCCATGTGAGTACGGCACAGGCCAACCGCATCTTTCATCTGGTCGCCACCAATGAATACCGCGCGAATTTCCGGCTGAACCACAACTTGCCGGGCGGCGGCGTGGCGCGATCCCTGCCGGGTGCGCATTCGGACGTCGGCGGCGGCTACGGCGACCCCGGTGATCGGGTGAAGGTGTACAGTGGCACCATCGCGTTGCTGCCGACCAGAGAGTCGGCAGAGAAACTTGCCCGAGATCAGCAGAGCTTTCGGGGTAGGACCAAAGCTGACCGCGAAGCGACTTGGGTCAGGATCGGCTTTCTGAACCCGAATGAGCCGGCGCATGGATACGTCGACGTCGGTTCGATCAAACCGCGGCAGCTTCGGCCGCTGGTAGGTCCACCGCGCCAGATGTACGAGGTTGACTCGTCTGGCTACATCGATCGGCCCTGGGTCCAGCCGGGGCTTTCGCGGATTCCGCTGCGGATCATGTACAACGACGCGCTGCGCGCTGGCGTCCCGCTAACCGCATTCCCCGACGGCGCGCAGTACCGCGTGCCAGCGGGCCTGCAGCCTGTCGCAGCCAAGCTGATCGCCGGCGCGTCCCTGTCCGAGGCGGAACGCCGATCCACCTTGCGCAATTTCGGCCATATTTCGGCGAACAGAGACAACTTCGGGATGTGGGCCGACAGCAACTATACCCGCGTCGTTTACCCCAACCAGCCCGGCAAGGCGAAATAGCGCGGCCGTCGGCTATCCCAGTTCGTCCATCCGGTCTTTCATCATCACGAAACGCTCGGCCTCGTCCCGGTCGCTGCGCAGGATACGCGACAGCTTGCCGTCGGGGTCGATCTCTTCGAACCTAGGACCAAAGAACGCCTCCCACGCCAGCATCACGAACAGATTGTCGCGTTGCCGAAAGCCAAGCGACAGCAGGCGGCGAAGCGCGCCTTGCGTCAGATCGTGCAGTTCAGGGTCCGTCAGCTTGATCTCGCTGCCAAAGGTCTTGCGCAGGTCTGCCGCGAGTGCCGATGTGTCGGATGCAAGCCGTTTGGCAGCCAGCCGCTCCATATCCGACTTGTCCAGAAACCGTTTGACGACGACGCCGGTCGCGTCCGGCGCCATACCGGGTCGGATGATCGTCGCGGTCGCATCGGTCAGACCAACCTCGACGGCGATGATCGCATCGATCGGCGCACCGCGTCTTGGATGGAACCAGCGCGCAGCCAGATCGGGCCGGTCCGCCAGACCCGGGAAATACGCCGCCGCAACCGACGGCTCCCAGAACCGGAAATAGAACCAGGCGCCATCCTCATCCTGGATCCGGGTGAAATGACGCAGATGCGCGGCGATTTCGTCGATATCGGCGCCGGATTGCAGGATGATGCCCGGCTGGCTGTCCCACAGATGCCACGGCGCCCTGCCGGCGGTGAACAGACCGCGTGTCAGTTGGCTGTCTTCCTCCAGCTTGATCAACCACGGCGCCACGGCGGACAGATCATCCAGCGCGTCCCCCTTGAAAAGACAAACCGCAGGCAGGCGGTTTCGTTCGATCAGGCCGGGAAGGATTGAAACCCGCGCCGCATCAAGCAGCGCATAGACATGGGTGTCGGCACCATCGTTCGCCCCGAACAGCACGTCGCGCAGACTGTCTGGAACCGACCTTTTTGTCTGAGCACCGAACTGGCCGTCAAATGGGCCAAGACCCCGGACGACCTCGACCCGAATGCAGGAGTCGCCCTCTAACGTCATGTGGTGCCGTGTGGCGTGCGCAGAAGCATCGCGTCCCGATTTGGCCTGACCTTGAATATCTCAGACTAACCGCGACCACGTCTCGCGCTCAAGCCGCGGTGACACGCGCGATCAAGAAAATCCGGCGCTGGCCGAACAGGCGGTGATGATGCCGCCACAGCTCGTGCGGGCACCCAGATAGGCGATCCGACGCCCCTGATCCGTCGCGCCGTCGCGCCCTTCCACGATCACGCCACCGCAGGCGCATTTGTCGCCTTCCCGCGCGACAGGCCGGCCATCGACCGTGCAACTGCCGCCTTCGATGACCGCATTGATGCCGTGTCGCGGGCACACATGGGTGTCGCCTATGCGGGCCACCGGCAGCGTCATTTCTCTTCCTCGAACGAGGCGCATTCTTCGCACAGCGGCAGGCCTTCACGCGCGGCCATCTTCAGCGTTTCCACCTGCGCGCCGCCCGTCCCGCCCATGATCACGTTGCCTTTCAGCCAGATGGTCGGCGCCTCCATCGTGATCCCGGATGCGTCGATCGTCATCTTGCCGCCCGGACCGGTCACGACCATCCGTTCGAACGCCATCAGCGTATGTCGGCGGGTATTGTTCATGATCGATTCGCCGACATCCAGGGTATAGCGCCCGAACACCTCGCCTTCGAAGTTGCGCCCGGTTTCATACAGGTGATCGGCAAAGATGCTTTGCTTGTGGATGTTTCCAACGCGGTGGATGTGGTCCTTGCCGTAGTTTTCCTGCTGACTGCGCCCCACGTCATAAATCATGTCGTTGCCGATCGTCTCGCGGTGGTCGTTGCCGACGCTGATCGTCTTGTCATGCCCGATGCTCTCGGACTGGTCATTGCCGACCGTCTTGCTGCGATCATGGCCGATCGAGTGGGTTTCGTCATTTTCGATGACGGTGTTGTGGTCTTTCTGGGCGTGCATGAAGACTTCTTCGCGCCCGGCCTGATCCTCGAACCGCAGTTCGTTGTAACCCTCGCCCTCGTGGGTGTCGGTCTTGAAGGTGCTGACGGTTTTGTTTTCGGGCAGACCATAGGGAACGCCGTTGCGCCCGTTATAGACACAGCCCGTGACCAGCGGCTTGTCTGGATCGCCCTCCAGAAACTCGACCACGACCTCCATGCCGATCCGCGGGATGACCATGCCGCCCCACCCTGCGCCGGCCCAATTCTGGCTGACCCGGCAGCGCATCGAAAACGCACCCGTCAGGTCCCAGTGAAAGCGCACGAGGATGCGCCCCAGATCGTCACAGTCGATTTCACCCTCACCCACGACCGCCGCCGTCTGGGGGCCGTGGACGACCGGCACATGCGTCCGGCGCGGGGGCGCCATGGGCGCCGTGTCGGGCATCAGCGTATAGGCCCCGGTGAAGGCATATCCGTCACTGCCCTGACCGCCCGACCCATAGGCTTCGCTGACGAAATGATGGCTGGCGCTGAGGCAAAGATAGCTTTCGCCCGTGCCCGGCACCGGATCACCCGACAGCGTCACGCGCATCCCGGCCCGAAGGCTGGTGCAATCGCCGACCGCGCGGTGGCGCCGATCCGCGCCGCGTTCCTGCGCGGTGCGCAGACCCGCCACGATCCGACCCACGTCCTGCGCGGGATAGTCACCGGGATAGTCGAAACTTTCGATCTGGCCCTGCGGATGGGCGGCATCACCCAGACGGTCCACCTCCATCGCCTGATCGGGCTTGTGGAAGTTGTAATCCGTCAGCCGCACCGCACCGGTGGTGATGTTGCGCTCGGGCGCCCACTCCCAGAAATGCTCTCCCTCGGCCTGATGATGCCCGTCATAGGATTTGAAGGGCCGCGCGCCCACTGATTGATGCGCCACGACGTCGTCGGTCAGGACCAGCGTGTGGCTGCCAATGTCGTGGCGGAAGTAGAAGCTGATCCCGGCCCGCTCAAGTTCGCGGCGCACGAAATCAAGGTCGCTCTCGCGATACTGGACGGTGTATTCCCAGACCGGATAGTCGCGGGCCAACTGGAATTCCACGGCGGGCGTGCCGAGCTGCGCATAGTCGGCCAGCAGTTCGGTCACGATCTGAACCACGGTCTTGTCGTGGAAAATGCGCTGGTTGCGCCGACGCCCTGCCAGCCAGAACCAGGGCCTGAGCGTCAGGTCATACCGATGCCCGTTTTCACCCACACCGGCCCAGCGGGCCTGCGTGACGATCCCATCGAACTTCTGGACCCCGGCGCGGCCCTCGATCTCGACAGTGGCATGGGTGCCCACGAGTGCGTCAAAATCAAGATCGTTCGATGTGGCAAGCGCCTCGACCCGGTATGCGAACAGATCATTCAGATGCTCATCCCCGTCAAACCTGACCAAAGCGAGCTGTTCGGCGCCAAGCGCAGTCGTCAGACGGCCCAGACGGTCAGATTGGCGCAGTGGCGCGTTCATGGGGCCTCCGGTCGAAGTGAAGCGCGGATCGGGTCATGACAACCGTAACGCCCGTTTTGTCCAGATGGCAAGAACTGCGCCGCTTGAACGGCGCGCCTTGTGTTACGACACCATGCGCGACCCCTCTCAGGTCGCGCATTGTCGTGCACCTTAGTCTGACAAAAACCGGACCAGCGCCTGCAGCTCGGTCGGGGCGATGTTGTGACCGCCCGGCCCGATCAGGGATGTGACGTCAGCGCCCTGATCGGCGAACCAGCCGATCAGCGCCTTTGACTGGGGCAGCGGACAGATCGGGTCCATCTCTCCTGCCGTGATCAGGACCGGGACACCGGTCAGCCCCGGTTGGGCCGCTGGCGTCCACGGGATCAGGGGGTGCAACAGCGCCGCCTTGTCGAACAGGTCGGGCTGTTGAAACAACGTCGCGGCCAGAATGTTCGCGCCGTTGGAATAGCCGAACGCGAACAGCGGACGACCCGCGAACTGCGAGCGGATGGCGGCCACGAAATCGATCATCGTGCGCGTCCGGGTCGCCAGATCGTCCATGTCATAGACGCCCTCCCCGGTCCGTTTGAAGAACCGGTTCGCGCCATGCTCAGACACGTCGCCCCGCGGGGACACGAGCCCCGCCTTTGGCAACGCTTGCCGGACGAACCCCGCGAACTGGTGTTCGTCGCCACCCGTCCCGTGCAGGGCGAGGATCACCGGGGCGTCCGGTGATCCCTGATGGCTGACCGTGTGATAGCTCATCGTTCGACCTCCTCGGTTGCGCGGGTCACGCCTCCAGTGGCTGCAGATGTTTCTCGATGGCAGCGCGCTGACCCTCGTACTGGCTCGGCAGCTTCAGGGCCTGACCCAGATGCGCGGCATCCTCGTCGACGTCGAACCCCGGCTCGTTGGTGGCGATTTCGAACAGAACGCCGCCCGGCGTGCGGAAATAGATCGCCCAGAAGTAATTGCGGTCGATGACCGGCGTCACGTTATAGCCGGTGTCGACCAGCGCCTTGCGCACCTCCAGCTGCGCGGCCCGGTCGGGGACGGCAAAGGCGATGTGGTGGACGGACCCGGCCCCCTGACGGGCGCGTTGCGCACCGGGCAGCCGTTCCAGATCGATCGTGTCCGCACCGTTTCCACCGGGCATCACAAAGCGCGTGGTGTCGCCCTGCGTGTCGTCCTTCTGATACCCCATGAATTCCAGCAGCTCGGCCGTCGCATCGGTGTCGGCCAACCGCAACCGTGCCCCGGCGAACCCACGCAGTGCGGTGTCGTTGCCGATTGCATCGGTGGCCCAGCCGGGACGCTTGTCGTCATCGCTTTCGATCAGCGCAAAGCCGTCCCCGTCAGGCCCCTGAAAGCGCAGGCGCTTGGCGCCGAAGGTGGTGTCTTCTTCGATCCCCGTCACGCCTTGCTGAACCAGGCGATCACGCCAGAAAGGAAGCGCGCCGGTGGGGACCGCAAACTGCGTCTCGCCGACCTCGCCGGTGCCGGGGCGGCCTTTGACGATGTTGGGGAACGGGAAATAGGTCATGACGCTGCCGGGTGTGCCGGTCCCGTCGCCGTAATACAGGTGATAGACACTCGGATCGTCGAAATTGACGGTCTTCTTGATCCGCCGCAGCCCCATCGTGTCGGTGAAGAAGCGGTTGTTCTGCCGGGCATCCCCCGCCATCGAAGTGACGTGATGCAAGCCTTTGATCTGGTTCAGCATAGCGATGCCTTTCAAGCCTGACCGCGAAGCGGCCGTTGATGTCGGATCACAGATAGGCTGGCACACTCTATCAGAAAATGGCTAAAGATCAGCAGAAACTGTTGCTGAAACTGGAATAATCGCATGAACGACCTGCGGGCATACAAGGTTTTCCTCATGGCGGCCCGGGTCGGCAGCTTTGCGGGCGTCGCGCGTCAGATGAACATCGCGCCCGCCGTCGTGACGCGCACCGTCGCCCAGCTGGAGGCGGATCTGGGTGTCCAGCTGTTCGTGCGCACCACCCGTCAGATCAGCCTCACGGGCGAAGGGGCCGTCTTTGCCGCCCGGATCGAGCCGCTTGTCCATCAGCTGGACCATCTGCGAACCGAGTTGCGCGACGCCAACAAGGCGGACGAAGGCCAGTTGCGGATCAATGCGCCGATGTCGTTCGGCGAAAAGGTCTTGCCAGAGCTTCTGTCCGCGTTTCACCAGTCCTACCCCCGCATCAGCCTGCAGGTGGCCCTGACCGACCGTCACATCGATGTGGTCAGCGCCGATTTTGACATGGCCGTCCGTATCTCGGAGCCGCCTGCCGACAAATCCACCATCTGGCGCAAGCTGTGCGAGGTGCGCCGGGTTCTCGTGGCCGCCCCCGACAGCCCGTTTGCCGCCCTGACCCATCCTGATCAGCTGCCGCCTCAGGCATGCCTGGCCCATGCCGCCGACAGCCGGGCGGAGCCGTGGGTTCTGACGCAGGGGAAATCGACCGTGTCGCTCAGCGCGGGACAATCGATCAGTGCCAACAACGGCGACGTGCTGGCGAAATTCGCGCGTGCCGGACAGGGGGTTGCCCTGCTGCCGGTCTTCATCGTGTCCGACTACATCCGGCGTAAGGAACTGGTGCCGGTTCTGGAGGGCTGGCAACCGCCGCGCCTGTGGCTGACCTTGTTCTATCCGCCCTACAAGGCGCTGCCGCCCCGGATCGCCACGTTCTCGGATTTCTTCGAGGCCCGGATCCCAGAGATCGTGAACCGGGTTCAGTGATCCGGCAGACCATCCACCGTGGCGCCAACGATGGTTTGACGCACGCGTCGCTTGCGTGTATATACAAACGTAATTTCTTCTGATGTGAGGCGGCGCAGTCCATGATGCACAGCAAGGTGCGCAAGGTCGGTAATTCGGCGGTGATGACGCTGACCACGGAAATGCTGGCCCTTCTTGACGTCAAGGAAGGCGACAGCCTGTTCGTCCTGCGCGGCGATGACGGGTCGCTGCGCATCATGGCGCATGACCCGCAGGTGGCAGCGGCGCTGGATGCGGCGGAAATCGTCATGGACGACAATCGTGACCTGCTGGCCGCGCTGGCATGAGATCACCCGTCTGGGTGCCGCTGGCTGCCGTCCTTGCGATCCATGACCGCCAGATCGCCCGCCATGGCGGTGCACCGGGCCTGCGCGACCGCGCCCTGCTGGAGGCGGGCTGCGCGCGACCGGTGCATCTGGCGCATTACCAATCGCCCGGTCTTGCCTCACTGTCAGCCGCCTATGCCTTCGGCATCTCGCAGGCGCACGCGTTTGTCGACGGCAACAAACGCACCGCATTTGTCACGGCGGTGACGTTTCTGCGGCTGAACGGCCACGGCTTTCGCCCGGACCCAGCCGAAGGCGTGCGCATGATGGAAGATCTGGCGCAGGGAAAGGTGGGCGAGCCGGACCTCGCCGCATGGCTGACCGCCGGGATGTGGCGGCTTTAGGGTCGGTTCTGCCGCGCAGGGGGTGCCTTGGGGTCCACCGCCCGGACGATGAGATCAGCTCCGGGCGGTGCGCCTTTGTCTCAGGTCCAGCTTTCCAGCGCCTGAACGAACGCTGTCAGCCAGGTGTTCGTCTGGTGGCCGTCCAGCGAACGGTGATCGATGGTCAGCGAGACATAGGCCATCGGTCGCACCAGAATGGCGTCGTTGCCGTCGATCTCTTTGACAACGACGCGCTTTTCCAGCTTGCCGATCCCTAGAATGGCCGACTGCGGCTGGTTGATGATGATCGGTGCCGCAAACAGGGACCCCGACACGCCGTGGTTGGAAATCGTGAAGGTTCCGCCCCGCGTATCTTCGGGCTTGATGGCCCCTGCCCTTGCCCGACTGGTCATGTCCTGCAACCGGATCGCGACGCCTTCCAGTGACAGGTCCTGCACACGCCGGATGACGGGCACGACCAGCCCCTTGTCGCCAAGCGCGGTGCCGACGCCGATGTTGATGTCGTCGAAAATCTCCAGCGCGCTATCGTGCCAGCGGCTGTTGATCTGCGGCACCGCCGCCATCGCCCGGGCCGCGGCCAGCACGATGTAGGATGTGTAGGACAGCGATATCCCCCGTGCCTCGAACGCCTTTTTCGTCTTGGTGCGGTGGGTCTGGATGGCCGAAAAATCGGCCTCGAACACGGCGGTGACCTGCGGCGCGTCCGTCACAGATTTGACCATGTTGCGGGCAATGGCCAGACGCATCGAATCGTGGGGCACCATCCGGCTGCCCCCGCCCCCGACAGAGCCACCAGCGGGCATCTGCGCGGGACGGTTGTCTCCGACCGGGGCGCTTGGTGCGCTGGACGCGGTCGCCGGGGGCGGGGCCGGCGTCGGCGCCGCCGGGGGCGAAGTCGGGACCGCCGGCGGGGCCGGTGCAACGGCTGGCTGTTCCCCTGCGGGCTTTTGACTGGCCGCCTTTTCCACGTCGGCCCGGGTCAGTCGGCCATCCTTTCCGGTGCCGGAAATCGTGGCCGGATCGACCCCGGTTTCCGCCAAGGCCCGACGAACGGCGGGGGAATGCCAGTGCGACATGTCAGGCCCGTCAGACGGTTTGCCCGCGGGGTCGGTGGCGTGCGCATCAAGGCCGGGCGCGTCGGTCGGCTGATCGGGCGCCGCACCCTCGGACGCGGTCAGCGTGATCCGCGCCAGCACCGCGCCCGGCAGCGCCTGCTTACCGCTTTCGATCAGGATCTCGGCCAGAATGCCCTCTGCCGGGGCGGGAACCTCGACCGACACCTTGTCGGTCTCCAGCTCCACCAGTGGATCGTTGACCCGGACGCGGTCGCCCACGGCACACAGCCAGCTGGAGACGACCGCCTCGGTGCCTTCCTGCTCAAGCGGGACAAGAACATCGACCATGTCAGAACCTCATCAGCGAAGTCAGCCGCTCGTGAATGACCTCGACCGAGGGGACGGCCCAGTTCAGCAGCGCGGGGTTATGGGGACTTGGGATGTCGGGCATCGTCAGCCGCTCGACTGGCGCATCAAGCGAGGTAAAGGCTTCCGCAGCCACCACGGCGGCGATTTCCGCACCGAACCCGGCGGTCTGCAGGTCTTCGTGCACGATCAGGCAGCGCCCGGTCTTGCGGACCGAGGCCAGAACCGCCTGCTTGTCCCAGGGCATCAGGGTGCGCAGATCGATGACATCGACCGGCAGATCCCTGGCCGCGATCTCGCAGCGATCCACCATGCCCCCCCATGTGACGATCGTCGCGCCGTCGCCTTCGCTGATCAGCTTGGCCTTGCCGAACGGCAGGCCAAAGCTGTCGCCGGGCCACGGGCGGCGTGCCCATGCGTGGTCCAGCATCGCCCGGTGCTCCAGAAAGATCACCGGATCGTTGCCGCGCAGCGCCGTCCGCAGCAGGCCCACGGCATCCTCGGTGTTGGACGGACACGCGACGAGCCAGCCCGGATTGTGGATGAACGCGACCTCGTTGGTCTGGCTGTGCCACGGGTCCCCGCATTTGAAGAACCCGACCGGCATCCTGACGACCATCGGCGCGGCAAAGCGGTTGTTCGTCCGCCACCGCATGGTCCCGCAATCGTTGATCTGTTCGGTGGCCGGCTCGGCGTATTTGCGGAACTGGATCTCGGGAACGGGCAGAAGGCCAGCCAGCGACATGCCGACGGCGCGACCGATGATCCCCTCTTCGGACAGCGAGGTGTCAAACACCCGGTCGGTGCCATATTTCTGCTGAAGCCCCAGCGTGACGGCGTGAACGCCGCCCTTGGGCCCGATGTCTTCCCCGAACAGGACCATCCGGTCATTGCTGGCCAGTTCCTGGTCCAGCACCCGGCGGATCGCGGTCACCATGTTGATGCGCTGCCCATCGGGCGCGGCGTCCGGCGTTGTGGCGGGGGCCGTCACGCCGTGCGTGGCCAGCCCACCCATGATCTGCATCTCACCGTCGAAGAAGACGTTCTTCATCACTGTGGCGGGCGAGGCGACGGGACGCGCCTCGGCGCTGATGCGCGCGGCCTCGGCGGTGGCGGCGGCGCGGTCCAGGGCCGCCGTCCATTCATCCTCGCTCATGAGGTCGGGGACCATGTGATCGTGCAGCTTGGGCCACGGATCGCGCGCCCATTCCGCCGCCACCACGGCCTCGCCCTTGTAGGTCTGGGTGTCCTGAAAGCTATGGCCCTGCAGCCGTGGCACCGTCAGGCGCAGCATAGCCGGGGCGCGCTTTTCGCGCACAAAAGTGACGGCGTCGTCGACCAGCTGCGCGGCGGCGACCGGGTCGGTTCCGTCGCCGGCAAAGATCGTCAGCCCCTGCCAGCTGGCAAGGTTGGCCGCGATGTTGCCGCCCGGCGTCTGGAAGGTCGATGCGACCGAAATGCCAAAGCCGTTATCCTCGATATAGAACAGCATCGGCAGGCTTTGCGTCGTGGCAATCGTCAGCGCCGACCAGAACCCGTTCGACGCGACCGAACCATCGCCACCCAGGACCACCCCGATCGACCGGCCATGCGCCTCGGACCCCAGAACGCGGGCGTGGTAGTCCATCGCCTGCGCCCATCCGGCGGTCGGGGTATACTGCGCCCCGACGCCCCCGCACATCGGCAGCGCGGTCGTCCCTTTGGGGTTGGGATAGTTGAACACCACCCCGATATCGCGCCCGTCGGAATATCCCCCCGCACGCCCCATGGCCGAACCAAGCGCCTCGGCCGGGTCCACCCCGATCGACAGCAGCAGCGGCCGGGACCGGTAATACCCACACACCGCGTCATGCGGCTGGTCCAGTTTCAGTCCCAGAAGCACCTGCGCCATGTCGTGTCCGCGGGCCGAGAACTGGTAAAGCACCTTCTTGTCCGGGACGAGGCTGGTCTCCTCCAGTTCATCCAGCGCACGGCTCAGCGCCACGTGACGTAACACCTCATCCCAATCCACCTGTGCATCAGGTGCATTGCGTGCGGCAACCAACTTTGCTGACTTGGCCATGCGCCATCTCCCCCCTTTGGCTCATCCGGCCATCTTGCCGGGATCACCGTGCGAATCCGTTTCAGATTTGGCAGGATTGCGGCTATAATTGATGCAACCGGTTCACATCACGCCACAGGGTGAAACAGATTTGCAGATTGACGCCATCGACGTCCGAATCCTGAAGATGCTGCAGAAGCAGGCCGACCTCTCCAACCAGGATCTGGCCGAACGCGTCGGCACGTCGACCGCGTCCTGTTGGCGTCGGGTCAAGGCGCTTCGGGAATCGGGCATTCTCGGCCCCGCCGTCCGCGTGGTGACGCCGGCCAAGGTCGGTCTGGGGCTGGATGTGTTCTGCTATATCCGCATGCGCTCTCAGGAGCGGGGGATGCGCGCCTCGTTCGAGCGTCTGATCGAAACGCAGGAAGACGTGATCGGCTGCTATTCGATCTCGGGCGAGTGGGACTATCTGCTCCACATCCTGACCCATGACGTCGCAAGCTTTGAAGAGGCGCTGATGCAGCGGCTTCTGGACCACGAAGCCATCGCGAACTCGTCCTCGATGTTCGTGCTGCGCCGGATCAAGCACAGCACCGCCATCCCGATCAACCCGCGTTAGCGGTCAGGCGGCAGTTCCGGGCCGGTCGGGGTTCTGGGTGGCAAACATCGGGCCACCCCGCCACCGCGGAAAGCCATAACCGTGGATTTCGACCAGATCGATGTCGACCGGGGCCTGCGCCACGCCCTCGTCCAGAATCGCCGCGCCCTCGCGCGCCATTTCCTGAACCAGGTGATCGGCGATGGCGTCCTGCGGCATGGTCCCACTGTCGGTGACCAGATCGGCCAAAAGCGCGGCCACGTCGGCGGATGGTCGTGGATGGCGGTCGCCGGGGGCATAGTCGTACCACCCTGCACCCGACTTCTGACCTTTCCGCCCGGCCCGCACCAGCCTGTCCCCCAACGCTTCAGGGATAGTCTGGCCGGCGGCGCGCGCGCCCTCGCGTTGCAGATAGGCGATATCCAGACCGCCAAGGTCCTGCGCCTCAAACGGGCCCATGGCAAAACCATAGTCGCGCATGGCCTGATCGATCGCCGCAATCGTCACGCCCCGGCGCACCAGCGCCTCGGCAGCTGCGCGATACCGTTTCAGGATGCGGTTGCCGATGAACCCTTCGCAGATACCGGCTTGAACCGGGATCTTGCCAAGCTTGCGCGCCAGCAGAAACACACTCGCCAAGGTGTCGCGTCCCGTCTGGTCCAGCGGCACGATCTCAAGCAGCTTCATGACATTGGCCGGGCTGAAGAAATGCAGCCCGATGAACCGGTCGGGATGGCTCAGCCCCTCGGCGATGATGCAGGGGTCAAGATAGGATGTGTTGGTGGCGAGAATCGCATCGGCCCGACACACGCGGTCCAGCTCGGCAAACACGGCACGCTTGACGTCGATATCCTCGAACACCGCTTCGATGACCAGATCGACATCGGCCAATGCGCCGTAATCGGTCGTGGCCGTGATCCCGGACATGCGCGCGTCGGCCTGCGCGGCGGTCAGCTTTCCCCGCTTCACGCTGCGGTCAAAGATGGCCCGGATGTTGGCCAGACCCTTGTCGACCGCGGCGGCGTCTCGCTCGATCATGACCACGGGCAGATCGGCGTCGCGCAGCGCGGCGGCGATCCCGGCGCCCATGGTGCCCCCACCGACAACCCCGATGCGACGCAGCAAACGGGGGTCGACATCCTTCAGCGCAGATGGTCGCCCGGCCGCGCGTTCCGCAAAGAAGATGTGACGCAGGGCCGCGGCCTCCGAAGATGCGCGCAGGTCCAGAAATATGCGCCGCTCATTGGCCAAGGCATCGGCAAACGATACCTCGGTCGCGGTGCGAATGGCCGACAACGCCTGCAGCGGGGCGACCTCTCCGCGCGCGCGCTTGGCGATCTCGGCCTCTTTCTCGGCCCAGAATGACGCATCGGCCGTCTGGGCGGGGCGGTCACAGGCAGGCGGCGGCAGGGGTCGAGCCAGCGCGGCCCTGGCAAAACCGATTGCGTCGTCCACCAGATCACCCTGCGCCACCGCGTCGATCAGGCCGGCGGCCAAGGCCTTTTCCGCCTTGATCGGACGGCCAGAGGTGATCAGCGTCACGGCGGTTGCCACATCGGTCAGACGCGGAGTGCGCACCGTGCCCCCTGCCCCGGGGATCAGTCCCAAGGTGACTTCAGGTAGTCCGACCGATGCCGTCTGCGCGGCGATGCGGAACCGGCAACCCATGGCGATTTCGAACCCACCCCCCAGCGCGGTGCCGTGGATCGCGGCGACCCACGGGGTCCGGGCACCCTCAATCCGGGCCACGACATCGGGCAGATGCGGCGGGACCGGGGGTTTGCCGAATTCACTGACATCTGCCCCGGCAATGAAGGTGCGGCCCGCACAGGTCAGCACCACGGCGTCGATCCCGGGGTCGGCGTCCAGCGTTTCGACCGCGTCCCACAAGGCCTGTCGCAGCGCGGCCCCCAGCGCGTTGACCGGCGGGTTGTCGACCGTGGCGACGGCGATGTTGTCATGACGGGTGATGGTCAGAACGCTCATGATCAGGCGTCCCGTCCGGCCGCACAGCAGCAGATTGCAGCGCGGCGCGGCGCTTGCGACTTCGACATGGCGTTCATTGGCTTATCCCCCCGGATCGCTCCTTCTCGTGCCGCCCCCCGGCACCGGCACTGGACGTGCCGCCTTTAATCATTGACCGACCGGTCGGTCTATGCAACAGATTTCTGACCAAACGCCCGGAAGGAGAGCCGGGCAGGGAGAGGATCATGACAGGCACCGAGACACACGGGGACACCGTGCTCTCAACTCTGGCCGACGGCGTTCTGACCTTGACGCTGAACCGGCCCGAGAAACTCAATTCCTTCAATGAGGCGATGCACATCGCCCTGCGCGCGCAGTTTCAGCGGGCCCATGATGATGCCACAGTCCGGGCGGTTCTTCTGACCGGGTCGGGGCGGGGTTTCTGTGCAGGTCAGGACCTGGGCGACCGCGATCCGCGCGCCGGTGGCCCGGCCCCCGATCTGGGCGCCACGCTTGAGACATTCTATAACCCCACGCTGCGACTGATCCGGGCGCTGGAAAAACCGGTGATCTGCGCGGTCAACGGCGTCGCAGCCGGGGCCGGGGCCAACATCGCGTTCGCGTGCGACATCGTGCTGGCCGCGCGGTCCGCCAAGTTCGTTCAGGCCTTTGCCCGGATCGGCCTGATCCCTGACGCGGGCGGGACCTTCAACCTGACGCGCATTCTGGGTGAACCCCGCGCCAAGGCGCTGGCAATGACTGCTGAACCCCTGCCCGCCGTGACCGCAGCCGACTGGGGCCTTATCTGGAAGGCGGTCGACGACGACGCTCTGATGACTGACGCGACAGCATTGGCCGCGTCCCTTGCCGCCGGGCCGACACTGGGGCTGGGGCTGACCAAACGGCTCATTCAGGCGGCGGCGACGAACAGTCTGGACGAACAGCTGGACATGGAACGCGATTGCCAGCGTGCGGCAGGGCGCAGCGCCGATTATGCCGAAGGCGTCACCGCATTTCTGGAAAAGCGCCCGGCCCGGTTCACGGGGGCATAACATGGCCATCCCGACCGACCCGCAGCAGCTTGCCCAGGCCTGCGCCGATGCGATGCTGGGCGAAGACAACGCCAGCCGTGCACTTGGCATGACGCTGGATCAGGTCGCGCCAGACGACGCGCGTTTGTCGATGACGGTGACCACGGCAATGACCAACGGCCACGGCACGGCGCATGGGGGCTATATCTTCACGCTGGCCGACAGCGCGTTCGCCTTTGCCTGCAACACCGTCAACCAACGCTCGGTCGGGCAGCACGCGTCGATCTCGTATCTGGCACCGGCGTTTTCGGGTGACAGGCTGACCGCCCATGCGCGCGCGGTATCGCGCGGACCACGCAACGGCATCTATGACGTGCGCGTGACCAATCAGGACGGGCAGGTCATCGCGGAATTCCGCGGCCATTCCCGGACCGTTTCCCGCACATTCTTCGACACTTGAGGGGGTGTCGCCACCACCACCGAGGGAGGACATCATGAAAGACCTAACGCCCCGGCCAGAGGATCTGGACCCGATCGAGACCGCCTCGCGCGATGAAATTCAGGCCCTGCAGCTGCAGCGGATGAAAAAGTCGTTGCGCCATGCCTATGACAACTCGCCCTTCTACAAGGCCCGCTTCACCGTGGCGCAGGTCCACCCTGATGACCTGACGACGCTGTCCGACATCGCGCGCTTTCCCTTTACGGTAAAGCAGGACCTGCGCGACACTTATCCGTTCGGGATGTTTGCCGTGCCGCGCACCCAACTGGCCCGTATCCACGGCTCATCGGGCACGACGGGCAAGCCGACGGTGGTGGGCTATACGGCGGGCGACATCGATGTCTGGGGCGGGCTGATCGCCCGGTCGATCCGCGCCGCAGGTGGACGGCCCGGCAATATCCTGCATAACGCCTATGGCTACGGTCTGTTCACGGGCGGTCTGGGCGCGCATTACGGCGCCGAAAAGCTTGGCTGCACGGTGGTGCCGATTTCAGGCGGCATGACCGAGAGGCAGGTCACGCTGATCAACGACTTCAAACCCGAAGTGATCATGGTGACGCCCAGCTACATGCTGTCGATCCTTGACGAATTCCGCCGTCAGGGCCTCGACCCGCGTGAGTCGTCCCTTCAGGTCGGCATCTTCGGCGCCGAGCCGTGGACGAACGCCATGCGCGCCGAGATCGAGGACGCTTTCGACATGCACGCCGTCGACATCTATGGCCTCAGTGAAATCATGGGTCCGGGCGTCGCGATGGAATGCGTGGAAACCAAGGACGGGCTGCATTTCTGGGAAGATCACTTCTATCCCGAGATAATCGATCCCGTCACCGGCACGCCACTTCCCGACGGCGAGATGGGCGAACTCGTGATCACCACGCTGACCAAGGAAGGTCTGCCGATGGTGCGCTATCGCACCCGCGACCTGACGCGTCTGCTGCCGGGAACGGCACGGTCGATGCGGCGGATCGAAAAGATCACCGGCCGGTGCGATGACATGATCATCTTGCGCGGGGTCAACGTCTTTCCCACACAGATCGAAGAGCAGATCCTGAAAGTCCCCGGCCTCGCCCCCCACTTCCAGATCGAGCTGTCGCGTGCAGGCCGCATGGACAGCCTGACCATCCACGTGGAATGCGCCGCCGGTCACACTGATCAGGATGCGCGCGCGGCGTCGGCCAAGGATCTGGCGCACCGCGTCAAATCGGTCGTCGGCATTTCGACCGTGGTGGCGGTGGCCGACCCCAACGGGGTGGCGCGCTCGGAAGGCAAGGCCAAGCGGGTGGTCGACAACCGCCCGAAAGATTGACCGGCCGGTCGACCGGTCACGTGACACGACAGACCACGATGGCTAAAGCATCGGGTGGGCCTTGGGGCTTTGGTGCAGCAAAAGGGCGGTGGTTCCCGCGCCCGGAAAGCGATGATCATGGCGCGCACACGGGCGCAGGACTTTGAAGAAAAGCGGCGCGGCATTCTGGACAATGCCGCGCAGGTCTTCGCCAGTCAGGGCATGGAAAAGGCATCCATGGCACAGGTCGCCCAACAGGCGCAGGTGTCCAAGGCGCTGCTTTATCACTACTATCCGGGCAAGGACGCGCTGATCTTCGCCATCATCCACACCCATCTGGAAGAACTGGATCAGGCCGTCGCACGCGCAGACGACGCCCATATCGCCCCCGATCTTCGCCTGCGTCGTCTGGTCGGGGCGATTGCCGACACCTACAAGGGGGCGGACAATCAGCATAAGGTCCAGCTGAACGCCTCCGCCGCCCTGTCAGATGACCAACGGTCCGAGATCCGCGAGATTGAGCGCCGCATCGTGCGCCGGATCTCGGTGGTGATCGATCAGATCAATCCACAGCTGGACCGCGCCGACCGCCCTCTTCTGACGCCCGTCACCATGTCGCTCTTTGGCATGATGAACTGGATGTACATGTGGTTTCGCGATGGCGGCCGGCTGGACCGCGAGGCCTATGCCGATCTGGCAACGACGCTGATCCTGGAAGGGATCAAGTCCGTCCGTTGATCTCCACCCCGGTGCCGCGCCCGCCAGATGCGGCCGTCGCACCGGGGTGCAGGTCTTTCATGCCTCGGCGGGTGCCGGTGGCCATGTCTTGGCGACCATCGTCAGAACGTCGTACTGGGCCACGACCGCGTCGTTCTGGTTGGTCACCTGACAGTCCCAGCGAACCTCGCCGTGGTCGGCATTGGCGCGGGGGTTGATCTCTTTGCAGGTCAGGCGAACCTTCAGCGTGTCGCCGAAATAGACCGGGGTCAGGAACCGCAGGTTGTCCACGCCGTAATTGGCAAGGACGGGGCCGGGATTGGGTTCGACGAACAGACCCGCGGCAAAGCTCGCGATCAGATAACCGTGGGCCACACGATCATCGAAGAACGGGTTGGCCTTGGCCGCTGCCGCGTCCATGTGGGCATAGAACGTGTCGCCCGTGAACTCGGCGAAATGTTCCACGTCCTCTTTCGTGACAGTGCGCGCGGCGGTGATCAGCTGATCGCCAATCCGCAGCTCGGCCAGCGATTTGCGGAACGGATGTTCGCCCTGCTGGGTGTCGGCGCCTTCGATCCAGCGGCCGGTCACCGCCGACAACAGCCGCGGTGCCCCCTGCACGGCGGTGCGCTGCATGAAATGCTTGACGCCTCGCATGCCGCCCATTTCCTCGCCGCCACCGGCGCGGCCCGGGCCACCATGGACCAGCGGCGCCAACGGCGATCCATGCCCGGTCGATGTCTTGGCGGTCAGACGGTTCCCGATCAGCACCCGACCGTGGAACGGCGCCAGCCCCAGAACGGCATCCTCGGCCACCTCCTTGCTGTCGGTAAAGACCGACGCGACCAGCGACCCCTTGCCCAGCCGCGCCAGCTCGATGGCCTGTCCAAGATCGTCATAGGGCAGGATCGTGGAGACCGGGCCAAATGCCTCGACATCGTGAACCGGGGCGGCATCGAAGGGACGATCGGCATAAAGCAGGACGGGGTTCAGAAACGCCCCGGCCTCGGCGTCGCCTGATGTGACGGTGACCTCATCGGGGTTGCCCGCAACCACCTCGGCCACGGCCTGCAGATCGCGGATACGGGCGCGCACCTCCTCGCGCTGGTCCAGACTGGCCAGTGGACCCATCCTGGTGGCGTCGTCTTCTGGCAGACCCAGCGCGGTCTTGTCGAACCGCGCGGCCAGCGCGTCGCGCAGCGCGTCGACCGTGTGACGGGGCGCAATGACACGCCGGATCGCCGTGCATTTCTGACCGGCTTTGGAGGTCATTTCCTGTGCGACCTCTTTGACGAACAGGTCGAATTCCGGCGTGCCCGGCACGGCATCCGGCCCCAGGATCGACGCGTTCAGACTGTCCGCCTCCATCGTGAAGCGGACCGCGTTTTCGATCACCGCGGGATGCGTCTTCAACTTGCGCCCGGTCCAGGCCGAACCGGTGAAAGTGATCGCATCCTGACAGGTCACGTGATCCAGAAGATCGCCGACCGACCCTGAAATCAGTTGCAGCGCGCCGTCCGGCAGAATGCCGGTGTCGATGATCCGGCGCACGACCAGCTCAGTCAGATAGGCCGTCTGGCTGGCCGGTTTGACCACGCAGGGAACACCCGCCAGCAGCGTCGGCGCAATCTTTTCCAGCATGCCCCACACCGGAAAGTTGAACGCGTTGATATGAACCGCCACACCCTCCAGCGGAGTCAGGATGTGCTGGCCTACGAATGAGCCGTCCTTGGACAGCCCCTCGACATCGCCATCGGTCAGCACCCGGGTGTTCGGCAACTCACGCTTGCCCTTGGAGGCGAAGGTCAGCATCGTGCCGATCCCGCCTTCGATATCGACCCAGCCGTCTTTTCGCGTGGCCCCGGTCCGGAAGCTTTCGGTATAGAATTCTTCCTTGCGCTCCATCAGCGCCAGACCCAGCGCCTTCAGCATACCGGCGCGGTCGTGAAACGACATCTGGCGCAGCTTTGGCCCGGCCACGCGGCGACCGTAATCCAGCACGGCCGCGAAATCGATGCCGGAGGAATCGATCGTCGCGACCGGCGCACCGGTCCCGGCATCCAGCAGGACGGCACCGTCCTTGGCCCCGCGGACCCATTGCCCGCAGACGTGACTTTCCAGGATGCGGGGCTGATTTGGGGCGTTCATGATGTTTCCTTGGATGCAGTCATTCGTGAATTCGGGACATCGCCGCACTGATGCCGGCTGATGTGTGCCCGTGTCGTGGCCTGTCGGGTCGGGCGCGGCGGTGCGGGGTCGTCAGGCGGTGCTGACGGTCAGACCCATGGGCGCAAGGCGCGCCTCGACCAGCCGCTCCCACCGCGCCAGAAGGTCTTCGTTCGAGGTGTGACGCAGCCCGAATTTCTGCAGCGTCCCGAACCGCTGAGAGCTTGCGACCCCAAAGGTGGCGGCAACCCGTGGGCGCCAATAGGTTATGGCCGTGACCGCCCCATCGCGGCCGTCAGGCTCGGTGATTATGCGCGACAATCCCTTGATGCCCATGTCGACATGCTGCGCCTCTCGGGGGGCGATGTCGCGGAAGACATCGGCCAGCGGGCCATAGGAGACGCGCGTCAGCTCCTCCATCTGGACCTCGGTTGCCAGACCCTGCAGCACGTTCATGACCACCGCGTCGGTCCAGCCGTTCAGCGGATAATGAAACACCGCCAGACGGTTGTCCGTCCCGGTGCGCGCAGGTCCCAGATCGGCATCCCGCGTCAGCCGGGCCGACCAGTCATGACTGGCCTGATATCGCCGAAGATCGGTGCCGAAGCCTTCCATGACCTGCAGGACGCGCAGCGCGTGATCGGCCTTTTCCAGCGTGATCCGGCTGGCCGCGATCCGCTCTCGGATGGCGGGGGCCAGGTTGATCGCGTCGGCAAACCCGGCCGAGGCCGACAGTTCGCTGTCAACGAAGGACGACATCAACCGCATCATCTCGCCCCGGTAACGGGCGGGCATGTTCTCGGGGGCGGTCAGCACACCCCCTTGGGCGATGTAGTCTTCGATCGGCATGGTGTCGTCGGACATGTGTCGGCCCCCTGTCATTCGTCGTAGGTGACGACGATGCGGTCGCTCAGGGGCGTGGCCTGACACGACAGCACATAGCCGGCACGCACCTCGTAATCTTCCAGCGCGTGGTTGACGGCCATCTCGGCCTCACCCTCCAGCACTTTGCATCGGCATGTCGAACAGACCCCGGCCTTGCACGAATAGGGCGCATCAAGGCTGGCAGCGATCGCCGCCTCCAGGATCGTCTCGCCGCCGCGGGTCATTTCGAAACTGCGGGTGGTGCCGTCCAGCGTCACAGTGGCCTGCACGCCCGTCCCCGCCACCGGGGCGGTTCGCGACACCGCGCGCGCCTTGGCCCGACCCGGCTGGCCGCTGGCGAACAGCTCGAACTTGATCTGATCGTCGCGCAACCCGTGGTCGCGCAGCGACTGCGCAATGGCCAGCATCATCGGCTCGGGTCCGCAGATGAAGGCGGTGTCGATCGCAGATGCGTCCAGCCAGTGCTGAAACAGGCCGGACATCTTCTCGGCATCGATCCGACCGGTGAACAGGTCGATGTCCTGCCCTTCCTGTTCCAGGATATGGATCACCGACAACCGGCCCAGATACCGGTTCTTCAGGTCCTCAAGCTCTTCGCGAAACATGATCGAGCTGATCTGGCGGTTGGAATAGACCAGCGTAAAGCGTGACAAGGGTTCGCGTTGCAGTGTCGTCTTGATGATCGACAGCACCGGCGTGATCCCGGACCCGCCCGCCAGCCCCAGATACTGCTTGGCCTTGTCCACCTCCAGCGGGATGAAGAACTTGCCCATCGGCGGCATGGCGTCCAGCATGTCCCCGGGCGCCAGATTGTCGTTGACCCATGTGCTGAACGCACCGCCATCGACGCGCTTGATGCCGACCTGCAGAAACCCGTCATCCTTGCCGGCACAGATCGAATAGCTGCGGCGCAGCTCTTCGCCATCAAAATCGCGGCGAAAGGTCAGGTACTGGCCTTGCGTGAAATCGAACAGACCAAGATCCTCGTCCCGGGGACGAAGCGTGACCACCACGGCGTCGCGTGTGTCGCGGCGCACATCGGTCACTGTCAGCGGATGAAAGCGTGCCATTCAGGTATGCGTCCTTTTCCCGTACATCCCTAGATGCACTTGAAATAATCAAAGGGTTCAAGGCAGTCGGTGCAGCGCCAGCTGGCCTTGCAGGGCGTAGAGCCCGCCTGCGACAACCGTTCGGTGTGCACCGATCCACAGCGGGGGCAGGCCGGGGTGGCGTTCGCGCCCCCGTGTGCCAGCCGCGCGATCCGACCGGCCAGCCGCCCGTCGGGGGCGGTGCCGTCGATCGGCGGCGCGATGCCATAGGCGCGCAACTTCTCGCGTCCCTCGGCGGTCAGCCAGTCCGTGGTCCAGGGCGGAGACAGGCGACGCTCCAACCGGACATTTTCCACGCCCCTGTCGTTCAGCGCGGTTTCGATATCCAGATTGATGATGGTCGTGGCCGGACAGCCCGAATAGGTCGGTGTGACCGTCACCACCAGCGTGTCGTCCTGCCACGCGACGTCGCGGATGATCCCCAGATCGGTCAGGCTTATGACCGGAATCTCGGGGTCGGGGACCTGGGACAACCAGTCCCAGACCTCTGCCACGTCAGGATGCGCGCCCGCCATCACGTTACCAGCGGGCGCCGGGATAGGCGCGCTGCAGGAACTGCATCTCAGCCAGGATATAGCCCAGATGTTCGCTGTGAACCCCGGTCTTGCCCCCTGCCCCCTTGACGCCGTGCTGCCAGACATCACCCGGGATCGTCAGCGTGGCGGCGTCCAGCACCTCGGACACGGTCCGCTCCCACTCAGACCGCAGGCTGGAGGGCAGCGGTGCAATCCCGGCGTCCGCCATCTGCCGGTCAACGGCATCGTCGACGAACATCTCGCCGGTATAGGGGTACAGCCGGTCCAGCGCCTTCTGCATCCGGTCATGGCTTTCCGCGCTGCCGTCCCCCAGACGCACCACCAGATCGGCCGAGCGTTCCAGATGATAGGCGACTTCCTTCACCGCCTTCCCGGCGATCTCGGCAACCCGCGGGTCGGTCGAGCGGGCAAGACCGCGCAGCAGTTCCAGATGGAACGCGTCAAACAGGAATTGCCGTATCAGCGTGTCGCCGAAATCTCCGTTCGGGCGCTCTACCAGCAGCACGTTGCGAAACGCACCCGCGTCACGCAGAAAGGCCAGATCGTCGGCCGACCGGCCCTGCCCTTCGACCTCGGCGGCAAGCGCCAGCCACAGCTGACATTGCCCGATCAGGTCCAGCGCCTGATTGGCCAGCGCGATGTCTTCTTCCAGCGCAGGACCATGCCCACACCATTCGGACACGCGATGACCCAGGATCAGCGCATTGTCCCCGACCCGGCACAGCCAGTCGGTGAACGCGGCCCGATCCACGGCTTCCAGCGACGTGCCCATCACATATGCCCGATTTCTTCAGGAATATCGAAGAAGGTGGGGTGCCGATACACCTTGCTGCTGGCCGGATCGAACAACGGCCCCTTTTCGGACGGCGACGATGCGGTGATCGCGTTCGACGGCACCACCCAGATCGAAACGCCCTCGTTGCGGCGGGTATAGACGTCGCGCGCGTTGCGGATCGCCATTTCGGCATCGGGCGCATGCAGCGAACCGACATGGCGGTGGTTCAGGCCGTGCTGACCACGGATGAAGATTTCCCAAAGCGGCCATTCGTTGGACATGTCTGGTTTCCTTGCCAAATGCTGGGGTGCGGGATCAGCGGCCCGGATCGGGCCACCGAAAGATCACGCCGGATTGCGCTGGATCACTCTGCGGCGATGCGCCGAGCGGCCGTTTTCTCGGCATGCGCCATCAGCCCGTCACGGAACCACGCGCCGTCGTCCCACGCCTTGACGCGCGCGCCCAGACGTTCCGCGTTGCAGGGCCCGTTGCCCGCGATCACGGCATAGAATTCCGACCAGTCAGGCTCGCTGAAATCATAGCCGCCCTTGTCGTCGTTCCAGACCAGCTGATCATCCGGCACGGTCAGACCCAGATACTCGGCCTGCGGTACGGTCTGGTCGACGAACTTCTGACGCAGCTCGTCATTGGTGTTCATCTTGATCTTCCACGCCATCGACTGCGCCGAATGGACCGAGTCCTTGTCCGACGGCCCAAACATCATCAAGGCGGGATACCAGAACCGGTTCAGCGCATCCTGTGCCATGGCCTTCTGTTCAGGCGTGCCGGCGCACATCTTCATCATGATGTCATAGCCCTGCCGCTGGTGGAAACTTTCCTCCTTGCAGATGCGGATCATCGCCCGGCTGTAAGGGCCGTACGACGTCCGCTGCAGCGGCACCTGGTTCATGATCGCCGCGCCATCGACCAGCCAGCCGACTGCGCCCATGTCGGCCCATGTCAGCGTCGGATAGTTGAAGATCGACGAATATTTCATGTCGCCCGAATGCAGCTTTTCCAGCAGCTCATCGCGGCTGATGCCCAGCGTTTCGGCGGCAGAATACAGATACAGCCCGTGACCGGCCTCGTCTTGCACCTTGGCCAGCAGGATCGCCTTGCGTTCCAGCGTGGGGGCACGGGTGATCCAGTTGCCTTCGGGCAGCTGACCGACGATTTCGGAATGGGCGTGCTGGCCCATCTGACGGATCAGCGTCTTGCGATACCCTTCGGGCATCCATTCCTTGGGCTCGATCTTCTCGCCCCGGTCGATGCGATCCTGAAACGCCAGATCCTGTGGCGTCATCTCGTCCCGGGATTTCGATCCTTCGGACTTTACAAGCTGTGCATACATAGCTGTTCCTTTCCGATCTCAAACACGTTCAAGAATGATTGCGATGCCCTGACCCACGCCAACGCACATCGTACACAACGCATAGCGCCCGCCCGTGCGTTGCAGCTGATAGGTCGCGGTCATCACCAGACGGGCGCCTGACATCCCCAACGGATGGCCGATGGCAATGGCACCGCCATTGGCGTTCACGCGCGCATCATCGTCGGCCAGCCCAAGGTCGCGCACGACCGCCAGCCCCTGTGCAGCGAATGCCTCGTTCAGTTCGATGACATCCATCTGGTCCAGCGTCAGCCCTGCGATGGCCAGCACCTTGCGCGTGGCCGGGACAGGGCCGATCCCCATCACCCGCGGCTCGACACCGGCGGCGGCCATGGCCACGATGCGGGCCTTTGGGACAAACCCGTTTGCCTGTGCGGCGCGCTCGGACAGGATGGCCAGCGCGGCTGCCCCGTCATTCACGCCGCTGGCGTTGCCGGCCGTTACCGTAAGCCCCGGGCCGTTGACGCCCTTCAGGCGGGCCAGCGTTTCGACCGTTGTACCGGGGCGAGGATGTTCGTCGGTGTCGAAGACGATCGGCTCGCCTTTCTTCTGCGGAATTCGGACCGGGATGATCTCGTCCTGAAAGATCCCCGCTTCCTGCGCGGCGGCCCAGCGATCCTGCGACCGGGCGGCAAATGCGTCCTGATCTTCGCGGCTGACGCCCCAGTCGGCGGCGACATTGTCGGCCGTTTCGGGCATCGAGTCGGTCCCGAACGCGGCCTTCAGCGCGGGGTTCGGAAACCGCCAGCCGATGGTCGTGTCGTAAACCGCGTTCGCACGTGAAAACGCGCTGTCCGCCTTGGGCATGACAAACGGCGCGCGGGTCATGCTCTCGACCCCGCCGGCGATCATGAACTCGCAATCCCCGGCGCGGATCGACCGTGCCGCCAGCCCGACGGCATCCATGCCCGACCCGCACAGACGGTTGATGGTGGTGGCTGGCACATTCACCGGCAGACCCGACAGCAAGACCGCCATCCGGGCGACGTTACGGTTGTCTTCCCCCGCCTGGTTGGCGCAGCCCATAATGACATCGTCGACCGCGGACCAGTCGGCATCGGGGTGACGATCGCGCAGCGCGCTCAGTGGCAGCGCCGCCAGATCGTCCGCACGCACCGTGGACAAACCCCCGCCATAACGCCCGACCGGCGTTCTGACTGCGTCACAGATAAATGCATCCCGCATGTGCCTGCCCATCTCCCGTTGGTCGAATGCGAAAAGGGCGCAGGTCTCCCAACCCGGGCCCGTGGAGACAGATATAGCACTCAGACATTACACTGGGAAGGGGGTATTTCAGCTTTGTGTAATGTTTCCGTCTGCACGTGTCCGAAGAACGGGCTGCGAACCGCCATCCGGCGGCGCGCCAGTCAGCGCGTCCAGCCGCGCTTGCGTGCGCGGAGTTTCGGCGGGCAGATTATGCCGCTCTCCCAGCAGCCACTGGGCCACCTCGGCGTCAGCCTGTGGGGACAAGCCAAGGTAAAGCTTGCGAAAAAGCGCGGCCGCCGTGTGACCGGGCCAATCCGGCGGCAATGCATCCGGCGGCAGCCGCGGGTCGCGCAGCAGCACCGCCCGATAGGCATCGACCAGCAGCAGACGCGCCATCAGCGCATCCGCCCCCTCCGTCATCGGCTGCGCGGCCAGCGGCGCAAACCGACCGACCAGCCGCGCATATCCCGCAGCGATCGGCTCAAGATCCCAGCATGCAGCCAAGGCGCGCGAATCGCCGACCGGGGCCGCGGTCATCGTCACGCTGGCACCCTTGATCTGTTGGCCGCGGTCGGGGGCGATCCAGACGTCCCCGCCCAACCGGCCAAATCCTGCGCGCCGCAGCGCGTCGTCGGCCATCCCCGCACCCTGCACCAGCCGCCACCCCTGCGGCGCACCGGCGCCGTTGGCCGCGGCGTCGGACACCGGCGGCGCATACAGCAACCGCTCGGCCCCCGCGAATTCGTCCCGGGCCGCCGGGGCCAGCCGGTAAAAGCTGCGCCGCCCCGCACGCTCTCCCTCCAGCCGCCCGGCAGAGACCAGACGCGACACCGCCGTCCGCACCAGATTTTCGCTGATACCGACCTGCGCGCAGACCTCGATCAGGCTGCCCATCCACAAGACCTCGCCCCGCGGCACCACGACGTCGCCATAGACCGTCACGATGAACGACCCCGCAGTCAGCTGCGCGTCATCGCAAAGGGCCCGGATCACGGCACTGGATGTCATCGGAGACCTCATGCCCGCGACGGATGGCGGGGGGATTGCGGCGGGTTGCGACCCCTCGGGCGACGCGGCACGCAGAAGGTCAGAACCCATTACATACCCGTCACCCCGCCATCGCGCCACCCTGCCCCACAGCCAACAGCCAACAGCGCTCAGGCCGCAAGCGTCAGGCTCATGCCCCCAGTTCGCGCCGGATGATGTCTGCGCCGGCGGTCAGCGCACGCAGCTTGGCCATCGCGACCGGACGCGGCAGCGGCGCCATCCCACAGTTGGTGCAGGGATAAAGCTTGTCGGCATCCACGAACTGCAGCGCCTTGCGCAGAACGTCCGCGACCTCTTCGGGCGACTCGACGGTTTCGGTGGCCACATCGATCGCGCCGACCATCACCTTCTTGCCCCGCAGAAGCTCGATCAGGTCCATCGGCACACGAGAGTGCTGGCATTCCAGCGACACGATATCGATGCTGGACGCCTGCAGCTTGGGAAAGACGAATTCGTACTGCCGCCATTCCTCGCCCAAGGTCTTTTTCCAATCCGTGTTGGCCTTGATCCCATAGCCATAGCAGATGTGGACCCCGGTTTCGCACGACAGCCCTTCGGCGGCACGTTCCAAAGCGGCGATCCCCCAGTCGTTTACCTCGTCGAAGAAGACATTGAACGCAGGCTCATCGAACTGGATGATGTCGACCCCGACGGCGGCCAGCTCCCTGGCCTCCTCGTTCAGGATCTTCGCGAACTCCCAGGCCAGCTTTTCGCGGCTTTTGTAATGGGCGTCGTACAGCGTATCGATCATCGTCATCGGACCGGGCAGCGCCCATTTGATCGGCTGGTCGGTCTGCGCGCGCAGGAACTTCGCATCCTCGACAAAGACCGACTTCTGCCGTGACACCGCGCCCACCACCGTCGGCACGCTTGCTTCATAGCGGTTGCGGATGGTGACGGTTTCGCGCTTTTCGAAATCCACCCCGTCCAGATGTTCGATGAATGTGGTCACGAAATGCTGGCGGGTCTGTTCGCCGTCGCTGACGATGTCGATCCCGGCCAGCCGTTGATCGTTCAGCGCGATGCGCAAGGCGTCTTCCTTCCCCTCGCGCAGCTCGTCACCGGACAGCTTCCAGGGCGACCACAACGTTTCGGGCTGCGCAAGCCATGCGGGTTTCGGCAGGCTTCCCGCGGTCGAGGTGGGCAATAGTCGGGTCATGGCTCGTGTCTCCTTGGATGACGGTGGGGTCAGGCGGCGTAACGCGCCGACCATGCGTCAAGAACGTCGCGATAGGGGGTGATGAAATGCGCCTCGGCCAGCTTGCCCTGCTCGACCGCCAGACGGCTGCGCTCCTCGCGGTCATAGGTGACCTGCGTCGGCGAGAAATCCTGATGGTTCAGGCTAGGGCGGAACACGGCCCCGGCGGCGGAATTCGCGTTATAGATTTCGGGGCGATAGATGCGCTGGAACGTTTCCATCGTGGCGATGGTGCCGATCAGTTCCAGATTGGTATAATCGTTCAGCAGATCGCCGGTGAAATAGAACGCCAGCGGCGCAACCGCGCCTTCGGGCATGAAATACCGTACCCCCAGACCCATCTTCTGGAAATACCGGTCGGTCGCCGAAAAATCATCCTGCCGGTATTCGACGCCCAGAACCGGATGGCGCAGCGCGGTACGGTGATAGGTGCGGCTGGTGGACACGCTCAGGCAGATCACGGGGGGCTTGTCGCTGCAGGCGTGATAGGCGGCAGAGCCGAGGAAATACCGAAACAGGTTGCCGTGCAGATCGCCGAAATCACTGGGCGCGCCCGGTGCGGCGCGGTCGCGATTGTATTGCGGCAATACGATGCTGAAATCGTAATCGCGGACATAGGATGAAAAGTTGTTGCCCGCGATGCCGGGGATGCGCTTGCCGGTCGTGCGATCAAGGATGGTAGGCTTCAGAATCTCGATCAGCGGAAAGGCGGCCCCTGCCCCCAGCGTCGCCTCGGCCGAGACGATGTCCAGCTCGACCGTAAACCGATCGCCCGTGGGGTTGTCCCAATTGGCCAACGCGTTGAAGCGGTTGTCGATCATCGTCAGGGCCGCACGCAGGTTGTCGCGCCGCCGCGCACCCCGCGCCAGATTAGCAAAGTTGGTAGTGGCGCGCGTGTTGTCGGCGGGACGGTAGTCTTCGTCGAACCGGATCGTCTTCAGCGAATAGGTAAGGTCGTTTCTCATCCTGACATGCCTTCCAAGCGGCCTGACGGGCAGGCCGGAAATCTGATTGGCGCCCGCGACCCGATGTCACGACGCGGCGAAGCCACCTTGCGGATGCACCGCCCCCGGCACGCCCTCCGCGGCCAGAACAGGTGTCAGATCAAGGCAGGTTTCCTGACTTGCGGGTCATCACCTTGCCCGGCCTTCCCAACGCGGTTTGGCGTCAGTGACATCTCGGGCAGGCTAACCGCCTACAGTTGCGGGGGCAGTTCCGGATTGGGTCTTGACCTGACCGGATTCCCTTTTACCCAAGTTTCCCCGGGCACCTTGATCTGGGGTGAAAATCGGATTCGGGGGCGTTGAAGTCAACGCGGGCCCGGCACCGAAATTCTCATGCTGAACATGAATCGGGCTGGTCTTGTGCGCCCACCCCATGCGGCGTGACGAATACCGCAGGACGCCCTGACATGCGCTGATGGGGCGCCGGCAGGGTGTCTGCTTGGCGCTAAGGACGCTCGTCGGGGGCGCCCTGCCCGCCCGCCACCTGATGCGTGCCTTGCCCTTTGATCCGCGCCCTGCCCCGCATTACCGGATCGCGCCGGCCATGACCTCGACACCGGCCCCGGATACCGACGCCGGTCCTGACCCGGGAACGTCATCCGCGCCCCAGATCACGGCCGCGTCCCGTTTCAAAAGGCGCGCCTCGGCGCGGTCCAGATGGCGGCAGATCAGGCTCGTGTCACCCCCGCAATCGCGACACGCGCGCGTCCAGACCTTCAGCGCCGATTGCGGGCTCCACGGCAGGGCCGCCGTCGACAGCCACTGACGCAACTCATGGGGCAAGCGGTCGTATCGCGCCATCGCCCCACCCCTGCCCCGCCGCCTGAGACTGGTCGCCAGATTGGAATCTCTCCGCGTCATGCGGACCCGGGGAACGGAGACGATATCGACAACCCCGTAGGCGATAACGTCTCGCGCAGGTATGACCCCCAGACCTTGCGCAGCCGTCTGGCGCTGAATGTGGGGGCAGTCGCCCACCTTCTCAATTGGTTCTGCAAACACGTCAAACACATGGCATGCCGAATCGGTTATGTTATCACCTAACTGCGGCTTACCCATTTTCCGGGTTGATGACAATGCCAGCCATCCCGCACGGCATGGCCCCCCCATCAGGCGGCGTACTAAACCACCTGAGAGGAACCCCAATTTGTCTAATATATCAACGAGTTGCCTGATGAATTGCCGGTGGTTTCGCGGCGAAACCCTAGCGCTCCAGCAGGGACTGGACCTCCGCCATCAGGCTCTCCATCAGCTCGGCATTCATCGGCGCGCCCTCCAGCCGCAGCACAAAGGCTCGCCCGTCCCTCGCTTGCGTCAGGGTGATCCCGCTGGTGGTTCGAATGGTCTGGTCGTTGATCCAGCCGGTCGTCTTCGCCGGTGCCTTTCTGGGACGCCCACCCTTTCGTGCATCACGCGGTGTCGCCTCATATTGGGCCAGCACAGGCTCGATCACGTCCCATTCCTCGTCGGCGCACTCGGGGTGGCTGGCGGCGAGGGCCTTGCGCATCCCCCCTTCCCCGCCGCCCCTCAGCGCCGCCGACAGCCGCAACCCCCGCTTCTCCGTCAGCCCTTCGGGAAAGCGCAGCATGTCGCCCAGCTCTTCGAAGATCAGGGCAAACGACCTGACCTTGGACCGCTTGGCTTTGGACCCGGTGGCGTAAAGCCGGTTCACGGCGTCCTCGACATTGGCAAAGGCGCCCTGGTCGGCGGCGATGACGGCGATCCGACCCCGCTCGAAATGGCTCAGCTCAGCCCGGACCTCGTTTTCTTCGACCATGGCGACAAAGGCATGATCGGCGTCCTTGGGCGGTCGGATCAGCGCCCGAATATGGTCGTATTTGGGGTCGCCTGTCAGCTCTCTCAGACCCCGCACAGCCTGCAGGCGGCGATAGCCTGATAGCAGCCCATATCGGGCCTCCTGCCCCGGCGGCGTGGTCAGCGGAAAGACCTCGATCGGCAGGCGCTGCCCGTTCGCGGCGATCGACAGCCGCAGCTCCAGCAGCTCAGCCTCGTCCATCGTCAGGCGGTCGCGGATCATCGCCCCGTCTTCGATCTGGTCGACGGCCACCTCGACGATCAGCAGCCCCTGCTCCTCGGCCTCACGCAGACGGGCGGCGTCGCCCTGATCCCGGGCACGCGCCTCTCGGGCGTCGGGGTCCGACATCTGCCCCATGGCGGCGCTTTCTGCCGCAATCTGGGCGATCGGCGCCATGCCGCCGCGCCCCCCGGACCCGACGCCGGCCCCAAAACCCGGGCCCAGCGGACCCGAGGTTTCGCGGCGAAACTCCTCTTCGATGCGGGACAGATCGTCTGTCGAGGGTGTCGGAAGTCGCCTGCGCTTAGCCATTTGCCTGCTCCTCGGTTGCGGTCTCTTCTGCTTCGGCCATCTGCTGGTCACGCCACCACGCACCCAGGACAAGCTCCTTCACCTCGGCCCAGGTGCGGTCGAACGTCTCTCGTCCCCGGACATAGGTGTCACGGTTGAACTCTCGGTAGTCCGCCTCATAGATTCCGTTCACCTGCTCGCCGGCCTGTCCGACCATGGCCGTCAGCTCTTGCCGGAAAGTGGTCATGAAGTCCCCGAAATAGGCCTGGATGACGTTGGCCAAGTCGGTCTGCTGGGCGGCGTCAAAGCGCGTGATCAGCGCCCGGACCGCGTCCCATTCAAACCGCATCTCCGGCAGCCCCTCACGTCGGCGGGCGGCGTTTTCACCTTCCTCGACGCTGGCGAAGGTCGAATACAGCATGTCGAAGAACCGACCCGTCGAATCGAACTCCAGAAACGAGGCACCCAGCGGCACCAGCAGGATGTCAGCCGCAGCCAGAGCGTTGATCGTCAGGTACCCCAGCGCCGGTGGGGTATCCAAGATGATGATGTCGTAATCGTTAACGATCCCTTCGCTGGTCAGCGCGTTCCCCAACGCGTCCCACAGAGGCCAGCCGCGCATCCCCATGCGCCAGACCGGGACCTGAAATTCCGCCCAGTAGAGGTTCAACTGCGCGCCCAGAAGGTCGATGTTGGGCCAGTGGGTCGTCTGGATGATGTCCCGGGCGGTCACAGACAGCGCCTCGGTCAGGGTTTCATCGAAGGGCAGGGCGGACTGACCCGCGGCTTTGCGGACCCGGTTTTCCTGTTGCAAAGCAAGGGCATAGTCCTTGGCGATCAGGGGAAACGCGGTTGACCATTCGTCTGTGACATGCCCGCCCATGATCGAGGTCATCGACCCCTGACTGTCCAGATCGATCACCAGCACCCTGTAGCCGTCGAGGGCCGCCGACATCGCGAGATGCGCCGCGGTGGAGGTCTTGCCGACGCCGCCCTTGAAGTTGGCCACGGCGATCGTCTTGGCGGGCAGACCGGCCGGTCTCCAGGGCCGATACTCGCGCCCCGTGGCCCCTTCGGTTGCAAAGTGATCGCGCAGCTTCAGCACGTCTTCAAGCGTGAACCACTTGGAGTTGCCTTCGCCGACCCCTTGCGGAAGATCCGGGAACTTTCTCAGCACGCGCCGAAAATGGGCGGGCGCGACCGGGATCAGATAGCGGCAGATTTCCCAGACCGAGAAGCGGCGCAGCCGCTTTTTGCCGTCGGGGGCATAGCCACGTTCGGCGAGGTCCTGACGCCCGCGTGTGGCAAAGGCGGCGGCCTTGGCGAATCGGGCGGTGTCGATGGGATCGGCCAGCCGGGCCGCGGCCTTGGCGGGGTCGATGTTGAAATAGGGGGGCAGGGGGTCTTTGCTGGACGACATGTCAGGTTTCCGGCGATGTGCTGCGTTTTCCGTCGAGTTGCGACGTTTGTCGCACATCACAGCGTCGATGGGAATCAGAACCGACTGTTTCGCGGCGAAACCCCTAGAATCACCCGAAAATATTCGGCAATCGATATAGAGTCTTTATGGCTTCTTTAGAATCTTTACAACTGGATTTTCCAGTCAGTCCAGTGGGATAGCGCTATTACAGTGCCCGGATACGGGGTAAAGGGGACCCGTTCACGGGAGCATGGGTTCCCGAATCCGGGAAGAGAGGCACCGATTCGCGGGTGCGAGCACGAGCGGCCTCGTCAACGACCGATTTTCCGTTGCCAGGAGCAGTTACCCGCACTTCTCATCCTGTATCTGGGCACCCTTATGGATTCCAATACGCTAAAGGTGCCCGGATACGGGAGTGGCACTGCCGCCCGCGTACCACGCTTTTGGTGCCCTGTTGGGCGTTGTTTGCGGGCACCTTTGGGGGCATACTGTCCGCACCAAGGTTGGACAGGTCTGATGGACGATATTCCACGCGACAGATTGACGGGCGCGCTGCGCCGGGGGGCGGTCAAGAAGCACGTGGCGGCGATCCACGTGTCGGGCAAGCTGTCACTGTTGCAGCGCAAACTGTCCAACGTTCTTTTGCTGAACGCCTATGACACGCTGACCAGCAACACGCGCCACCAGATCGACGCGCGCACGCTGTGCCTGATGATCGGATATAACAGCAACGACACCGACACCCTGAAAGCGGCGCTGCGCGGTCTGGCCGAAACCGTCGCCGAATGGGACATGCTGGATGAAAAGGGCCAGCAGGAATGGGGCGTCAGCAGTCTGCTGAGCTATGCCAAGCTGAAGGGGGGCGTGTGTGAATACGCCTATTCCCCGGCGCTGGCCGAAAAGCTGCACGACCCCAAGGTGTTCGCGCTGATAAACCTGAACATCCAGCGCCGCTTTACCAGCGGCCACGCGCTGGCGCTGTATGAAAACTGCTATCGCTTTGTGCGCACGGGATCATCTGGGTGGTGGCCGCTGGACCTGTTCCGCCGCCTGATGGGGGTGGAGAATTCCGCCTATTACGAGGTGTTCAAGCATCTGAACGCCAAGATCATCAAGCCCGCCGTTGCCGAGGTGAACAAGACCAGCAACATCATCCTGACGCCCGAGACGCGCAAGGTCGGGCGGACGGTCACGGATATCCGGTTCCGCATCGCCGAAAACCCGCAACTGGCGATTCTGGATATGGATGACGGCGGCGCGCAGCGTCATGGCCCGGTCTATGCGCGGCTGCGCGAGGCGGGCGTCAGCGACCGGCTGGCCCGACAATGGCTGTCGGTTCACGGCGAAGATCAGGTCAGCGCCAAGCTGGATTATGTGGATGGCAAGGAAGGCGTGCGCAGCAAGGTCGGGTATCTGACCGCGGCATTGCAGCAGCCTGACCGGGCAGGGCAGGGGGCGGGTGGCGACGCAGTTGGTCCCGCATCCCCCCGGGCCGAGCAGCTGGGTCGCATCATGGCCGCCGTCAAGGCACGCACACCCACGCAGCGCGACGCCGACAACCGGCTGTTCATGAGCCAGCTGTCCGACCCCCGCCTTCGTGCGGATTTTGAGCGTCATGGCTGGATGTCGCCCCTGAACGTGGACCGCATCACCGCATTCTGGGCCGACATGTCGCCCGATATCCTGACCCGCGCGGACGGGTAGGGCGCGCAAATTTTGTGATTTGCGCCACCCTCTGATACAGTCTGTGGTAGGGTCCCCGTTGTCGGAGGATCGTGGACAGGGGAAGATGGGGCACTGAATGACGGCGGTAGAACCACAGATTCCGACCTTCAAAAGCCAGACCCGGCAGTCGGCGTGGCGGCGCACCAACGTCGTGAAGTATCAGGCGCATCTTGCGGTTCAGCGCGCCCTGGCCACCGGGGCATTGGAAAAGTCGGTCTGCGAGGTCTGCGGATTGTCCAGGGTGGACGCCCATCACGACAGCTATGACGATCCGCTGGCCGTGCGGTGGCTGTGCCGGCGCCACCATGTCCGCCTGCATCTGGCGGGCGAGGATATGTTTCCGCTGCACCGCGCGCCGCGCGCGGCGGGGTAGGGGGCTGCGGCCCGCTCAGGCCAGAAGGGTCGCCACGCCGTCGTGGATCATCCCCGCGATTTCGGCCTTGCGGTCCACCACGCGAAACAGCGGGCCGGCCACTGTGATCGACAGGTTTCGGTCGTTGAGCCGCAGCGGCACCGAGATGCCGCCCAGATCGTGGCTGTAATTCGACGAGCTTTCAAACCAGCCGCGTTCGCGACCGGCGGTGATCCGGCGCATCACCTCGTCCGCCGAAAGCGGGGATCCGGTGCTGAACTGGGTGTAGGTGGCGCGGCGCAGGATCGTGGCGATCTGGGCCGCGCTCATCTGCGAGAGCAGCGCCTCGCCGGTGGCGGTGGCGTGGATCGGCATGCGCTGCCCGGCTTCGGCCATGTAACGGATCGGATGGCGGGACATGACGATATGCAGGAAAATCGCGTATTGGCCGCTGGGAGTGGCGACCCAGACGGTTTCTCCGCTTTGCGCGGCGAGCTGGGCCACCAGATCAATCAGCGCCTCGGGCAGAGGTTCGGCGGCCGAGATGTCCTGGGCCAATGACAGCCAGCGGGGTGTGGGGTAAAAACCGCCCCGCTTGCGCGGTTCATAAAGAAACCCCGCCGAGGTCAGCGTGTCGATGATGTTGAACGTGCTGGACCGTGGCCAACCGAAATGGTCCGACAGCTGCGTCATGGTCGCCGGCTGACCGGTCTCGCGGAAATATTCCAGCAATTCCAGCACGTTGGTGATCTGTCGAACCTGTGCCACGGCACCCCCTAATGTCCAGATATCTGAACAATAGCACGGATGTGTCCATGATCAAAGATTCCGCTTGACCGTAGCAAAAGATTGGCGCGACAAAAGACAAGGAGTGAGAGTGAATGTTCAGATATATGGACATTCGCAGGGGGACACGATGGGACCACTGTCCGGCCTGAAGGTCATCGACATGACGTCGGTGGTGATGGGGCCTTACACAACGCAACTTCTGGGCGATTACGGCGCGGATATCATCAAGGTCGAGGCACCGGGCGGCGATGTCGTCCGTCAGGTCGGGCCGTCGCGCCACCCCGGGATGGGGCCGTTGTTTCTGAATTCGAACCGGTCCAAGCGGTCGATCACGATGGACCTGAAGACCGAGGCCGGGCGCGATGCGCTGCTGCGGCTGGCAGAGACGGCTGATATTTTGATCTATAACGTGCGGCCGGCGGCCATGGACCGGTTGGGCCTGTCCTATGACACGCTGTCGCAGCGCAACCCGCGGCTGATCTATACCGGTGTCTTCGGCTATGGCCAGAATGGTCCTTATGCGGCCAAGCCCGCCTATGACGATCTGATCCAGGGCGCCACGCTGGTGCCGTATCTGACCCGCCGCGCCGGGGCTGACCAGCCCCACTACATGCCAAGCGCGTTGTCGGATCGGGTGGTCGCGCTGTTTGCGCTGTCGGCCACGCTGGCTGCGGTGATCGAGCGGCAGGCATCCGGGCTGGGGCAGCGGGTCGATGTGCCGATGTTCGAATGCATGACGAACTTCATTCTGGCCGACCATCTCGGCGGGCTGACGTTCGAGCCGCCGATGGACGGGGGCGGGTATGCGCGCCAGCTGTCGCCCGACCGGCGCCCCTATCAGACGCAGGACGGGTTCGTCTGCACGCTGATCTATACCGATGCGCACTGGCAGCGGTTCTTTGCCGCGATCGGCGAGGAAGACGGGCTGGCCAGGGACGAGCGCTTTGCCAGCTTTCCGGCGCGCATGGCCCATATCGATCAGGTCTATGGCGAGCTGTCGCGTATCCTGATGACGCGAAGCACCGCCGAATGGATGGCGATCTTTGATGCCGCCGACGTGCCGGCGATGCCGATGTATGACTTCGACGACATCCTGACGGACCCCCATCTGGTCGCCACCGACTATTTCGCGCTGCGCGATCACCCGACCGAGGGGCTGATCCGGGAAATGGATGTGCCGACCCGATTCTATCGCAGCCCCGCCACGCCCTCTCGCCCAGCCCCGGTGCAGGGAGAGCATGGCGCCGAGATCCTGCGCGAAGCAGGTCTGAGCGACGCAGAAATCAGCCAGCTGGCCGAGGCCGGTGCGTGGATCGCGCCCGCCCCTGCGCCGGCGCCGTGAAAGGACAGGACCCATGGATTTTTCGCTGACCGAAGAGCAGCGCGCGATTGAAGATGCCATCGGGGCGATCTGTGCGCGGTATGACGACGCCTATTGGCTGGCGCGCGATCACGACGGGGAATTCCCAAACGCGTTCTATGATGATCTGGCGCGCGAAGGCTGGCTGGGGATCTGCATCCCCGAGGAATATGGCGGCGCCGGTCTGGGGATCACCGAAGCGGCCATCATGATGCGCACCATTTCCCGCTTTGGCGGCGGCATGACGGCGGCCTCAAGCGTGCATATCAACATCTTCGGCCTGAACCCCGTTGCCGTCTTTGGCACCGACGAGCAGAAACAGCGGATGCTGCGCCCGATGGCCGAGGGCCGGGAAAAGGCGTGCTTCGGCGTGACCGAGCCCAATACCGGGCTGAACACCACCCAGCTGAAGCTGCGCGCGGATCGGCGGGACGACCGCTATGTCGTGAACGGGCAGAAGGTCTGGATTTCGACCGCACAGGAAGCCGACCGCATTCTGTTGCTGGCCCGCACGACGCCGCTGGATCAGGTCAAAAAGCCGACCGAGGGGCTGAGCCTGTTCTACTCCAAGTTCGACCGCGACCGCATCACCGTCCGCGAGATCGAGAAGATGGGCCGCAAGGCCGTCGATTCCAACGAGCTGTTCTTCGAGGATTACGAGATCCCGATGGAGGACCGGATCGGCGAGGAAGGCCGGGGCTTTGAATACATCCTGCACGGCATGAACCCAGAACGCATCCTGATTGCCGCCGAGGCCATCGGGCTGGGCAACGCGGCCGTCGAACGGGCGTCGAGATATGCCGCGGAACGGATCGTCTTCAACCGACCCATCGGCCAGAACCAGGCGATCCAGCATCCGCTGGCCAAATGCTGGGCCGAGCTGGAAGCCGCGTGGCTGATGGTGATGCACGCCGCATGGCTTTACGACAATGACATGCCAGCCGGTGCCGGCGCGAACGCGGCCAAGTATTTGGCCGGCGAGGCCGGGTACAACGCCTGCCAGACCGCCGTCATGTGTCACGGCGGCTTTGGCTATGCCAAGGAATATCACGTCGAACGCTATCTGCGGGAATCGTTCATTCCGCGCATCGCCCCGGTCAGCCGGGAACTGGCGCTGTCGTTCATCGCCGAGAAGGTCCTGAAACTGCCGAAGTCCTACTGATCCGCGGGGAGGCGGTCGGGCGGGCGCAAGGCGGCATCGCCGTCATGGCACACCAGAAGGGGAGGGGGGAGACAACATGAAACATGCCTACAGGGACGGTCCTGACCGGGTGCCGGGGGCAAGGGTGCTGTCGGCCTGCGAATGGGCCGTGGCACAGATTTCGGCGCTGTCGATCGCGCTGATCATGATCGTCGTCGTGATCGACGTGGTGCTTCGGTATTTCGTTGGGCGTCCGCTGGGCTGGACCTATGACGTCGTCGGATCGTACCTGATGGTGGCGGCCTTTTTTCTGGCCGCGTCGGACGCGCTGCGCACGCACAACCACATCGCCATCGATATCTTCATCGACCGCTTTTCGCCGGTCGTCATCCACGCCGTTCAATGCGTCGGTTATGCCTGCGCCGCGGTCATGATGGGCGTTATCGGCTGGGTCGGGGCGTATCGTCTGGCCAGCAGCTGGACGGGCAATGACATCATCAGCATGACCGTGCAGCTGCCTACATGGCCCACCTACCTACTGTTGACGGTGGGCAGTACGCTGCTGGCCCTGCGCTGTGTGGTCCGGACCATCGGCCATGCCCTGTCGATCATCACCGGCCAGGAGATGGTGTCCATGCCCCGGTCGCATGTCGACAACGTCATCGCGGCGGAGGGGGCGGAATGATACTCACCATCGTATTCCTGCTGCTTGCCGTCTTTCTGGTCTTCGGCCTGCCTGTCGCCTTTGCCATGGGCATCGCGGGTGCTGTCGGCCTGTGGATGCTGGGCGGGTGGGGCGTGCTGTCGGGCATCCTGAGCACCGGCCCCCTGTCTGCAGCCAATTCATATGAAATCATCACCATCCCGATGTTCGTCCTGATGGCCGAATTCGTCATCATGTCAGGGGTGGCGCGCGGCCTGTTCAAGGCGGCGACGATCTGGGTCGGACGTCTGCGGGGCGGCGTGGCGATGGCCACGGCCCTTGCCGGGGCGGGGTTCGCGGCCATTTCGGGGTCCAGCACCGCCGCCGCCGCCACGCTGGCGTCCACATCGCTGCCCGCCATGATGGAAGAGGGCTATGAGCCGTCTCTGGCCGGCGGGGTGGTGGCCATTTCCGGGACGCTGGCGATGCTGATCCCGCCGTCCATCGCGCTGGTCCTGTTCGGGATCATCGCCGATATTCCGGTCGGCGGCCTTCTGATCGGGGGCATCATTCCGGGGCTGATCGTCACGCTGGCGATCATTCTGACGGTCGCGGTTCTGGTCCGCATCCACCCTGAACATGCGCCCATGGGCCAACGCTATACCATGCGGCAAAAGCTGGTGGCGCTGAAGGGTGTGGGGCCGATGTTGCTGCTGTTCGTGGCGGTGTCGGGGATGATCTATTCCGGGGTCGCCACCCCCACCGAAGCCGCAGGCATCGGTGCCTTCGTGGCGATGCTGCTGGCGCTTTATGAACGCAAGCTGACGTTTCAGACGTTGCGCAAGGCGTTGATTAGCACCGCCCACACCACCGCGATGATCCTGTTGATCATCCTGTGCGCGCAGATCTTCGGCTATTACCTGACCTTGTCGCGGGTGACGTTCGAGCTGACCCAGTGGGTCGGCAACCTGCCGATCCCGCCGCTGGCGATCATCGCGCTGATCCTGCTTGGCTATCTGATCCTTGGCTTTTTCATGGACCAGATCGCGATCCTCATTCTGACCGTGCCGGTGGTTTTGCCGATCGTCATGCAGCTGGGTTATGACCCGATCTGGTTTGGCGTGCTGGTCGTCGTCACCGCCGAGGTGGGGATGGTGACACCGCCGATGGGGATGAACGTCTTTGTCGTCGCCCGCTATACCGGGCGGCCCTTGAACGAGCTTTTCCGGGGGGTGACGCCCCATGTCATCGCGCATCTGCTGGTGATTGCCCTTCTGGTGATGGTGCCGGGGCTGATCCTGTGGCTACCCAATTCCATGAACTGAACCGGATCCAACTGGGAGGAACGATCCATGACGTTTGCACCAAAGACGACCTTGGCCGTGGCGCTGTCAGCCCTTGTGGGCTGGTCGGGCGCGGCTGCGGCTGAAACCCTGCGGGTGGCCGACAGCCTGCCCACAAACCACTATATCTCGGGGAACCTGATCGAGCCGTGGATGAAGCGGGTGACCGAACTGACCAAGGGCGAGGTCACGTTCGACTATTACCCTGCCGAGCAGATGGGCAAGGCCAAGGACCTGTTCGCCCTGCTGCAGACCGGGGCGATCGACATCGCCTATGTCGGCGTGTCCTATACCCCTGACAAGCTGCCGCTGGCGTCGGTGGCGGAACTGCCAGAGGCGTTCACGTCGTCCTGTGTGGGGTCCAAGGCGTATTGGGAAATGGCCAAGCCCGGGGCCACGCTGGATCAGGCCGAGTTCGCGCCACAGAAGTCGCGGATGCTGATCGAGATGGTGCTGGCGCCTTACCAGTTGATGACCGCCAAACGCGAAATCACCGATGTCGCGTCGCTGAAAGGAATGAAGATCCGAGCCACTGGCGGCGCCAAGGAGATCGAAATCCAGAAACTGGGATCGACCGCTGTCGGCATCGCCGCCCCTGAGGCGCGCGAGGCACTGTCACGTGGCACCATCGACGGAATCTTGTTCCCCTATTCCAGCGTGCTGCCCTATGATCTGGGCCCCGAGCTGTCCTATTCCACCACCGGGCTCAATCTGGGCAGCTTCATTTCCAGTTACATGATCAATGCCGATCGCTGGCAGCGGCTGTCGCCCGAAGTTCAGGCCGCAATGGATCAGGCCTCGGCCGAGATCATGCCGCAGGCCTGCGCCGCCATCGAACGGATCGATGCCGAAGACCGTGAAAAGCTGGCAGCCCAAGGGGTCAAGATGGTCACCCTGCCAGAGGCCGAGATTCCCAAGCTGGATGAAATCCTGCAAAGCGTCGGCGCGGACTGGGCGCAGCATCTGGATGCACGGGGCAAGCCGGGCACCGCGGTTCTGGAAGAGTTCCGCAGCATCCTGGAGAGCCAGGCCGCCAACTGACACGACCGCGTGCCGCGCGCCTTGATGCGGCGCGGCACGCGATTGCAGGGCTGGTGCAACGGCCTTCAGCGGCCGACCAGCTTGAACACCCCCATCGACTTGGCCAGCACCTCGCCCGAGGCGTCGAGCAGCTCTGCCTCGCAGGTGACGGTCTTGCGGCCGCCGCCGGTCGCGCGTGCGATGGCCTGAACCGGACCCGGCAGGCAGGGGCGCAGAAAATTGACCGTCAGCGTGATCGTCAGCACGGCCGGACGCTCGGCCCCGGTCATGAAATGCGTGCTGGCGGCCTGACCCGAGGCGGTGTCCAGAAGGACCGCGACGATCCCCCCATGCGCGATCCCGTGGTAGTTCAGGTGCTGGGGACCCACGTCCAGCGTGACGCGGGTCCGACCTTCAGCCGAAGGGGGGTGGACGACGAAACCGATCAGGTCGCGCGCGCCCGAATTGGTCTGCGCAGCTGGGGGTGGCGCACCCGGCGGCACGTTCATGCCGCCAGATCCGCGAAGGCGCGGCGATGCACCATCCAGTCGCCGAACCGCGCATCTGCCGCAATCGCCCGGCGTGCGAGACCCGAAAGCGCATATTCCTCGGTCATGCCGATGCCGCCGTGCATCTGGATCGCATCTTCGGCCAAGGCGACGGCCACCCGACCGACCAGCGACTTGGTCGCGGCAACCGTGCGGTCGCGTTCTGATGCCGGCCCCTCAAGGCGCGCGGACAGGTTGATCACGGCCGAGTGGACATGTTCGATGTCGATCGCCATGTCCGACACCCGGTGCGCCAGGGCCTGAAAGCTGCCGATCTGGCGGCCGAACTGTTTGCGGGTTTTCAAATAATCGATGGTCAGCGCCATGATCGACTGAAGCGTGCCATAGGTGTCGGCGCACAGCGCCAGAATGGCCGCTGCCCGGGGCAGGTCATCAAGATCCGCCCCGGCAAGGCGCGTCCCCCGCAGACCGTCCAGTGACAGGTCACCTGCGCGCCAGCCGTCCATCAGCGCATAGGTCGGTGCCTGAGTCCCGGCGTTTAGTGGGACCAGATACCAGCCGCTGTCCACCCGCGTCACAGCATAATCGGCCAGATCCAACCCGCCGACCATGCTTTTGCGGCCAGTCAGACCGCCATCCGCGTCGGCCGTCGCCGTCACCTGGGTCACGGTGCGGGTCATCTGCGGTTCGGTGATGGCGACGGTCAGGCGCACCTTGCCCTCGATCGCGTCGGACATGATGTCGGGCGCGGACCCGGACTGGCCCAGAATCCACATGGCGTGCAATTGGTCCAGCAGACCGATCGACGCCCCGGCGCGGCCCAGCAGTTCGAAAACCAGCGCGATATCGCCGCCCGTGCCACCGGCCCCGCCCATCTGTTCAGGAACCAGCGCGGCGATCAGCCCCGATTCCCCCAGCGCCGGCCACAGGTCATCGCCGTGATGACGTTCGAGGATGCGGGACAGGGTTTCGGCGATCAGGCGCTGATCTTCGGTTTGGGAAAAGTCCATCTCATACCCCCAGAAGCTGTTTTGCGATGATGCCACGCTGAATTTCGGTGGACCCGCCATAGATGGTCAGCTTGCGCTGGTTCAGGGCCGCACGGTTGGCGGCCAACGCCTCGGGCGGGGCGTCGGTGGTGATGTTGCCCATCTCCTCGGACGGATAGATGAGCGCCCACTCCCCCCACGCGCGTCGGGCCAGATCATTCAGGCGTTGGCGAAGCTGACTGCCCTTGACCTTCAACATGCTGCTTTCGACGCCGTTGGTCTGGCCGCTGGTGGCGGCAGCGATCAGGCGAAGATTGGTCGTCTCCATCGCCAGCAGGTCGATTTCGGCATCCGCCACGGCAAGCGCCAGATCCGGGTCGCCCTTGGCAGACCGGCGCAGCGCGTCCAGCGTGGCCCATGCGAACCCCACGCCCGAAATATTCGTGCGTTCGTGGGTCAGCAGATACTTGGCATAGGTCCAGCCCTGATTTTCTTCGCCCACGAGGTTTTCGGCGGGCACGCGGACATCGTCGAAAAACACCTCGTTCACCTCGACCGAGCCATCGATCAGGCGGATCGGTCGGACCGTGACGCCCGGGGTCTGCATGTCGATCAGCAGGAAGCTGATCCCCTGCTGGGGCTTGCCCTCGGTCGAGGTGCGGACCAGACAGAAGATCATGTTGGCGTGCTGGCCCAGCGTCGTCCACGTCTTCTGGCCGTTGACCACATAGTCGTCGCCGTCCCGCACCGCCCGGGTTTTTAGGCTGGCAAGGTCCGATCCCGCACCGGGTTCGGAATAGCCCTGACACCACCAGTCATCGCCCGACAGGATACGCGGCAGCCATCGTTGCTGCTGTTCGGGGCTGCCGAATTTCTGCAGCACCGGGCCCAGCATCATGATGCCGAACGGCAGGACACGGGGGGCGTGCGCGCGCGCCGATTCCTCTTCGAAGATGTGGCGGGTGACGGCATTCCAGCCGCCGCCGCCAAATTCCTTGGGCCAGACGCCCGCCAGCCACCCCTTGGCGTTCAGCTTGGCGTGCCAGCCTTCCAGATCGGCCTTGGTCAGCTCTTTCCCCAGCCGCACCTTGTCCCGCAGTTCGTCGTCCAATTCGGTGTCGATGAAGGCGCGCACCTCGGCGCGGAAGGCGTTTTCGTCGTCGGTAAAGGTCATGTCCATCAGAAAATCTCCAGCAGGGCGGCGGCACCCTGTCCGCCGCCGATACACATCGTCACGACCCCCAGCCGGGCCCCGCGGCGATGCCCTTCCAGCAGAATATGCTGGGTCAGGCGGGCACCGGTCATGCCGAACGGGTGGCCGATGGCGATCGAGCCGCCGTTGACGTTGTAGCGGTCGGGGTCGATCCCCAGACGGTCGCGGCAATACAGCGCCTGACTGGCGAACGCCTCATTCAATTCCCAAATGTCGATGTCATCGACCGCCAGCCCGTGGCGCTCCAGAAGCCGTGGCACCGCAAAGACCGGCCCGATGCCCATTTCATCAGGCGCGCATCCCGCCACGGCAAACCCGCGCAGCCGCCCCAGCGGGCGCAGATTTTCGCGCTGCGCCACGTCGTCTGACACCACGACCAGCGCCGCGGCCCCGTCTGACAACTGGGACGCGTTGCCGGCGGTGATGAACTGGCCGTCACCCCGCACCGGCGGCAGCGCCGCCAGACTGTCATAGGTCGTGCCCGGGCGGTTGCATTCATCGGCACCGAATTCGACGGTTTCTTCACGCGCCTCGCCGGTGGTCTTGTCCTTGACCCGGCGCGTCACGGTGATCGGCACGATTTCGTCGGCAAACAGGTCGGCTTGCTGCGCCGCAGCCATCCGGCGCTGGGATTCGACCGAATAGCGGTCCTGATCTTCGCGGCTGATCCCATAGCGGGCGGCGACGATATCGGCGGTGTCGATCATCGGCAGATACAGGTCGGGGCGGTGCGCCTCGATCCAGTCTTCGCGGGCGTGACGGGGCGGGGGCTGGTTCAGGCTGACGCTTTCCAGCCCGCCGGTCAGGACCGCAGATGCACCTTCGTGATCGACAAGCTGACTGCCGACGACCAGCGCCTGAAGGCCCGATGCGCAGAAGCGGTTCACCGTCATGCCCGCAATCGTGTCGGGCAGACCGGCGCGGATGACGATCTGGCGACCGATGTTGCCCCCGGTGACATGTTCGGGGTGACCGACACCCCAGACGCTGTCTTCGATCAACCCCGGGTCGATCCCGGCACGGTCCACGGCGATGCGGGCCACATGGCCGCCCATCGTCGCGCCGTGGGTCAGGTTCAGTGATCCCCGGGCGGCCTTGCCGATTGGGGTGCGGGCAAGTGAAACGATAACGCTCATTCTGATCCAAGCTCTTTGTCATGGGCGGCAAAGCTGCCGCCGGATTTCGCCAGCCGCGCCAGCAGGGGCGACAGCGTCCAGAAGTGGTCGTCCTGCCGCGCCAGATCGCCGATCTGGCGGGCGATGTCGCCAAGGCCGGTCTGGTCGGCCCAGAACATCGGCCCCCCCAGATACCGGGGAAAGCCGTAGCCGTTGATCAGCACCACATCGATGTCGGACGCCCGTTCGGCGATGCCGTCGTCCAGAACCTTGGCGCCTTCGTTGACCATCGCGGCCATGAATCGGGACACGATCTCGGCGTCCGAGAAGTCGCGCGGCGTGATACCCAGCTCGGCCCGGATCTGGCGCAGGATGGGGTCGAGTTCCGGGTCTTCGCGGCCGTTCGGCGATGCCGCGTCATAGATGTAGTAGCCAGTGCCGGACTTGCGCCCCAACCGGCCCAGTTCAACCATGCGGTCGGCATGGACGGGGACGCGGTCGCGGGGGTGCCGGGTCGCCTGACGGCTTTGGCGGTTCATGTAGCCGACATCGAGCCCCGACAGGTCTGCGGTGCGATACGGCCCCATCGCCATGCCGAACCCCACCAGCGCCCGGTCGATCTGATAGGGGCTGGCCCCGTCCAAAACCATCGCGTCCATCGCCGCGCGATAGGTGCTGAGGATGCGGTTTCCGATGAAGCCGTCGCAGACCCCGGCCCGCACGCCGATCTTGCCGATGCGGGCGGCAAAGGCAAAGGCGGTGGCCACGACCTCGGGCGCGGTCTGTGCGCCGACGACAATTTCCAGAAGGCGCATGACATGGGCGGGGGAAAAGAAGTGCAGTCCCAGCACGTCCTGCGGGCGGTCGGTCGCGGCGGCAATGGCATCAACGTCCAGATAGGACGTGTTCGTGGCCAGCACCGCGCCGGGTTTGGCCACCCGATCAAGTTCGGCGAAGATCGACTGTTTCAGCGCCATTTTTTCAAACACCGCCTCGATGATCAGATCGGCGGGCGCGGTGGCATCGAGACCCGTCGCCAGCGTCAGGCGGTCCGTCAGTGCCGTCTGACAGTCGTCGGACGACAGCTTGCCGCGTGCCACGGCGTCGCGCAGGTTCTGGTCGATGACGCCGCGCGCATGGTCGATCCGGTCAGCCGCCGCCTCGACCAGGGTCACGGTCAGACCCGCGATCAGCGCCGCCGTGGCGATGCCCGTGCCCATGGTTCCGCCGCCGATGATGGCCACGTGCGACACCGGCCGCGCCGTGACCCCCTTGAGCGACAGCGGCCGGATCGCCTTGCGTTCGCTGAAGAACGCGTGGGTCAGGGCCGGGCGTTGCGGGCTTTCGATCATGCGCCGGAAATGCGTGCGTTCATTGGCGAGACCGTCGGCGAAGGGCAGGGACAGCCCTTCTTCCAGCGCGTCGAGCGCAGCGATGGGGGCGACCTGACCGCGCGCCTTGCGGGTCACGGTGTCGCGCAGTTTGGCCAGCGCGGCGGGGTCAAAGGCGGGGACGGGCATCGCCGACACCGGACGTGGACCCGCGCCGTCGGCCACCAGAGCCTTGGCAAACGCCACCGCGGCGTCGGTCAGGTCCTGATCTTTGGGGACCAGCTTGTCGACCAGACCAAGGTCGCGCGCCTCGGTTGCGGTCAGGCGGCGGGACGATGTGATCGCCTCGGCCGCGGGAAGAACGCCGATCACACGGGGCAGACGCTGGGTGCCGCCGGCACCGGGCAGGACGCCCAACGTGACCTCTGGCAGACCCATCTGGGCGTCGTCGGATGCGATGCGGTAATGCGCCCCAAGCGCCAGTTCCAGCCCACCCCCGAGGGCCGTTCCGTGCAGCGCGGCGATGACGGGCTTGGGCGCCGCCTCGATCGCCGAGATCAGGTCGGGCAGAAACGGGGGCTGCGGGGGCTGGCCGAATTCACGGACATCGGCACCGGCGACGAAGGTCCGGCCCGCACAGCGCAGGACCATCGCCGCCGCATCGTCGTCGGCGATAAAGCGGTCAAGTGTGGCGGTCAGGTCCCGGCGTATCGCATGGGACATCGCGTTCACGGGGGGATTGTCGATGGTGACCACCGCGATCCCGCCACGGGTTTCATAGGAAACTGTCATGGTCGGCCTTGTGTTGTAATCAGGCTGATGGCACCGCCGCTGGCGTCCTGAAGACGGCGCAGCGTGTCCACCAGACGGGGTCCGAGTTCGTCGCGCATCCGTTCCTGCGACAGCACGTCGGGCGAGCCGCCGGCGGTCAGGACCAGCGGTTCAGCCACGGTGTCGACGCGGATCGGGACGCTGACGACATTGGCGTTTGCGGAATACGACAGCTCGTGCGGGACGATCACGCAGGACGTCCGCTCGATCTGGTCCAGCGCCGCCGTGCGGATCCGGGCGACATCGGCGGCGGTCAGGCCGGTGTCGGGTTGATCGGCCAGCAGCCATTCGATTTCTTGCGGCGTCATCGCGGCAATCAGCGCCCAGCCGGATGACGACGTGCCCATCGGCACGCGCTGGCCTGCCTCGAGCCACAAGGACGCGACATCACGCGGCCGCCATGTCCGCGTCAGCAGGACCTTGGACCGGTCGCGCATGTTCAGACACATGAGCGAGGCGGTTTCGTCAGCGAGATCCTGCAGCGGGCCGTGCATCAGATCGAGAAAGTTCATCGACGCCGTCGCCACATGACCCAAGGCCATGAGCGACGGCCCGATGCGATACTTCTCGGCCCGGGCTGGGCGGGTCAGATATCCCAACGCGCCCAGCGTCCATGTCAGGCGGGACACCGTGGCCTTGGGCAGGCCCGTGCGTTCCGATAGCTCGGCGTTGGTCAGACCTTCGTCGCCGGGCCGGAAGGCGCGCAGGATCGACAGGCCGCGCGCCAGCGTTGTCGCAAACCGCGCATCGTCTTCAATGCGGTAATGCGGATGCAGATGTTCGTCTGGTTTGGGCTGTTTCATTGAACTGCCGCCGGAAGCCAGATCGACAGCGCCGGAATGAAGATGATCATCAGAAGCACCACCACATCAAGGACCAGGAACCGCGCAACACCGCTGAAGATGCTGGCGATCGGGACAGACTTGGCAACGTTGCCCACCACGAACACGTTCAGGCCGACAGGTGGCGTGACCAGACCGATCTCCAGCAGCTTGACGACAACGACACCGAACCAGATCAGGTCCATGTCATAGGATGACACCAGCGGGATGAAGAACGGCAGGGTCAGGACCATGGTGCCGATCGGGTCGAGAAACATCCCCAGGACCAGATAGATTGCCGCCACCGTCAGGATCATGCCGATCCAAGACAGCTGCGCCGCCGTCACCCAATCGGTCACGACATGGGCCACACCGCTGAGTGCCACGAGAGCGACCAGGATCTTGGCCGCAGCGGCGATGGCAAAGATCGCGGCGCTTTGGATCAATGCCTCGCAGATCGATTGCCATGTCTGTCCCAGGGTCAGGGTGCGTTGGAAAAACCCGATGACGATGGTCAGGACAAGCGACACGGCCGCCGCTTCGGTCGCGGTGAAGATGCCGCCATAGATGCCGCCGATGATGACGACGAACAGCACCAGCGCCGGCCAGGTCTTGATCAGCGCGGCAAGGATGCTGACCGCGCCGGTTTTGGCGCGCGGCGCCAGCGCGGGGTTGAAGCTGACCCAGATGACGACCGTCAGCACCATGCCCACCAGCGACACCAGCCCCGGGATGATCCCGGCGATGAACAGCTTGGACACCGAGGTTTCGGTGAAGATGCCGTACAGGATGAACAGGATGGACGGCGGGATCAACGAGCCGAGCGTCCCCCCCATGGCCACGGACGACGCCGCCAGTCTGCGATCATATCCCAGCCGCAGCATTTCAGGCACACAGATGCGCCCCATCGTCGAGGCGCAGGCGATCGAGCTGCCCGAGATCGCCGAAAACCCCCCGCAGCCAAGGATCGAGGCGACCGCAAGCCCACCGGGCACGCCCCGCAGCACCACGGCAGCGGCGTCATAGATGCGCGTCGTGATCCCGGCGTAATAGGCCACGTTGCCGAGGGCCAGAAACAGCGGGATCATCGACAGGTCATAGCTGTGGATCAGTTCAAAAAAGTTCGACTGAATGACGGCTGCGGTCGGGGCGATGGCGCGGCTTGGGGTCCAGTCACCGGTCCGGGTGGCATAGATGAGAAAGATCGCCAGCGTCGCGACCCCGGCCATGCTGAACGCGATCGGCACCCGAAGTGCCAGCAGAATGAAGACAAGGACAAACGCCCCGATGGCGATGGTGATGGGATCCATGGCTCAGGCTCCGCTTTCGGTGGTGGCGACATCAAGCGAGCCTTGATGGCGCAGGGTGCTGATGTCCTGGAACACCATCGTCAGCAGACGCAGCCAGCAGACCGCCAGACCAAGGACGAACAGGAATTCCCCGGGCCACTGCGGAAAGTTGAGATCGCCATAGAAATAGGCGTCGGCGCGCCAGCTGCGCATCGCGGTGCGCCAGCCGGCATAGATCAGTGGCGCAAGCGCCAGCAGACCGAACACCTCGCCAAAGACGATCAGCCAGCCGCGGACCTTGGGATTGAACCGATCCGAGACCAGCGTGATGGCGATGTGTTCACGGTGGCTGGTCGCCGCCGCGAGCGGCAGGATCACCGCCACGATCATCATTTCCCGCACCAGAATGATCAGGTCCGGGACGCCTTCATACCCGAAAAAGCGTGCGATCACGCTGATCGTGATCATCAGCCCCATCAGGATCGTCGCCACCGCTGCGATGGCAACCAGCACGTTTTCCAGCCGGGTGATCATTCGGACCCCCACGGATGTCCTTTTTCAGCGACCTGCTGGGCATATTTGGCGGTAAGCGCATTGAACTGATCAAGGATCTGCTGGCCCGGCAGACCGGCCTTGTCTGCGTTCCCGACCCACTCGCCCAGATATTTGGCCGCAGTGTCATGCAAGGTCTGGCGGTCTGCCGCGGAAAGGTCATGAACGGAAATTCCCTTGGCGCGCATCATGTCCAGCGCGGCCATGTTTTCCTTGAAGCTGATCTGGCCGAAGGCGTCAGGCAGCTCCGCGCCCGCCTGATCCAGCGCAGCGCGTTCGGTGTCCGAAAGACCGTCGTAGATGTCCTTGTTCATGAAGATCCCGACCGCGCCGATCTGCCCGATATCGAGCATGGTGAAGCTGGTCAGAATCTCGTCCAGCTTCTGGGCCGGGACGAGATAGGGATAGGTCTGGGTGCATTCGATCAGTCCGCTGTCCAGCCCCTGGAACGTTTCATAGGCAGTCAGCGACACCGGCGTCGCGCCAAGGTCGCGGAAGATCTGGCCATAGGCGCCGACCCCGCGCACCTTCAGCCCCTTGATCTGATCCAGACTTTTGACATCCCGGCCCTTGCAGCCAAGCTGCACGGTCCATGTGGTGTAGGGGCCGATATAGACGAGGTTCTGCTTGGCCAGCTGCTGTTTGACCGGCTCGGACGTGCGCATCAGCTCATCGATCGCCTTCATGCTGACCCATGCGTCGGCGTTGTCCTGCGGCAGGTCGGCCACGTTGTAGGCGATCATCTGTTGGGGGAAGTAGACCCCGATCACCGTGCCCATATCGACGACGCCGTCTTCGATCGACTGGACGGCGGCTTTTTCGGACGACAGCGCGCCGCCCCAGCTGACATCGACCTTGACCGCCCCGTCACTGAGTTCGGCGACCCGGTTTACGAACCATTCGGTCCCTTTCGAGCGCGCGCCGGTGTTCGGCCCCGGCTCACTGTAGGTCAAGGTCACGTCGGCAAACGCCGTCGACGCCATCAGCAGCATCGCCCCAGCGGCAGACGCTTTGAACGCAGATACAAACATATGGAACTCCCCTCCCAATTCCATTATCAGTAAACATGTTCCATCTGATGGAACTCAAGCATTTTGTGGCGGGGAGCCGAAAAAACTTTGAACTGCGCATAACTGTCTGAAAACCAATGACGTTACGATCACGGTGGTGGTCGTGCGGTCAGACGGGATGCGGCCCTGCCAGAGGATCAGGTACGAATCACACGTCCATGTTTCGGAGGAGGAGACAGATGGCGACCAGCGCAACCAAGGCCGTTCCAACCCGGCAGCCCAATGACGAGGATCGGGCCTTCGACCTGTCGCGTCTGGTGTCCCCCCGCAGCATTGCGGTGGTCGGTGCCTCGCCCAACGTGTCTGGATTCGGGGCGCGGATCACGGCCAATCTGGCCAGCTTTGAGGGTGCGTTGTATCTGGTCAATCCGCGGTACGAGAAGATCGACGGGCGGCGTTGTTATCACCGGCTGGCCGATTTGCCCGAGGTGCCCGATTGCGTCGTACTGGCCGTCGGCGTCACGGCGGTCGAAGCGATGTTCGAAGAGGCGATTGCCGCAGGGGCCGGCAGCGTCGTCATCATCGCGTCAGGATTTGCCGAAACGGGCGCCGAGGCAGATCGCGCCCTGCAGGCCCGGCTGGTAGCCCGGTCATGTGAAAGCAATGTCCCCATTCTGGGACCGAACACCATCGGGTTGGTCAACTTCTCCAGCCGCGCGGGGATCACGTTTCTGACCGGACTTGATCTGGAACGCGGCTATGACCGGCCTGCGGAGGATCGGGTGATCGGGCTGGTCAGCCAGTCCGGGGCGCTGGGGCTGTCATTGACGCAGGCGATGTCGTCGGGGGTCTATTTCAGCCACATGCTGGCGTGCGGCAACTCTGCCGTTCTGGATGTGGCCGATCTGGCCGACCACCTGATCGACGACCCGCAATGCAAGGTCATCGTCTGCCTGTTGGAGGGGCTGAGCGATCCACGCAAGCTGGAGCGTGTGACTGCGCGCGCTACCCGACAGGGCAAACCGCTGATCCTGTGCAAGATGGCGCAGGGGGAACACGGGGCAAAGGCGGCCGCGTCTCATACCGGCAGCCTTGCGGGGTCCCACGCCGCCTATTGCGAGATGGTCTCGCGTGCCGGCGGGATCATCGTCGACCGGTTCGAGGACCTGATCGAGACCGCCGCGTTCTTTGCCAAAAGCGGCGCGCCGTCGGGTGACGGGGCTATGGTCATCGCCACGTCCGGGGGGGCGGCGATCCTGTGCGCGGACGCGGCCGAGGCCGCGCATGTGGCGCTGCCCCAGCCCACGGGGGCCGTCAAGGCGACGCTGACCGAACATATCCCCTCATTCGGGTCGACGGCCAACCCGGCGGATGTCACCGCCGAGGTGCTGAACCGGATGGACAGTCTGAAGGCGTGCGTGGGGCAGATCATGTCGGCGCCGGAATACGCCACGCTGATCGTGCCCCATCCGCTGGCCTATGCCTCTGGCTATGAACGGCTGGATGCGTTCAACGAGATTGCGTTGCGCAACAACAAGGTCATCGCGATGATCTGGATGTCAGGCTGGCTGGAGGGGCCGGGGGCCCTGAAGATCAACGAATCCCCCGGGCTGGCGCTCTTCCACTCGGCCGGGTGCTGCATGCGGGCGATTGCCGCGTGGCAGGAATGGCACCGGCGGGCGGCAGTGCCGACTGCACCAGCGCCGGAGGTCGATCGGGGCGGGGCGCCGCGTCACCAGACGGCACGCCACGCCATCGCCGCCGCCCCGGCGCGGGTCATCACCGAACGGCTGGCCAAGGAAATCATCGCGCCCTACGGCATTCCCGTGACCCAGGACCGCCGTGCCGCGACCGCTGACGCGGCAGGAAGCATCGCCGACGAGATGCCCGGACGGCTGGTGATGAAGATCGACAGCCCCGACATCGCCCACAAGACCGAAGTCGGCGGGATCGTTCTGGGGCTCGAGGGTCGTGAAAAGACCGAAGCCGCATTCCGCCAGATGATGCAAACCGTCGCAGAACGGGCCCCGGACGCAACTATTGACGGCGTGATCTTGCAGACCATGGTTCCCCCCGGTGCCGAGCTGGTCATCGGCGGACGCACCGACGATGCGTTCGGGCCGCTGATCATGGTGGGGCTGGGCGGCATCTTCGTCGAGCTGATTGCCGACAGCGTCACTGCCCCCGCACCGGTGACACCAGATCAGGCCGCCGCGATGATTGGCAAACTGCGCGGCCAGAAGCTGCTTCAGGGCTTCCGCGACCTGGCGCCTGTCGACATCGCCCGCCTGGCCGAAATCGTGGCGCGCACGTCCGAGTTCATGGCCGAACACGCCGATCAGATCGAGGAATTGGACCTGAACCCCCTGATTTGCAACGGCGCCGAGATCATCGCCACCGACGCCCTGATCATCCGCAAGGGGTAGGTCGGGTGCCACGCAGTGCCGACCGAGGCGGTGGCGGACGCGATAAGTCATCGGGCCGGACGTCACCGGGGGGCGCCGTCAGATGGGGCCGGCCCGTTCGTCGGACAGCGGACGGCGCCCGCCTAAACGCTGGTCGTGATGCCGCCGTCGACGAAGATGGTCTGTCCGGTGACGAATGACGCGGCATCACTGGACAGAAACACCGCCGCGCCGACCAGCTCTTCGACATTGCCCCAGCGGCCGGCCGGGGTGCGCCGGGTCAGCCAGTCGGTGAATGTGGGGTCTTCGTAAAGGGCGCGGTTCAGCGGCGTCTTGAAGTATCCCGGCGCCAACGCGTTCACGCGCAAGCCATATCTGGCCCAGTCCGTCGACATTCCCCGCGTCAGGTTGCGCACCGCCCCCTTGGTCGCGGTGTAGGGCGCGATGCCGGGTCGGGCCAGTTCCGACTGAACCGACGCGATGTTGACGATGCGCCCGTCCCGCCGCGCAATCATGTGCCGCGCCACCGGTTTGGTCACATAGAAGATGCTGGACAGATTGGTCGTAATGAGACGCGCCCATTCCTCGTCCGGGAAATCCTCCAGTGGGGCGCGATACTGGATGCCGGCGTTGTTGATCAGGATATCGATGGGGCCGTCAGCCTCGATCACGGCCACGGCGTCTTGGCAGGCGCTGCTTTGGGTGACATCGAAGACCGCCGCTGACGCATCGTGGCCGGCGGCCCGCAGGGATTGAACAGCGGCGTCCAGCCGTCCGGGATCGCGCCCGTTCAAGATCACCGCCGCACCGTGCCGGGCCAGCCCCTGGGCCAGGGCATACCCGATCCCCTGGCTGGAGCCGGTGATCAGCGCGCGCTTTCCGCTGAGATCGAATAAAGACATGGGGTCCTTCGCGCGGGGTCTGGGCGGGTCAGGTGACATTAGACCCATGATCTGCAGGATCAAGCGACCGCCTGCGATGACAGGCTGCAAGCGACGTGCAACGGAAAACGGCGGCGCTTTTCACGCCGCCGTTTGATATTCAGCCTGGAACCGCCGGTCAGTGTGACGGCGCGGCCTCGGCCGACGTGTCAGACCGGACGGTCGCGACCTGATCTGCCGTGATCGCCGGGGCGTCGTTGCCCCATGCGCTGCGCAGGAAGGTTGCCAGCTCGGCCACTTCACCATCGGTCAGACGGTCAGCATAGCCTTGCATCACAAGGTTCATCGGCCGATTTTCCGTTCCCGCGACCGTCGCCCCATTCAGGATGATCGACAGAAGGGGTTTGACTTCGCTGCCCAGCACCAGCGAATTGTCCTGCAACGCCGGGAAGATGCCGTCCGCGCCGCGACCCGTGACGAAGTGACAGGCCGAGCAGTTGTCCAGATAGAGCTGCGCACCCAGCGGCAGGCTGGGGTCGGCGGCCGTCAGCAGGTCCGCCGTGGTCTTGCCCTTGGCATTAGCGTCCATATTGGGATGGGCAATCGGACCCGCGGGAGCGATCGGCGTCGTATCTGGCACCGTCTCACCCTTGAGGAACGAGGTCATCGCAAGGATGTCCGCATCGCTCAGATGCTGCAGCGAGTGTTCCACAACCAGACCCATTTCGCCATTGGCGGTCGAGTGGCTGTTGCGGCCCGTCGTGAGATAGGTCGCAAGATCTTCGGCAGACCACGTCTTCAGGTCGGATCCGTCACCCAGCAGCGCCGGCGCGTTCCAGCCGTCGATCACGCCGCCCGACAGGAACGACGATTCGTGGGCCGTCACGCCATCCTGCATCATCAGGGCATTTCGCGGGCTGTGGCATGCGGCACAGTGGCCGGCGGCCTCGATCAGGTACTGCCCGCGGGCCTGGACCGTGTCGGTATTGGCCGGGGTGAACCCGGGCCCGTGACGCAGGGCTAGCCAATTCCATGCCCTGATCCCGAAGCGCATGTTGAACGGAAACGACAGCTTGGTTTCCTGAACCTCGTTCCGCACGGGCGGCACTTCGGTCATCAGATACTGGTAAAGTGCGCGGATATCGCGCTCTTCCAGCAGGCGATAGTTTTCATAGGGCATCGCGGGATAAAGATGCTCTCCGCCCGGTGCCACGCCATCGACCATGGCGGCCCGGAACTGGTCCAGTGTCCAGTTGCCGATGCCGGTTTCCTTGTCGGGCGTGATGTTGGTGGACCAGATCGTCCCCATCGGGCTGGCGATGGCGCGTCCGCCCGCCAGTTCAGGGCCGTCAGGTGCCGTGTGGCAGGCCACACAGTCGCCGGCATTGAAGACATCCTTGCCGTGGCCGGGTTCGGGCTGCCAGTCAGCGGCCAGATCCTCGGTTGGCTTGGTGGGCACGGGGGGGATGAAGATGAACGCCAGAAGGGCAACGATCCCGATGACGACCAGCCACGCGACAATGCGAAGAAACTTGACCATGCGCGCGCTCCTCAGACCAACGGACGGGGGTTGGACAGATACTGTTTGCGGATCGCGTCAACCGCCCAGTATGCCAGACCGCCGACCATCCCGGTGGGGTTGTATTGCGTATTCTGCACAAAGTTGCCGGCGCCGAACGCAAACACGTTATGCTGGCCCCAGCTTTGCAGGTACCGGTTCACGACGCCCTCGCGCGGGTTTTCGGACATGATGTGCCCACCGGTGTTGTGCGTCGTCTGATACGGGCGCACGTCGTACTGTGCGCCCACATCCTTGAACGATGACTGCGTGATATCGGCCTTCATCGGCGCGACGATCCGCTCCATCTGGGTTTTCATGTACTGGTTCATGCGCAGGTCGTTATCCTGCCAGTTGAACGTCATGCGCATCAGCGGGCGGCCATGCGGATCGGTATAGGTCGGATCCAGATCCAGATGGTTGTTGCGGTACGCCATGTGCGACCCGTGAGAGCCGATCGACATCGAATGACCATACCAGTCGCCGACCGCCTTCTTCCAGTCGCTGCCCCAAGTGGGCGTGCCCGACGGCAGCGCGATCGAGCGGATCGGCTGACCGTTGGTCGTCCCGGCCCGCCAATAGGCGCCACCGATGAAGCCGAGCGAACCGAAGTCGTTCTGATTGACGCCGAAATCGTCGATGCAGATGCCGTTGGCACCGTGGCCGACGAAGGGGTTGAATTCGGCGTCCTTGAAGAACAGCGTCACGCCGCCCGTCATCTGATAGGCGTAGTTCTTGCCCAGAACCCCTTCGCCGGTCGACGGGCGATAGATTTCGGCCAATTGCGACACCATCATCAGATGGACATTGTTCAGCTGATAGGACGACAGGATGACCAGATCGGCAGGCTGGAAGACCTCTTCCTGTGCCGCATGGTCGAAATACGTGACGCCGGTGGCGGTCTTGCCGTCCGGTGCCAGTTCGACCCGCAACACCTCGCAATGCGTGCGATAGCTGAAGTTGTCATAGCGCTTGAGCGCGTCGATGATCGCCGTTTGGGGTGAGGATTTGGAGTACTGATAGCAGCCGAACCGTTCGCAGAAGCCGCAGAAGTTGCACGGCCCCATCTGCATTCCGTACGGGTTCACATAGGACGTCGACGCCGTCCCGGCCGGGGCCGGGAAGGGGTGACGACCGTCTGCAAGCGCCGCCTGCCGGAACAGCTCGCCATCATAGGTGTTTTCATGGGGCGGCATCGGGTAGTCATGGGAGCGCCACCCCTCGAACGGGTTACCGCCCGGGATGATCTGCCCATTCAGGTTGCCTGCCTTGCCCGAGATGCCGGCCACGTCCTCGAACCGGGTGAAATGGGGCTCCAGCTCATCGTAGGTGACCGGGTAATCTTCCAGGTTCATCCCGTCGGGGATGATCCCTTCGCCCCACCGATCCCGGACATGGGTACGAAGCTTGATTTCTTCGGGTTGGGGGCGCCAGTTCAGACCGTTCCAGTGCGTACCCGCCCCGCCGACGCCGTTGGCCGGCAGGAACGATCCCAGACTGCGGTACGGCAGCGCCGTTTCCTTGTCGGACCGGCGTACGGTCAGGGTCTGCTGACGGGGATGCTGCATGTTCTGGCAGCGCACTGCATAGGTCAGCTCATCGATCTGGTTGGGATACTTGAATTCTGGCACGGTATGCTGATCGCGGCCGCGTTCCAGCGCGACGATCTCCAGGCCCTCTTGCGCCAGCTCGATCCCGGCGATCGACCCGGTCCAGCCAAGGCCGACGATGACGACGTCTTTTTTCTTTTCCTGCCGTGCCACGTTCACGCCCTTTCGCCGCTAATCGACACGGGGCCGAGTGGATATTTGATGTTGTGGCGCGTCGGCCATTCCCGAAACGCAGCCCGTGCCCCCGGAAAGCCGATATAGACCCAGGCCTGCATGCCGTGGTTGCCGCCATGCATCGGGTCCGAGAAGTAACCTTCCTTGGTGTTGGCCAGCAGCGTGGTGAAGAAGATGCTAAGTTCCGGAGCCAGCGCGATGTCACCCTTTTGCAGGCCGGTCAGAACCTCATCCTGACGTTCAGCCGACAGGCGCGCGAACACGGTTCCGTGCTGCGCCTGACACCACCCATCGACGGCCGAAATGCCCTGACGATACAGCTCGGCCGGGCTAAGCGGGGTCTGCCAGCCGCGATCAGGTGCCGCGCTGGGATCGTGGGGTCCGGCCATGTACCAGATGTCGGCCTGGCCGTAACCGCTGGCCAGCTGGCGATCGATAAACACCGGCACGCGCGCCTCGATCGCGCCGGGTCCGTCGCCGTCCGAAGGAATCAACCGGGCGGTCGCCGCCATGACGAAGGCCCATTCGGCGGGCTGAAGATACTCGGGCTTGTACTGGTCCAGCGGGACGGCTGTATCGGACGTACCTGGTTGCTGCGCGCGCGCGGCGCCTGCGACACTGGCCAACGTCAGGGAGACTGCTGAAGCTTTCAGAAAGCCGCGTCTGCTCGGGTAGCCGGGGAGATCGGTCATGTTACCTGCCATTTCCGGTTGGTATGAGCGTGATGAACAAGGTCTGCGCCTCTAACGCGCGGATGACAAGAACGAGAGCGCGTAATTCTTCAGCCTGTGGCCTGGACTGCGCGCATTATGCCGCAGGGGCTGACCGGGTCGTCGGAAACATCGCTGGTGCGACCGAACCGGGGCGGAACGATGACCGCTGCGGTTCGCCGACTCACCCCCGGTTCCACGCGTGATCTGAGCGGCTACGAGGCCCCACAGCCGAATCGGCTCTGGATTAAGATTGCGAGATCAGCGCCTTGATCGATTTATGTTGCGGTCGCAACAAAATGTTTGACCTGCGCGATCGGCGAATTTATCCATGGGGTGTCTTGGAGGAGACAGGAACCCAGCGACATTCGCAATGATCCGCATGATCTGCAAACGCAAGTTTGCAGCCCGGATTTGCTGACGCTGAATTTGGGGAGACATGATTTGGCGCATGCGACACTGAGTGATGAGAGCACAGGCCCGACCGTCAGGGGGCGCTGGACGCCGCTGCGGGTTGCGATCATCTTCATCTGCTTTTTTCTGAACGCAATCGACGGCATGGACATCGTGATCATGTCCTATATCGCGCCGGTCCTGAAGGCTGAATGGGCACTGAGCCCCGAGGCTTTGGGACTTGTCTTCAGCGCGTCGCTGGCGGGCATGGCACTGGGTGGGTTGTTCATCGCCCCGCTGGCCGACCGGTTCGGCCGGCGTCCGCTGATCATCACGCTGCTAAGCGTGATCACCGTGACGATGCTGCTCAGCAGCCATGCGCAAGACCTGACACAACTGATCCTGCTGCGCGCGATCATCGGCGCATCGGTCGGCGCGTTTCTGGCCAGCGTGACCACCATGGCCGCCGACTTTGCCCCACGCGGTCAGCAGGGGATGGTCGTTGCGACCGCGATCTCGGGCTATGCGCTGGGGGCGGTCATCACCGGTCTGGTGGTGGCCCATCACCTGCCTGATCACGGATGGCGGATGATGTTGCGTGGCGCGGGGTATGTTTCGCTGATCGCCTTGCCGCTGGTCATCGCGGTGATGCCCGAATCCATCGATTTCCTGAAACGGGTTCAGCCCAAGAATGCCCTGCCGCGCCTGAACCGTGTTCTTCACCGGTTGGGTGAGGCCCCTGTGGCTGCACTGCCACCCAAGGTGTCAGCGGCACGCGCATCTGTCACCGCCGTCTTTCAGGATGGCCGTTTGCGCGGAACGCTGTGCCTGTGGCTGGGGATCATCATGGGGTTCATGACCTTCTACTTCCTCGTGTCGTGGATCACGCAGCTTTCGGTTCAATCCGGTCTGGCTGTCGACAAGGCGATCTATGCCGGTGCGCTGTTCAATTTTGGCGGCTTTACGGGGACCTTCGTCATCGGTGCATTCGGCGCACGGTTCGGCCTGCAACGCGCCACATGCGTCGCATTGCTGTGCGGCGCAGCCGTGGTGGCGGCGTTCGGATATCTGTCGGTATCGCTGGCCGTGACGCTGACCCTGGCCTATCTGGCGGGCTTCACGACCAATGGCGGCTTCAACGCATTCTACGCGCTGGCTGCCGCGCTTTACCCGACCGAAATCCGGTCCACCGGAATCGGCTGGGCAATGGGCATCGGACGGATCGGTGCGGTCATCGGCCCGCTTCTGGGCGGCGTGCTGATCGGGCAAGGGCTTTCGCTGGCGGGTCTGCTGGCCGTGTTCGCCCTACCGTTGGTGATCGCAGGGCTGGCGTCACTGTTCATCCGCGCGGCCACACAACATCACTAACCATCAAGAAAGGACGGCCAACATGTCAATACAATCAACGTATGACGTCGTAATCGTCGGTTCAGGGGCGGCTGGTCTGACCGCTGCCATCACAGCGGCCAAGAACGGCCTGTCGGTCGTGGTTCTGGAAAAAGCGCCGGTATTCGGCGGAACGACGGCATTTTCGGGCGGCGTGGTCTGGGTGCCCGGCAACCCCCATTTCGAGGATCGGTCCGAGGCTCAGGGCGGAACCAAGGTCGACCGCGCCGCCGTGCATGAGTATATGCGCAACGAGGCCGGCAACAAATACGATGCCGCCTTCATTGATGCCTATCTGGATTACGGCCCGCAGATGCTGCGCTTCCTTGAGCGTGAGACCGAGGTCAAGTTCACCGCCTCGCTATACCCCGATTATCATCCTGAAACACCCGGTGGGGTCCAGATCGGCCGGTCGGTCACCGCAGCGGCTTATGACGGGCGCAAACTGGGCAAAGAGTTCAAGCGTCTGCGGCCGCCGTTGAAGACCATCACCTTCATGGGGATGATGTTCAATTCGTCGAACAACGACCTGAAGCACTTCTTCAACTTTACCAAATCGCCCGCTTCCGCGGCGTACGTGGCCAAGCGGCTTGGCATTCACATGACCCATCTGGCCCGCTACGGGCGGGGGGTGCAGTTGACGTCCGGCAATGCGCTGGCCGCACGGCTGGCGAAGTCGACCTTTGATCTTGGCATCGATATCGTCACGGATGCGCCGGTCATCGATCTGGTTCGCGAAAATGGGCGGGTCACGGGGGTCAAGGCCACCATCGAAGGCGCGCCGCGCACCATTCTGGCCGCGCGCGGTGTGCTTTTGGCGGCTGGCGGCTTCGCCCGCGACGCCAAGCGGCTTGGTGCGTATTATCCCCATGTCGAAGAGGGGGGGACCCATGTCACCCCGGTCCCCGAGGAAAACACCGGCGACGGTATCACCTTGGGTGAACAGGCTGGCGGGTTCATGTCGCCGGGCCTTCCCAATGCGGCCGCGTGGATGCCGGTGTCACAGGTGCCCTATGCCACCGGGTCGATCCCGTTCCCGCATCTGGTCGATCGCTACAAGCCCGGCTTCGTCATGATTGGCCCGTCGGGGCGCAGGTTCGTGAACGAAAGCCATTCCTATCACGACGTGGGGGCCGCCATGATCGAGGCCTGCCGGGGACTGGGCAAGACTGAGGCGTGGCTGATCGCGGACCACAAGACCATCCGCAAATACGGCATCGGATACGTCAAACCGTACCCGATGCCCTTGGGGCCACATATTCGGAATGGATATCTGAAGCGCGGCAAAACGCTGGAGGATCTGGCCGACCAGATCGGTGTTCCCGCAACGACCCTGGCCGACGAAATCAAGACCTTCAACAGCGGCGCGCGGCGCGGCGAAGATGTTAAGTTCGGCCGAGGCACAACCGGCTTCAACCGCTATCTGGGGGATGCGACGCACAAGCCGAACCCCAATGTCGCCCCCGTCGAGGCCGGGCCATTCTACGCGCTCAAGATCGTCATGGGCGATCTGGGGACGTTCCCGGGACTGGTCATCGACACCAATGCCAATGTTCTGGACAGCGACGGCGCGCCGATCCCGGGGCTGTTCGCAGCGGGCAATGACGCAGCCTCGATCATGGGGGGCGCCTATCCGGGCGCAGGTATCACGATCGGACCGGCGATGACGTTCGGCTATGTGGCCGCGCTGGCCATGGCCGGCAAGATCACCCCGGCGGCTGCCGCATGACGACAGGAGATCTGACGATGAACGAACCTTCCGACCGGCCGTTGGTCAATCTCAGGTTCTATACGATCACGCCACGCAAGATGGGCGAGTTTCTGGAGGTCTTTGACCGTCTGGCTATGCCTGTGCTGATCCGGACCCTTGGGCCCCCGATCGGGTTTTACACGTCGACTGTCGGCACGCTTAATCAGGTGGTTCACCTGTGGGCGTATCAGGACATGGCAGACATGGAACGTCGATGGAAAGCCCGCGACACCGACCCCGAATTTGCCGCGTATCTGGCCGCGTCGGGGCATCTGATCGTTGCGCAGGAAGACCGGCTTCTGCGCAACGCCCCGCTTTCGGCGCTTCAGGTGGTCTGATCTTGGTCAGCCCGTTTCGCCGCGTCGTTTTCAACCACCGGCAGGTTGTCGATCAGCCGGTGGAAAAACGTCAGCAGCTGTTCGGTTTCCGCCGCATCGAACCCGGCAAGAAGTGCCGCCTCTCGGGCACGTGCGACCGGCAGGACATCGCGGTGCAACTGCAGTCCACGGTCGGTCAGGTTGGCCTCGCGGGTGCGACGCGCGCCGCTTCGCATCTCGACCAGTTTGCGCTTTTCCATACTGGCCAATGCGCGGCTGACCGAGCTTTTGTCGATCCCGATCGAATTGGCCATGGCGATGACGTTCGACGACGGCTCGACCGAAAGGTGGCACAGGATCCGCCATTCCACGATCCCGATCTGGAACCGCTGGTGATATTCCTGCGACGCGCCTGCGCCGAGACTGCTGGAAAACCGGGTGCTCAGCGCGCCGATGCAGCGGTTCAGATCAAAGTGGTCGGACTGCATGAAAGACTCCTTGATCGTCACGTATCGCATCTGCCCGAGATGCCAACCCCCTGAGGCGCAATTTTCCGCGCCATCCCCCATAACACGGAGCAACACTACATGAGCTGGCTTGATCTGGAAGGAAAACGTGTCGTCATCACAGGTGCAGCCGGTGGTATCGGTCAGTCCCTGGCACGCGGGTTCGTGGAGCAGGGGGCGACAGTCCACCTGCTGGACCGCGATCTGGCCCCGCTGACGACGCTTGCCCAGGAACTGGGTGATCGGGCGCTGCCGGTTGCCTGCGACATCTCGAAACCCGACGACATCGCTCATGCGCAGATCGCGGTCGAGCGCGACGGCCCGGCCGACATTCTGGTCAACAACGCCGCAATCCTGCGTCCCGGGCCGCTGGAAAGCGTAGCCGAAGCTGACTGGTCGGCGATGCTGCGCATCAACCTGACTGGATATCTGCTGATGTCGCAGGCGTTCGGCAAGGCGATGCTGGCCCGGGGACAGGGGGCGTTGGTCCATATCGCCTCGATTGCCGGCACGCAGCCCCAGCCCCTGTCGGGGGCGTATTCGGCCAGCAAGGCGGCGACATTGATGATGTCGCGACAACTGGCGCAGGAATGGGGTCCGCGTGGCGTGCGGTCGAACTGTGTCAGTCCAGGCCTGGTCATGACACCTTTGTCCGCAGCATTCTATGCGGACGCGGCGGTCAAGGCGCGCCGAGAGGAGATGGTCCCGATGAACCGGATCGCCACGCCCGACGACATGACCGACGCCACGTTGTTTCTGGCGTCACCGCGGGCTTCCTACATCACCGGGCAGGATATCGTCGTCGATGGCGGCTTGTCACAGGCGCTGATGGGTCTGGTGCCGCGTCCCGGATTCTCCGCGTGATAGCCCTTCGCAGCGTGGGGAAAACCAACCCGGGGGGGTGCGAATAAACCACCCCGGGCCACGTCCGATAGTGATCAGATCCCCAGATAAGCCTCGCGGATGCGGGGGTCGGCGATCAATTCCTCGGACGGGCCGGACATGCTGATCTGCCCGGTTTCCATCACGTAACCCCGGTCCGCGATCTTCAAGGCCCCGAAGGCGTTCTGTTCGACCAGCAGGACGGTTACGCCCATGGCCTTCAGACCCTTCACGACGTCAAAGATCTGTTGGACGATGATGGGGGCCAGACCCATCGACGGCTCGTCCAGCAAAAGACAGGATGGGCGGCCCATCAATGCGCGTGCCATGGCCAGCATCTGCTGCTGCCCGCCCGAAAGGCCCCCGGCGGTCAGGCCGCGCTTTTCCTTGAGGATCGGAAACATGTCGAACGCCGTGGCCAGATCCGCTTCGACCCGCGCATCGCGAAACAGATAGGCGCCAAGACGCAGGTTTTCCTCGACCGTCAGATTGGTGAAGATCTGCCGCCCTTCGGGGGACAGGGCCAGACCGCGCCGAAGACGCTTGTAGGCAGGCACGGTCGCCAGTTTTTGACCCTGAAAGGTGATCGCCCCGCCGCTGACAGGCTGCAGGCCGGACAGACAGTGCAGTAACGTGGTCTTGCCGGCGCCGTTCGCGCCGACCACGGTGATGATTTCGCCCGCATCGACATGCAGATCGATGCCATGCAGCACCTCGATCCGGCCATAGCGTGCGCGCAGCGCCTCAACCTTCAGCATGATCGACCCCCAGATAGGCGGCGATGACGGCGGGATCGCGGCTGACGGCCAGCGGCTCGCCCTCGGCGATCTTTTCGCCGTGGTCCAGCACGACGATGTGGTTGGAAATGCGCATCACCATTTTCATGTCATGTTCGACCAGCAGGATCGCGACCCCGGACTGCGCCACTTCGGCGATCAGGTGGTCGATCTCCTCTGTCTCGACGGCGTTGCAACCGGCCGCGGGTTCATCCAGCAGCAGGATCTTGGGTGACAGGGCCAGCGCGCGCGCAATCTCCAACCGCTTGAGCGAGCCGTAGGACAGGTTGCCCGCCTCACGCTCGGCCACGCCGCCCAGACCGACACGGCCCAGTAGGGCGCGCGCGCCCTCCTCGGCCAGACGTGTCCGGCGACGACAGGATGGCAGCGACAGGATATCGGCCAGGCCCGAGCCTTTTTCCTGCAAGTAGTACCCGGTGACCACGTTTTCGAGGACGGTCATCGACGGGAATATCTGCAGGTTCTGGAACGTCCGGCTCATGCCACGGCGGGCCAACAGATGCGGGGTCATGCCGGTCACATCATCACCCGCCAGCATCACGCGCCCGGTGCCGGGGCGGTATATACCCGACAGCATGTTGAAAAGCGTGGTCTTGCCGGCCCCGTTGGGACCAATCACGGACACGATTTCGCCGGGATGGACGTCGAAGGACACGTCCTTGACCGCCTTGATCCCGCCGAATGCGATCCCCAGCCCTTCGGCGGTCAGCAGGCTGTTTTTCTGGCCGCGCATCATTCGCCCCGTCCCCGGAATTTGCGCAGGATCGACGGCAGCAGCCCTTCGCGCAGAAAGATCATCACCAGCATCATCACCAGACCCAGAACCATCTGTTCGTATTCGGCAAAGACCGTCAGCACCTGCGGCAGCATGGTGAGAATGGCCGCCCCGAATATGCCGCCAAGTACCGATCCGGCCCCGCCCAGAACGGCCATCGTCACCATCTCGATCGAGTGCATGAACCCGGCGACGTCCGGGGTGATGAACTTGTTCTGTAGCGCCAGAAGCGAGCCCGAGACAGAGGCGTAGACCGATGAAATGACGAACACGCGCAGCTTCATCTGGGCCACGTCGATGCCGACCGTCCCGGCCGCAATCTCGGACCCGTGCAGCGCGCGAAGCGCCCGGCCGGTCGGACTGGCGCGCAGGTTCAAGGCCAGCCATGCCCCGAAAATCAGCACCAGACCGCAGAAGAAGTACCAGAACTGGCCGTTCGACAGATCCAGCCCGATGCCCTTGAGCAACGCGCGCAGGCCCAGCTCCGGCACCTCGATCCCGTCCGGGCCCTTGGTCAAACCCCGTTCGTTGTTCAGCACCATCGAGACGAGGATACCCAGTCCCAGCGTCGCCACCGCAAGGTAATAACCTTTCAGCCGCAGGATCGGTCGCCCGACCAGATACGCCAGCAGGGCCGAGATTGCCGCACCCAGAAAGATCGCCGCACCGGGGTGAAGCCCTAAATGCACCGGGGCCAGGGCACAGGCATAGGCCCCGATCCCGGCAAAGCCCGCCTGTCCCAGACTGATCTGGCCCGCATACCCGGTCAGCAGGACGATCCCGGTCACGGCGATGGCGTTGACGAAGATCAGCGCTCCGACGCGGTAATAGTAGTTGGACGGAAAGAACAGCGGTGCCAGCGCGATCAGCGCCAGCAGGACCACAAGCGTGACCAGTTTGGTATTCAGCCGCATGGTCACACCCGGTCCGTGGAACGGCGGCCGAAAAGGCCCTGAGGCCTGAAGAACAGGACCGCCAGGATCACCAGAAACGCGGCCGCGTCCTTGTACTGAGACGAGATGTATCCCGCGGTCAGCGCCTCGATCATGCCGATGGCAAAGCCTCCGAGCAGCGCACCCATCGGGTTGCCCATGCCCCCCAGCATTGCCCCGGCAAAGCCCTTGAGCGCAAAGCCGATCCCCACGCTATAGGCGGTCAGCGTGATCGGTGTCGCCAGAACCCCGGCCAGCGCCCCGATGGCCGCCGAAAGGGCGAAGGACAGCATCATCACGAAATGGGTGTTGATCCCCACCAGCTGCGCCGCGCGGCGATTGTTTGAAGTGGCCAGCACGGCGCGGCCCAGCATGGTGCGCGTGAAAAACAGCCACAATGCGATAAAGACGAGGGTGGCCCCACCGATGACCCACAGGCTTTGGGGCAGGATCGTCGCCCCGCCGACGCGGATCGGCGCATCCCCGGAAAACGACGGAAAGCTGTGGATCTGCTTGTCGAAGATCAGTTGCGTCGCGCCCTGAATGAAGATCGAGGCACCGATTGTGATGATGATCAGCGACACAACAGGTGCCCCGCGAGCGGGCTCGATCGTCAGCTTGTACATCGCGATGCCCAGAAGCGCGGTCGCGAGGATCGCGGCCAGCGCCGCAAGGGGCAGGGGTAAGCCGGCGGCATGCGCGAACACGGTGATCATCCCGCCCAACATGACGAATTCGCCCTGGGCGAAGTTCACGACGTCCGAGGCGTTGTAGATGATGGTGAAGCCAAGCGCGACCAGCGCATAGACCGCGCCAACCGTCAGCCCGGAAAAGATGAATTGCAGGAATTCCGACATAGACCCTCTGCGTTCGTGTGCTGGTTGGAACAGGACGCTGGCCCTCGGTTGCCCGGGGGCCAGCGTCACATCACTCGACCAGCGCCCACTTGCCGTCCTTGATCTCCAGCATGCGGAAGGCCGACAGATCGAGACCAAGATGATCCTCGGGCGTGAAGGTGTAGATGCCGGTGGTCCCGGCAAGTCCCGCCGTCGCCTCGATCGCGTCGCGGATCGCCGCGGGTTCGGATGATCCGGCGCGTTTGACTGCATCGGTGAAGATCAGGAACGCGTCGTTGGCATAGCCGCCGAAGGTGCTGACAGGGGCCTTCGTCTTCTCCTCGAACTCGGTCTTGTAGGCCATGACCGCAGGCTTCTGCTTGTCGTCGTCGGCCAGCAGATCGGGCACCAGAAGCGCGGTCCCGGGCAGCCTGACGCCTTCTGCCGCGTCCGCTCCGGCCAGATCGATGAACCCGTTCGACGCCACGCCGTGCGATTGGTAAAGCGGCAGATCGATGGCCAACTGCTTGTAATTGCGGGTGACGATCGACGGCCCTTGACCAAAGCCCGCGTTCAGCACCGCCTGAACGCCCGGCACGGATTTGACCTTGGTCAACTGCGCGGTCATGTCCGCGTCCTTGGGATCATAGGTTTCGTCCGAGACGATCTCGATCCCGTATTCGCCGACCACGTCCTTGCACTGTGCCTGCATCGACGCGCCGAAGCCGTCGGTCCCCGAGATCATGCCGATCTTTGTGAAGCCGCGCTTCTTCATGTCCTCGAAAATCTTCTGGCAAGCCATGCGGTCGGTGTGCGGGGTCTTGAAGGTATATGGTTTGACCGGGTCGATGATGTCGATGGCACCGGCAAGCGAGATGAAGGGCACCTCGGCATCTTCGGCCACGGCAAGGATCGACATCGACGTGCCGGTGGTGGAGCCGCCGATGATGGCCGAAACCTCGTCATCCTCGACCAGCCGGGTGGCGAAGGTGCGCGCCTTATTCGGATCGCCGCCGTCATCGTACAGCACCAGCTTGACCTGCTCGCCGTTGATGCCCCCCGCGGCGTTCAAATCCTTTACCAGCATTTCGAGCGTCTTGGCCTCGGGATCGCCCAGAAAGGCCGCCGGTCCGGTCGCGGACACCGAAGCGCCAAGGCTGATGTCGGCCAGCGCCGTGCCCGTCACCCCGAATGTTGCAAACAGCGTCAGGGTTGTCGTGGTCAAAGCGTTTTTCATATGTGTCTCCTCCCCAGAAAACATGGTGTTGATCAGGTTGCCGGTCGTCGTCGCATGACGCGGTGAAAGCGCGTGGCGACGAACGCGGTGTCGGTCAGGCTGGCGTTCCCGGCGGGGTTCGCGCCGGTGACGTGGAAATCGCTGAATGCCGCCGACTGGTTGACGAAGATATTGCCGGTCAGATTGACCGACAGGTTGACCCCGGCGCGCGCGAACGCATCCGCCGCCCGGTCGATCCGGGCGTCATCCAGATCGTAGATTGCCGCGGTGATCGCCCCCTTGCTTGCGGCAAGCCGGGCTGCGGCGGTGATGCCCGCATCGGCGTCAGGACAGGCAATGACGAACGCGATGGGGCCAAAACATTCGCTGTCGGCCAGCGGATCGCCCACCTGTGTTGCCAGAACAAGGGGGGATGCGGTGCGTCCCTCACCCACCGGCGTGGTGGCGCGGACAACATGGCCGTGTTCGCGCGCGGCGGTGATGCGGTCCATCGTGGCGGGATTGGCGATCGCCCCACAGACCCCCGTCGCACGGGCCGGGTCGTCCAGCAGATCGTCGATGGCACGCGCAAGGGCGGCGGCCACATCGTCAAAGCTTTTGTGCCCCTGATCGCTGTCGATCCCATCGCGCGGCACATAGATGTTCTGCGGCGCGGTGCACATCTGCCCGGAATACAGCGCCAGCGAAAAGGCAAGGTTGGCGCACATGCCGTCGAAATCATCAGTCGCCGCGATGACGACCGAGTTGACGCCCGCCTCTTCGGTGAACACCTGCGCCTGCCGGGCGTGATCGCGCAACCAGGATGCAAATGCGCTTGATCCAGTGTAATCGATCAGGCGCACTGAGGGATCGGTCGCCAGCTGTTTGGTGATCTCGTGACCCGGGGCGTCCACAGCCAGCAGGATGGCATCGCGGGGTAGGCCAGCCTCGGCCAGCACATCGCGGGCGACCCTGACGGTCAAGGCCAGCGGCAGGATCGCCGCCGGGTGCGGTTTGACGATCACCGGATTTCCAGTCGCCAGGCTGGCGAAGATGCCAGGATAGCTGTTCCACGTCGGGAACGTATTGCATCCGATGGTCAGCGCGATTCCGGCGGGTACCAGTGTCCACACTTTGTCGATCACGATCGGCGCGCCCTTGCCCTGCGGCTTTTCCCAGCGTGCCGCGGTCGGATAGCGGGTCATCTCATCCCACGCCACAGCGACGGCCTCCAGCCCGCGATCCTGCGCGTGGGGTCCGCCCGCCTGAAACGCCATCGCAAACGGCTGCCCGGTGGTATGCATCGTGCAGTGACCGATCAGAAAGCTGATCCGGTTCAGCCGGGACAGGATCTCAAGGCATACCCCGACCCTGAGTTCGGGTGAGGCTGCCGCCAATGGTGCTGCGGCGTTCTGCGCGGCGTCGATCAGATCGGCGGGATCGTTTGCAGGATAGGTGATACCCAGCGACGGACCAAAGGGCGACATCTCGTGCCCCTGCCGAAATGTTTCGGGATGACCGGGCAGATCGAATGGCGCGCCCAGCAACGCTTCAAAGTCCGCCGCCCCGTCCGCTTTGGCGCTTTCACCGTAAAACTTGCCGCTGGGGATTTCAGGAAAGGGCGACCAGAAGCCGCGCGACCTGATGGCCGCGACGGCAGCATCCAACATCGGCCGATGACGGTCGAACAGGCTCATGACAATCCCCCCGCCGGACTTCCCCCTTCCAGCGCTGCGGGTAACATTGACCGACCGGTCGGTTTATGCAACAAAAATTTGCCGCGCCGGTTCAACTTGCGCCGGGTCAACTTGCGCCGGGTCACGAAGGTGCTGTCGCGCGCTCGGACCGGGCATCCAGAGCCTCGATGATCCTGCAATTGGAAATCGTGGTGCCCCCTTGGCACTGATCCCCGATCCTGCGCAGTTCGTGCGCCAGCGCGATCAGGTCGGCGATCTTCGCCTCGACTTCGGCCAGATGTGACCGTGTCAGCGCGTCGACGTCATTGCAGCATCGACGCTGATCGGATGACAGCGCCGCCAGTTCGGTGATCTGGTCCAGCGAAAACCCAAGCGCCCGGCAGCGGCGGATGAATCGCAACCGACCCAGCTCTGCCTCTCTGTAGACGCGATAGTTGGCATGCGTGCGCTCGGGTCGCGGCATCAGACCGATGCTTTCATAGTAGCGGATGGTGACGACTTTCGTGTCTGTCAGCCGGGCGATGTCGCCGATCCGATAACCGTCCAACATGGCTTGACCCTATAGTGGCTGTAGACTCTAGATATAGGCGCAATCGGACATCATGCGAGTCGATCATGCCCTGTTGCGCGTCAGATACCTGTGCCTCCTCATCCGGCAACTCTGTTCGATTCCGACGCGTCCTGTGGATCGCGCTGGCCATCAACAGCGGCATGTTCCTGGTCGAAATCGCAGCCGGAATGATGTCAGGTTCAGCCGCCCTTCAAGCGGATGCGTTGGATTTCTTCGCGGACGCCAGCAATTACGCCATCAGCCTGTTCGTGCTGGGGATGAGCTTGAAATGGCGGGCCGGCGCGGCGTGGGTCAAAGGCGCCTCGATGGGTGTGTTCGGCGTTTGGGTGCTGGGGACCGTGATCTCGCACATCGCGAACGGCTCGACCCCGCATGCGCCGACGATGGGGGTCATCGGTGTGATCGCGCTGGTGATGAACCTGATCTGCCTTCTGCTGCTGATGGCATTCAGGGACGGCGATGCCAACATGCGGTCGGTCTGGATCTGCTCGCGCAACGACGTCGTCGCCAATGTCGCGGTCCTGTTGGCCGCGCTTGGCGTGTTTGGGACTGGTACGGGCTGGCCCGACTTCATCGTCGCAACGCTGATGGCCATTCTGGCCCTGCAAGGTGCGACGACCATCCTGCGGGATGCCACCCGCGAATGGCGCAGCGCGACAAGACTGCAGCCGGTCCCCATATTGCGGTGATCGGGCGCTTCTGCGGATGCCGCGAAGCTGCAACCCGGCTGCCCCGAGATGGCATTTTCACCGGATCAGTATTGCCCGGAAGTCATTCACGTTCGTTCCGGTGGGACCGGTTGTAAATAGGTCGCCCAAATGATCGAACGCGGTCCATGCGTCGTTTCGCGCCTGCAGGTCCATGGGGTCGAGTCCCGATGATCTGAGCCGGTCGCACGTGTTGCCATCGCAAAAGGCCCCGGCGTTCTGTTCGGTGCCGTCGACCCCGTCGGTATCGGCGGCAAGGGCATGGACCGATAGTCGTTCGACCCCCAGGGCGAAGGCCAGCAGGAAGGCGGTGTTGCGGCCACCCCGCCCGTCCGCGCCGCGCAGGGTGACGGTGGTCTCGCCCCCCGACAGGATGACCACGGGCCGGGGGAAGGGGCGATCATGGACCGCCACTTCGCGCGTGATCGCGGCCAGCACCCCGCCGACATCGCGAGCCTCGCCTTCGATGGAATCCGACAGGATCACCGCGGGGATGCCCCCTGTCCGGGCTGCGGCTGCGGCGGCCTCCAGCGACAGGCGGGCCGAGGCGATCACCCGCACCTCGTTACGGCCGAAGCGCGGGTCCGAGGGCAGGGGGGCGTCAGCATCGGGCGCATCCAGCCATGCGGCCACCGAAGCGGGCAGGGCGATCCGCCACGCCTCGATCAGACGTCGCGCCTGCGCCAGATCGACCGTGTCGGGCACCGTCGGCCCCGAGGCCACCTGCGCGGGATCGTCGCCTGGCACATCCGACACGATCAGGCTGACCACCCGCGCCGGATGACAGGCCAGTGCCAGCCGCCCGCCCTTGATCCCCGATGCGTGCTTGCGAACCGCGTTCATGACCGAGATCGGCGCGCCCGAGGCCAGCAAGGCGCGGTTCAGCGCGGCCTCATCCTCCAAGGTCAGGTTGCCGGGCGGGCAGGGCAGAAGGGACGACCCGCCCCCGCAGACGAGCGCCACGACCAGATCGTCGGGCCCCAGCCCGCGGACGGCGTCAAACAGCGCCTGCGTCGCCGCAAGTCCGGCAGCATCGGGGACGGGGTGGGCGGCCTCCATCACCCGGATATGCTCGGTCGGGCAGCCATAGCCGTAGCGCGTCACGACCACCCCTTCGACCGGACCGTCCCACAGACGCTCGAACGCGGCGGCAAGTTGCGCGGCCCCTTTCCCGGCACCGATCACGACGGTCCGTCCGCGGGGACGGTCGGGCAGATTGGCGCGCAAGGCGGCCTCTGCATCGGCGGCGTGCACCGCGGCGTGAAACAGGTCCGACAGAAAGGCGCGGGGATCGCGATCCATGTCAGGACGCGCCGCCTGTCGGGGTGCCGAGCGCATCAAACGCCGGCGCGCGCCGTTCACGACGCGCGGCCAGACCTTCGGCAAGGTCCGTCGAACCAGCGGCGATCGCACCGGCCAGCGTTTCCAGCACGCGACCGGATTCCTCGCCCTCGGCGGCGTTGATCAGCATCTTGACCAGCTCTGTCGCGCGGGGGGCGCGGGTCAGCAACCCCTCGACCAGCCGGTCTGCGGCGATGCCGCCCTGACCCTCGGGCACGACCCGATCGACAAGACCGGCTGCGAGAGCTTCTTGGGCGGTCAAGGTTTCGCCGAACAGGGCCATGCGGCGGACGATCTGCGGGCCGAACCGACGGACGGTCCGCTGCGTGCCGGACCAGCCGGGGATGATACCAAGGCCGCTTTCGGGCAGGCCAAACCGGGCGTGATCCTCGGATATGCGGTAATCTGCGCATGCGGCCAGCTCCAGACCCCCGCCCCAGACGTCGCCGTTCAGGATGGCCACCACCGGCTGCGCCAACCGCGTCAGGGCGTCAAAGGCCGCGTGGCCGTCGCGCACCCAGTGCCGGGCGAACTGATCGGGCGGCAGCGCCGACCATGCGGCGATGTCGCCCCCCGCGCAGAAACTGCGTCCGCCTTCCCCCGTCAGCAGGACCACCCGCACGCCCGACCGCTCAATGGTGCGACAGTGATCCAGCAGCGTGTCGATCATCGCGGCATCAAGCGCGTTGCGCTTGTCCGGCCGGGCCAGGGTCAGGCGCGCGACCGCGCCATCCACCTCAAGTCGCAGGCGCGCATCGGTCACAGCCGCAGGCCGAACAGGTCGGGCTGGAACAGCGACGGGTCCATCTGTGCCAGGGTATCAGAGACCTGCAACGGCGCGGTGGCCTGATCAAGAATATCGCGTTGCAAGTCGATGCCGGGGGCGATCTCCGTTACGATCAGGCCTTCCGCGCCCAGCTTCATCACACAACGTTCGGTCACGTACGTCACATCCTGCCCCTGTTTGCGCCCGCGAGGGCCAGAAAAGCTGATCTGGTTCACCTCTGGGACAACCTTGGCCACCTTACCTTCGCGGTCAATCACAAGCCGACCGTTTTCGACATGCATCTTGGCGCCGGCGTTGAAGTTGCCCGAAAACACGATGCGCTTGGCGCGGGTGGTGATGTCGACAAACCCACCGGCGCCCGCCGTGCGGTGCGGTGTGCCGGGCAGACGGCTGACATTCACGCTGCCGTCGGCGCCGATTTCCAGAAACGACAGCAAAGAGCTGTCGAACCCCCCGGCCTGAAAATAAACGAACTGATGTGGCGACGGGACAAACGCCTCGGCATTCGAGGCGCAGCCGAACTTGAAATCCAGCAGCGGGATGCCGCCCACCGGTCCTTGTTCGATCACCCATGTGACGGCACCGTGCTGGCCTTCTTCCAGCAGGATGCGCGGCACGTTGGCCGAGATGCCGAAGCCCAGATTGACCGCCCAACCCGATTTCAGCTCTTGCGCGACACGGCGGGCAATCACCTTGCCGGGGTTCAGCTCGGGCGCGGCAAAGCTTGAAAGCGGCAGGAACACCTCGCCCGAGATCGCGGGGTCATAAGCGGTCGCGGTGGTCTGCAACTGGTCCGGCGCCTCGACGATGACATCGACAAGGATGCCGGGGACATGGACATGATGCGGTCGCAGGGTGCCCTGCGCGGCGATGCGTTTGACCTGCGCGATGACGATGCCACCGTTGTTGTGCGCAGCCAGCGCCATTTCCATCGCACCCAGCAGCGCGCCTTCCTGTTCGAAGGTCAGGTTGCCGTTCTCGTCAGCGGTGGTGGCGCGGATGATGGCGACATCAGGCCGGATGGCGGGGTAGAACAACCAGTCCTCGCCGTCGAAATCGACATGCCGCACGATCGGTTCGCCGCGCGCGGTGGCGTTCATCGCCCCCCCCTCCTGCAGCGGATCGACGAACGTCTCAAGGCCGACCTTGGTCATAACGCCGGGTCGCAGGGCCGCACCTTCGCGCAGCATGTCGAAGATGACGCCCGACGGCAGGTTATAGGCCGCAAGATCTTCGGCAAGAATGCGCTGCCAGATCAGCGGCGGCTCGGCGTTCGTGGGGCCAGAGGGATAGGAGCCGCCGATGATGCGCGCGATCATCCCCTTGCGGGCAAGGTGATCGACCCCGGGCGTTCCGAACATGTCACCGGCGGCGATGGGGTGCACCGTGGTCAGCGCCTTGGGCGCACCTTCGGACGCAAAGCGGTCGCCAAGCGCGCGAAGGACCGCATCCGGGCACAGCAGGCCAGAGGATGAGTTGACCGCAACCGTGGCGCCATCACGCACCATCTGTGCCGCATCTGCTGCCGATTTGACCTTACCCATGATGCGTCCCCCGTCGCGTGGTTAAGTAACTGAATGGTGCGTTATTGACATGGACACGATGTCCCTTCAAGGGCGGGCGTGCACCGGGTCGAGATGCCGGTCCCGTAGATGTCCACATCCGATTTTCAGGGCCGTTTGTGGCTGTCATGGGATCGCCTCCGCCGTTTCGCCTTAGCGATTGCCCCGGATCAGGTCGGCTGCCCGCTCTCCGATCATGATCGTGGGCGCGTTGGTGTTCGACCCGACCAGAGAGGGCATGACCGAACTGTCGCAGACCCTCAGCCCGTCGATGCCGCGCAGCCGCAGATGCGGATCGACCACGGCCATGTCGTCCTGCCCCATGCGGCAGGTGCCGACCGGGTGATAGGAGGTCCGGCCGTACTGGCGCACATACCCCTCATAGTCGGACTGGGTGCGGATATCGGCGCCGGGATAGCTGACCTGACGGATGTGCTTTGCCAGTGCCGACTGTCTGAAGATCTCGACGCTGGTGCGGACACCTTCGGTCGAGACGCGCAGATCGTCCGCCGAGTCGAGGAAGTTCGGATCAACCACAGGCGTATCGGCAGGGTCCGCCGAGCGCAGCTGGACCGACCCGCGCGACTTGGGCCGCAGGGTATAGCTGTTCAGCGTCACGCCCGAGCTGCCCTTGGTCACGGACGGCACGCCCGCCTCGGCCCCGGCGCCCGCCAGAAAGTGGAATTGCAGGTCGGGCCGATCACCCGGGCCACCCTCGGCGTGCCAGAAGGCGCCGCCCTCGACGACGTTCGACGTCACCGGGCCCGAACGAAACAGCCCGTACTGCAACCCGGCCCATGCCATCCAGTGCAGCCGGTTATAACGGTCGAGGCTTTTGTGACCGTCAAGCTCCGCGACGATATCGACGCCAAAGTGGTCCTGCAGGTTCTGACCGACGCCTGGCAGGTCGACTGCCACTTCGATCCCATGCGCCCGAAGATCGTCGGCCGGGCCGATCCCCGACAGCATCAGCAGCTTGGGCGAGCCGATCGCCCCCGCCGTGACCAGAACTTCGGCATCGGCCATCGCCGTCTCGACCGCGCCCTTCACGGCGTAATCGACCCCGACCGCGCGCCGGCCTTCGATCCGCAGGCGCAGGACGAGCGCGCCGGTCACGACGGTCAGGTTCGCCCGACCCATGGCGGGCCGCAGATAGCCGACCGCCGCCGAGCAGCGCCTGCCGTTGCGGGTGGTGGTCTGGTAAACGCCGGTCCCTTCCTGCACCGCGCCGTTGAAGTCGGGGTTATAGGGCATCCCCGCCTCCTGGCAGCTTTGCACGAAGGCGCGGGTCATGGCGTTCGGGTCGGGGATGTTCGACACCGCCAGCGGGCCTTCGGTCCCGTGCCAGCCGCCGGCCAGAATGGTGTTGCCCTCGGACCGCAGGAAATAGGGCTGGATGTCGGCAAAGCCCCATCCCTCGGCGCCCTCGGTGACCCAGCGGTCATAATCGCTGGGATGACCGCGGGTGAAAATCTCGGCGTTGATGGACGATCCGCCGCCCAGCACGCGGGCCTGGGCGTAGGGGATTTCGCGGTTCAGCGCGTGCTTCTGCGGCGCGGTTTTCAGCCCCCAGGTCAGCGGTCCCGTCGTCATCTTGGCGAAACCGACCGGCATGTGGATCAGGGGGTTGGTGTCCCGCCCCCCCGCCTCGATCAGGCAGACGCGCGTGCCGGGGTCCTCGGACAGCCGGGCGGCGAGGACGCAGCCGGCCGATCCCCCGCCGACGATGACATAGTCGAACCCCCCGCCGCTCATCAGTCGATCCACCGCGCACGGGGTCCGAAGGCGACATGGACCGATTTGACCTGCGTATATTCCTCGACTCCCAGCATCCCGGTCTCGCGGCCCCAGCCGGACTGCTTGAACCCGCCGATCGGCATCTCGGGGCCGCCAGCCATGATGGTGTTGACCCAGAACCGCCCGGCCTGAACCCGGCGCGCGACGGTCAGCGCCTTGTCGATGTCCCGGCTCCACACGCTGGCGGCAAGACCATAAATGGTGTCGTTGGCGATGGCCGTGGCCTGCGCCACGTTTTCAAAGCGGAACATCGACAGGACCGGGCCGAAGATCTCGTCGCGCGCGATGGCCATGTCGCGGGTGACATCGGCAAACAGCGTCGGCGCGATGAAGCTGCCCTGTCCGCGGTCGATGGGCGCGCCGCCGGTGACGATCCGCGCGCCCTCCGACCGGCCTTTTTCGATGAAGCCGAGGATCGTGTCGTTCTGCGCGTCGGTCGTGATCGCGCCCACCTGCGTCGCCTCATCCAGCGGGTCGCCAACGCGGATGCGGGCCATCTTTTCGGCCAGGGTGTCGGCAAAGGCGTCCGCGACAGACGCCTCGACGATCAGGCGGCTGGTCGAGACGCAGCATTGCCCGCCGTTGAAGCCGATCCCGAAAGCCACCGCAT
>QFNE01000049.1 GCA_003240735.1 Paracoccus denitrificans | reverse complement strand
GCATTAGAAGAGATCTAAATAAATCAACAGGTTGCTTAAATTGTCTGAAACCTTTGTGATGAAAAGCATGATTTAAATCAAGTCATTGACGGGGAAAAGTCAGATCAATGAACAGGCATTTTTAAGGTCATCAGATTAAGTGAATTCTGATAATGAATAAAGCGCCGTTTGGCGCTTTATTCATCCTAGCCCCTCAATATTGCAAAATGCGATAATTGGTTTATACTTGATTTATAGCAAAATGCGATAAAATGTTATGCATGTGATCACCCACGCTCGAATTATAACAGCAATGCACAAGTGGCCACAGGCTGAAACGGCATTAGATGGTTGGTATCGAACCATAAAGGCAAACGATCCGAAAGATTTTGCTGAGATGAAGCAGCTCTTTCCAGCGGTCGATAAAGTTGGAAAGTTCCATGTGTTCGATATTGGCGGGAACAAGATCCGACTTATTGCAGTCGTGATGTATCAGGCGAAACGTGTGTATATCCGTCATGTCTTGTCCCATAAAGAATATGACAAAGGTCATTGGAAGGAAGGTTAGTATGAACGCGATGATTAAACAGGCCGTAGACCACTGGCACTACGTTGCACCATTGCTCAGCAAGCCAGAAAATGAAGACGACTTTCATACACTTGTTGAAGCTTTAGATGAACTTTTAGATACCGTTGGTGATGATGAGTCTCATCCTTTAATGGGGCTTATTCTTCAGCTTGGTGATTTGGTTTCTGATTATGAAAATGAGCATCTTCCTATGCCTAAAGGGGATGGTCGCGCTGCTTTGGCTTTTTTGATGGAGCAACATGGTTTAGGTCAGTCTGACTTAGCAGAGGTTGCAACCCAATCTGTGATTTCTGAGATTTTAAGTGGTAAACGCCAACTGAATATTCGTCATATTAAGGCATTGTCTGAGCGGTTTAATGTATCGGCAGATACGTTTTTCTAAAAGATAGGGCGCCGTGAGGCGCTCTATTAGTAATCAATTTGAATTTCTTGTTAGTCTTGATATTTCAATTTACAAAGTCTATGTGCCTATAATCGCTTTATTCCTTCGTTAAGAATCACAAAAACGGTAATAAATAAAAAACCACTATATAAAATTATCATTGAAATACTGCCCATTGTAGCTTTACGCAGTAAAGTTTTTTGCTTTTCTGCACTTAATAAAGTGAACCGTACTGAGTTTGTCGGAGACAAACTTTCTTGACAAATATGGCAACATTCTAACGCCACTTTATAGTGTTGCGTATAATTACACAATGAATAGCAAAGACATTATTAATTCTCTAGAGCAGGAAGGCTGGTATAAAGTGGGAGATAAAGGCGGAGCATGAGAAATAAAAGCATCCTGTAAAATCTGGTCATGTTGTAGTTCCTCACCCGAGGAAAGACATGCCGATTGGCACTTTACGCAATATTTATAAACAGGCTGGTTGGGAGTGGAGGTAAATATGTTATATCCAGTATATGTTCATAAAGATGAAGATACTGCATACGGCTTAACTTTTCCTGACTTTGAAGGGTGTTTTAGTGCAGCAGATGAAATGCAAGATATTCAACGCATGGCGCAAGAGGCTGTAGAGCTTCATTTTGATGGTGAGGATTTGAAATTACCAAAACCATCAAGCCCTGAACAATGGTTGGGTGATGAGCGATTTCAAGATGGGTTCTGGTTGTTGATTGATATTGGTACAAGCAAAATCAGTCCGTATCAATGTCAGTATGTCAGAGTCTTTGGTCAAACATATTGATGCTGTTGCAAAAAGACAGCATTAAAGTCGATCTGCCTTTTTGGCAAAAAGTGCAGAATTAGCACTACACGATTAAGATCTTAAGAGAGCAACCACCCGTCTACATGGCGGGTTTTTTGGCTTAATTTATGAAAAATACCGATCTTCTTAGCGCTGATAAGGGATATGACTCGAAAGCTTTGAGAGAGCAGATAGAAAGAAAATCCACAAAATGTTAAAAATCATGCTAGAAGATGAACTCTGGTTAAAATAGCCTAAGCAAACTGAAAAGGGGGAATTGTTTAGAAATCTCTCTGGTTATAAGTAAACTGTCTTTATGAAAAGCATCATGCTGACTTTGATTCATAATAAGGGGAATTTAAAAGCTTTAGCATCACAGTTTGATCACTGGATTTACGAAAATGGTGTAAAGATTAGCGTTTTGGTAAATCAATGAGCTAAAGTGTTGTAGTCCAAACCCGATCTGACAGTTACCCATTTTTTAGTGGGTCTGTTAGGTTAAATTTGAGCTAAATTTTTCTCAGCCCAAATTCATTTCCAATCAAGTAATGTTTCAAGTGGTGTGTGATCACTGCACAACTTAATTTACTGTTCCCAACACAGGTATCAACTTAGGTCCAGCCATCCTTGCTTTGCTAATAATTTCAACCAACTCATCATAAGTCAGCTCAAACTTATCTTCGCTATCAAAAACATAAACCATGTTCTTGCCTTCATGTTCAGCTGGAGTAGGTGGTACAAAACGTTTCGGGATAAGAAGCTGTGCGAGTTGTTCATCAGTTAATTTAAATAAGTGCATGTTTTTATCCCACTCTTGGTAAGTCTGACCATTTGGTTAAATACGATGGTGATCTAAGGTTTTGATTCATGTGCCATGAGGCTTCTTGATTGTTGGCAATTCCCAATGTGACGAGATTCTTCCCAAACCGTTCACTGATGGCTTCGATGGCATCTGAAAGTTTTTCGCGTTCATGCCTATGTGAATAGTCCGTGAATAGATCGGGTACAAATTTGGATTTATCTGTAATTTCGAGCAGCACGATTCCCGCCTTTTTATACTTAAAACCCTTCTTAAATATCTTATCGATACCCTTCATTGCTGCCTTGGTGATGAGTAATAAGTCGTCTGTATGCTCATGCATCTGAACCACGATATATGGCGAGTAGCGCTCGGACTTATCAAAGCGACTGGTTTGGATATAGACCCCAATCATTTTGCAGATTGAGCCATCTTCCCGCATTCGCTTTACGGCTCGAGCAACATAAAGCCGGACAGATGCTTTGATGTCATCCATTTCATAGACTGGGTTCCCATATGAACGACTGCTGATGATTTGCTTCTTCGCTACCGCATCATCACTCAGGTCAATACAAGAAAGGCCTTGTAGCTCAAGCACCGTCTTTTCCATCACGATACTGAACTGCTTTTTGATTTCTTTAGGATTGGCATTGATCAGATCTAGAACAGATTGAATACCCATGGCATTGAGCTTCTTGCAGTTCTGCCTGCCAACGCCCCAAACTTCGGATACATTCACTTGTGCGAGTAGCATCTCTGTAGAGCACGGGTCCATATGGGCCAGATTACAGACCCCATTGAAGAACTTGTTCTTTTTGGCGAGATGATTGGCAATCTTGGCTTCAGTTTTTGAGCGGCCGATTCCAATGCAGCAGGGTAGTCCTAACCAACGCCAAGCTTTAACTCTCATATCTTGCGCATAATCGGTCAGGTCAAATAGATGCTCATAAGCTGTGAGCTTTAGGAAACATTCATCAATGGAATAGACCTCTTGGTCTCCTGATGCAACATAGTCCCCAAGCAGCTCCATAAAGCGCTTGGACATTTCGCCATATAAGGAGAAATTACTTGATAGCACCTGAATGTCATGTTGCTTGATCAGGTCCTGAATTTGGAATACAGGAACACCCATCTTGATGCCGAGATCTTTCGCTTCCTGACTTCTGGCCACGGCACAGCCGTCATTGTTACTGAGCACAATAGTAGGGCGATCATTCAAGGCAGGATTAAACACACGTTCACACGAGACGTAGCAATTATTCACGTCGACTAACGCGAATATTTCATTTTCACTTTGCATGGTTATTCTTCTTTTTATGAGCGGTGATAAATACGTTTTAAATTAAAAGTCACCACACCCCAGATTGAGATGGTCTGACTGTCATCAGGGATGATGTGATTGTAGTTAGGATTTTCAGCCTTCAACCAAAGTTCTGGAAGCGGATAATCTTCATCGCCAAATATCTCTTTGGTTTCGGACTTTGACATCTTATTGGTGATCATCAGCCGCTTAATTGTCGAGGCATTGTTATCAATCAGGGCAACAACAATATCGTAATGCTTGGCTTCAATACTGCGATCGATAATGATTGGATCATTAATCTCAAGGCCAGCATCAAGCATGGATTCACTGTCTACATAAGCAATAAAAGTAGAAATAGGGTTGTGAATCAGGAACTCATTCAGATCAAGCGCTTTGTCTTGCTCATCCTTGGTGCTGAAGGCTGAGCGATTTGTTCAAGCACGGTATTGATGGTAGGGCTTGGCTTACCCTCTGGACCCATGAGCTCTTGTAAAGATGACCATGCGTCGTCAGAGAAGTAGATCGGCAACTTCTTAGACATGTGATACTCCTACGCTACGGTGGCGTGTTTGGAAGTAGAATTCGTATAAATAGGATATTACTAACAGCGTTTAAAATTCAAATATAAAAAGTTGTGGATAAACAAGGATGCGTCAGAATAAGACGTTTTGTTTCTGCTCATCACGTGGAAAAGTGACGAATTCATCGGGTATTTGAAAGAAATACTCATGCGCATGTTCATGATCTGCAGTCAGCCAGTCTTTTCTGTACTGTTCTGGAATAACGATGATCGATCGTTTTTCATCCTTAGGTGCATGGAATTGTTTCATGAAAATTGTCAACGGCATTCTAAAATTGACCCCTTTTACCTTACAAATGGCAAAGTAAAATTGACCCCTTTGATCTCGTATTAAGTTTCAACCTGAGGCTGAATCCCTATTCTTTTTTTATCCTTCAAACGATAACTCTCACCCGATATTTGTACCACATGACAGTGATGCAATAACCGATCTAACATCGCAGCGGTCAACGTGACATCATCTGCAAAGGATTTGGACCACTGGCTAAAGGGTAAGTTACTCGTCAATATCGTACTGCCTTTTTCATAACGCTTGGCAATCACATTAAAGAACAGATTCGCTTCTTCACGTCCAAACGGTAAATAGCCAATTTCATCGATAATCAGTAACTTTGGTCCTAGTACCGCACGTTGCATATAGGTTTTCAGTTTACCTTGCTGATAGGCTGTACTCAGTTGCAGCATTAAATCCGCTGCGGTAATGAACTTGATCTTAATGTTGTTCATGATGGCCTTATAGCCTAATGC
>QFNE01000048.1 GCA_003240735.1 Paracoccus denitrificans | reverse complement strand
GCGGGCCGCAAGCGGCCGTGCGCGGCCAAGGCGCGGCGACAGATCGCGCGTCTTGTCGGCGGCCTCGGTGGCGCGCTCGGCGGCGATACGCCAGGCCTTCGCCAGATCCTGCCCGGAGGCGGCTTCTGCCGCGAGCGTGTCCACGAAGGGCACGAGGGCATCGACGAGCGTCTTGTCGCCGACCCGTGCCCGGCCGAGTTGCGTGACGTCCGCAAGGGCCGCCTGCATGGCGGCTGCAGCGGCCTGCAGGTCGATGCGCGCCGCATCGCCGATGGCGGTGCCGAAGCCGCGCAGGATCAGGCCCCAGATGGCGCCGGACGTGCCACCGGCCGTGTCGGCCCAGGCGTCGCCCGCAACGGCGATGACGGTACCCGCACCGGCACCGGCCGTCGCGGCATTCCGCGCCGCCTCGGCGGCCGAGGCGGAGCCGCGCCGCATACCCTGGCCATGATCGCCATCGCCCGCGATGGCATCGATGCGGCCGAGCTCGTCTTCGGCCTGCGCCAGCGCGGCGGCCACCGTGGCGACGATGCCGGCCACGCACTCTGCGTCGGCTTTGGACGCTGCGCTTGCCTGCGGATAATCGGCCGGCCCGGCTGCGTCTTCGCGTACCGGATCGGCCGCGGCGCGCGGCTCTATCGTGCCGCGCCGGAAGGCAGCCGTGTCGGCCGCCGCCAGCCAGAGCGGCTCCAGATCGGCGTCCAGATAGGTCAGCGTCAGCGAGCAGCCGGCCATGTCGAGGCTGGTGACGTATTCGCCGACTTCGGGCGCTACGAGTTCCAGCCCGGCATCGCGCAGGCGCGCCGCCACATGCGTCCACAGGACGAAGAGTTCTTCGTATTTGGTGGAGCCCAGCCCGTTCAGGATCGCCGCCACGCGCCCGCCGGCGCCCCCGGGCCGCTCGGCCAGAAGCGGCTCGACCAGAAGCTGTGCAAGCGCCTTCGCGCTCATGGCCGGCTCGTCGCGGATTCCCGGTTCGCCGTGGATGCCGAGACCGACCGCCACCGTGCCCGGCGCCACGGTAAACAGCGGCCCATCGGCGCCCGGCAGCGTGCAGCCGGAGAAGGCGATGCCGAAGGATACGGTCCTGTCATTGGCGCGGCGCGACAGCGCCTCCACCGTGTCGAGATCCATCCCCGCTTCCGCGGCGGCCCCGGCGATCTTGAATACGGGCACGTCGCCGGCGACGCCGCGGCGCTTTTCGCGCTCGGAGCGATCCGCGCTGGCGACATCGTCCGTGACGGCCAGCACGCGCACATCGATGCCCTCGGCGCGCAGGCGGGTTGCCGCCGCGCCGAAATTCAGGACGTCGCCCGCATAATTGCCGAAACCGAGCACGATGCCGGCGCCCTTGTCGGCCTGACGGCAGATGCGTGCCACGCTTTCGGTCGACGGCGAGGCGAAGACGTCACCGGCCACCGCCGCATCGGCAAAGCCGACGCCGACATAGCCGGCAAAGGCCGGGTAGTGGCCGGAGCCACCGCCGATGACCAGGGCGACCTTGCCCTCCGGGGTCTGCGTCGAGCGCAGGACCCCGCCGCGCACCGGCGCCACGATGCGGGCGTTGATGTCGCAGAAGCCTTCGAGCGCGCGGGCGGCGAAGCGTTCCGGTTCGTCGAAGATCGTGGTCATGCGCGTGCCTCCGGACGAGGAAGGATCCGGCGCAGATAGTCGCGGTTGCTGGCGCAGACGCTGAGTCCGTCGCCGCCGTAATGCTCGAGCAGCAGCGCCGAGTTGAAACCGTGCGCCAGCACCATGGACAGGGCGGCGCGGTAATTGATGATGCCGGATTCCAGCGGCGCGGGATGCGTGACGACACGTCCGTCGGCGCTCTCGTCGCGGATGTAGTTCTTGACGTGCCAGTAGCGGCACAGGGGCGCCAGCCTGGCCATCATGTCCGCCCATTTCTCGACCGGGCGGTGCAGACGGATCAGATTGCCGATATCGGCGTTGACGCCGACATTGGGAAGATCGACCTCGGTTACGAAGCGGGCGGCGCTTTCGGCGGTGCCGAGGTAGGTGTCCTCGTACATTTCGAGCGACACTTCCATATCGAGTTCGGCGGCATGCAGGCCCAGCTCGCGGACGCGCTCGACGGCCAGGCGCCACATGGCCGGATCGTCGGGATTGCGCACGCCATCCTGCGTCCAGAACCACAGAACCTGCTTCTGCCGCTCGGTCAGCGGGCCGAAGAAGCCGAAGGAGACCGCCGATGCGCCGATTTCGGCTGCGGCGTCGATCACCCGGTGGCCATAGCTCACATTCGCCTCACCGACGGCGGGGTCGGCGTCGATGAGGTTCTTGCGCGCCGTCGAGACGGCCGGAATGCTCAGGCCGAGGCTTGTTGCGACGTCGCGAAACTCTTGGCGGCGCTGTGGCGAAAGATCGCCCACGCGCAGCCAGCAATCGGTCGGATCGAGTTCGGTGAAGCCGGCATCGGCGATCTCGGACAGGGTGGCGGCCCATTCATCCGCGCTCTGATCCTGCACGCTGCGCCCGTCGGGCAACTGGTTCGCATACTGGATCATGGCGGCGGCGATCGGCCAGTTCGTCCGATCGTAGCGTTGCCGTGCGTTGGCGCCGAATGCTGGCATTCCCATGCCCTGTCCTCCCGAAAAGCGTAACTGGCCGCGGCTCCCATGCACGCGGCGCGCGGCCGGTCAGGCCGCGGCAGGCGCAGCCGTGCCGGTGCGGCGCTGGTTCGCCATGCGTACGGCGAGCCGGAATGCCTCGCGCGTCGCACCCAGATCGGCGATGCCCTTGCCCGCAATGTCGTAGGCCGTGCCATGGGCCGGCGTGCACAGAGGGAAGGGCAGCCCCCCCATCATGGTCACGCCCTTGTCGAAGCCCATCATCTTCATCGCGATCTGGCCCTGGTCGTGATACATGGTCAGCACCGCGTGGAACTCGTCCTTCAGCGCCCGCAGAAAGACCGTATCGGCCGGGAACGGCCCCTCGACGTCATAGCCGCGCTCCTGCGCCGCCTTGACCGCCGGTTCGATCACGTCGATCTCTTCCATGCCGAAGGAGCCGCCATCGCCGGCATGCGGGTTCAACCCGGCAACCGCCACGCGCGGCTTTTCGATACCGGACTGCTTGAGGCACCGGACCGTCAGGTCCACCTCGGCCAGGATGGCGTCGACACTCAGATGCTCCGAGACGTCCTTGAGCGGAATGTGCGAGGTGACCCGCGCATTCCAAACCTTCTCGAGCACATTGAACTCGCGCACCTTGCCGTTGAAGCCGGTGACGTCGACCACGAAGCGGATCTCGTCGTCATAGCCCGGATAGGCGTAGCGCATGGCCTTCTTGTTGAAGGGCGTGAACATCACGGCATCGGCGCGGCCGGCATCGGCCATTTCGAGCGCCTTGCGGAAATTGGTGGTGGCGAAGGTGCCGCCTTTGAGCGTGGCTTCGCCGCGCTCGACCTCGTCCGGTGCAAGATGCTGAAGATCAACCATCGCATGGCGCTTGCCGGTCGGGGCGCCGGGTGCTGCCAGCATTTCGAGGTCCAGCTCGACGCCGGCTTCCTGCGCGCCTTTGTCGAGGATGCGGCGATCGCCGATCACGACGATGCGGGCGGCTTCCCGCGTTTCCGGATCGGCCAGAAGCATGGCCGTCAATTCGGGGCTGATGCCAGCCGGATCGCCCATCGCCAGGGCGATGACTGGGCGCGCATTTGCGGTTTCGACGGACATGGCGGTTCCTCCCCGAGCGTTCATCGGCGGTATCTGTAGCCAACAAAAATGCACGCATCAAGCGTTTTGTATTCTGCATACAGCATTTTCGTTTGACGCTGACTGGCTGGCATGTTGGAACTGCTCTAGTGGTTTCCCGGTGCGCATCGCTGCAGCGATGGCGTGCAAGGAGCCGGCAGATCCGAGGTGAAGATGGTTGAATCGCTAGCGATCGCAGGCGCAGGCCGGAGTGCGGCGACACCGGACGGTGGCACGCGCCGCATATCCCGCCAGTCGCTCCACGATACGCTTGTCGGACACCTGCGCGACATGATCATCGAGGGGCAGCTTCCGCCCGGCTCCCGACTGCATGAGGGCCAGCTCGGCGAAGAGCTCGGCGTTTCCCGGACGCCGCTGCGCGAGGCGATCAAGTACCTTGCCAGCGAAGGGCTGGTGGAGCTTGTCCAGAGCCGTGGCGCCGTCGTGAAGCGCTTCGACGCCAAGGATGTCCACGATATGCTTGTGGTCATCGGCAATCTGGAAGAGCTGGCCGGCCGCCTGTGCTGCCGGAACGCGTCGGACGCCGAGATCGCCACCATCCGCGCCGCCCATGACGAGATGACGCGCCTTTACGGCATCGGCGACCGGCTCGCCTATTACAAGCTGAACCAAGAGATCCACACCCTCATCGTCCGCTATTCCGGCAACGAAGCGCTGGCGCATGTCCATGCGACACTGCAAATGCGGTTGAAGCGTATCCGCTTCATCGGCCATGAGGGGCCGGAGCGGTGGGCAGCGGCCATCGCCGAGCATGAAGAGATGATCACCGCGCTGGAACG
>QFNE01000108.1 GCA_003240735.1 Paracoccus denitrificans | reverse complement strand
GGGCGGCGATGCGCAGCTCGGCGCGGGCGAGGGCGAGGATGCGGGTCATGCGGCGACCTCCTGCGCGGGCAGATCGCGGCGGCTGATGCGGGCGTAGATATCCTCGAGGCTCGGCGGCTGGATGTCCACGTCGGCGAGCCACGCCTGCGCGGCGCCCACCCGGGCCAGCGCGGCGAGCTTGCCCGCCCGCGGCACCGCCAGCCGCAGCGCGCCGGGGCTGCGCTCGGCCTCGGGGAAGGCGCGGGCCAGCGCGTCCTCGTGCCCCGGCGCGGGGGTGAGCAGGAAGACCACCGGCAGGTCGGCCTCGGCCCGCAGCGCCTCCATCGCGCCCAGCGCCACCAGCCGCCCGTGCGCGAGGATCGCCATGCGGTCGGTGCGCGCCTCGACCTCGGTCAGCGCGTGGGACGACAGCAGCACGGCCGTGCCGCCCGCCGCCAGCTCGTCGAGCAGGGCGTAGAACTCGCGCCGCGAGACCGGGTCGAGGCCCGAGGTCGGCTCATCCAGCACCAGCAGCCGCGGGTGCCCGATCAGCGCCTGGGCCAGGCCCACGCGCTGCCGCATCCCCTTGGAATAGGTGCCGATCCGGCGGTCGGCGGCGTCGGCCAGCCCAACCCGCGCGAGCAGGTCGCCCGCCAGCCGCGCAGGCTCGCGCCGCAGCGCCAGATAGGCGCGGATCTGCTCGCGCCCGGTCAGTGCGGGGTGGAAGGCCACGTTCTCGGGCAGGTAGGCCGTCCCCTCGCGGGCCGCGGCGCTGCCGGGGGCGGCGCCCAGCACCCGCACCTCGCCCGAGGTCGCGGGGATCAGCCCCAGCACGATCTTCATCAGCGTGGACTTGCCCGCGCCGTTGTGGCCCAGAAGCGCCACCCGCTCGCCGGGCGCGACCTCGAGTGTCACGTCGTTCAATGCGGTCACCGCGCCGAAGCGCCTAGTGAGCCGTGAGAGGGTCAAGCTGCTCATCATCTTGTCCTTGGGCCGCGCGGGCGGCCTTGGCCGCGGCGGCGG
>QFNE01000107.1 GCA_003240735.1 Paracoccus denitrificans | reverse complement strand
AGCGCGTAACCGGAGCTGGCGAACTGGGCCGCCCGGGTGAGCTCCTCGTGGACCCCTCACCCCGGAACGATGAGCACCGGCTTGCGTGACGCTTTGTGTATGACTACGATTGCTCCCGGTGGTTTCGAGAGCTCGGCGCGAGGCGAGTTTTCAGGATGGGGTTCCACTATTGTTCTCCGGACCGAATTCGATGTAAAATCATTGTGTTGACAAATTCTAACAGGGGTTTGCCAACACGAAATTCTTTTTATGATGCCTCCGATTCCGTTGGACTTTTCCAAGCAGTGCAGCGCCCTCGCCTGCTGGAGCAAGCCGGGTCAAAATCCCTCTATCGTCAGCCGAAAGGCGGTTGAGAATGCGGCGCTTGCGTGTGCACCACGCTGCACCGTCGCTTGACGCTGTGCTCGTCCGCCGGAATATTGCCGGCCTTCAACAGGGGGCTGCTATTGATCGACCTTGAAGGCCTTTTCCGCGCGCTCCTCGCGGCGCCGACCGAAGACAGCGTCGAAAAGATTCTGAAGGATCGCAGCCTTCTCGACGACCCCGACCATTGGACGCCGTACGGTGACAACGAGTCCTTCTATGGGGTCGTGGAGAATCAGCAGGCGCACCCGGTCCCGGCGTTGGTTGAGAAGGTGACCAACGGCATCGATGCGATCCTCGAGAAGAAGGTGCTGGAGGACGGGATCGACCCTCGATCCGAGGCTGCGCCGCGCAGCGTGGGCGAGGCCCTGGATCGCTACTTCCCCGATCACCGTGACTGGGACCTGCGTCACACGAGGCGTGATCGTGCGCGCGATTTGCAGATCGTCGCGAGCGGACCGAAGCTGGATACCTCTCTTCTCGTGTACGATGATGGCGTCGGGCAGGCGCCCGAGGATTTTCCCCGGACCTTCCTGTCGCTCCTGCGGGGCAACAAGAACGAGGTCCACTTCGTCCAGGGGAAGTACAACATGGGCGGTGCGGGCGCGATCGCGTTCTGCGGCGACAAGCGCTATCAGCTG
>QFNE01000106.1 GCA_003240735.1 Paracoccus denitrificans | reverse complement strand
ATCTCGGTCCTGTCGTCCTATCGCGGCGGGCTGAACTTCGAGGCGGTGGGCCTGAGCCGGGCGATGGTCGCCGAGTATTTCCCGGGGATGCAGAGCCGCATCTCGGGGATCGGCCTGCACGGGCTGCAGGCGAAGCTCGAAGAGATCCACCACAAGGGCTGGCACACCGACGCCGCCGAGCTGCTGCCGGTGGGCGGGTTCTACAAGGCCCGCCGCTCGGGCGAAAAGCACGCGTGGGAAGCCTCGACCATGCGGCTGCTGCAACTCGCCTGCGAGAAGGCGAGCTATGAGGTGTGGAAGCAGTTCTCGGCCGCGATGCGGGCGAACCCGCCGATCCACATCCGCGACCTTCTGGACATCAAGCCGCTGGGCAAGCCCGTTCCCATCGAAGAGGTGGAAAGCATCACCGCGATCCGCAAGCGCTTCGTGACGCCGGGGATGTCGCTGGGCGCGCTCAGCCCCGAGGCGCACATGACGCTGAACATCGCCATGAACAGGATCGGGGCGAAGTCCGATTCGGGCGAGGGCGGGGAAGACCCGGCGCATTCCCACCCGCTGCCCAACGGCGACAACCCGTGCGCGAAGATCAAGCAGGTCGCCTCGGGCCGGTTCGGGGTGACGGCCGAGTATCTGAACGCCTGCGAGGAGCTGGAGATCAAGGTCGCCCAAGGCGCCAAGCCCGGCGAGGGTGGGCAGTTGCCGGGGATGAAGGTCACGAGCCTGATCGCGCGGCTGCGGCACTCGACGCCGGGTGTCACGCTGATCTCGCCGCCGCCGCACCACGACATCTACTCGATCGAGGACCTCGCGCAGCTCATCTATGACCTCAAGCAGATCAACCCGCGCGCCAAGATCACGGTGAAGCTGGTGGCCGGCTCGGGCGTGGGCACCATCGCGGCCGGGGTGGCCAAGGCCAAGGCCGACATCATCCTGATCTCGGGCCACAACGGCGGCACCGGCGCCTCGCCCGCGACGTCGATCAAGTTCGCGGGCCTGCCGTGGGAGATG
>QFNE01000047.1 GCA_003240735.1 Paracoccus denitrificans | reverse complement strand
CACATCCCTCGAACGATCAAACAAACACTCCAGGACAAAATTGGCGCGGGGTAGAGCAGCCCGGTAGCTCGTCAGGCTCATAACCTGAAGGTCACAGGTTCAAATCCTGTCCCCGCAACCAAAATTCTAAAATAAATCAAAAGCTTGGATGCCGACAAAATAAGTCAGGCATCCCCATCGGCGTTTTACATCAACGCCACATCAACGTTTGCAAAGACGGGTGGCGAAACCGATGCCATTCAGTAAGGGCACTCCGGGTTGGGACGCAGGACATCGTCGCAAGTCACTCGTCCGAGCGCCACATCCTCTCCCGCTTCAGTCAAGGTCGCGATTAGCAATCCGTTCAAGTTTTCTGTTCGCAGAAGCCCTTGACGCTCAAGGCGAGAGGCGAGTTCTCGCAGATCACCGTGCGAGCATGCTAAGGCAACGGCTGTGAGCCAATCAATCAGTAGCAGTTCGTTGGTTCGATATTCCGGTGACCGATGCAACAGTCGGAGAATAGCGAGTCCACGATGTCGGCTAAACAACTGATCAGCCACATCGTCTCTGTTGGTCGACAAATTGCGCTGTTCTAGTTCCATGGCGGACACTTCACGGATCATTGCGTTTGCCGTATCCTCAAGCGGTTCTCGATCTCAGTTTGAATGTCGTAGCGAGTGTCGACCGCCAGCTGTAGCGTGACAGCGATTGCGAAGCGGATATCATCGTCAGGGCTTAGCCCGCCGCCCGAAGAGTCGCTGCACTGTACACGGATTGGTATGATTGCATCAGCACCGAAGGTGGGCGCCAATACTCGCGCATGCTTCAACCGCCGCGACCAAACGGTTCCTTTGGCAATTGCATTGGATGTCGGCACGTCACCCTGCATTTTAAGTCGCCATTCACCGTCGGGATCATCGCCATCATCTGCAGCAACAGCTTCAAGTCGTGCGAGACGGTACCGCGCGCGCGAAATATCGACAGGCGAAAACCAAGCAAGCGTGACCAACAGCCATCTGTGGACCCGGTCATTCGACACTGACTGGGGCAGCGGCATCTCGAATATGCGTGCACCATCTTTGCGGACTGTGCCGAGGCCGACCAGCGTCGCCCCCTTCGGTGGCCCCTCGCTCATTAGGCCATTGTTGACCAGCCCATAGCCATAGCCCGAAAGGACTTCCGCTCCTGCGTGTTCGTGATGGAGGCCGGATGCCATCTGGGAGGCGCGAAGGTCTATTGCGCTTTCCGGCCATCGAGCTGCGTGGACCGTGAGGGCTCGCGTCAAAAGCGCCATGTCTCGCCGAGGGAGCTCCTGGCCTTCATATGCACCGTCTGGTCCGGTGAGGGATGCGGCTGATTGTATGATGGATCTTGTCGTTAGCGCTGCGGCGCAACTTGTACCGCACGCCCAAGCTCGAAGTCCGGTAGCCCCCGCAGCCTGTGTTGGCGCGGCAACAAGCAGGCCCGACATGGGAAGCGCGTTTGCGACACGCAGATTTAGGTCGCCGCCAGACGAGGAAATGCGCACATCGTGACGCCCGCCCACAGCCAGCACATCCGGCTTGATCGCTCGGTAGGCTCCCGGGCCCGCGGCTGACGAAACCGCTGGAACCACCGCGTCTTGATCGTGCACGGGCAGCACGCCGGCAGGAAGCGTGCCAGCCCGCCCAGCGCCACCAGTGATCGACGCGGCGCCCACTGTCAGGACGTTCATGGCCTCTGCGGGGGCCAATAGAGTTCGACTGTGTCTTTGGGCCGACCGTGCCTCGCTGACTAAAGCCTGCCGAGCCTCAATTGCTGCATCTTCGAACGCGGTCGCGTTGATGCCAGGGACAGTCAGAACGCCGTCTACATTTCCCGCCGATACGACAAAGAGAACGCCCGCGCGATAGGCCCACCAATCGAGCAATCGGGCCAACGCGCTCATGCGACCGTTAAAATGCCCGTTTACGATGCCAATCGAAAGGTTCACGACAAATGCGTCAGGGGCAAGCGGAGTTTGGCCTTCGAACGCTCTGACAAGCGCGGTATGGATTACGTCGACAAAAAGACGATTGTCAGGCGAAACAGCCGCCCTGTCATTGTCCACAAGCACAGGTATCGACAACAGCCTGCTGTCCGGAACTGGTCGACCGTCATTGCCTAGATCCCCTCGCAAAATCAGTGACGACATCGAGGTGGCATGACGCCTTTGTCGAACCTGAGATAGGCGGACAAGATCGTGGACATCTTCGATGTAGACGCCATCGTTCAGGTCGGGATGCGCCGCGATGGGTGTGCCGTCCAACAGCAGTGCACGGACTGGGAGGTTCAAGTCAAACTGGGAGGAGGGTTGGTCTTCGGGACCTCGCGTTGGATCACCATCTTCAGCTTCGCTTTCAACGGGCAAAGATTGAGCGATTGTTTGAGGGAGGATAAACTGCAGGCCGTCCAGAGTCGCCAGACCTTCCGGGGCTGCGGGATTGTCTAACATCTCGCGAACGGCACCCGCGGGCATTGCAACCAACAATGCGTCGTAGACGAAATCGGCCTCGGAGATTGTGCTGCTCGCAACTATCTCACCACCAAAAGCTTCAACCCGCGCCTGGGCTTCGCGTCGCCATTGATTTCTGCGCTCATCACTTCGCGTGGGCCAGATCTCAAGCTCCAGTTGGACAGCCTCCTCGTCATCGAAAGGCAAGCGATCACGAATGATTTCACGAGCCTCCAGAGTCAGGCGATCCGGTGGCCCCCAAGGGCGGAGTTCTGCCAGAAGATCAAAGAGATTGCGCCAAGGCGTCTGACCATCGGGAAGATCTTCGCCGCTCCGATAAGCACGCCAAAGCCGACGCAGCGTTCGCAGGGATCCCTCCGAGGGCATCGTCGCATAAAGTGTCGGGTTTGCGAACTCGATGCCATCGACAGGGATGCCATCGGGGAGCACGTAGTCGTCGTCCAAATCTACCTCTGCAAGCACTTCAATGCCCGCATCGCGCGCAACCCGAACAAGATTTCCAATCGGAACAGCTGAAACGAATACCATCGCGCGTTCGGGCGCAATTCCGGCCGGGTCGGCGCGAAGTGTGACGCTGGCATCTTCGCCTTGGAAGGCTTGATCTAGACGCGAGAACTCTTGCTCAAAACGCCGTGCCTGCACTGCGCGACCGCCCGCTGCCCCTCTCGGGCGGGGCATATTGTTCTGGCTGCCTGTGATACGCCGAGCTGACCTCTCTCTAATCGGAAGCGGAAGAATCGGTCTCTCGGTCATCGTAGTCACCCTCTGGCGCCCGGCCGGCTTGGTTGTGCCAGGCGCGTATTCGATCATTAATCAAAGTTCTCAATGTTATGCGGCCCTGCGCAAGAGCCCAGCGACGATGAAGATCATGAAAAAAGGTCTCGGCCTCGGAAAAGCTGAGAGGGGAGACAGCCTCTCTGAGGCGCTTCGGCGTATATCCACCAGGCCCTTCGAACTCCTTCAGCCGCTCAGCAAAATATGAGGTCATATGCTCATCATCGGGGCGGTCCAGCGTCAGCCGAATCTCAAATCTGCGCCACGTCGCGCGATCCAGCAACTCGGGATGGTTGGTCGCACCGACCAGCACACAATAGGAGGGAAGATCGTCCAGTTGCAGCAACAGCGACGTGACCAGTCTCTTAATCTCGCCAGTCTCGTGCAGATCGCCGCGCTCTTTGCCGATGGCGTCAAACTCATCAAAAAACAGGACGCAAGGCTCGGTTCGAACATAGTCGAACAGACGCCGCAGCCTCTGGGCTGTTTCCCCCAGATAGCTGGTAATGACAGCGTCGTAGCGGACAACAAAGAGGGGCAGAGAAAGTTCGGAAGCAATGGATTCGGCCAAGGAGGTTTTCCCGTTGCCGGGTGGTCCAACGAGCAGCAGCCGATGGCGAGGTTCATATCCATGGGCTCTCAAGACGTCAGCGCGGGCCTGTTCTTCGATTAGCTCAAGGCATGAGTTTCGGTTGGCTTGCGTCAGATAGAGTTGCGACAGCGAACGCTCCGGATAGCGGCGATCGATTCCGCCGGAACCGTCTCGAACGCGGAGGCTGCCGTTCGCAGGGCGCCCAGAAATACTGGAAATCGGGGCTGTCGAAACTGCTTTGGCAATACGATCTGCGACCCCGATATGTTTCTTTGCGCGCTCTTCTGCGGCAATTGTCTCGGCGGCCACTCGGACAGCGTCCTGGTTGCCTGAGACACCAGCCTTAACAAGTTCGACGATCAGTTCGCTGCGCACAGAAATCTCCAACCCGGTCGTTGACCGATTTCTATTTTTTAGGACGGATTCGGGAGAATGTCACCCGATTGATCAAAATTCTTTCCGCAAGGGTGGAATCTCGCTTGTTTCTGCGGTCTGGATGAATGCCCCTTCGATGTTTGCGGGTGCGCAATTGTGCCCATTTCCGCCCGCGACATCTATCGTCCTTCCATGCGACTATCCGTTCGCAGCGAATCCCTGTCGCTTTTTGACATCGTCAACTCCCGGGTGCGACCGGGCGGATCAGAATCCGCCCGGCCAATGTTCATACTGCCCCGCACGCCCGCGCCTGCGCGCGCATGACGGCATAATCCGCCATCATCCCGACCAGTGCCGCATCCT
>QFNE01000002.1 GCA_003240735.1 Paracoccus denitrificans | reverse complement strand
GCGCCTGCGGCACCCAGCAGGTGGCCGATGGACGATTTCGTCGACGACATGGTGACGTTTGATGCCGCATCACCCAGCAGACGCTCGACCGCGCCCAGCTCGATCACGTCGGCCATGGTGCTTGTCCCGTGCGCGTTGATGTAGTCGATCTGCGACGGTTCAAGCCCCGCGCGCTTCAGCGCCGCCGACATCGACCGGAACCCACCATCGCCGTCCTCGCTGGGCGCGGTGATGTGATAGGCGTCGCCCGACAGGCCGTATCCCAGAACCTCGGCGTAAATCTTCGCCCCGCGCGCCTTGGCGTGTTCGTATTCTTCCAGCACGACGACGCCCGCACCCTCGCCCATGACAAACCCGTCGCGATCGGCGTCCCAAGGACGGCTTGCGGCCTTGGGGTCATCCTCGCGCTTGGTGGACAGCGCCTTGCACGCATTGAACCCGGCAATGCCGATTTCCGAAATCGGCGATTCCGTCCCGCCCGCAACCATCACGTCCGCGTCGCCCAAGGCGATCAGCCGCGCGGCATCGCCGATGGCGTGCGCGCCCGTCGAACACGCGGTCACGACCGAATGGTTCGGACCCTTGAAGCCGAAGCGGATCGACACCTGACCCGATGCAAGGTTGATCAGCGCGCCCGGAATAAAGAAGGGCGACACCCGCTTTGGCCCGCGCTCCTTGATCAGCACGGCCGTTTCGGCGATCGAGGTCAGCCCCCCGATGCCGGAGCCGATCATCACGCCGGTGCGCTCGCGGTCCTCTTCGGATTCGGGCGTCCAGCCGGAATCGGCCACGGCCTGCGCGGCGGCGGCCATGCCGTACAGAATGAAATCATCGACCTTGCGGCGGTCTTTCGGCTCCATCCAGTCATCAGGGTTGAAGCTGCCGTCACTGCCGTCTCCGAACGGGATCTCGCAGGCGTACTTCGTGACCACATCCTTGGGGTCGAACCGGGTGATCGGACCCGCGCCGGACTCGCCTTTCAAAAGGCGCTGCCACGTTTCCTCGACACCTGATGCCAATGGCGTGACCATTCCCAGTCCGGTGACGACGACCCTGCGCATGCGGAATTCCTTTCAAGCGGTGCCTTTGCGTGCCCGGTGTCATTACACAGTGCCCAGCCTTCGCGCAACGTCGGGGCGCATGCGGCCAGCTTATGTGAACTGTGGTGGCACGCGGAACCAACGTCACCAGATGCCGTTGAACCGCGATCGCTTCTGCCTATGCTCTGGGTGGAAACCACGGAACCCGAAGGATAATCAGGACACCGATGATGAACAGCGAAACCCAAGCCCGCGCCCAGGCGGCGCTTGAAGACGTGCGTCAGGTGACCTCGACCATGTTGTCTGAGCCCGCGCAGGACGTGGTTCCGCTGGCCCAGGCCGACCAGCCGGTTGCCGCTGAAATCCGCAAGCGGATGGACGAGATCAAACTGGGCGATACGACCTCGATCGTCCATTTCGGCTCGGCCGCGCAGGCACAGCTGCAGGAAATCAGTCAGGCGATGCTGGCCGACGTCAAGAACAAGGACGTCGGTCCCGCAGGCGACAGCCTGCGCGATATCGTATCCACCATTCGCGGCTTTTCCGTCAGCGAACTGGACGTTCGGCGCGAACGGTCGTGGTGGGAACGTCTGACAGGGCGCGCGGCGCCGTTCGCCAAGTTCGTGGCCAATTACGAAGACGTGCAGGGCCAGATCGACAAGATCACCGGCGATCTGGAACAGCACCAGCACACGCTGCTCAAGGACATCAAGTCGCTCGACGTGCTTTATGACCGTACGCTCGCCTTCTATGACGAACTCGCGCTTTACATCGCGGCGGGTGAGGAAAAGCTGAAAGAGCTGGACCAGACGCTGATCCCGGCGAAACAGTCCGAAATGGAGGCAAGCCCAAACGACGGTCAGGTGATGGAGGCGCAGGAGCTTCGCGACCTGCGCGCCACGCGCGATGATCTGGAACGCCGTGTCCATGACCTGAAACTGACCCGTCAGGTCACGATGCAGTCGCTGCCGTCGATTCGTCTGGTGCAGGAAAACGACAAGTCGCTGGTGACCAAGATCAGCTCGACCTTGGTCAACACAGTGCCGTTGTGGGAAACGCAGCTGGCTCAGGCGGTGACGATCCAGCGGTCCTCGCAGGCCGCAGGTGCGGTCAAGGATGCGACCGATCTGACGAATGAACTGTTGACCGGGAACGCCAAGAACCTGCGCGACGCCAACGCCCGCATCCGTGTCGAAATGGAGCGGGGCGTCTTCGACATCGAATCCGTGCGCACCGCCAACGCCGAACTGGTCGCGACCATCGAGGACAGCCTGCGCATCGCCGACGAAGGCAAGGCGCGACGTGTTGCAGCAGAGCAAGAGTTGCAAAAGATGGAGCAGGATTTGAAGACCACGCTTGCATCCGCCAAGGCACAACAGCAGCCTGCACAGGGCGAACTGCCTCGCCGCTGACCGACGGGTGGTCTGGCGGCTGCCCTGCCCGACGCGCCCTGGACGAACCTTGAAAGATGCCCTGCCGCTGCCGTGACTGACCTGCTGACCTGCCCTCGCCGCGCGACGCGCGCCCCGCTCCCGCTTCTCTCGGCCTTGGCCGCGCTTCTGGCGCTGACCGCGTGTGGCAATGATGGTGCCGCGACAGCGCCAGCGACGATGCCCGGTGCGCAGGTCACGGCACCCGCTCCGGCAGCACGTCCTGAACACATCTACCAGGCCACGCTGCGCCGCGAGCGCGCCGAAACGGCACGCGAGGCGAACCAACGCGCCGACGCCGCGATGAGCACGCCTGCCGCTCGCAACATCACCGAATACCTCGCCGCCGTCGAAACCGGGCTTCGGTCGCGCGGACTGCTGCGCACCGACGCGGGCGACGGATTCACGATGACGCCGCAATCGCTGGCCGACGACTTTGTCCAGATCGCGCTGCGCGACGAATATGCCCGCAGCGGTGCGGGGCTGGTCCCCGATTCCCACCCCGCGCCCCTGCGCCGCTGGGAACAGCCCGTGCGGATGCAGGTCGTCTTTGGCGACAGCGTGAACGGACCCCAAAGAAATCGCGACACAGCCGAGGTGACGGGTTTTGCCCGCCGCCTTAGCGCCATTTCAGGCCACCCTGTGTCGGTGACGAACGGCCCCGGAAACTTCGTCGTGGCGATCCTGTCCGAAGACGAACGTCGCAATTCGCACGACCGGCTGGCCGCGCTTGTCCCCGGCATCCCCCGCAGCGATCTGGCCGCCATTGCTGAACTGTCGCCCCAGAATTATTGCGCGGTGTTCGCCTATTCCAGCGGCAATTCCTCGCAATACGTGCGGGCGCTGGCGGTATTGCGTGCCGAACTGCCGCCTTTGCTGCGCACCTCTTGTTTCCACGAGGAGCTGACCCAGGGCATGGGCCTTGCCAACGATTCGCCCGTAGTCAAGCCGTCGATCTTCAACGACGACGAACAATTCGCGCTGCTGACCCAGCATGACGAACTGCTTCTGAAGATGCTGTACGACCGCCGCTTCCGCCCCGGCATGACCGAGGAGGAGGCACGGCCGATCGCCCTGCAGATTGCCACCGAACTGTTGGGTGGCGGGGCGCAGTAGCGGGGGAACCCACGCCCGTTGTCAGCGATTAGTGGGACAAAGGTTACTGGGGAAGGCGGCCATGGCCCTGTTCGACATCATCTCTGGCGAATTCATCGACGTGATCGAGTGGGTGGACGATTCCCGCGACACGATGGTCTGGCGATATGAAACGCGCGGTCGAGCCATAAAGTACGGCGCCAAGCTGACCGTCCGCGAAGGCCAGGCCGCCGTCTTCATCCACGAAGGCCAGTTGGCCGACGTGTTCGGGCCCGGCCTTTACATGCTGGAAACGAACAACTTGCCGATCCTGACGCGGTTGCAGCACTGGGACCACGGCTTCCGTTCGCCCTTCAAGTCCGAAATCTATTTCGTCAATACGACCCGTTTCAACGACCTGAAATGGGGCACGCGTAACCCGATCATCGCGCGGGACCCTGAATTCGGGCCCGTGCGCCTGCGGGCATTCGGCACCTATTCCATGCGCGTGACCGACCCCGCGCTGTTCATGCGCGAAATCGTCGGCACCGACGGCCACTTCACCGCCGAGGAAGTCAGCTTCCAGCTGCGCAATGTCATCGTCGAGGCGTTTTCGCGGCTGATCGCGTCGTCCGGCATCCCGGTGCTGGACATGGCCGCGAACACCCAGCAACTGGGCCAGATGGTCGCCAAGGCGATCCAGCCCACTGTGGCACAGTACGGGCTGACCCTGCCCGAGTTCTACGTCGAAAACATCTCGCTGCCGGACGAGGTGGAAAAGATGCTCGACAAACGGACGTCGATGGGGATCGTCGGCGATCTGGACCGGTTCGGGCAGTACGCCCAAGCCGAAGCGATGCTGAACGCGGCCCAGAACGCTGGCAGTGGCATGGGCGCCGGCATCGGGGCCGGCATGGGCGCCGCGATCGGCATGGGCATGGCGACCCGCGGCCCTTGGGGGCCAAGCAGCGCACCCGCGCCTGCCGCGCAGACGCCCCCGCCCCTGCACGGTGCCGCGTCCGAGGCGGTGTGGCACATCGCGCTGGATGGCGCGGCCAGCGGGCCGTACAGCCGTGCTGACCTTGGCCGGCTGATGAACGAAGGCCGGTTCAACCGCGATACGCTGGTCTGGACGCCGGGTCAGGACGGCTGGCAACAGGCCGACGACGTGCCGCAATTGGGTCAGCTTTTCACCATGCAGCCGCCGCCCCTGCCGCAGAAGTAAGCCAGCCCTGATGTCGCCTAGGCCCGCCCCCTGATGGCCGCGCCCGTCACTGAATTTCGTTACCCGTGTGACAACTGCGGGGCGGCGCTGGTGTTCCGGCCCGGGCAGGATTCGCTGATCTGCCCTTATTGCGGGCACGAACAGAAAATCGGGCCCGGCGCCGCGCGTGCGCCGGGTCTGCAACCTGACCCTCAGGACCCGGATCGCCCCGCCCTGCAATGGGACAGCATACACAAGAACCCCGGGCTTCAGGAAATCCCGCTGGATCGCGGCCTGCGGATCGATCGTGAAAGCGACCTGACGGAATCCGTCCGCACCCTGTCGTGTCCCAACTGCGGGGCCAAGATCGAACAGGGTGACGCGCAGCACGCGCTGCTTTGTCCTTTCTGTGCAACCCCCGTGGTCACCGACACCGGCGCGACACGGCAGATCAAGCCGCAAGGTGTCCTGCCCTTTGTCGTGACACAGGACCAAGCCCGCGATTCGCTGGACAGGTGGCTGGGCAGCCTTTGGTTTGCGCCGAACGGACTGTCCCAATACGCGCGCAGGCAACGGCAGATGGCGGGCATCTACTCGCCCTACTGGACGTTCGATGCCGATACGCAGACGGCCTATTCCGGTTCTCGCGGGGACGACTATTTTGAGACCGTCTATGTCACCGTCAACGTCAACGGCCGCATGCAGCAGCAGGCGCAGCAGGTTGTCCGCACGCGCTGGACGCCCGTGTCAGGCCGCGTGGCGCGGCGGTTCGATGACGTGCTGGTGATCGCCGCCACGTCCCTGCCCCGCAGCTATACCGACGCGCTGGCGCCATGGGATCTGTCCCATCTGAACGACTATGACCCCCGTTATCTGGCCGGGTTCCAGGCCGAGGGGTATACCGTGCCCCTGGCCGACGGCCATCGGCTCGCGCGCTCGGAAATGGCCAAGGTCATCGCCAATGACATCCGCCGTGACATCGGTGGTGACCGCCAGCAGATCAGCGGCGCGGACACCCAGCACCGGGATGAGACGTTCAAGCATGTCCTGCTGCCGATCTGGTCCGCGGCCTACAAGTACAACGGCAAAAGCTACCGGTTCGTCGTGAACGGCCAGACCGGCCGCGTGCAGGGCGAACGTCCCTATTCCATCTGGAAGATCGCGTTTGCGATCCTGCTGGCGTTGATCGCGGCGGCGGTGTTCATGTATTTCGCCGACGAAAGCGGCCTGATTTCCATCTCGGACAGCGGCGGTGCCAGCAGCTATTCGCGTGGTGCCGGCCCCGTTTACGACAGCGGCGGCGGATATGTGATCCGCGGGTATTAGTCGGGCTTAACCCGGACGCATGTTTGCGCTAAACCGATCCGACACGAAACGACGTTCTCGGGGGGACGCATGATCCTGTGCGCGGGGGAATCGCTGATCGACATGGTGCCGGTGGATGGAGACTTCCGTCCGCTGCCCGGCGGATCAGTCTGGAACACGGCCTTGGCGCTGGGTCGTCTTGGCGCACCTGTCGCGTATTTCTGGCCGATCTCTCGGGACGGATTCGGGGACGCCTTGTTGCGACCGCTGGCCGAGGCGGGCGTGAACACCGCCCGCTGCCCCCGCAGCGATCTGCTGACGACGCTGGCCTTCGTCACGCTGACGGCAGGCGAGGCGCGTTATTCGTTCTATGACGAAGGTTCGGCCGGGCGGATGCTGTCCGAAGACGAGCTGCCCGAACTCGACGACAGCATTTCGGCCCTGTTCATCGGTGGAATAAGCCTTGTGCCCGAACCCTGCGGCTCGGCGATCGAGGCGCTGGCGTTTCGCGCAGCCGAGGCTGGCATCCCCATCGTCGTCGATCCCAACATCCGCCCGTTCTTCATCACCGACCCCGACGCGCATCGTGCGCGGCTGGACCGGCTGATGTCGGTTGCCACCGTGGTCAAGATGTCGGCCGACGATTTCGACTGGCTTTACCCCGATCACAGCGTCGAGGCTGCGGCGGATCGTATCCTTGGCCGGGGTCCGACCCTGGTTCTGCGGACCGGCGGCGCACAAGGCGCGGTCGCGCATACTGCGGCAGGCCAGCTGACTGCACCCGCGATCCGCGTTCAGGTCGCCGATACGATCGGGGCGGGTGATACCTTCAACGCCGGCGTTCTGGACGCATTGCACCGCAGCGGTGGATTGGCACGGATGGACCGGCTGGATCAGCAGACACTGGCGTCCGCCCTCGCGCACGCCGCGCGCGCGGCGGCGGTCACGGTCTCTCGCCCCGGCGCCGACCCGCCCTGGCGGCACGAAGTGGACGCGGCCTAAGCCGCGCCCGCCCCCGGTTCATTCAGGCTGCCTTGTCCAACTGGCTGGCAGCCCGGTCCAGACGCGCGACAGCCTCGGCAATCTCGTCATCGGTGATGTTCAGCGGCGGCAGCAGCCGCAGCGTGTCGTCTGCCGCGGGGACCGTCAGCAGATGCTCGGCGTAAGCTGCCTTGACCACATCCACCGGCGGCACGCGGCATTTCAGGCCCAGCATCAGACCCTGGCCGCGCACGGCCTCGAACACGTCAGGGTGCGCCGCGACCAGCCCTTCCAGTTTCTGCCGCATCAGGCCCGCCTTGCGGTTCACGTCGGCCAGAAACGCGGGTTCGGTGATGATCTCCATCACGCGGCTGCCGACAGCGCAGGCGAGCGGATTGCCGCCGTAGGTCGAGCCATGCGTCCCTGCCGTCATGCCAGCGGCGGCGCGTTCCGTCGCCAGCACCGCGCCTAACGGAAAGCCCCCGCCGATGCCCTTGGCGACCATCATGATATCGGGCGTCAGGCCCAGCCATTCATGCGCGAACAGCCGTCCCGTCCGGCCCATGCCCGACTGAACCTCGTCCAGAACCAACAGGCAGCCCGTCTTTTCGCGCAGCTCGGCAATCGCCGTGACGGTGTCGGGGTCCAGCGGGCGGATGCCGCCTTCGCCCTGAATCGGCTCGACCATGATCGCGGCGGTCTTGTCGGTCACCGCCGCCCGCAGCGCGTCCGGATCATCCCACGCGACCTGCCGGAACCCGGGCATCAGCGGCCCGAACCCCTTGGTCATCTTCTCTGACCCGGCGGCCGCGATGGCGCCCGTGGACCGGCCATGAAAGGCGCCCGCAAAGGTCACGATCTCGAACCGCTCGGGCTGGCCCTCATGGTCCCAGAACTTGCGCACCATCTTGATGGCAAGCTCGGCCGCTTCTGTCCCCGAGTTCGTGACGAAGACGGTGTCGGCAAAGGTGTGCTCGACCAGCAATTCGGCCAGCCTGCGCTGCTGCGGGATTTCATACAGGTTCGACGTGTGCCAAATCTTGCCCGCCTGCTCGGTCAGCGCGGCCACCAGATCGGGGTTGGCGTGACCCAGCGAATTGACCGCAATCCCCGCGCCCAGGTCCAGATATCGGCTGCCATCCGCGGCAATCGCCCATGCGCCCTCGCCACGTTCGAATGCCAGATTGGTGCGGTTATAGGTCGGAAGAACGGCGTCGATCATGGTCGGACCCTTGATGTGGTGAGGAAGTCTGGACGGTTGCCCGGTTGGTGACACAGCGGGGCACGCGCAACCCGCGCGCGCCAACGGCTCAACGTCGCAGCCCGGCGGGGGCAGCGGCGAAGGGGGTGCATCGGGGGTAAAGCATCGTCATGGCGGCGAGATTGCGTTCGCACCCGCCCCTTGTCCAGCCCCGTTTTCCACGATCCGCGTCGTCAGGGCTTCATCCGATAGCCGCTTTTCAGCCAGCGCCACGCCAGGGCGCAGATCAACGCCGCCGTGACCGCGCTGACGATGAACCCACGCCAGACCGGCGCGTCGCTGACCCCGGAAAAACCGTAGCGGGCCCCGTCGATCAGGTAAAAGATCGGGTTCCAGTGGGACAGCGTGCGAAACGGCTCTGGCAGGTTCTGGACCGAATAGAACGTCCCGGACAGAAAGCTGAGCGGCGTGACGATGAAGTTGGTGATTGCGGCCATCTGGTCGAACTTCTGCGCCACGATCGCGCCCAGGATTCCCAGGCCCCCCATCAACAACGCCGCCAGCAGGATGAACACTCCGGCCCAGATCGGGTGCGCGGGGCCGTGCCCCAGCATGACCGCCAGCCCCGTCCCGATCACCACCGACACCAGCGCGACGCGCGCGACCGACCCGATCAGATAGCCCGCAAGGATTTCCGTCGCGGAGAGTGGCGGCATCAGCGTGTCCACGATGTTGCCCTGCATCTTGGCCGAGATGATGGAAGATGACGTATTGGCAAACGCGTTCTGGATCACCGTCATCATCAGGATGCCCGGCCCAAGGAAATCCAGATAGGGCAGCCCCATCACCTCGGTCCGGTTGCGGCCAAGGGCGATGGCAAAGACCATCACGAACAGCCCGGCGGTCATCAGGGGCGCAAAGACTGTTTGCTGCCAGACGGACAGAAACCGCCGGATTTCCCGCCACGCAAGCGTCTGCAGCCCCAGCCAGTTGACCCGGCCAAAGCGGCGCACGCCAGCCGTCCCCAGATCGCCAAAGCCCGGTACGGGGCGCAGTTCGTTGGGGTCGGACATGGGATCGGCCTTTCGTCAAAGGGGCAGTAGGGGCGGCGCGGAAATCAGCCGTGGAACGACGGGCTCCAGCGCGTCAAACCCGCGTTCGGATGCCGCGTAAACCTTGAAATCCGGCGGGGCAAACGCTATTCCCTAGCATTCCGGTTTTATTCCGGGCCGCGCGGGAGCTGCAAGACAAGCCCAGCATCCCCGTCTCGCGGCCCTTCTTTCGAAATGCACCGCCAAGGAAAGGCAAGCCATGTCCTGGACCGAAGAACGCGTCGAGGCGCTCAAGCGCATGTGGGCAGAAGGCCAATCCGCCAGCCAGATCGCCAAGGATCTGGGCGGCGTGACGCGCAACGCTGTCATCGGCAAGGTCCACCGTCTGGGCCTGTCCAACCGCACCGAAGCGGGCGCCGAGCCTGCGCCGGCACCCGAACCTGTGGCCGAGGCTGCGGCCCCCGCGAAACCGCGCAAGGCGGCCGCCGCACCTGCCGCCCCCGCCGCCGAGAAGGCCGAAAAGCCTGCTGAAAAGCGCGCCAAGCCTGCCGCCGCCGAACCGGAAGCTGCCCCGGCCAATGTCGCCGCGGCGCCGGCTACGGACGCCGGAACGACTGCGGACGCGGCCCTCGATGTGGAAGAGCCTGACACCGACGACACTCCGGCACCTGTATTTACGCCTCGCCGCCCGATCGTGCCCGCTGGCCAGCCCCTGCCCCCGCAGCCCTCCGCCAACGAGATCAGCCCCGAGGCACTGGCCTCGGTGCGCGAGGTGGAAAAGCGCGCGCGCAAACTTTCGCTGATGGAGCTGACCGAGCGGACCTGCAAATGGCCCATCGGCGATCCCGCGACCGAAAAATTCTGGTTCTGCGGTCTGCCAAGCCAGGCGGGCAAGCCCTACTGCGACGCGCATGTGGGCGTCGCTTTCCAACCCATGAGCTCGCGGCGCGACCGTCGCCGGTGATCCCCTCGGGCGGTGCCAAGGCGCCGCCCGTTTCCATTCAAGCGACAGGATATTTCCATGCGCCGCACAGTTGGCCTTTCCGCCCTTCTGATTACACTTGCGCTGCCTGCCTTTGCGCAGACCGCATCCGCACCCCAGATCACCCTGACCCTGCCGCTGGATGGCGCGACTGTCACCAGCCAGACGTTCAAATGCGGCGAAGGGCAGCCGTTCCCGGTCCAGTACATCAACGCCGGCGCCAACATGCTGGCGCTGCTGCCGGTCGACGGCGATCAGCGGATCTTCACGAATGTCATCGCGGCATCGGGCGCACGCTATACCTCGGGCCAATACGAATGGTGGACCAAGGGCGACACCGCGACCCTGACCGATGCGATGGACGCCGACCACCCGCAGGACTGCACGACGGTAGAGTAACCTCGACCTGCATCCGCGCGCATTTCACTGACCGTCCTTTTCATTGATCGTCGTCGGCGTTATCTGAAACGCCGACTGACAAGGACATCCCATGGCCCGCCATCTCATCACCTCGGCCCTGCCGTATATCAACGGCATCAAACACTTGGGCAATCTCGTCGGCTCGCAGCTGCCGGCGGACCTGTTCGCGCGGTACCAGCGCGCCCGGGGGCACGAGGTGATGTTCATCTGCGCCACTGACGAACACGGCACACCGGCTGAACTGGCCGCCGCCAAGACGGGTGAGGCCGTGGCCGATTACTGTGCGCGCATGCACGACGAACAGGCGGCCTTGGCTCAGGGTTTCGGTCTGTCCTTTGACCATTACGGCCGTTCCTCCAGCGCGCGGAACCGTGACCTGACGCAGCATTTCGCAGGCCGCCTAGCCGACGAAGGCTGGATTGCCGAGGTCGAGGAAGAACAGGTCTATTCCATCGACGACGGCCGCTTCCTGCCCGACCGGTATATCGAAGGGACGTGTCCGAACTGCGGCTATGACAAGGCGCGGGGTGATCAGTGCGAAAACTGCACCAAGCAACTTGACCCCACCGACCTGATCGACCCGCGCTCGGCGATCTCCGGCTCTCGCAACCTCGAAGTGCGCACGACCAAGCACCTGTTCCTGCGCCAATCCGCTTTGAAGGGTCAGATTTCCGACTGGATCGACAGCAAGACCGACTGGCCGATCCTGACGACGTCGATCGCGCGCAAATGGCTGAACGACGGCGAGGGCCTGCAGGATCGCGGCATCACCCGCGATCTGGACTGGGGCGTCCCGGTAAAGCGTGGTGATCAGCCGTGGCCCGGGATGGAGGGCAAGGTCTTCTATGTCTGGTTCGACGCGCCCATCGAATACATCGCGGCGACCGCCGAATGGGCCGATGCGAACGGCCAGCCGGATGATCAATGGCGGCGCTGGTGGCGGCTTGACGAAGGTGCGGAAGACGTCACCTACACCCAGTTCATGGGCAAGGATAACGTCCCCTTCCACACCCTGTCCTTCCCCGCGACGATCATCGGTTCTGCCGAGCCATGGAAGCTGGTCGATTACATCAAGTCCTTCAACTACCTGACCTATGACGGGGGTCAGTTTTCGACCTCGCAGGGGCGCGGGGTGTTCATGGACCACGCGCTGTCGATCCTGCCCGCCGATTACTGGCGCTGGTGGCTGCTGTCGCACGCACCTGAATCGGGCGACAGTGAATTCACGTGGGACAACTTCCAGCAATCCGTGAACAAGGATCTTGCCGACGTCCTTGGCAACTTTGTCAGCCGCATCACCAAATTCGCCCGCGCCAAGTTCGGCGAAGCGGTGCCCGAAGGCGGCGCCTATGGCCCGGATGAACGCGCGCTGATCGACACGCTGACGACCCGCATCCGCAGCTATGAACAGTTCATGTCGCGGATGGAGGTGCGCAAGGCCGCGACCGAACTGCGCGCAATCTGGGTGTCGGGCAATGAATACCTGCAAACGGCCGCGCCGTGGACCGTCTTCAAGACCGATCCCGACAAGGCCGCAATGCAGGTGCGTCTGGGTCTGAACCTGATCCGCCTTTACGCGGTCCTGTCGCACCCCTTCATCCCATTTGCGTCGGATGCCATGCTGACGGCGATGAACACCGAAAACCGCGACTGGCCCGACGATGTCGACGCGGCGCTGACGCTTCTTGCGCCCGGTCACGCCTTCACAGTGCCCGATGTCCTGTTTGCGAAAATCACCGACGAACAGCGCGAAGACTGGCAGGAACGCTTCAAGGGCGTTCGGACCTAGGCGCTCTTCGTCACGAAAATATCCTCGGGGGTCCGGGGGCAGACAGCCCCCGGTCTTTCGGCCCTACCGAGACGCGGCCAGCACCGCCGCGATCTGATCCGGCGCGACATCGTCGGCCACGAACGACCGACCGATCCCGCGTGACAGGATCAACCGCAGCCGACCATCGATCACCTTCTTGTCCTGCCCCATCAGCGCGACCAACGCCGAGTCATCCGGCAGATCGCCCGGCACATCCCGCAAGCCCTTAGGCATCCCCATCGCGTCCAAGTGGGCTGCGACCCGCGACGGGTCTTCCTGTGCGCAAAGCCCCATCCGTGCCGACAGTTCGAACGCCAGCGCACAGCCGATCGCCACGCCTTCGCCGTGCAGCAGCCGGTCGGAGTAACCCGTCGCCGATTCCAGCGCATGCCCGAAGGTATGCCCCAGGTTCAGCAACGCACGCTCGCCCTGCTCGGTCTCGTCGCGCGACACGATCCCGGCCTTCATCGCGACCGAATGGGCGACGGCGCGCTGCAAGGCGGCCGGATTGTGGCGCAGGTGCGGGCCGTTGGCCTCAAGCCAAGCAAAGAACGCAGCGTCCCCCAACAGGCCGTACTTCACGACCTCGCCATAGCCCGCCCGGAAGTCCCGGTCGGGCAGCGTCGAAAGAATCTCGGTATCTGCCAGAACCAGCGACGGTTGGTGAAACGAGCCGATCAGGTTCTTTCCCTGCAAAGAATTGATCCCCGTCTTGCCCCCGACCGAGCTGTCGACCTGCGCCAGCAACGTCGTGGGCATCTGCACGAACCGCACGCCCCGTCGCAGGATCGCGGCGGCAAACCCGACCAGATCGCCGATGACGCCCCCGCCCAACGCGATGATGATATCACGCCGTTCGACCTTCTGGGCGATCAGCCACTCCACCGCGTCACCCAGATGGGCCCAGTTCTTGGTCCCCTCACCCGCCGGCAGCGTAAGGGCGGCGTGCGCGATGCCCGCCCCGTCCAGTGCCGCTTGCAGGGCAGGCAGATGCAGGTCCGCGACGTTCGCGTCGGTGATGATGGCGACACGCGGACGATGCAGCAGCGGCGCGATCAACGCGCCCGCACGGCCCAGCAGGCCGGGTCCGATCCGGACGTCATAGGCTCGGTCGTCCAGCGGTACACGCACGACCACGCCACCGTCGGGCGCAGGTTGGATCAAATCGATATCAGGCATCGGTGGACAGAACCTCAGGTCGCAGATCGGTCAGGGTGCGGCGCACACGCTCGGCCGTGGCGTGGACGGTGTCGTCGGCACCAACGCTGACCGTCAGATCGGCCAGCGCATATAGGGGGCGGCGCGTTTCCAGCATCGACAGAAGCGTGCCTCGCGGATCAGCGGTTTGCAGCAAGGGGCGGCTTTGGCGCTGGCGCACCCGGTGCCACAGCGTGTCGGAATCCACGTCAAGCCAGACCGAAACACCAGCCGCGCTGATCAATTCGCGGTTTTCAGGGCGAACCCACGCGCCACCGCCGACGGCCAGGATCCCCTGCCGTCCGGCCAGCATCCGCGACAGGACTTGCGTTTCACGGGCCCGAAAGAATTCCTCGCCGTCGCGCGCAAATATTTCCGTGATCTTCATTGCAGCGGCGCGTTCGATTTCGGCGTCAGAGTCGGCGAACGGCAGGCCCAGAATGCGTGCAAGCTCTGACCCGACTGCGGTCTTGCCGGCACCCATCATGCCAACCAGAACGATTGAACCCGCCATGAAAGCTCCGCTTTGGGCGTTAGAATAAGGATGTCTGAATGGCGTGATCTTTCGGAAAATACCATCTATATTTGCGCCGGGCCGGCATCAGACCGGCCGAGCAGTTCAACGAAGGCGGACGGTATGCGGGTTTTGAAGTTGTTGGTGGTGGTGGTCATTCTGACCGTGGCTGGTCTGATCGGCTATGCCTATTTCGGCGACATGAACGCCGACCCGACCCAGATGCGCGTGCCGGTCGAACTGGACCTTGGGGCCGAACCCGCCCCGGGCATTACCGCACCCGAGACTGCCGCGCCTGCTGCACCTGCCGAAACACCCGCCAGCGCGGCCCCCGATGAACCGGCGGACCCCAATGCGCTGGACTGATCTTGCCCGCGCATTTCCCGCGATCCTGATCCTGACGGCGGGCACCGCGCTGGCGGAAAAGCCGCTGTCTGCCAACGACTGGGTGACGGGCAAGGGTGAGCGCCCGCCGACCGTATCCGGCTGGCGGCCGGGTGACCCGGTGCCCCGTGATGCGCAGAAACGTCGCAGCGGACCGGTTCCGCGGCCCGCGACCGATCTGGCCACCAGCGGCGCGCCGGGACAGGTGGGCGTCAAGCGCCTGGGCGGCGGCAACGCCGATGCAGTCGGGACGCTGTCGGCACGGCTGGCCGGGCTGCCGGTCGATCTGTGGGCAGGTTCGACCACCGATGTGGCGATCCGCCAGATCCATGATGCGCGCGCCCGCCTGCCCGCGATGCGTGTCCTTTTGCGCAACATTCTGATGGCGCAACTGACGCCGCCCGCGAACACCGGGGCCACCCCCGAAGGCGCGTTTCTGGATGCGCGCGCGGACCGGCTGACGAACAACGGCACCGTGCAGGACGCCCGTGCCCTGCTGCGCGCGGCAGGGTCTGGCGATCGGGACCGGTTCCACCGGCTATTCAACATCGCGCTGTTGCAGGGACAAGACGAAGGCGTCTGCACCACGATGACGCGCGCGCCCGCGCTGGCCCCTGATCTGGCATCGCGCGTTTACTGTCTGGCGCAGCAGGGCGACTGGATGGCCGCCGCACTGGTCATGCAGGGCGGGCGCGACATGGGGGTGATCGATCCCGCGACCGTCGCGCTGCTGGTCCGCTATCTGGACGACGGCTATGCCGACATGACCGAGCAGCTCCCGTGGCCAAAGCCACTGACGCCCTTGGGGTTCCGTCTGTTCGAGGGGATCGGCCAACCGATTCTTACGACTGAACTGCCCCTTCCGTTTGCCGTCGCCGATCTGGGCGAAAATGGCGGCTGGAAGGCGCGCCTTGATGCAGCCGAGCGTCTGGCGCGTGCGGGCGCGATGCGCCCCGGCGATCTGGCCGCGATCTATGACGAACAACGCCCCGCCGCCTCGGGTGGGGTGTGGGAACGCGTGGCAGCCTATCAACGGCTGGACGCGGCGCTGGCCAACGGCGACGATGCCGCGCGCGACGCCGCCCTGCCCGCCGCGATGGCGGCATTCGGGCCCGAAAATCTGGTCCCGATGCTGGCGCCGATGGTCGCCGGGCGCATTCCGCAGACCGTGCCCGCGGGCGATGCGGGGCTGGCCGCGCTGCGCTTGCGCCTGCTGGCAGGACTGCCGGTGACGCCCGGACCCGATACCTTGCCGGCCGATGCGTGGCTGGCGCGTTTTGCCGTCGATCCCGCCACCGCGGGCGCCCCGACGGACGACCCGCAGGGGATCGCGGCGATGCTGGCCGATGCGGTCAACGCCACGCCCGTCGCCACAGCGACGCCTGACCCGATGGCCGCGCCAGCCGGCGACAAGGCCACGCTGATGCTGGCCGCGATCACCGACGTCGATGCGGGACTTGAGGGGGATTTCGCGCGCGCGGCCCGCGGGCTTGCGACACTGGTATCGCTGGGTCAGGCCCGGCCCGCGCGTCAGGCCGCGGTCGAGTTGATGATCCTGCCCCGGATCAGCACCCCCCGATGACCGACGATCTGCGCCGCATATCTGCCTTTCTGGACGCCCAGGCGGCCGAGATGGGCGCGGCGCGAAACACCCTTCTGGGATACGGCCGCGATCTGCGCGATTTTGCGGAATGGATGGTGCCGCGCAGGCTGTCTGTGCTGACGATCTCTCGGGACGATATTCAGGACTATCTGACGTTCTGCGACGCACAGGGCCTGTCCGCGGCGACCCGGGCGCGGCGGCTGTCCTCGATCCGGCAGCTGACGCGCTTTGCGCTCAGCGAAGGGTGGCGGGACGACGACCCCGGCATCCGCATCAGCGGTCCCGGTCGCACCAAGCGCCTGCCCCGCACATTGTCGCAAGATCAGGTGGGCCAACTTCTGGACGCCGCCGCGAACCATGGCCGCGACCCGGTCGAGCGGGCGCGCAACTTGTGCGCGATGGAACTGATCTATGCCACGGGAATGCGCGTCAGCGAATTGGTGACACTTCCCGTGGCGACCTGTCGCGGCGATCCGCAGGTTCTGCTGATTCGCGGCAAGGGAAACAAGGAACGCATGGTGCCGCTGACCGGCGCCGCGCGGCGCGCACTGTCAGCGTGGCTGACGTTGCGCGACGGTGCGGCGGCGGACACGGCACTTGGACGGCTGATCAGGGGACCGGGCGCGCGCTGGCTGTTTCCGGCCGGCAGTCGCGAAGGCCATATGACCCGGCAGGCGTTCCACGGGATGCTGGCCGCGCTGGCGGCATCCTGCGGGTTGCCACCCGACCGGGTGTCGCCGCATGTGCTGCGCCACGCCTTTGCCACCCATCTGCTGGAAGGCGGCGCCGATCTGCGGGCGATCCAGACCCTGCTGGGGCACGCCGATCTGGGCACCACCGAAATCTATACGCACGTTCTGGACGGACGCATGCGCGATCTGGTCCTGACCCATCACCCCTTGGCCAAAGACGCGGCCAGCCCCGACCCCAAGCCCGTCTGAGCCGTCGCGCGGCTTGCAACCCGCGCGCGTCCTGCCGTATCAGCGGGGCAACCTGACCGCAGTCCCAGATATCCGGAGCCTATGATGGACCTGAACGCGCGCCGCCTTGCCAACCCCGATCACTGGGAACTTGCCACCGCCATCCGTGTGCTGGCGATGGACGCGGTCGAGGCCGCCAATTCCGGTCACCCCGGCATGCCGATGGGCATGGCCGACGTGGCGACCGTCCTGTGGACGCGGCACCTGAAATTCGACGCCGCCGCCCCGAACTGGTTCGACCGCGACCGGTTCGTGCTGTCGGCTGGCCACGGCTCGATGCTGATCTATGCGTTGCTGCACCTGACCGGGTTCGAGCAGATGACGCTGGAGCAGATCCGCAACTTCCGCCAATGGGGCGCGATCACGGCGGGCCACCCGGAATACGGTCACGTCGAAGGCGTCGAAACGACGACCGGCCCGCTGGGTCAGGGTCTGGCGACCGCCGTCGGGATGGCGATGGCCGAAGAAAAGATGCGGGCCGAATTCGGCGAAAGCCTGTGCGATCACCGCACGTGGGTCATCGCCGGCGACGGCTGCCTGATGGAAGGCATCAGCCAGGAAGCCATCGCGCTGGCCGGCCACCAGAAGCTGGGCCGTCTGATCGTCCTGTGGGACGACAACGGCATCACCATCGACGGCAAGATATCCCTGTCGGACAACACCAACCAGCTGGAACGCTTCCGTGCATCGGGCTGGCGCACGATCGAATGCGACGGCCACGATCAGGCCGACATCGACCGCGCCCTGACCGAGGCCAAGCAGGATGACGGACGCCCCGTCCTGGTCGACTGCAAGACCGTGATCGGCTTCGGCTCGGCCAAGAAAGGCGGGACGTCGGGTGTCCACGGCTCGCCGCTCGGTGCCGAGGAGATTGCCGCGTCGCGTCTGGGCTATGCGTGGGAACACGCCGATTTCATCATCCCCGAAGCCATTGCCGAACGCTGGCTGCAAGCGGGCCGTCGGGGTGCCGCCGACCGCGAGGCGTGGAACACCCGCGTTGACGCGCTGCCCGCCGACCGCCGCGACGTCTTTGCCGAACGCCTGACGGGCGAACCCGGCCCGGCGCTGACCGCGGCCATTGCTGCAATCAAACAGCAGGCGGTCGATGGCAAGCCCAAGATCGCGACCCGCAAGGCGTCGGAAATGGTGTTGGAAGTCGTGAACCCCGCGCTGCCCGAAACCATCGGCGGATCGGCCGACCTGACCGGGTCGAACAACACGCTGACCAAGGGTCTGGGTGTGTTCGACGCCGACAACCGTCTGGGCCGCTATATCCACTACGGCATCCGCGAACACGGCATGGCGGCAGCGATGAACGGGATCTATCTGCACGGGGGCCTTCGCCCCTATGGCGGGACGTTCCTGTGCTTTGTCGACTATGCCCGCGGCGCGATGCGTCTGTCGGCGCTGATGGGTCTGCCGGTGATCTATGTCATGACCCACGATTCCATCGGTCTGGGCGAAGACGGCCCGACGCACCAACCGGTCGAGCATCTGGCGATGCTGCGCGCCACGCCCAACACGCTGGTCTTCCGCCCGGCCGACCTGACCGAAACCGCCGAGGCTTGGGAGGTCGCGCTGACGCAGAACGGCGCGCCGTCGTTCCTCGCGCTGTCGCGTCAGAACCTGCCCGCCGTGCGTCTGGAGTACACCGACGAGAACCTGACCGCCAAAGGCGCCTATGTGCTGCGCGAAGCCAGCGCCGCGCCGCAGGCGATCCTGATGGCGACCGGCTCGGAAGTGGAAATCGCGGTCAAGGCCGCCGAGACGCTTGAGGCCGAAGGCGTCCCGACGCGGGTCGTGTCCGTCCCCTGCATGGAGCTGTTCCGCGATCAGGATGAGGCATACCGCGCCGAGGTCCTGCCCGCTGGCCCCGTCCGCGTGGCCATCGAAGCTGCCGTCCGTCAGCCGTGGGAATGGCTGCTGCTGGGTGAGCGCGGCGAGTGGAAGCGCGCCGATTTCGTCGGCATGACCGGTTTCGGCGCGTCCGCCCCGGCAGATCGGCTGTACAAGGAATTCGGCATCACCGCCGAGGACACGGTGGCCAAGGTCAAGGCGCTGCTGTGACGGCATCGCGAGCAGTCCATCAAAGCGCATGGGGCGGTCTTCTGCCCCGTGCTGCAATGGCTGCCCGCATGACGCTCCACGATCACCAAACCTCAGGGCGCGCCTGAATGCGCGCGCTGGCCCGTGCATCGGCCCTGATGGGACGGGAACGCGACGGGGTGCGCCGCCCCGCGCATGACAACCGGACGGCCGGGATCATCCTGCTGGTCATCTCGGTCTTTCTTTTCACGTTGATGGACGCGACGGGCAAGTATTTGACCGCAAAGCACTATGACCCCGGTCAGATCGTCTGGGGCCGGATGGTGGTCAACATGGCCGTCATTCTGCTGATCTTCGGCCCCCGTCTGCGGACTGTGGCCCGGTCCGCCTCGCCGTGGTTGCAGGTTGGTCGTGGGCTGACGCAGCTTGGCTCGATCGCGATGTTTTTCACGGCGCTGCAGTATATCGGCCTGGCCGAGGCAACGGCGATCATGGACATCAACCCCGTCCTGATCACGCTGGGTGCCGCGCTGTTTCTGGGCGAACGCATCGGCCCGCGTCGTGCCATCGGCATCGCGGTCGCGCTGATGGGGGCGATGATCATCATCCGCCCCGGCGCTGGAGTGTTCCAACCGGCTGCCGTCCTGCCGCTGATCGGGGCATTTTTCTATGCCGGCGGCGCGCTGATGACGCGGCTGGTGCGCGGCGATTCGACCGCCACCTCGATCCTGTGGTCGACGACGGTCGCGACGATCTGCGTGTCGTTCTATGTCCCGTTCGTCTGGCAACCCATCGCCCTGGGTGATCTGTGGGCGTTCGTCCTGATGGGTCTGCTGGGCACCGGCGCACAGGCGCTGCTGATCCGCGCGTTTTCCATGACCGAGGCGTCGGTGGTGGCCCCGTTCGGCTATACCGGCCTGATCTGGGCCACGCTGTGGGGCTGGTTGTTTTTCGACAACATCCCCGATCTGGCGACGATCGTCGGCGCGGTCATCATCGTCTGCGCGGGGATCTATGTCTGGGCGCGGGAACGCAAGATCCCGCATTCCGCCGCATGACCGACCGTCCAAGCTTTCTCGACCGCGCCTCCAGCCGCGCATTCGAAGCCATCGTCTGGCTGATGCGCCGCCTGCCCTATGCCTCGCGGGTCCGCACGATGGGGTGGGTGTTTTCCCACGTCGTGGCGCCCATTGCCGGGTGGCGGGCGCGCATCCGCGAAAACCTTGCGCTGGCCCTGCCCCGTCTGGCCGATGACAAGGTCCACCGCCTGACACGCGCGGTGCCCAACAATGTTGGGCGCTCGCTGATCGAGATTTATTCGGGCCGCGAATTCACCGACCGGGTGACCGCGACCGATCCCCTGACCGGTCCGGGCGTCCCCGCGTTGGAAGAGGCCGTGGCCGCCGGTCGGCCGGTCATCGTCGCCTGCGCGCATATGGGCAACTACGACGCGATGCGGTCTGGCCTTGCGGGGCGCGGCTGGAACGTGGGCGCGCTGTACCGCCCCATGAACAACAGGGCCTTCAACGAACACTACCTGCCGGCCATTCACGCCGTCGCCGGGCCGCTGTTTGACCGCAAGGACAAGGCGGGCCTTGCCAAGATGGTTCGTTTTCTGAAGTCAGGCGGCATCCTGTGCCTAGGGTTCGACCAGTTCGACCGTCACGGCGCGACGCTGTCGATGTTCGGGCTGCCCACGGAGACGGTTCTGACCCCCGCCCAGCTTGCGCTGCGCTATGATGCGCTGCTGATCCCGGTGGCGGGCGTGCGCCAACCGGACGGGCTGTCCTTCAAGGTCGAGGTGGGCGAACCGATCCCCCATTCGACCCCCGAGGCGATGATGCAGGCCCTGAATGACGATCTGGAACGCCAGATCCTGGATCACCCGGGTCAATGGTTCTGGGTCCATCGGCGGTGGAAACCGCGGCCACCCGGGCGTACTGAACGCATTGAGCGTTCCATTGCGCCGGGACCGACGCTATAAGCATCCGCGACACTGCCGCATCATAAGAACGGCAACAGGCATTTTAAGAGGGAACGAATGGCCGACAACCCGAACGGCAAGAACCACGAAAGCGACGTCGCGTTCATTCAGGCTTTGGCCGAATTGCTGAACCGCAATGAACTGACCGAATTGTCCGTTGAACGGGAGTACGGCGAATTCGACCACCTGACGGTCCAGCTTGCCAAGAAAAACGAACAGGTCGTGATGCAGGCTCAGGCCTATGCGCAGCCCCAGTTCGCACCGCCCCAAGCCAACTCGGCCCCGTCCGCGCCGGCACCCAGTGCGCCTGCAGCGAGCAGTGGCGATCCCGCAAACCTGCCGGGCGCCGTCGCCTCGCCCATGGTCGGGACGGCGTATCTGTCGGCTGAACCGGGCGCCGCACCGTTCGTCAGCGTCGGTCAGCAAGTGTCCGAAGGCGACACCCTGCTGATCGTCGAGGCGATGAAGACGATGAACCACATCCCCGCACCGCGCTCTGGCACCGTGCGCCGGATCCTGGTCGAAGACGGCACCCCGGTCGAATACGGAAGCCCCCTGATGGTGGTCGAGTAAGCCTGATGTTCGACAAGATCCTGATCGCCAACCGGGGCGAAATCGCGCTGCGCGTGATCCGCGCTTGTCGTGAAATGGGCATCCAGTCCGTCGCGGTCCATTCGACCGCCGACAGCGACGCGATGCATGTGCTGATGGCCGACGAAAGCGTCTGCATCGGCCCGCCGCCGTCGTCCGACAGCTATCTGTCGATGCCGGCAATCATTTCCGCGTGCGAAATCACGGGCGCTCAGGCGATCCATCCGGGCTATGGGTTTCTGTCCGAGAACGCGACCTTCGTGCAGATGGTCGAAGATCACGGGCTGACCTTCATCGGTCCCAGTGCCGAACATATCCGCCTGATGGGCGACAAGATCACCGCCAAGGAAACCGCCAAGTCGCTGGGCATCCCGGTTGTCCCGGGGTCCGAGGGTGGCGTGTCCGATGTGGCGTCGGCCAAGCGGGTGTCGGCCGAAATCGGCTATCCGGTGATCATCAAGGCGACCGCCGGCGGCGGGGGCCGCGGGATGAAGGTCGCGCTGGACGAAGCCGGGCTGGAAGTTGCCTTCCGCACGGCCCGCAGCGAGGCCAAGGCCGCGTTCGGGAACGATGAAGTCTATATCGAGAAGTATCTGCAACGTCCCCGCCACATCGAGGTGCAGGTGTTCGGCGATGGCCGCGGCGACGCGGTCCATCTGGGCGAACGCGACTGTTCGTTGCAGCGCCGTCACCAGAAGGTGCTGGAAGAGGCCCCCGGCCCCACCATCACGCCCGAAGAACGTAACCGCATCGGCTCGATCTGTGCCGACGCGATGCGCAAGCTGAAATACGCCGGCGCCGGCACGATCGAGTTCCTGTACGAAGACGGTGAGTTCTATTTCATCGAAATGAACACCCGCCTTCAGGTCGAGCACCCGGTGACCGAGGCGATCTTCGGCGTCGATCTGGTGCGCGAACAGATTCAGGTCGCGTCCGGCATGCCGATGAGCTTTGCCCAGGACGATCTGTCGATCCGCGGTCACGCGATCGAGGTGCGGATCAACGCGGAAAAGCTGCCGAACTTCAGCCCCTGTCCTGGGCTGGTGACGCAGTATCACGCGCCCGGCGGTCTGGGCGTACGAAATGACAGCGCGATTTATGACGGGTATCGCATCCCGCCATATTACGATTCGCTGATCGGCAAGCTGATCGTCCATGGCCGCGACCGCCCCGAGGCGTTGGCGCGTCTGAACCGTGCGCTGGGTGAGCTGATCGTGGACGGGGTCGACACGACGATCCCGCTGTTCCGCGAACTGCTGGAAAACCCCGACATCCAGGCCGGCGACTACTCGATCCACTGGCTGGAAAAGTGGCTGGCCAAAACCTACGGCTAGGTCTGGAAAGGGCTGACATATGCGCTGGAAACCCGACGCCTATCCTGATGTCAGCCCCTATCTTCTGGTGAAAGACGCCGAACGCACGCTGCAGTTTCTTGAAGCGGCGTTCGGTGCGCACCGCCTGCGGATCATTCCCCGCGATGACGGCCAAGGGCTGATGCACGCCGAGGCGCGGATCGGCGACAGCGTCGTGATGATGGGGGAAACCCCTGATGCCGTCCCCGCACATATCCACGTCTATGTCCCCGACGCAGATGCAGCTTTCGCCAAGGCGATCGCCGCTGGCGGCTTGGTCGTTCAGCCCTTGACCGAAAGCGGGGACGGCGACCGGCGCGGCGGTATCTTGGACGAAAGCGGCACGACGTGGTGGATTTCGACGCAAAGCGGTGGCTAGTCGCGCCGTGGTGACGCCACCCGGACTGACCCCGCCGGTGATGCTGGCTGCCTATGCCTCCGGCGTGTTTCCCATGGCCGCGTCGGCGGATGATCCCGAACTGCACTGGTTCGACCCGCCGCATCGGGGCGTTCTGCCCGTCGGGGGTGTTCATCTCTCACGTTCGCTAGCGCGCGATCTGCGCCGGGGTGACTGGACGGCCAGTATCACGCACGACTTCGAGGACATCGTCGCCCACTGCGCCGCGCGGGACGAGACGTGGATCAACCCGCCCCTCGCCCGCCTTTACCGCGACCTGCACGAGCTGGGCCACGCCGAGGCGCTGGCCGTCTATGCCGGCGGCGAATTGGCGGGCGGGATCTTCGGTGTCACGCTCAAGGGCGCATTCTTCGGCGAAAGCATGTTTTCGACGCAGACGAGCGGGTCAAGGGCGGCGCTGGTCTGGATCTCGGCCCATCTGGCCGCCTGCGGGTTCACGCTGTTTGACACGCAATACCTGACGCCACATCTGGCCAGCATGGGGGGGCGGGAAATTCCGCGCCGCATCTATCGGCAAAGGCTGGCGGCCGCCTTGCAGGACGACGCCGATTTTCGACGTTATCCGTTGCCGCCTGTGTCGTCGTTGCTTTCGGGCGCAGGTTGACCGTCCGGATTTTCGTCCGCGCCCTCGCCACCTTCGACCGGGCCTTCCGGTTCGGGCACGTATTCCAGATCCTGACCCGCACCCGTCTTGCTGCCATCGGTGCAACTGACCACCCACACGTCATAACGCGCGTCGTCCATCGCCGACAGCGACGGCGACGACGCGACCATCCAGCCAGCAAACAGCTGCTGCGACTTCTCGCGGTCGGTAATCGTCAGTTCGGCAAACGCATCGCTTTCGGGGTCGTTCTTCGGCTCTCGGCATTCCGAGAGCTGCACGTTCAGACGGCCGAACTGAACGGTTTCGCCGTCCGCCATCTGAAGATCGGTCGTGGCCCCATCTATCTTGTCCAGTGCGCGCAAATGCGCCCCGCCAGCCCGCGTAACCGCAAGGCGTTCGGTCGATTCGACCATCGGCGGCTTGATCTGGTCTTCACGGGTCAGCGCGCTGGCCGAGGGACGTTGCTGCGCGCCCTGCTGGGCCTGCGCAAAAGCCGCGCCCGTCAGCGCCAGCATGACCGCAGCCGCACCGGTACTCGCCCGCGTCAAAAACAACGACTTATTCCGGCGACCAGGCTTCATAGTCACGCTGTGGCTTGGGTTCGGACCAGTACAGCGACCCGGGCGGGTGATAGGCGCGGTCGCTGCCGGTGTTGTTCGGCACGTGGTCCTTTTCCCACCCCTTGCGGGGCAACGGATCGACCGTCGGCGGGTTCTTGTAGGTGAAGTGCAGCCAGCCATGCCAATCGGGGCTGATGCGGCTCGCCTCTGCCTCACCGTTATAGATCACCCAGCGCCGTTTGCCGCCGTCCTTTTGGTAATAGATGTTGCCCTGCTCATCCTCGCCGACTTTTTCGCCAAAGCGCGCGGTCCAGATCTGGGTGCCCAGCGTCTGGCCGTTCCACCATGTCAGCAGTCGATCAACGATCCACATCGGACGATTCCTTCGCAAGGCTGCCTTGGGCGCAGACGCGCCGCGGGGTTTGTCCACCCTATCGCCCAAATGCGCCGCAAGGTCCAGCGCCGCCTGCCCTGCGCTTTGCAACGGACACGCGCATGTGCGACAGGGGGTGAGCGCATCAGCAACCGCACGCAAAGGCCGCCCGACATGCCCTTTACCATCGCAATCGACGGACCCGCCGCCTCGGGCAAGGGGACCATCGCGCGCGCGCTGGCGGACGAATTCGGGTTCCATCATCTGGACACGGGGCTTCTCTATCGCGCGGTCGGCGCGCGTGGTGGCGACCCGGTGGAGGCGGCGGAAACGCTGGCGCCCGCCGATCTGACGCGGGACGACCTGCGCACGGCCGAGGCTGGCCTTGCCGCATCGCGCGTCGCCGCGATCCCCGAAGTGCGGGCGGCCCTTGTCACGTTTCAGCAGCGCTTTGCGCTGATGGAGCCGGGGGCGGTTCTGGACGGGCGTGACATCGGGACCGTCATCTGCCCCGCCGCGCAGGTGAAGCTTTACGTCATCGCGTCCGACGAAACCCGCGCCGCGCGCCGTGCGGCCGAATTGGGCGCGGACCCCGCCGAGATGCTGGTCCAGTTGCGCGAACGCGACGCTCGCGATGCCGCGCGCGCGACAGCCCCGATGCGCCCTGCCGATGACGCGGTGATGCTGGACACCACGACGCTGAGCATCACCGAGGCCGTGGACGCGGCCTTCGCCGAAGTGCGCCGCGTGATGGCAGGGCTTTAGCCCACCTCCTCGACCCGCAGCCAACTGCGCAGGCGGTTGTAGCGCCAGATCCCGCGCTGCGGCACCGGCAGACGCCATTGCGGCGCATCAAGAACCTTTACCTGCCAGTCCATGATACACCGGAACGCCACCGTGTCGCGCGACATGACGCGCAGATTTTCCAGCGCGCCCGTTTCATATGCGCCCCCGATGGACACGCGTTCCAGCACCTCGCCGCCTGCGTCGATCAGCTGTACGTGCAACATTTCTTCGAACAGGACGTCATCCTCGGTCAGGATCAGATGGCCGCCGGGCACCGGGCCATTGGGCCCAAGCGCCAATGCGGCCAGCACCGAACGACCGGCCAGCGACACGGGTGCGCCGCCTGAAATTGTGACCTGACAGCGCGGGGGCTCTCCCTCCAATGGATTTGTCTGAACGTCTTTGGCGGGCAAAAGGCGCATGGTCAGAAAAACAGGCTCATGCCGAATGCGCCAAGGGCGCCGCCGACGACGGCACCTATGGACGAACAGATGGGCGCGCCGGGGCCGCAGATCAGCCCGGCCGCCGCCCCACCAAGCGCGCCCCCCGCCACACCGCCGCCAAGGATGGCGCCTTCGCGCGCGGCGACCCGGGGCCGATCAGCCGGATCAGCCTCGGCCACGTTATAGATGGCGACGCCCAGCGACATCACTATCAGCGCCCGCCCCGCGATCGAGGCGGTGCGCATGGCTGCGTTGACGCGCGGATTTGACCGTCCGGCGGCTGACAACCTCTCCGTAAATGGTCTGTTGCTGGGCGGGGGTCAGCGCGTCGAACACCGCATTGGGACCAAAGATCTTGGCGGTCTGGCGGCGGATGGCCTGTTCGGGGCTAAGGCCCTTGGCCTTCATATCGGACGCCCATGCCTGCCCGATGGCGCTGGTCCGGCCCCGCGTCAGGTCCATGATGACATTGCGCTGGACCGACGCGTCATGCGCGGCCTGCGCCCATGTCAGCTTGCCCGCACGAACCTTGTTCTTCATCTCGGCCGACATGCGGTCGATGGCCCGGGAATAGCGGGCGCGCATCGCGCCATCCCACGCCCCGTGGGCCCCGGCTGTTGCGACCGTCCCCCGCAGCGCGGCGACTTCGCGGTCAAAATCGGCTTCGGTGGCCATGATGCGATGCCCGGTGAACCTTGATGTTGGGACGATTGATCCGCGTCTGCGTTGACGCGTCAACTGCGCAGACGGATGCGGGCGCGAAACCTTGCCAACGGCACCAAACGCGGCTATATGCGCGACCAAGTCTTTCGGGCGATATGGCCAAAACAGGCCGCTTTCGGAACGGGTCGGGCATTTGCCGCGACCCTTTCGCGTTACGGAAGGCAGACCGGCGGAGCCAACCGCTTGGCCAGCAACCCTAGTAAGGAACCGAAAGCCGCATGGCGCAAAACACATCGATGGAGGAGTTCGAAGCCCTCCTGAACGAAAGCTTCGAAATTGACACCCCGGACGAAGGTTCGGTTGTCAAAGGCCGCGTGATCGCCATTGAGGCAGGTCAGGCCATCATCGACGTCGGCTACAAGATGGAAGGCCGCGTCGAGCTGAAAGAATTCGCAAATCCGGGCGAAGAGCCGAACATCAAGGTCGGCGACGAAGTCGAGGTTTACCTTGACCGCGTTGAAAACGCCCGCGGCGAAGCCTCGATCAGCCGCGAAAAGGCACGCCGCGAAGAGGCGTGGGACCGGCTTGAGCAGGCTTATGCCAAGGAAGAGCGCGTCGAAGGCGCCATCTTCGGTCGCGTCAAAGGCGGCTTCACCGTCGATCTGGGCGGCGCTGTTGCGTTCCTTCCCGGCTCGCAGGTCGATGTGCGACCCGTGCGCGACGCTGGCCCGCTGATGGGTCTGAAGCAGCCGTTCCAGATCCTGAAAATGGACCGCCGCCGTGGCAACATCGTTGTCTCACGTCGTGCGATTCTGGAAGAAAGCCGCGCCGAACAGCGCGCCGAAGTCATTTCCAACCTGCACGAAGGTCAGGTTGTCGATGGCGTGGTCAAGAACATCACCGAATACGGTGCGTTCGTTGATCTGGGCGGCGTCGACGGCCTGCTGCACGTCACCGACATGGCATGGCGCCGCGTCAACCACCCGTCCGAGATCCTGTCGATCGGCGAAACCGTCAAGGTTCAGGTCGTCAAGATCAACAAAGACACGCACCGCATCAGCCTTGGCATGAAGCAGCTGCAGTCGGACCCGTGGGACACCGTGGGCGACAAGTTCCCGATCGGCTCGGTCCACAAGGGCCGCGTGACCAACATCACCGATTACGGCGCCTTCGTGGAGCTGGAAGCCGGTGTCGAAGGTCTGGTGCACGTTTCGGAAATGTCGTGGACCAAGAAAAACGTCCATCCCGGCAAGATCGTTTCGACCTCGCAAGAGGTTGACGTCATGGTTCTGGAAATCGACGAACAGAAACGCCGCGTGTCTCTGGGTCTGAAACAGACGCAGCGCAACCCGTGGGAAGTGTTCGCCGAAACCCATCCGACCGGCACGCAGATCGAAGGTGAAGTCAAGAACATCACCGAATTCGGGCTGTTCGTTGGTCTGGAAGGCGACATCGACGGCATGGTTCACCTGTCCGACCTGTCGTGGGATCAGCGCGGCGAAGACGCCATCCAGAACTATCGCAAGGGCGACATCGTCCACGCCGTCGTTCAGGAAGTCGACGTCGAGAAAGAGCGGATCTCGCTTTCCATCAAGGCGCTTGAAAACGACACCATGTCCGAAGCGGTTGATGGCGTGAAGCGTGGCGATGTCGTCACCGCCGAAGTCACTGCGATCGAAGAAGGTGGCATCGAGGTCGAGATGAACGGTGTGAAATCGTTCATCCGTCGTTCGGATCTGGCACGCGACCGTCAGGACCAGCGCCCCGAGCGTTTCCAGGTTGGCGACAAGGTCGACGCTCGCGTCACCAACATCGACACCAAGACGCGTCGTCTGGGCCTGTCGATCAAGGCACGCGAGATCGCCGAAGAAAAAGAAGCTGTCGAGCAGTACGGTTCGTCCGATTCGGGCGCGTCGCTGGGCGACATCCTTGGCGCGGCGCTGAAAAGCCGCAACTGAGCCAAGCTGACATCGGAAACGCCGCCCAACCGGGCGGCGTTTTCATTTGGTGGTGACGTTCTGAAGAATCCTCTTTGGCGCCAAGACCAGCAGGTGCTTTGCTCGGTCAAGGAATGACGGTTGCCGGCTGCCGGACGCCCGTGATGTCGGTTTCCTTCGCCTGACCGCCGCCAACCAGCGTCAGCACCGGCCCGTCCACACCAGACGTTGCACCGGTCACGCGCCCATACGCGCCGATCAGATGGGCACCCAGGCTTTTCTCACCGGCCCAGCTTTCCACGGAGAAGCTGTATTGCCCCGTCGGCAGGATCTTTCCCGACGCGTCCTTGCCGATCCAATCGACATCCCCCTGCCCGGGTCCGATGCTTTCCCGCGACACGATAGCGCCTTGGCTATTCCGGGTGACGAGTTCGACCTTATCCGCCGCCGTAGGGTGCGAGATCGTCAAGGTCAGGGCCGCCCCATCGAACTGGACAGGCGCGGTGGTCCGAACCTCTTTCCCGATCATTTCGGACGCCCGTCCAAGGCCGCTTTCACCCCCGGTCAACTGCAACAACAGATCGTTCGTCCGCACCTGCTGCTCGACCCCCGAAAAGGTCGCCAGCTGAACCGCGAAATCCGACCCCTCCATCGGGTTCAGGGGGTCCTGGTTCTTGATCTGCGTGGTCAGCATCTTGAGGAAGGTTTCGAAATCACCCCCCGTGCCCTTGGTGGCCGCAGCATTGTTGGCGGTGCCTGCGCTGGTCGGGCTGGCATTGGAAATCGGGTTGGTCGACACCGTGGTCATCAAACTGGTCCATTCCAAACATGTTTCAGACAGGGTATCGCGGCCCGGTTAAGCAAAACTAAACCGCCGCCTACAGCCGCAGGTCCAAGCCGCCCGCCCCTGACGTGTGCGTCTGCGGTCCGGGTTGTGGCATCGCGGGCTCCGGGTCTTTCGATCTGCGCCCCTGTCCCGTCTGGTCGTGCGATCCGCCAAACCCACCCCGCCCACCCTCGCTGCCAGTGGCGAAGCTGTTGTCGTTCGTTCGGGCGATATGAATCCGAGTAGCATCAGGCAGCTCGGCACGAAGGATGTCCACGTTCTGCTGCATCAGTCGGGCTGTGTCCGGGCTGTCAGCCAAGATCTGGATGCTGCTGACGCCGTCATCTGTACGGACAGAGATATGCACCGTCCCCAGCTCATCCGATTGCAGGCGGACAGCCGGGCCGGGCACGTGGTGGGGCGCGGCTGTGAACGTTTGGACAGGAACATGCGCCATGGGCGCAAGGTGTGCCGCTTGGGTGGGTCCTATGGGGATCGTCGGGCGTCCAATCGCGACATCAGGCAGCAGTAGCGATAATGGCTGCTTGTTTTCCGCATCCTCGTCGTCGGCCCTTGGGAGAAGCGCGTCGACCATCGTTCGACGCGCTTGTTCTGGCCGCGACGTGTCGGTTGACCATTCCACGGCGTCTGCCGCCTGCCCCTCAGGCTCCGCCGGCGGGCGTCGGTCGCGCATCGGCGGCATCTCACTTTTCGTCGCGGTATCCGGGTCATGGACGGATGGGGTGACAAACGCGGCAGTATTCTGGTCGATCACGATTTGACTTTTCGTTGGGCGTTCCAGCGCACTTATCTGGGGCTGAACTGCAGCAATAGCGCGCTCGTCCGTGATCCACTGTCGATCATCATCTCCATCCGGCGGGGCGGCCTGGTGAACGTTTGTTTTCGACTCTTCCACTGCTGGATGACCGACAGGCTGTGACAGGGTTTGACCGATGATCGTCTTTGGATCGGCAGGCGAAACTTGGCCTTTATGCTCAGTAGGAAGCGGAACGTCAGAGTCCGATGACTCGGCTTTCAGAGAATCTGCCGTACGTCGAGGAGTCATCCGAGGCTCAGGCAAAAGACCGGCGCGAACCGACCGTGCTTGGCGATTTGCGGGCTCGCCGGGTAAAGGCGCCGAGGGAATGTCAGCGATATCCGGTGTCCGCCTGAGATCAACATCCAAGGGGGCCGCAAGTCTCTCCGAATTAGGGTGATGGACCTCGGTCAAAGTGACCTCCACGGTGGCCTTACCAGCTGGTCCAAGAGTGGCAGCGAGTTCCGGAACTGAGTCATCGCCCTCCCCCGAACCGGACGTCATCGGCTGACGCACTAGCGGTTGATACAGCGCAAAGGTCGGCCAAGCAGCATCGTCCTTAGGTTCGCTTTGGTTTTCCGAATCGGTTTCTTGCCAGACCCCTTCTTCCATCAGGACAGCTGTCAGCGGCACAGTAGATGGATCGTCAGCGTCGTCCGCACCGACCACCTGGTGTTGCAGGCCAGTGTCCCCCACGTTCAATTCAATTTTGAATTCCGCCCCCGCCGCAGTGGGTGGAGTGAGCCTCTGCTCGACCGGGCGCAGAAAGAAAAATTCACATACATTCATTTCGGCTCCCCCTTTTCCTACCTGTATCACCCACATCATTACGAATTATTTACGCCCAACAGGCATAGAACGCGACATCAGTGCGGGGGTGGTCATGGAATTACGTAAAATTGACAGCAATGCAGTCCGGCTACAGGCCGCTTTTATGGAGCAGATGATCAAATATGCTATGCCCCAGACATGCTCATCGTCGGGTGGTGAATTTGACTTTATCATGCATCAAACTTTAGCTGCGGAATTATCGCGCAGGCTCGATCTCGGGCTGGATCCGAAGTGAACGAATTGCAAAATCTCTTCGCAACCGCATCGTGCGCCGTCGCAGAGGGCGACTTGCCGACATTGACCCGCACCGTTGATGCGATTGCCCGTGTCGCCAGACACAGCCACTGGACAGCCGCCCAGTGCGCCAATCTACTGCAACTGGCCCGCCACCTTGATCATTCGGCCGAGGCGACACGACGCGTAATCGAAACCCTGCGTCAGGCCGCCCAATCGGCGAACGCGTATCGTATGTACACGGGTGAGGGGCGGATGGTCGTGGCCCGTGCGGCAATTGAAAAGCAGAAATTTTGAAACAATTGCTCGCCAAATTCGGATGGAAAGGGGCTACAAATTCAGATGATGTTAAGGGGTCATCCCTAAAACGGGGACCATACGAAGCACGCGCTCTCGTATTCGGTCAGAAGGCCGGCTCAACCAGACAGGCTAAATGCCTGCTTTTTACCGGAGACACGAAATGTCCAGCATTCTGACGAACAATGGCGCGATGGTTGCGCTGCAGACCCTGAAAGGGATCAACTCGAACCTGTCGAAAACGCAAAGTGAGATTTCGACGGGCAAAACGATCGGCACCGCCAAAGACAACGCCGCAATCTGGGCCATCGCGAAGGGCATGGAAACGGAAGTCGGCGGTCTGAAATCCGTATCGACCAGCCTTTCGGTCGGCGCGCAGTCCATCGCGGTCGCAGGTGAGGCGTCTGAAACCGTCACCGACCTTCTGAAAGAAGTGCAGAAGATCGTGATCCAGGCGCAGGACGGCAACATCGACAAGGCCACCCTGCAAAAGGACATCGGCGTCTATCGCGACCAGATCGCGTCGGTCGTCGCCTCGTCGCAGTTCAACGGGGCCAACCTGGTGAACGGGTCTGCCACGTCTTACAACGTGTTGGCCTCGATGAAGGGGGACACGACGGACGCGACGCTGCCGGGCAAGATTGCCGTGACCCTGACTGATCTGTCAGAGGCAGGTGCCCTTGCTGATCTGGCGACACTGGATGTGTCGACGGATGCAGCGGCAGCGCTGGAATCGATCAACACCATGATCGCGTCGGCGACCACCGCCTCGCAGCAGTACGGCTCCGCCGCAAAGCGGGTCGAGATTCAGTCCAACTTCATCTCGAAGTTGTCTGACGCGATGACCTCGGGCGTCGGTGCCTTGGTCGACACGAACATGGAAGAGGCGTCGGCGCGTCTGCAGGCCCTGCAGACCCAGCAGCAGCTGGGGATTCAGGCGCTTTCGATTGCCAACCAGGCGCCGCAGTCGATTCTGTCGCTGTTCCGCTAAGCGCAACGCAGTGGGGCGCGTAACTGCGCCCCACCTTACCTTGTCAGAACGATAAGAGGTCGAAAATGTCCGCAGCAGCCTTTCAGCGCGCGTCAGAACGGTTTGGCGCTGTCGCCACGCACCGCGACACGGAATACAACGCCTTCGCGCGCGTCACGCGCCTGCTGTCGCAGGCTGATCCAACTGGGCACGGCCCCGCCGCGAAGACCGCTGTCCACCTGAATACCGAACTTTGGTCGACGCTGGCCGCCGACCTTGCGCATGAGGGAAATCAACTACCTGATGCGTTGAAAGCCAGTCTGATTTCACTTGCCATCTTTTCCATTCGCCACGGTCTCAGAGTGGCCGCAAAAGAGGCCAGCATCCAGCCACTGATCGACGTCAACATGTCCATGATGCGTGGCCTGCGTGGCGAGGTGAACCCGTGAGCGGTCTGGTCCTGAAGCTCGCCCCGAATGAGCGGGTGCTGATCAATGGCGCGGTCATTGAAAACGGTGATCGACGCGCCAGCATCGCGATCAAGACACCCAACGCCAACATCCTGCGCCTGAAGGACGCCATCCATCCCAGACACGCGAACAGCCCGGTGGCACGGGTCTGCTATGTCGCGCAGCTGATCCTGTCGGGCGATGCAGACCCTGCCGAGGGGCGCGCGCAAGTAATCCAGGGGATCGAACAGCTGTCCCAAGTCTTCGAGGATCGCGACAGCCGGTCCATTCTGGCCGCCGCGACCGAGGCGGCGATTGAAGGCAACTTCTATCAGACCCTGCGTCGCTTGCGCCCGCTGTTATCCCGAGAGGCGCGCATGTTGGCGTGGAAAGGATGAGATGAGCTATCAGATCGTCACCGGTCAATCGGGTTTGGCGGGCTGGCGCGTTCTGACGCGAACCGCCGCCGCGCAGCGCATGATTGTCGGCAACGAGGCGGGCGTCAAACAGCAGCAGAATCACGCGCGGCAGAAGTTGGCTGTCACGGACAGCGCCGAAAAGCTGGTGGGCGATTACCGTCTGCTGAAAACCGCACTTGAGACGTATGGCCTGGAAGCAGACATCGCTAGCAAGTCGTTTCTGATCAAGGTTCTGCAATCGGACACGACTGACCCGAAGTCGCTGGCGAACCGCTTGTCCGACAAGCGGTATCTGGCGATGGCGAAGGATCTGGGGTTCGGCACCCCCTCTCCCAAAGCCCCTGACGCCGCCAAGATCGACGCGTTGCTGAGCAAGCATCTGTCGGCCGTGTTCGAGGCGCGCGTTGGGGACAGCGACACGACCCTGCGACTTGCGATGAATGGAAAACGTGAACTGGCGGCCTTGGCCAGCGCGCCCGGCTCTGACGCGACCAAGTGGTATACCGTGATGGGGTCGACCCCGCTTCGGAAGGTTGTGGATGGGGCGTTCGGGTTCAGCGCGGCCTACGCCAAGCTTCCAGTGGAACGGCAGGTGCAGGAATATCAGGCTGCCGCCGCAAAGATGTTCGGCGCCGACGGATTTGCACAGCTGACGGACCCGGCCAAGCTGGACAAGCTGATCGATCGATTTGTGCTGCGGGCATCACTGACCACGTCCACGCCAACCACATCCGGCTATGCAAACGCCATCACGCTTCTTCGCCGCGGATGATGCGTTCGCCGGCCCGGCACCGGTCGGTTGACTAATCCGACTTGGCGGGCTTCCATTGTGCTTGCCACGCATATGTCGGAGCCGATCATGCCACTGCCCCAATGGGACCGCGTTCCTATCGACGTTCAAAGCATCGACGCCCCGCTGTCCCGGTTTGCAATCTTTCTGACGCTGAATGTGGACCGTGATGACACGGCACTGAAAAGCGCCCGAAAGTTGATCGGCGGCGTCGAAGATGCGGTGAAGTCGGTCGGATTTCGCGATCTGGATGCCAAATTGTCCTGCGTCGTGGGCATCGGCGCAGACCTCTGGGATCGCCTGTCGCCGCATAAGCGGCCCCAGCAGTTGACCCCCTTTGCCGAGGTGAAAGGTGACAAGCACACCGCCCCGTCAACCCCGGGCGATATCCTGCTGCACATCCGCGCGAACCGTCAGGACATGTGCTTTGAGCTGGAAAGGCTGCTTCTTGATCAGGCGGAAGCCGGGCTGACGGTCGAAGACGAGGTCTTCGGCTTTCGCTACTTCGACGCGCGCGATCTGTTGGGGTTCGTCGATGGCTCTGCCAATCCGGTCGGCCAGAACTTGCCCAATTCGTCCATCGTCGGCAGTGAAGACAAGGACTTTCAGGGTGGCAGCTACGTCACCATCCAGAAATACCTTCACGATCTGAAGGCCTGGAAAGAATTCGGGATTGAGAAACAGGAGGCGGTGATTGGGCGCACAAAGCTGGAGGACGTCGAACTGCCTGATGCCGGAAAGGATCAGCAGAAGGCCCATAAGACCCTTTGCACCATCACCGACGACGACGGGACTGAACACGATATACTGCGGGACAACATGCCGTTTGGCAGCCCCGCGGCTGGCGAGTTTGGAACGCAGTTCATTGGATATTCGCGCAACCCGGACGTAACGGCCAAGATGATCGAGCGCATGTTCATTGGGGACCCGCCGGGTCTTCACGACCGCATTCTGGATGTATCGACAGCTGTGACGGGCGTTTCATTCTTCGCCCCGTCCAGCAAGGTCCTGAACGATCTGGGCAGCGACTGACCTGACGCCCCAGCCTCCACACTGCCTTTATGACGCCTGCAGCGCTGTCGTTCACAGAAAAAAGGCGCCGGACTTGAAGACCGGCGGCCGTGCTTTCAGAACATCGTGTTATCGTTGGCCGAGGTCTCGGGGACCTCTTGAATAACGTCCCAGTGTTCGACGATCTTGCCATCTTCGACCCGGAAGATATCCACGATCGCGCGCCCGCGATCCTCGGCACCGTCAGTCGAATGAATATGCAGCCACACGAGATCGCCGTCAGCCGCGCTTTGCACGATCTTGGCGCGCGACTCGGGGTTTTTCTTGAAGAAATCGGTGAAATAGGACACGAACGGCGCTTTGCCGTCCGGCACATTCGGGTTGTGCTGTTTATAGGAGTCGGCCACGACCCGCGCGCTATTCTCGACGTCATGCTTGTTGAAGAAGCCGTCATAGAAATCGACCACAAGCTTGCGATTGGCTTCTTCGGTGGCGGTGTCGCGCGGGGCGGATTGGGCAAAGGCGGGGGCAGCGATCAGGGCCGCACCAAGGGTGGCGGCAAGGGTAAGCAACTTGAGGGGGCGCATCTTGGCCTCTTTCTGATGGTTCATCTGCGAGCGTGAAACGCGCGATACCAAGGCGGGTTTCCCCGCCCAGGCGCAATGAGGTGATCATCTACGGCTTGTGATGATCAGTTATCAGCCGTTGACGCGGATGCGGGCGTTTTCAGGGTCATAGGGGCTGTCTTCGGTCACCTCGGCATCCCACAGCTGGCCCTGCATCCGCACCTTCAGCTTGGTGCCGGGGGACGCAAGCTCAGGCGTCACATAGCCCATGCCGATGGATTTTCCGAAGCCGACGGAGTGGCCACCCGACGTCAGTCGGCCGACCTTAACGCCGTCCTTCAACAATGCCTCGCGTCCCCATGGGTCGGCGTCAGCAGGGCCATCAATCAGGACCGTCACGCACATCGCGCGGATGCCCTTGTCGAGCATCGCCTGCTTGCCGCGAAAGTCCTTTTCCAGCTCGACAAAGCGGTCAAGGCCGGCCTCCAGCGGCGTTGCATCGCGGCCAAGTTCAGTCCCAAACGCGCGATAGGATTTTTCCTGACGCAGCCAGTTTTGGGCGCGCGCGCCTACGGGTTTCAGACCATGCTGTGCGCCGGCCTCCAGCAGCTTGTCCCACAGATGGCGGCCCATCTCGATCGGGTGGTGAAGTTCCCATCCAAGTTCGCCGGTATAGGCCACACGGATCGCGCGCACTGGAACCATGCCCAATTCGATCTCGCGCACCGAAAGCCAGGGAAAGCGCTTGTTCGTCAGGGCCGTCGAGGGGTCGGCATCGCGGATCATGTCGGCCAGAATCGCGCGGCTGTTCGGGCCGGCAAGCGCAAAGACGCCCCACTGGGTCGTGACGTCCTGGATATCGATGCGCCCGAATTCAGCCTCGGCGTCGGTCGCGGATTGACGCAGGAAATCGCCGTCATACGCGGTCCATGCGCCGGCAGAGATGATGTAATAATCGTCTTCTGCCAGCCGGACGATGGTGTATTCGGTGCGCGTCGTGCCTGCATCGGTCAGCGCATAGGTCAGGTTGATCCGGCCGACCTTGGGCAGCTTGTTGGTGGTGAACCAGTCCAGAAACGCGGTCGCGCCGGGGCCAGACACACGATGTTTGGTGAAGGCCGATGCATCGATGACGCCGGCCGTTTCACGGATCGCGCGGGCCTCATCGACTGCGTGTTGCCACCAGCCGCCGCGCCGGAAGCTGCGCGAATCGTGGTCATTGAACCCCTCGGGCGCATAGTAGTTCGGCCGTTCCCAGCCGTTCACCTGACCCATCTGGGCGCCAAGCGCGATCTGGCGGTCATAAGCAGGGGCCGTGCGCAATGGGCGGGCGGCGGGGCGTTCCTCATCCGGATGGTGCAGGATGAAGACGTGCTCATACGCTTCTTCATTCTTGCGGGCGGCGTATTCGGTCGTCATCCAGCCGCCAAAGCGGCGCGGGTCCAGCGACGCCATGTCGATGTCGGCCTCGCCGTCGACCATCAGCTGCGCAAGGTAGTGACCTGTCCCGCCTGCCGCCGTGATGCCGAAGCTGAAACCTTCGGCCAGCCACATGTTGCGCAGACCCGGCGCAGGACCGACCAGCGGGTTGCCGTCAGGGGTGTAACAGATCGGACCGTTGTAATCGTCCTTCAGCCCCACGGTTTCCGACGAAGGGATCCGGTGGATCATCGACATGTATTCTTCTTCGATCCGTTCCAGATCCAGCGCGAACAGGTCCGCGCGGAAGCTTTCCGGAACATCGTAAAGGAAGCGGGCCGGCGCATTGCGCTCATAAGGGCCAAGGATCCAGCCGCCGCGTTCTTCACGGACATACCACTTGGCATCCGCGTCGCGCAGGACAGGGTGCTCGGGGTGACCAGCCGCCCGCCACGCCACCAGCGCGGGATCAGGTTCGGTCACGATATACTGGTGTTCGACCGGGATCGCAGGGATCTTGATGCCCAAAAGACGCGCGGTGCGCTGTGCGTGGTTGCCGGTCGCCGTGACCACATGTTCGGCCGTAATCTCGAATGTCTCGCCCGAGGGCACGAGGTTGCCGCCACGTTCGACCATGCGTTCGCAGGTCACGACCCACTCGGCCCCGGTCCAGCGATAGCCGTTCACCTGCACCTTGCGTTCGATCGTGGCGCCCGCCATGCGCGCCCCCTTGGCCATGGCCTGCGTCACGTCGGCGGGGTTGATGTAGCCATCGGTCGGGTGGAACAGCGCGCCTTTCAGATCGTCGGTGCGCAGCAGGGGCCAGCGCTGCTTGATTTCATCCGGGGTCAGGAACACATGCTCGATCCCCACCGTCTCGGCGGTCGAGGAATAAAGCTGGTATTCGTCCATCCGCGCGTCGGTCTGCGCCATGCGCAGGTTGCCGCAACGGGTAAAGCCCGCGTTCAGGCCGGTCTCTTCCTCAAGCCGGGAATACAGCTTGACCGAATAGTCGTGAATGTGGGTCGTGGCATAGTTCATGTTGAACAAGGGCAGCAGCCCCGCCGCGTGCCACGTGCTGCCCGCCGTCAACTCGTCGCGTTCGACCAGCATGGTGTCCCAGCCGCGACGGGCAAGGGCCAGCAGGATGCCGCAACCAACGGCACCGCCGCCGACGACAAGGGCTTTGACGTGGGTCTTCATGCGCTACTCCTGTTCGCGTCCGTGGCCGAGATTGCACGGCGGCACCGCCAGGTCGTAGAGCGGGCGCGACATTCCGGAAGCCGAAAGCGACATCGCGCAAACGCGTTCAGCGCGGCGCCTCCAGCAGCATGGTGCGCGAACAGTCGCGTTGCGCGTCAGGCGCACAGGCACGGGGTTTCAGGTCACGGGTCAGGCAGATGCGCACCTCGTCCAGACGGGGTCCCTGACAGGACACCGTGATGCCGTCACGGGTCATGTCGGGATTGGCGTCGATGAACGCATCTTCGATGACCGCCTTGGACAGCGTGACGTCGCGGGGCAGCCGGCGCAGCACCTCCGGGACCGTGGCAACCGCCGCCGCGTCGCGGACGGTCTGGAAGTAATCAGCCGCACTTAGGCCGGCGCAACGGCCATGCTTGTTCCACTGATACCACGCCAGCCCGCCCGACCCCATGATATCGGCCATCGCCTGTGTCTGGCGCCGTGACGGCGGCCGTTCGGTCGTGGCGCAATCTGCGGGCCAGCCCCGTTCATATTGCGGCCAAAGCCCGTGCACCACGAACGCCGTCCTGCGCCCTGTGTCGCACTGCGCATTGTCGCCGGTCTGACCATCCGTGGCGCACCATGTGGGCGACCAGCTGAGCGACAGGACATAGTAGTCGAACCGCCCCGCCACGTCGCGCGCAGCAGCAGGAACAGCGAGGGCCGCCAAGGTCAGGCCAAGGACGAGGGCAAGTATTGCTTTCATGGCATCCGAATAACCTGCCCGCCACGGCATCGTCACGCCAAAAGGGGGTTTCATCCCGAAAGTCTGCAGATTATATATCAATTCAATTCCCCCCTGAAATTGAGGAATGGCCTCCCGGCCGCCCCGGTTTCCCGGACGAAAAAGATATTGCGAAGGAGCAATCGATGAACAAGCCGCTGATGGCCAAGGCCACCGCCGTCTGGCTGGTCGACAACACCACGCTCAGCTTCAAGCAGATCGCGGATTTCTGCGGCATGCACGAGCTGGAAGTCCAGGGCATCGCCGATGGCGACGTGGCGACCGGCGTGAAAGGGTTCGACCCCATCGGTCACAACCAGCTTGATCAGGTCGAGATCGACAAGGGTCAGAAAGACCCGGCGTACCGGATGAAGCTGAAGAACAACCCCGCCGCCGAGGGCGAGGAGAAGCGTCGTGGTCCGCGCTATACCCCGCTGTCGAAACGTCAGGATCGTCCGGCGGCTATCCTGTGGCTGGTCAAGTTCCACCCCGAACTGGCCGACGCGCAGATTTCCAAGCTGATCGGCACGACCAAGCCGACCATCGCCGCGATCCGCGACCGGACGCACTGGAACATCCAGAACATCACGCCGATCGACCCGGTCGCGCTGGGTCTGTGCCGCCAGACCGAACTGGACGCCGCCGTTCAGAAGGCCGCCAAGGCCAAGACGTCCGAGGTGATGACCGACGACGAACGCCGCAAGCTGGTGTCGACGGAAAACAGCCTCTCGATGTCGGATGAACCGCGCCTGCCCTCGGCCATCGCGGGTCTGGAAAACTTCAGCCTGCGCGATGACGAACCCAAGCGGCAAGAGGCGGATCTGGACGCCGACAGCTTCTTCAACCTGCCCGACGCGGACGAAGACGACAGCGACGACGAAAAGCGCTAAGGCGCGCCTGAACGGAATGATCGGGCGGTCCCACGGGGCCGCCCTTTTTCATTTCCGGGGCAAGGCGCCGATCAGCTCATAGACCAGATCAAGCGCATCGCGCGGCGTCAGGCTGTCGGGATGGACGGACTTCAACCGCGCCTCGACGGCGGATACGCGAACCGGCGCAGGTGCGGCCATGGGCGGCGCACTGCGAAACAGGGGCAGATCGTCGATTAGGGCGGCGGGTCGCTTGCCGCCGTCGCGGCCACCTTCCTCCAGCGCGGCAAGGATATCGCGCGCACGCTCGACCACCTCAGCCGGAAGGCCTGCCAGACGGGCGACCTGCACGCCATAGCTGCGGTCGGCGGCGCCCTTGCGGACCTCGTGCAGGAAAATCACTTCGCCGTCCCATTCCCGCACGGCAACGGTGGCATTTTCGACGCCATCCAGCCGTCCGGCAAGCGTCGTCATTTCGTGGTAATGGGTGGCAAACAATGCGCGGCAGCGGTTGTGGCCGTGCAGATATTCCAGCACCGCCCACGCGATCGACAGCCCGTCCCATGTCGCCGTGCCGCGCCCGATCTCGTCCAGAATGACCAGCGCGCCCGCGTCAGCCTGATTGAGGATCGCGGCGGTTTCGACCATCTCGACCATGAAGGTGGACCGACCGCGCGCCAGATCGTCCGCCGCACCGACGCGACTGAAAAGCTGCGTGACAAGGCCCAGATGTGCCCGGGTCGCCGGCACGAACGATCCGGCCTGCGCGAGGACCGCGATCAGGGCGTTCTGGCGCAGGAATGTCGATTTCCCGGCCATGTTGGGTCCGGTCAGCAGCCAGATCGCGGGCGTGTCGCCCGTCGTCAGCGCGCAGTCGTTGGCGACGAACGTCTGCCCCTTGCGGGCCAGCGCCAGTTCGACGACCGGGTGACGGCCGCCCTCAACCTCGAACGCGCGAGAGGTGTCGAGTGCAGGGCGCGTCCACCCCTGCCCCAGCGCCAGATCGGCGAACGCCGCGGCCACGTCGATTTCGGCAAGCGCGCGCGCGGCCTGCCCGATGGCCGGTGCGGCATCCAGCACGGCGGCGCGCAGGCGGGAAAACACCTCACGCTCGATCTCCAGCGCGCGGTCGCGGGCATTCAGGATGCGGGTTTCCAGTTCCGACAGCGCCACGGTGGTGAAGCGGATCTGGTTGGCCGTCGTCTGACGGTGAATGAATCGTTCATTCAGTGGCGAGGCCAGCATGCGTTCGGCATGCGTGGCGGTGGTTTCGATGAAGTAACCCAGCACGTTGTTGTGCTTGATCTTCAGGCTGGAAACGCCGGTATCGGCAACGTAATCGGCCTGCATCCGCGCAATGACGCCCCGCCCTTCGTCGCGCAGCGCCCGGGTTTCGTCCAGATCGGCGTCGTGGCCAGTCGCCACGAACCCGCCGTCACGCGCCAGCAGCGGGGGTTCTGCCACCAAGGCCGCTTCCAGCAGACCGACCAGCATGTCATGGCCCAGCAGGTTCCGCGCGGCATTCGTCAGAATACCCGGCGCATCATCAGGGATCAGCGCCGCGATGCGTGCCGCCGCCGCCAGCCCCGCGCGGATGGCGCCCAGATCGCGCGGCCCGCCCCGGTCCAGCGCCAGTCGCGACACCGCGCGGTCCATATCAGGCACCCCGGCCAGCGCGTCGCGCAGATCGACTGTCAAACGCTGATCGTCGAACAACCGCGCGACCCCGTCATGGCGCGCGCGGATTTCGTCCAGATCCCGCGACGGCGCACTGATGCGGCGTTCCAGCAGTCGCGCGCCCGGTGCCGTCACGCTGCGGTCGATGGCGGCCAACAGGCTGCCGTCACGCCCCCCTGTCAAGGCCTGCGTCAGTTCCAGATTGCGCCGGGTGGCGGCGTCGATCTGCATCGACCCGCCCCCGGTTTCGCGCACCGGCGGGGCAAGGCGTGGCATACGGCCGCGCTGGGTCAGTTCCAGATAATCGACGATGGCGCCCATCGCCGACAGCTCGGCCCGGCTGAAGGTGCCGAACCCGTCCAGCGTTTCGACCTGATACAGCGCGGCTACGCGCCGCGCGCCCCCCTGGGAATCGAAACTCGCCGCCGACAGTTCGGTCAGCGCCACGCCAGCATCGGCCGCGATGTCGTCCAGACGCGAGCCGTCAACGGACAGCAATTCGCGCGGCGCGTGGCGGGCAAGTTCCGGGGCCAGCCGCGTCAGCGAACAGGGCGCGACGCGAAACTCTCCGGTGGAGATATCGACCCACGCCAGCGCGCTGTCGTCGCGGACGGTGGCGAAGGCGGCCAGAAAGTTGTGACGCCGCGCCTCCAGCAGGGATTCCTCGGTCAGGGTGCCGGGGGTCACAAGACGCACGACATCGCGGGCAACGACGGATTTGCTGCCGCGCTTCTTCGCCTCAGCCGGGTCCTCCATCTGTTCGGCGATGGCCACGCGAAAGCCCTTGCGGATCAGCGTCAGCAGATAGCTTTCGGCGGCATGGACCGGGACGCCGCACATGGGGATCGGCTGGCCCGCATGTGTGCCGCGTTTCGTCAGCGCGATGTCCAGCGCGGCGGATGCCGCCACCGCGTCCTCAAAGAACATCTCGTAGAAATCGCCCATGCGATAGAACAGAAGCGCGCCGGGATTGGCGTCCCGGATGCCCAGATACTGCGCCATCATCGGCGTCGGCTGGTCTGCCTCAGCCAAGGAATTCGCCTCGTTCGAACTGACGCTGGCGTTCGCGGAACCGGTCGCGGTCGGCGTCGGAATATTCGTCCGTGCAGTGGTGGCAGCGGACGCCCTCTTCATATTCCGGGCGCTGGGTGTCGGCGGTGGTCAGCGGACGGCGGCAGGCGTGGCACATGACGTGGCCGCCCGGCTGCAGCCCGTGGGTCAGGCTGACGCGTTGATCAAAGACGAAACACGCACCGTCCCAGGTGCTGTCGGTCGGGGGCACGTCCTCCAGGTATTTCAAGATGCCGCCCTGCAGGTGGAACACCTGATCGACGCCCTGCGACATCAGGTAGTTCGTGGACTTTTCGCAGCGGATACCGCCGGTGCAGAACATCGCCACGCGCTTGCCTTCGAAGCGCGGCGCATTTTCCTGCCACCACGCGGGGAAATCGCGAAACGACCGGGTGCCGGGGTCGATGGCACCACGGAAGGTGCCGATGGCGACCTCATAATCATTGCGGGTGTCGATCAGAACGACGTCGGGCTGGGCGATCAGGTCGTTCCAGTCGGCGGGCGCGACGTAGTTCCCGACATTGGCGGTCGGGTCCACGTCGGGCTGGCCCATCGTCACGATTTCCGCCTTGATGCGAACCTTCATGCGCCCGAATGGCATCGTGTCAGCGGTGCTTTCCTTCCAGACGAGCCCCGCACATCCCGGCAGGCTGCGGATATGGGCCAACACCGCGTCGATCCCCTCGCGGGGGCCGGCGATGGTGCCGTTGATCCCTTCGCGCGCCAAAATCAGCGTGCCCTTGACGCCCCCATCCTCGCACGCGCGCAGCATCGGGCCCCGCAATGCAGCGGGGTCCGGGAACGGCGCAAACTGGTAAAGGGCGGCGACGGTCAGCATCGCGTCCAATTATCCCCGCCATCTGATTGACGCAACCGTGCGTGCTTTCTAGGGTTCGGACCTGACCGAAAGTGTCAGATCTTGAAGGATAGTTTCTGATGCGCGCCCTGATCGTCATCGACATGCAGATCGACTTCTGCCCCGGGGGGGCGCTTGCCGTCCCCGACGGCGACGCCATCGTGGCCCCGATCAACGATCTGATGCCCGACTTTGACGCGGTCGTGCTGACGCAGGACTGGCATCCGACTGACCACGCCAGCTTTGCCGACAACCACCCCGGCGCCGCTCCTTATTCGGTGACTGAAATGCCCTATGGCCCGCAGGTCCTGTGGCCACGCCATTGCGTCATCGGCACCCCGGGGGCCGAGTTTCATCCGGGCCTTGCCCGCGCGCCCGCCGACATGATCCTGCGCAAAGGGTTCCGCCCCGAGGTCGACAGCTATTCCGCGTTCTTTGAAAATGACCACAAGACGCCGACCGGGCTGGCGGGTTATCTGCGCGAACGCGGGCTGGATGATCTGACGTTCGTGGGCCTCGCACTGGATTTCTGCGTCGCGTGGTCGGCGCAGGATGCCCGGCGGCTTGGCTTCAAGGCCACCGTTCTGACCGCCGCCACGCGCGCCATCGACCTGAACAGGTCGCGCGACGCCGCCCTGTCCGCCATGACCGCTGCCGGAGTGTCTGTCGCATGATGATCCCGACCGTAGATATTGCGACCCGCGTCTATAACCACAAATGGAAGATCGATCCGATCGTGCGGTCACTGATCGACACCGACTTCTACAAGCTGCTGATGTGCCAGTCGGTGTTTCGGAACCGCCCCGATATCGATGTGACGTTCAGCCTGATCAACCGGTCGAAATCCATCCGGCTGGCCGATGTCATCGACGAGGGTGAACTGCGCGAACAGCTGGACGCCGTGCGCGACCTGCGCCTGACGCGCGGCGAGAGCACGTGGCTTCGCGGCAATACGTTCTATGGCAAGCGCCAGATGTTCCGCCCGGATTTCATGGAGTTTCTGGAGAACCTGCAACTGCCCCCGTATCACCTGGAAAAACGTGACGGCCAGTATGAGCTGACGTTCGAGGGCAAGTGGCCCGAGGTGATGCTGTGGGAAATTCCCGCGCTGGCGATCATCATGGAACTGCGGTCCCGCGCGGTTCTGAAGGACATGGGGCGGTTCGAGCTGCAGGTGCTGTATGCCCGCGCCATGACCCGCGTCTGGGAAAAGATCGAATCGCTGCGCGCGCTTGGCCCCGACCTGCGCATCGCCGATTTCGGCACCCGCCGCCGCCACAGCTTTCTGTGGCAGGACTGGTGCGTGCAGGCGATGATCGAGGGGTTGGGCGAACGCTTCATCGGCACGTCGAACTGTCTGATCGCCATGCGCCGCGATATCGAGGCGATCGGCACGAACGCCCATGAACTGCCGATGGTCTATGCCGCGCTGGCCAAGACCGATGAGGAACTTCTGCAATCGCAGTACCGCGTTCTGGCGGAGTGGCAGGAAGAGCACGAAGGAAACCTGCGCATTATCCTGCCCGACACCTACGGCACGCGCGGGTTCCTGGACGGTGCGCCGGATTGGCTGGCAGGCTGGACCGGCATCCGGGTCGATTCCGGGGACCCGGTGGCCACGACGGAATACGCCATCAAGTGGTGGGAAAGCCGGGGCGAGGATCCGCGCAGCAAGCTCGTCATCTTTTCGGACGGCTTGGACGTGGCCGAGATTTCGGACCTGTTCCACCGCTTCAATGGCCGGGTGAAGGCCAGCTTTGGCTGGGGCACACTGCTGACCAACGATTTCCGGGGGCTGGTGCCGAATGATGGGCTGGCCCCGTTCAGTCTGGTCTGCAAGGCCGTCGCCGCGAACGGAGAGCCGACCGTGAAGCTGTCGGACAACCCCGAGAAAGCGACCGGCCCTGGCGACCATATCGCGCATTACAAGAAGGTCTTCGGTGTCGGAGAGCAGCAGCGTCAGGCCGTTCAGGTCTGACGGCCCCCCCCCCGCCGGTCCCTCAGCCGCCCGCCACCTGCAGCACGATCTTGCCGATGTGATCGCCATCTTCCATGCGGGTGTGGGCCGCGCTGACATCACGCAGCGCATACTCGCGGTCCATCACGGGGTGCAGCTTGCCCGCCTCGATCATCGGCCAGACATGGGTCAGCAGCTGTTCGGCGATGCGGGCCTTGGCCAGGTCCGACTGCGGCCGAAGGGTCGAGCCGGTGATCGTCAAGCGCCGCATCATCACCTGTGCAAAATTGACCGTGGCCTGAGGCCCGCCCAGAAACGCGATGAAGACCAGCCGCCCGTCATCGGCCAGCGCCTTCAGGTCGCGGTCGATGTAGTCGCCCCCGACCATATCCAGAATGACGTCAGCCCCCCCCGCCTGTTGCAGCACCTTCACGAAATCCTGCGTGCGATAGTTGATGGCCGTCGCGCCCAGACGTTCGCAGGCCGCGCATTTGTCGTCCGATCCGGCGGTGGCCCAGACCCGCGCGCCCAGCGCGTGCGCGATCTGAATGGCGGTCGTCCCGATCCCGGATGAGCCGCCGTGAACCAGAAACCGCTCACCCGCCTTAAGTCCGCCGCGCATGACGATATTCGACCAGACGGTGAAGCAGGTTTCGGGCAGGCACGCCGCCTCTCGCAGGGATAGCCCCTTGGGCACGGGCAGCGCGTGGTGTGCGGGGCACAGCGCGTATTCCGCGTACCCGCCACCGGGCAGCAGGGCACAGACCTGATCCCCTTCGCGCCAGCGATGCACGCCGGGGCCGACAGCGGCGATGGTGCCCGACGCCTCGAGCCCCAGAAGGTCGGACGCACCGGGCGGCGGGGGATAGACGCCTTTGCGCTGAAGCACGTCCGGGCGGTTCACGCCCGCCCATGCAACGCGGATCAGGATCTGGCCTTGTCCGGGGATCGGCAAGGGAAGACGGGTCGCGGTCAACACTTCGGGGCCGCCGGGGGACGCGATTTCCATCGCGTCCATTTCCTGTGGCAGGCTCATGCGGGGGTTCCTTTTGCAGGGTGGGCAACATGGCCCGGATGTTCGCCTGCACGGTCGTGGGGGCGCTTGATCCAACCGGTCGCAAGGTTCGTGAGGGCGCTGACACCGGGCACCTTGCGGGCGGATGCCTTGAACTTTTCGATCTGCATCACCTCTTCGATTCGGCGATCAATGAACGCGCGGGTGTCGGCCCGCCCGTCCGACGCGTCCCCCAGCCAATACAGCACGACGGCACCCCACACCGACGCCAACGTAGCCCGTCGGGTCCACCAGCTGACATCATCGGACGTGTCGCCAAGTCCGTTCCAGATCGTATCGGCCGTTTCCCAAACCAGACGCCCGCCCTGAATGCTGTTCTGCGGCAACGCCATCGTCGCGGCCCCCGCCCGGACGAGTTCGCGGTCCGCCAGCTCCAGCCGCTTCCAGATCGCGTCCGCGACGCGCGTGCGAATCGAGCCCTGCTTGGGTTGCGCCGCCATCCATTCCGCCAGCGCCGCATCGCCCTGACGGTGATAGGCGGCGGCAAGACCCGCGCCCCCGTCGGGCACCAGAACCCGGATCAGTGGTGGCGATATCCCGACGTCCTTGGCGCCCGCGGCCAACGCGCGGTGGTTCATGCCGTCGAAGGGCACATGGACCAGCGCCGCACGGATCAACTGGTCGCTTTGGCTGCCCTGTGGCGCCGGCTGGGCGTGATCTTCAGTGGTGGTGGTCATGGCAGACTCCTTCGCCGAAAGTTGATGGACAGCCTTCCCCCGCGCTGCTATAGGGCTGCGTCCTGCAAGACTTTAACTCTAACCTAGGAAGGTGGTGACAACCACATGCAGGTAAGCGTTCGCGATAACAACGTCGAACAGGCGCTCCGTGCCCTGAAGAAAAAACTTCAGCGCGAAGGTGTCTTCCGCGAGATGAAGCTGAAGCAACATTTCGAGAAGCCGTCGGTCAAGAAAGCCCGTGAAAAGGCAGAAGCCGTCCGCCGCGCCCGTAAGCTGGCCCGTAAAAAGGCACAGCGCGAAGGCGCGCTGTAAGGCGCAAGCGAGCCCTTGAGGGTCTTTTAAAACCCCTGCGATCCGTCGCGGGGGTTTTTCTTTGCGTCCGTGCCGCCCCTATCGCGCCAGATGCAGGTCCAAGGCATCCGCCGTGGTCGGGCCGATCAGCGATCCGTGACCTTCCTTTGGATAGGGGTGATAGGTGACATCAAGCCCGGCGATCCGGGACAGCTGGTCGACATAATCAGCCATGTCATCGTTGCGGCCCGGTGCCGGCTGGCCGGACTTGGCGACCAGCAGCCTGATCGCCGGATCGATGGGTCGACCAGTGGCGATGACGCCGCCCGCGAAGGTTTCGGTCTCGCGCTGCGTCTCTCCGGCGTTCCACCAGAGCGACGGGTCGGCGGCGACGTAGCGCGCGAATAGATGGGGCCGCGTCAACAGCGTGTGCATGACGAAAAGACCGCCAAGCGAATGGCCGTAAAGCGTCATGTCACTGGTGTTGATCGGGTGCCTGCGGGCCAGTTCCGGCAGCAGGTCGTCGCCGATCATCGACAGGAATGCATCGCGCCCCCCGGTCGACCGGTCGGTCGGTGCGCGGCGCTGCCCTTCGATCGGCTGGGTGGGCGACATCGCGCGAGAGGTCAGATCGTACCAACGCCGGTTTTCGCCCGGATAGGTGATAGCGAACAGGATGACGGGCGCTTCAGGCGCGCGAGCCGCGCGGTGGTTCCAAAGGGCTGGAAACGTCGTATCCCCGTCCAATGAGAAGATAACCGAATACCCATCCGGCGGCGGGGGCGCGTCCGGCAGGCCCACAAGGATACGCCACTGATGTTCCGGCGGGCCGAACAGAAATTCCGTCGCGCGCGGGTCCTTGATCTGTTCGGGCGGTGGACGCTCTCGGCGCTTTCGTCCCGGGGGGCCGGCGGGGCTTTGCGCAAGGACGGGGGTCGCGGCCAGAACTGGCAGCAGCGAAAGAAGATGGCGGCGGTTCATGACCCGCGATTACACCGGCAGCGCGGTGGTGAACAACACGGTTTTCAACGAAAAGGATGAGTGCATCTGCGCCACCCCGGGCAGTTTGGCGAGGCTTTGGCGGTGGATGCGGGCAAAGTCGTCGGTGTCCCGCGCCGCGACCTTCAGCAGGTAGTCTGCTGACCCTGCCATCAGGTGACATTCCATCACGTCTGGGATCGCGCGCACCGCCTTTTCGAACCGGTCCAGCAGTTCGTCCGCCTGCCCTGACAGCGTGATTTCAACGAACACCGTCGTCGTGCGTCCCAGACTGCGCGGGTCCAAGAGGGCGACATAGCCCGCGATGAAGCCCGCCTCCTCCAGCCTCTGCACGCGGCGGTGGCAGGCGCTGGCCGACAGGTTCACGCGGTTGGCAAGGTCGGCATTGCTGATCCGCCCCTCTTTCTGCAGCACCGAAAGAATGCGGCGGTCGGTTGCGTCCATGTGATCCATTGTCGAATTTTTTCCTTTCGCGACGGGGTCTGACGCGCGTTTCTTTCCCCGCAGCCTAGGACCGTCCCCCAGATAACACAAATCCTCCCCGGTCCGCGTGTCACGATCGGTCAATGACGACTTCAGCGAACGGAGGAAGCGATGAAGGTCGGATGTCCAAAGGAAATCAAGCCTCAGGAGTTTCGCGTGGGCCTGACGCCCGACGCGGTGGGAGAGCTGACGCGACGCGGGCACGAGGTGCTGATCGAAACGCTGGCGGGGGACGGCGCCGGGTTCACCGATGGTGACTATACCGCTCAGGGCGCGCAGATCGCGCCCGACGCAAAGGCGGTCTTTGACGCGTCGGACATGATCGTCAAGGTCAAGGAACCGCAGGCGGTCGAACGGCAGATGCTGCGCCGCGGGCAGGTGCTGTTCACCTATCTTCACCTTGCCCCCGACCCCGATCAGACCCGCGATCTGCTGGCGTCCGGCGTGACGGCCATCGCGTATGAAACGGTGACGGACATGCGCGGCGGCCTGCCGCTTCTGGCGCCGATGTCCGAGGTCGCCGGACGGCTTGCCCCCCAGATGGGCGCGTGGACCCTGCAGAAGGCCAATGGCGGGCGCGGGGTTCTGCTGGGCGGCGTGCCGGGCGTGCGTCCTGCCAATGTCGTCATCATCGGCGGTGGCGTCGTCGGCACGGCGGCGGCGCGCGTGGCCGTGGGGATGGGGGCGAACGTCACGATCCTTGACCGCTCGATCGCGCGGCTGTCGTGGCTGGACGACATTTTCATGGGCAAGCTGTCTACGCAGTATTCCAGCGCCGGCGCCATCGCCGATCTGCTGCCGACCGCCGACATGGTCGTCGGCGCGGTCCTGATCCCCGGCGCCGCTGCACCCAAGCTGGTGTCACGCGCCCAACTGTCGACGATGATGCCCGGATCGGCTCTGGTCGATGTGGCGATCGATCAGGGTGGCTGCTTTGAGACGTCGCACGCCACGACGCATCAGGACCCGATCTATGAGGTGGACGGCGTTCTGCATTACTGCGTGGCGAACATGCCGGGCGCGGTGGCACGCACATCGACGCAGGCTTTGGGGAACGCCACCCTGCCCTTCGTTTTGGCGCTGGCCGACGGCTGGGCGGACGCGTTGCGGCGGGACGCGCATCTGGCAGCGGGGCTGTCGGTCCATGACGGACGGCTGACGTCAGAACCCGTCGCGGCTGCGCTGTCGCTTGACTGGGTCCCGATCCGCGATGTGCTAACCGGATTATGATACGAAGACGGCGCGGCCCTGTTGCAGGACCGCGCCGTCTTGGCAGAAATATCGCGGCGATCAGACGCCGGGGCGACGTGCCAGCAGGTCGCGGATGTCGGCCAGCAGCTCTTCCTGGCTGGGGGGCGTCGGCTCATCCGAGACGGCTTTCGGACCCATCGTGCTGTCCTTGATCTTGTTCACGCCCTTGACCAGCAAGAACACGACGAAGGCGATGATAAGGAAGTTGATGACCGCCGACAGGAACGAACCATAGGCAAAGACGTTGGCCCCGGCGTCGCGTGCGGCCTGAAGGCCCGCACCCTCGGGGGCAGTGCCGGACAGGACGACGTATTTGGAACTGAAATCGGTGCCGCCCGTGATGATCCCGATGATTGGGTTGATCAGATCACCGACCAGAGAGGTCACGATGGCGGTAAATGCCGCACCGATGATGATACCCACGGCCATGTCCATGACATTGCCACGAGCGATGAAATCGCGAAATTCCTTGATCATGGAAATACCTTCAATCCTAAGCCCTTGGCTAGGGCGATGCACTGCCGCGCTAACATGGGGCCGATTATATCGCAAATGTTACTTAACGAGAGCAAGCACATGACCAAACTGTCTGACTTTCAGATCACACACCGCTGGCCTGCCGCCGACCCGGACGTGGTCCAGCTGTATTCGCTGAACACCCCGAACGGCATCAAGGTCGCTGTCATGCTGGAAGAGGCGGCCATCCCGTACGAGCCGCATCTGGTCGACATCGGCAAGGACGACCAGATGACACCCGAGTTCCTGTCGCTGAACCCCAACAACAAGATCCCCGCGATCATCGATCCAAACGGCCCCGGCGGTCAGCCGATGGGTCTGTGGGAAAGCGGCGCGATCCTGATCTATCTGGGTGACAAGACCGGCAAGTTCCTGCCGCGCGACGGCGCCGCGCGCTATCACGTCCTGCAGTGGCTGATGTTCCAGATGGGCGGGGTGGGACCGATGTTCGGCCAGCTTGGCTTCTTCCACAAGTTTGCCGGCAAGGACATCGAGGACAAGCGGCCCCGCGACCGTTACGCCAACGAAAGCCGCCGCCTTCTGGGCGTTCTGGAAGGACAGCTGGCTAATGGCCGGGAATGGATCGCGGGCGACTACTCCATCGCCGATATGGCGCTTTGCCCGTGGATCAACAGTTCGATCAACTTCTATGGTGCGGGTGATCTGGTCGGCTGGGACGATGCGCCCCACGTTCAGGCATGGATCGAACGTTTCACCGCGCGTCCCGCGGTTCAGCGTGGCATGGCCGTCTGCGCACGGGGCTGAACGCGATGGTCACGCTGAGACATGTGACGCTGGACCTGCCGATCATCCAGGCGCCGATGGCCGGGGTTTCGACCCCGGCTTTGGCGGCAGCAGTGTCGAATGCGGGCGGGCTGGGGTCGCTGGGGGTTGCCGCCATGACGCTGGACGCCGCACGCGCGGCGATTGCTGACACGCGCGCGCTGACGGCGCGGCCCTTTAACGTGAACGTCTTTTGCCACCGTCCCGCGCAGCGCGATGCCGCCCGGGAAGCAGGCTGGTTAAATCTGCTGAAGCCGCTTTTCGCCGAATTCGGGGCAGTGCCCCCTGATCAGCTGACGGAAATCTATCCGACCTTCGCCGGCGACGATCAGGCGCTGGCCATGCTGCTGGACACGCGCCCCGATGTGGTCAGCTTTCACTTCGGTCTGCCGACCGCGCCGCAGATTGCGGCGCTGCGGGACGCTGGCATCACGTTGATGGCGACCGCAACGAGCGTTAGTGAGGCTGCGGCGATTGATGCGGCGGGCGTCGACGTGATCGTCGCGCAGGGCTGGCAGGCGGGCGGGCATCGCGGGATATTCGAACCGGATGGACCGGACGACCGATTGACCACCGAGGATCTGGTGCGTGGCATCCTTGCGGCGACTGGTCGACCGGTCGTCGCGGCTGGTGGCATCATGGACGGGGCCGACATCGCCAGAATGCTGGCGCTGGGTGCGACGGCCGTCCAGATGGGCACCGCTTTCGTCACCTGTCCCGAAAGTGCGGCCGACGCTGCCTATCGCACGCGGTTCCAGAACCCCGACGCCACGGTGATGAGCGCGGCAATCTCTGGCAGGCCGGCCCGGGGGTTTCCGAACCGCCTGACAGCGCTGATCGGGCATCACGCCGCTTATCCGCTGACCTATGATGCGACCAAGCAACTGGCAGCCGCCGCTAAAGCCGTTGGCCGACCAGAGTTCGGCGCACAGTGGTCGGGAACCGGCGCCGCGGACGCGCGGCCCATGCGAGCGTCTGAACTGGTCAGAACGCTGGCACGGGAACTGGACGCCGCGCAGGCTTAGGCGCTGGGTTAGGCGCGCAGCGCCCCGCCGGTCGCTTTGGCGACTTTCTCGATGATCTTGGCGCTGACTGCCTCGATATCCTTGTCGGTCAGTGTTTTGTCACGCGGCTGCAGACGCGCGGTGATTGCGACCGATTTCTTGCCTGCGCCCATCTGCGCCTCGGCCTTGTCGCCGATGAACTGATCAAAGACGCGCACGGATTCGATCAGCGCCTTGTCGGCGCCAAGCGCGGCGTTGACGATGGTCAGGGCCTCGACCCCGGCATCGACGACAAAGGCAAAGTCGCGATCGACGGCCTGCAGGTCGCTGATGGCCAGCGCCGGACGGGTCGGCGTCTTGACCTTTGGCTGGGGCACATTCGGGATGTGGATCGTGAACGCGACTGCCGGTCCCTTGACGTCCATCGCCTTCAAGATGCGCGGATGGATTTCACCGAACGACGCCAACCGGTTCGGTCCCAGACCGATGTTGCCCGCCCGACCCGGATGCCACCACGCGTCCAGCTTGCGGTCGATCTGCACCTTGGCAGGCGCGCCGATGGTCGCCAAAATTGCCTCGGCATCGGCCTTGGCGTCGTAAAGATCGACGGGGCGGCGGCTGGCGAACGGATCACGCGCGGCGGTTGCGCCGACGAGAAGGCCGGTCAGGGCGACCGACTGCTCGCCCGGCTCGCCGCCGGTGAACAGGGGGCCAAGCTCGAACAGCGCCAGATCGGCAAAGCCGCGCGCCTGATTGCGCGCCGCAGCCGACAAAAGCCCCGGCAGCAGGTCCGGCCGCAGGTGTGTCATCTCGCTGGAGATCGGGTTTTCCAGCCGCACGGCATCTGCCCCCCCGCCGAACAGCGCCGCGACCTGCCCGTCGATGAAGCTGTAGGTGACGCATTCGATGTAACCCAACGCGGCCGCCGCGCGACGCGCTGCGCTTTCGCGTCGCTGCAGGGGCGTCAGGACAGGCTTGGGCACCCCGGCCGACGGGCGCGCCAAGGGCTTGCCTTCCAGTTTGGTCAGAGACGCGATCCGCGCGACTTCTTCGACAAGGTCGGCCTCACCCAGCACATCGGGGCGCCACGGCGGCACCTGCGCCATGTCGCCGTCCATGATAAAGCCCAACGCGGTCAGCGTGTTACGCTGAACTTCTGCGGGAATTTCCATCCCGACGAGACTTTCCGTGCGCGCCGGATCAAGCTGGTATGAGCGCGACGTGTCTGGGACAGCACCCGCCTCGACCACGTGACCCGCCTCACCGCCGCACAGATCCAGGATCATCTGGGTCGCCGCCTCAAGCCCAGCGCGGGTGAACGCCGGGTCCACCCCGCGTTCAAAGCGATAGCGCGCATCCGAGTTGATCTTGAGCGCGCGGCCCGTCGCGGCAATGGTGATCGGGTCCCAATAGGCGCTTTCAAGGAACACGTCTGTCGTGTTCTCGTCCACGCCGGTATCCGCCCCGCCCATGATGCCGGCCAGCGATTGCGGCCCGGTATCGTCGGAAATCACCAGATCGCCCGGACGCGGGGCATAGGTCTTGTCGTCCAGGGCAAGCAGAGTTTCACCGTCGGTCGCCGCCCGGACGACCAGGTTGCCGCAGACCTTGGCCGCATCGAACACGTGCAGGGGGCGGTTCAGGTCGAAGGTGAAGTAGTTGGTGATATCGACCAGCGCCGAGATCGGCCGAAGTCCGATGGCCCGCAGCGCGTTCTGCAGCCACTCGGGCGACGGGCCGTTGGTCACACCCCGGATCAGACGGCCAGTGAAATACGGTGCCTTGCCAATGACTTCCGGCGTGATGCTGATCCCGATTCCGCCGTCGAACGTGCCGTCCACCGCAGGGATCGAAATTGGCCGCAGCGTGCCGAGTCCCCGCGCCGCGAGGTCGCGGGCGATGCCCCGCACGCCGAGCGCGTCGGGACGGTTGGGCGTGATCTTGATCTCGACCACGGGGTCGATCTTTTCGGGCGCGTTGGCGGCCAACCAGTCGACGAAGCGCTGACCGACCTCACCCGAGGGAAGCTCGATGATGCCGTTGTGTTCGTCGGACAATTCCAGCTCACGCTCGGACGCCATCATGCCGTGGCTTTCGACGCCACGGATCTTGCCCACGCCCAGCGTCGTGTCGATGCCGGGGACGTAGTCGCCGGGTTTCGCCAGCACCACGGTGATGCCCGTGCGCGCGTTCGGGGCGCCGCAGACGATCTGCTTTTCACCCTCGTCCGTCATGACCTTGCAGACCCGCAGACGGTCGGCATCAGGGTGCTGGACGGCGTCGGTCACCTTGGCCAGCGTAAAGCTTGTCAGCTTGGCTGCGGGGTCGGTCACCCCCTCCACCTCCAGCCCCAGATCGGTCAGCGCGTCGGTGATTTCTGTCAGCGATGCGGTGGTGTCGAGGTGCTTCTTCAGCCATGACAGGGTGAATTTCATCGGGCGGGCTCCGTCAGTTTGGCCGCTTCCTAGCCCAAGCCCGCAGGGAATGGTAGCGGGCGTTCAAAATGAGCGGGGTCGTCCCTATATCGCGGTTGGGCATACCGCCCGGCAAAGGACGACCAACACCGATGAACACCCAACGCGACCTTTTGATCGAACAACGCGTCACCAATGACGGGAAGTCGCTGGTGCTGGCGTATCTGCTGCTGGTGGTCTTCTGGGGCTGCGGGTTTCACCGGATGTATCTGGGGCGCTGGGCATCGGGCATCCTGATGCTGCTGCTGTGGGGTTTCGGCTGGCTGACGGCGGGTTTCCTGATCGGCATGCCGTTCATCATTCTGGTCAGCGTCTGGGTGATCGTCGACATGGCCTTGACGCCTGGCATGGTGCGACGGGACAACGATGACCTGCGGCGGCGTCTGGCGGTGGATTACGCCTGACAACTTCTGCGGATCAAAGCGAGAGCAAGGCCCAGACCCCGCCTGCCAGAAACAGGAACGCGGCCAGCGCGAAGCCGTAGAATTCGACGTTGTCTTCGAATCCACGGTGCCAGTTCGTCCGCTCGGCCGCGGCGCGCATCGTCTCGATCCACACAGCGCGGGTCTTGGTGATCGGGCGGTTGTCCTTGTCGGCGGTGACAATGACGTTCGTGGGCGCAATCGCCAGCGACAGCGCCGACAGCATCACGGTTGCGACCAGAACCGCCGCGGGAACGGCGATCATCGCGATGACGGCTGTCGACATCTTGCTTGGGTCGGCCTCGCTGAAGAACACGCCCATCCCGCCGATGGCAACAGGGGCCAGCATGGCTAGATGCTTGAACAGCGCGGAATCGAGCCGCGAGCGGGCGCGGTCGATGTCGCGCCTGAGATTTCCCACCTCGATATCGTTGGACGCGTCGAGCTGCCAGAACGTCAACTGACCGTGCTTGTAGTCCGGCGCCTCAAGGGGCGCGTCGGTCGTCGGCGTCTGGCTGTTCGAAGCGGTCATGGGGTGCGGTCCGTGTTGGTTGCGTCACCCAACGCGAACGGGCGGGATCGGTTCGAGGACGCGCAGCGGGCTGCGAACGGTGCGGGGCGGTTTTGTGCGACGGGGGAGTGGGGAATATGCGGGGAGGCCACCGTTTGTTGGGGTGGGCGAGGCACAGAGGATGCCCGGGACAGCCAAGCCTTGACCGGCCCCACTCATGTCAAGATGGAGAGAAGTTTCTATGGCGCGGGCAACAAAAGAGGTGCGGCGAAGGTGGCGCCAACTTTGGCGATGCTTAGCAGCCCGTACGCGCGCAAGATAAAATCGCCTGTCTCCACGACGTCTTTAAGGCCACTGACTTTCTGATATGCTGTTCGGATGAAAGCCTTCGCCCCCCTTAAGACGGCTTCAGCATCGGGATTTTCGGCAGTGTGTTCGAACTGGCGTTCTAAGGCGATATATGCGCCGATTACCTCTTTCAAAGCTTCTAAAGTGTATCCGTGACCTAGCCACTTCAGGCGCTCCAGCCTAAATCTTAGCTTGTTCAATCCCTCGATCAGAGCTTGCCGGAGAAAGAGTGCGTCCTCGGACTGCAAATCGGACAACAAGCTAGTTAGCTCTATGATTGATACCAGAAGCTCCTCTAATTCGGCATCACTTAACTTCTGGTAAGAAATTGTCTGCCGAATTATCGGAGACAACCCTCTCAGAGGTCCAACGTGCTCTTCCGATAATAGATCTGAACCAAAATGGCCCCACTGATTCTGAAATGCGCTCGGAGTAAAAATCTGCTCGATAGACTCTATGTTCGCGATGAAGTTTTCGCGGTAGTCGTCATCAATATTTAGGCCTTTAACAATCGATTTTAGCTCCGCTAGCCGATCCATAAGGGCGCCTAATACTCGAAAGTATTCCTGCGACCACGCTTTCACCTGAAAATGACTTGCAAGAAAATCAGCCCCGTTTAGCTGCGCGTCGCCAGATCGCAGCTCGACAAGCAGCTCAACAAATTCGCGAGCGGGGTCTGTTACGACGATCCGACTGTCACTCATCGAAATCCCATAATCAAAAAAATCACCGACTCAACCCACCCGCCACACTCGGCACATCGCCCGCAGCAAACCCATAATGCCTCAACCACCGCAGATCGCTCTCAAAAAACGCCCGCAAATCCGGAATCCCGTACTTCAGCATCGCGATCCGGTCGATGCCCATGCCGAATGCAAAGCCCTGCCACTCGGTCGGGTCCACGCCGGCTGCCGCCAGCACTTTTGGATGGACCATTCCGGACCCAAGGATTTCCAGCCAGGAATCCCCCTGCCCCAGCGTCAGCTTGCCGCCTTCCCAGGAACAGCGGATATCGACCTCTGCTGATGGCTCGGTGAAGGGGAAGTGCGAGGCGCGGAAGCGGAGTTCGACCTCATCGAGTTCGAAGAACGCGCGGCAGAATTCCTCGAGCGTCCATTTCAAGTTCGCCATCGAAATGTCGCGGCCGATGGCCAGGCCTTCGACCTGGTGAAACATCGGCGTGTGCGTCTGGTCCATGTCCATGCGGTAAACGCGGCCCGGCGCGATGACGCGGATGGGGGCGCCCTGTTCCTGCAGGGCGCGGATCTGGACCGGGCTGGTGTGCGTGCGCAGAACGTGGGGCGGGCGGTCGTCGCCGTCCGCGCGCGCCATGAAGAACGTGTCGTGTTCCTGCCGCGCCGGGTGTTCGGGCGGGATGTTCAGCGCATCGAAATTGAACCAGTCGCTTTCGACCTGCGGGCCTTCTGCCACGGAAAAGCCCATGTCGGCGAAGATCGCGATGACTTCTTCGGTCACCTGGCTGACGGGGTGGATCGTGCCGCGCGGACGCGGGCGACCGGGCAGCGTCACGTCCTGCCATTCGGCGGCCAGCCGGGCGTCAAGGGCCGCATCCTCCATCGCCGTGCGGCGCAGGCGCAGGGCCGCGTCGATGTCGTCGCGCACCCGGTTCAGGGCGGCGCCGGTGGTCTGGCGTTCTTCCGGGGTCATGCGGCCCAGTTCGCGCATCATCAACGCGACCTCACCCTTCTTGCCCAGCGCGGCAAGGCGCACGTCCTCCAGCGCGGGGGCGTCGGCGGCGTTCGCGATGCGGTCAAGCCACGTTTGGCGAAGCGTATTCAGGTCGGGCAGATCGGACATGTCGGGGCTTCCTTGCGTTCGTGGACCCGCGCTTATCACGCTAGACCCGCCCGCAAAAGGCCACGCGGGCCCTGTCAGTCGCGGTCAGTCGCGCGGGGTCGCCCGCAGCCACACCCCGCCCTGCGGGCGCAGCGTCAGGATCATGCGGGGATAGGGCACCCGCCCCGGCACGGTGTCGAACCGAAAGCGTTGCAGCAGGGTCGCCAGAATGATCGCGGCTTCCTGCAGGGCGAAATTCGCCCCGATGCAGATGCGCGGGCCCGCACCGAAGGGCAGGAACGCGAAGCGGTCACGTTCGACGCCGGGGGCAAAGCGGTCGGGGTCGAACGCGTCGGGATTGTCCCACAGCAGCTTGTTCCGATGCAGCGCATAGATCGGCAGCATCACGGTGTCGTTGGGCCGAACCTCTCGGCCGGCCAGGGTGTCGTCGATGCGCGATGTGCGGGACAGAAACGCCGCGGGCGGGTACAGGCGCAGCGTTTCGTTGACGACCTGTGTGGTATAGCCCAACTGCGGCAGGTCGTCCGCCGTCGCGGGACCGCCAAGCGCCGCCGCCTCGACCGCGACGCGGTCCTGAACGTCGGGGTATGCGGCCAGCAGATACAGCGCCCATGACAGCGTCAGTGCGGTGGTTTCGTGGCCGGCGACGATGAACGTCAGCAGGTTGTCGCGCAGCTCTGCGTCGTTCATGCGCCGGTCGGTCTCGGGGTCCTGCCCTGCGCGTAACAAGTCCAGCAGGTCGGGCGGCGTGCGGGGGCCACGGCGGGCGCGTTCGGCGATGGCGCTGTCGGCAATGGCGCGGGTGCGGCGCAGCTGGCCCCCCGAAAACAGGCGGCCGGGGCGCGGGACCCACGCGGGCGCGCCCAGCACATCCAGAAGCGACACCCGTGCGGTGCGCGCGATATAACGTTCGATCGTGTGGTGAACGGCGTCGCGGTCAAAGCCCTTGTCGCCCGAAAAAGTCACGTCGCTGATGACGTCGAACGTCGCGGCCACCATTTCGTCGAACGCATCAAAGGGCTGGCCGGACTGCGTGGCGGTCGCGATGCGATCGGCGGATGCCTCGGCCGCGGCGGTCATGACGCCCCCCAATGCCTCGACGTTGCGGGCAGAAAACGCAGGCGCCGCGGCGCGGCGTTGCCAGCGCCAGTGCGCGCCTTCGGCCACGAACAAGCTTTCGCCGATGGCAGGTTCAAGGATCAGGCGCGTGACGACCGATTTGGGGTAGTCGTCGACCTTGTCTTTCAGGATCACGCGCAGGGCGTCAGGGTCCATGACCATGTGCCAGCGGATCCCCATGTTGCCCGATACGATGGGCTGTTCGACTGCCAGCTGCGGAATGATTTCCAGCACGTTGCGCCGGGCCGCCATGGCCGAACCCACGATCCCCAGGGGTTGGGTCGTCAGCCGCACGCGGGGCGGCAGGTCGGGCTGGGCGCGGCTGTGGACGTTCATCGGGACATCCTTTCGGGGCTGGGATCGGTTCAACATGGCAACGCAACAGGCACCACCTTAGTGGCAGTCCTGCCACATCAGATCACTATCCTGACATCAGCAGGAAACCGCCGCCGTCGCAGTCAGCTTTTGGTTGCATTGACTTGTATCTGAAAGGCTGTCGCCATGGTCACACATACCGTTTCGACCACATCCCCCAGCGTTGAGCGCGCGTATTCCGGCTCTCGCGTGGCGTGGGGAGCAATCTTTGCGGGCGTCGTAGTTGCGCTGGCTTTGTTTGCAATGCTGTCCCTTGTCGGGCTGGCACTCGGCTTCTCGTTGGTTAATCCGACCGAAGCGGATCCGATGAATGGATCACTGACGACCACCGCCATCTGGCAGGTCGTGTCCCAACTGGTCGCGCTGGGCGTCGGCGGTTATGTCGCGGCAAGCCTGGCGGGTCTGCTGCCGCGCAACGCGGCGCTGCTGCATGGCGCAACTGTCTGGGGTCTGGCCACGTTGGCCGCGCTGTGGCTGGCGACCAGCGCTGCGGGTACGCTGGTGTCGGGCGCGGCGTCGGCCGTGTCCGGCGCGGCGTCGGGTGTTGGCCGTGCGGCCAGCGCGATCATTCCCGATGATTTCTCGCTGCCGGATTCGCTCGGCAACGTGTCGATGGACAGCCTGCCCGAGCCGGTGCGCCAGTCGCTGCAAGAACGTGGGATCACGCCGGACAACTTCCGCAATGAAGCGCGGGACATGTTCGATTCGATCGTCACACCGCAACAGCAGCAGCAGATCGGCCAGCAGGCGAACCAAAGCCTGGACGCCGTCGCAGCCAACCCGTCGCGCACCCCCGAAGAAGTCGATCGCTTCATCGACCGCGTCTTCGGCAATGGCGGCGTTCTGGACGACGCAACGCGTCAGCGTGCCGTGCAGGAAATGGAGCAGCGTTTTGGGATCACCGAAGCTGACGCCAACCGCTTCATGGACGAGACCCGCGCCCGCGCCGAGCAGTTGAAGGCTGACGCGCAGCAGGCTGTCGACGATGCCAAGCAGGCAGCTCGTGAAGCCGCTGAGAAAGCGTCCAACGTGGTCGCATCTGCGGCGTGGATGGCTGCGGCCGCCTCGCTTCTGGGTCTGATCGCCGCCGTCATCGGTGCCGGTCTGGGCCAAGTTACCCGCTCGCGTCTGTACCGCGAAGAATGATCGACACCAGCCCGGGCAGGCTTTGCTTGCCCGGCGCCCGTCGCTAAGAAAGGCCCGCCCGGATCACGGTGCGGGCCTTTTTTGGTATCTGCGCAGAGGACCGGTGGCAGGGACCATGCGCGCCAGATGCAAAGGCAGGTCACCCCGGCCCGGCCAGAACGAAAAAGACCCGCACCAATGGCGCGGGTCTTTCTGTCAGTTCGATCTTGAAAAGATCAGGCCGCGGCTTTCGCCTGTGCCACGATCGCGCCGAAGGCGTCGGGTTCATGGACGGCCAGATCGGCCAGCACCTTGCGGTCAACCTCGATCCCGGCTTTCGCCAGCGCGGCGATGAAGCGGGAGTAGGTCATTTCCGCATCCAGCGCGCGCACAGCGGCATTGATCCGCTGGATCCACAGCGCACGGAAGTTGCGCTTGCGGGTTTTGCGGTCGCGGGTTGCGTACTGGTTCGCCTTGTCGACGGCCTGGGTCGCGGTGCGGAAGTTACGCGAGCGGTTGCCGTAGTAACCTTTGGCCTGATCCAGGACTTTCTTGTGGCGGGCGTGGGTAACCTTGCCGGATTTAACGCGGGACATATCGGTTCAACCTTCCAGATCAGCGGTTATAGGGCATGTATTTCTTGACGATCTTCGCGTCCGAGTCGGACAGCAGCATGGTGCCGGTCACTTCGCGGATGAATTTCGTCGAGCGTTTGATCATGCCGTGGCGCTTGCCGGCGGGGCCGGCCTTGACGCGGCCGCTGGCCGTGAACGTGAACCGCTTTTTCGCGGCGGATTTGGTCTTCATCTTCGGCATTTTCGTCTCCTGCACGTCAGAGTGAACGCGCGACTCGGCAATGCCAATCGGCCGGCCGCACGGATGGAAGCGCACGCCATACACAGGCAGGCGCAGGCTTGCAAGTCGTCAGTTGGCGACGGGGGTGTCGACGCCCTCGGCCACGGGCGGCGGAGGTGTCTGGGTGGTGGCGGTCGCCCCCTCACCCACTGGCTGGCTGACAAACATGCGATGCCACGCGTCGGGAATGGTCTGGGCGGTGAAGGGTGCGGGGGACAGAACCGCGCCACCGATCAGCAGCACGAGACCCAGCACGAAGGTCAGCGCGGCCCCCCGCGGCGTGCGTGAATTCGACAGCGCGATCACCGCAAGCACCACGGACAGCAGACACAGCCCCACCCCGGCCAGGATCATGAAGTCGGTCATGGAGTACCTTTCGTTTATCGGTCAGGTCGCGAGACGGCTTACTCCGGCTCTGAGCGATAGATCAGGCGTTCGTCGCAGGGCGACACGCGCAGGATGTTGGTTGAACCGGCAACACCGAACGGCACGCCTGCCATGACGATGATCTGTCGGCTTTCGTCGGCAAAGCCGAATTCCCGTGCGGTCCGCGCGGCGTTGACCACCGCCTGCTTGAACCGTTCCAGATCGGCGGTCAGCACACAGTGCGCACCCCAGATCAGGCACATCTGGCGCTGGACGGCCTTGACCGACGACATGGCGATAATCGGCACGCGGGGGCGTTCGCGGGCGGCAAGGCGGACGGTCATGCCCGACTGGGTATAGGCGCAGATCGCCGCGACGTCGGTTGTTTCCGCGATTTCGCGCGCAGCCACCGCGATGGCGTCGGCGACCGAGTTGCGCTTGCTGACGCTGCGCGAGCTTTCGATCACCTCACGATAGACGCTGTCGCTTTCGACCGAACGGGCGACGCTGTCCATCGTGCGCACCGCCTCGACCGGGTATTTGCCGGCCGCGGATTCCGCCGACAGCATGATCGCGTCGGCACCTTCATAGATGGCGGTGGCGACGTCGCTGACCTCGGCCCGGGTGGGCATCGGGCTTTCGATCATCGATTCCAGCATCTGGGTCGCGACGATCACCGGCTTGGCCGCGGCGCGGCAGGACCGGACCAGACGCTTCTGGATCGGCGGGACCGAGTGCACGGGAAGTTCGACGCCCAGATCGCCTCGCGCGACCATGATCCCGTCCGACACTTTCAGGATGTCAGGAAAGCTTTTGACGGCGGTCGGTTTTTCGATCTTGGACATGATCATGGCGCGTCCCTGCGCCAGTTCACGCGCCTCGATCACGTCTTCGGGGCGCTGAACGAACGACAGCGCCAGCCATTCCACACCTGCCGCACAGGCGAATTCAAGATCGGCCCGGTCCTTGTCCGACAGCGCGGCCAGCGGCAGGACCACGTCGGGAACGTTCACGCCCTTGCGGTCGGAAATCGTGCCACCGGTGGTGACGATGCAGTCGGCGAAATCGGCGCCACAGCTTTCGACGCGCAGACGGATCTTGCCGTCATTGACCAGAAGCCGCGCCCCGGGTTCGAGCGCCGCAAAAATTTCAGGGTGCGGCAGTTGCACGCGACGCGCGTTACCGGGACCGCCCTTGAGGTCGAACCGGAAGGTCTGGCCTTCGACCAGATCGACCGGGCCTTCGGCGAAGGTGCCGACGCGCAGTTTCGGTCCCTGAAGGTCGGCCAGAACGCAGATGGGGCGGCCGGTCTCTTCCTCGATCTGGCGGATGATGCGCAGGCGGTCCAGATGGTCTTCGTGGCTGCCATGGCTCATGTTCATGCGGAAGACGTCCGCGCCCGCGTCAAACAGCGCACGGATCATGGCGTGGTCACTGGATGCCGGACCCAGGGTCGCCACGATCTTGACGTTGCGGTGTCTTCTCATGCGATCACTCCTTAACGCGGATGTTTGCGCTAGCTGTAAGGCAAGCGCAGGGGCGCGGCAACTGGCGGCCACGGGCAGTGGCGGCTATAACCGCGCGGCCTGACAGATGCGTGACGCCGATGCCCGACCCGATGCCTAACCCGATGCCTAACCCGATGACCGACCCGACGATGACCGAAGAACAGCCGTTTTCCATTGACGAGGCAGACCGTCCGTCGCGCTGGCTGATCACCTGCGATCACGCCACGAACCGGGTGCCGGACTGGGTCAACGGGGGCGATCTGGGGATCGCGGCGGACGACATGAACCGCCACATCGCCTTTGACGTCGGCGCAGCGGGGCTGGCGCTTGCCTTGGCACGCCGGCTGGACGCGCCAGCGATCCTGTCGGATTTTTCGCGCCTCGTGATCGACCCGAACCGGGGCGAGGATGACCCGACGCTGCTGATGCGGCTGTATGACGGGACGGTTATCCCTGCCAACCGCGACGCGGACGACGCCGAGCGCGAGCGGCGGCTGACCCGGCTGCACCGCCCCTATCACGCCGCGCTGGAGCGGCTGGCGGCAGGGCATCCGGCCCGCGCGATCTGCGCCGTTCACAGCTTTACCCCCCAGCTGCGCGGCCGTCCGCCGCGTCCCTGGGCGGTCGGCATCCTTTATTCGCACCGCGACGAACGTCTGGGTCCGGCGCTGGTCGCCGATTGCCGCGCCGAAGGTTGGATCACGGGCGACAACGAGCCCTATAACGGGCATCTGGATGGCGATTCCATCGACCGCCATGCGCTGGCCCACGGGCGTCCGAACGTGCTGATCGAGGTCAGGAACGATCTGATCAGCGACGTGCAGGGGCAGGAGCTGTGGGCAGAACGTCTGGCCGGCGTCCTGTCGGGCATTCTGGATCGCAACGGGCTTTAGGCCATTACAGAAAGCTTTGTGGGTCGATATCGACCGACAGGCGCAGGTTCGTGGGCGCCTTGGGCGCCGCCGCCAGCCAGTCGGCGATGGCCGATTGCAACGGCGCCTGACGCGGCGCACGGATCAGCATGCGCACGCGAAACCGGTTGCGGATGCGGGTGATGGGTGCCGGGGCCGGACCGAACAGTTCCGCCCCGATATCGGCCAAGGGCTGGGCCTGACGCGACAGCGTACGGGCGTAGTCTTCGACGACGTGCTGTTCGGGATGGGACAGGATGATCCCCGCCAGACGCGAAAACGGCGGCATGTGGGCGGCGCGGCGCGCCTCGGACTCGGCGTTCCAGAAGGCCTCATCCTCGCCCGACAGGATCGCGCGGATAACCGGGTGGTCTGGCTGGTGGGTCTGCAGAAGCGCAACCCCGGGGCGGTCGCCGCCTTGGCGTCCCGCGCGGCCCGCGACCTGCCGCATCAGCTGAAACGAGCGTTCTGCCGCACGCAGGTCAGCCCCTTGCAACCCAAGGTCCGCGTCGATGACACCGACCAGCGTCAGCAGGGGAAAGTTGTGCCCCTTGGCCACGATCTGCGTGCCGATGATGATGTCGGCGCCGCCCGCTGCGATGGTCGCGACCGTCTCTTTCAACGCGCGTGCCGAGTTATAAAGATCCGATGACAGCACCACGGTCCGCGCGTCGGGGAAGGTCTCGGCAACCTCTTCGGCCAGACGCTCGACCCCCGGGCCGATGGGGGCCAGCTTGCCTTCGACGCCGCAGCTGGGGCACGCGGTCGGGATGGGCTTGGTGGCACCGCATTGATGGCAGACAAGGCGCTTCTGAAAGCGGTGTTCGACCATGCGCGCGTCGCACTGGTCGCAGCCGATCTGGTATCCACACGCCCGGCACGTCGTGACTGGGGCATAGCCGCGCCGGTTCAGGAACAGCAGCGACTGTTCGCCCTTTTCCAGCCGCGTGCGCACCTCGGCCGCCAGCGTGGGCGAGATCCAGCGACCTGAGGGCAAGTTTTCCTCTCGCAGGTCGATCGCGGCCATCTCGGGCAGTTCGGCCTGACCGTAACGCGACCGCAGCTCGACCAGATTGTATTTGCCGCTGTTGGCGTTGACCCAGCTTTCGACCGACGGCGTGGCGGATGCCAGCACCACCTGCGCCCCTTCGGTGCTGGCGCGCAGTACGGCCATGTCCCGGGCGCTGTAATAGACGGTTTCGTCCTGTTTATAGCTGCTGTCGTGTTCTTCATCGACAACGATCAGCCCCAGATCGCGGAACGGCAGGAACAGCGCCGAACGTGCGCCGACGACCAGACCGACCTCTCCACGTGCCGCCATGTGCCACAGGCGACGACGTTCGGAACTGGTGACGCCCGAATGCCATTCGCCGGGGCGCGCGCCGAACCGCGCCTCAACCCGGTCCAGAAATTCGGCGGACAGTGCGATTTCGGGCAGAAGGACCAGCGCCTGACGCCCTTCGCGCAGGGTTTCGGCGACGGCCTCCAGATAGACTTCGGTCTTACCCGATCCGGTGACCCCACGCAGCAGCGTCGTGGCGTATCCCCCACCGCGCAGACCCGTGCGCAGCGCGTCGGCCGCCGCCTGCTGGTCGGGGTCAAGGGGCTTGCCGGGCAGTGATGGGTCCAGCCGCGGATAGGGTTGGTCACGGGGTGCCTGCGTTTCGACCAGCGTGCCCGCGGTCACCAGCCCGTTCACGACCGACGTGCCGACGCCCGCCATCTGCGCCAGTTCCGACGGGGCAAAGCCCGCGCCGCCATGATCCTCGATCACGCGCAGGACGGCGCGGCGGGCGTCGGTCATCCGTTCCGGTGGCGGGCCGGCCAGATGGACCACACGGCGCGAGGCCGGGGGTTCGCCCAGATCAGGCGCCCGCAGCGCCATGCGCAGCACCGTGGGCAGCGCCGTCAGGGTATAGTCGGCGGCGCGTTCGATGAATTCCAGCATCCCGGGCGACAGCGGTGCGGCGTCCGTCAGCCGCGCAATTGGGCGCAGCTTCGCCACGTCGAAATCCCCCTGCCCCGGCCCCCAGACCACGCCCAGCACACGGCGCGGACCCAGCGGCACGACGACGACCTGCCCCTGCAAAACGCCGCCTTCGGGGGACAGGTAGTCCAGCAGGCCGACCGGCTCGACCGTCAGGACGCCGACACGGGCGCCGGGTGGGAAATGGCGGCTCATGGGAATGCGCCCTGCCAGACGAGGCGCAGCGACACCAGAAGCAGGCCCCACGTGATCAGGATGTAGAACACGCGCTGCGGCATGATTCGCACCAGTTGCAGCCCGACCCAGACCGACACCATCGCCGCGGGCGTCAGGACCAGCGCGGTCTTGATCGTCGACAGCGACAGCTGCCCCAACGCGGCATAGGGGATCAGCTTCACCCAGTTCGTGACTGCAAAGAACCACGTCGTCGTGCCCGCAAAGATCACCGCCGGCATCCGCAGCGGCTGGGCATAGACCTGCCACGGCGGCGCGCCAGAATGGCTGACAAAGCTGGTATAACCCGACAGTACGCCCCAGAAGCTGCCCCGCACATAGGACGGGCGACGCGCCGGCGTTTCCACCTTGCGGCGCAGGATCGCATTGGCGGCGAACGCCACGCCGATCAGGCCGACAATCATGGTGACACCCCGGACCGGCACGATATGGGCGGTGGCCCACCCCACCATGATCCCCGCAATCGTGCCCGGCAGCGCGGTCTTGAGCACCGTCCAGTCGTATTCCCGGCGATAGGCCACAAGCCCGCCGATATCAGAAATGACATAGACGGGCAGCATCAGCCCCGCCGCCTGCACTGGCGACATGACCAATGACAGCAGCGGCACCGACAGCATGCCCACCATCGCCAACCCGCCCTTGGCCAACCCCACGGCGATCGCCCCGATGAAGGCAAGGATCCAGCCTTCGGTCGTCAGTTCCAGCATCAGTTCCTGCCTGTCCCGTCCGTCGGACCCCCGTTTTGCGGGTCGTGTTCGTCGGATCATGTTCAAGGGCCGGGCGGCACGGCCCGAACCGGATAGACCTGATGGATGGGGCTTGGCCCGCTGGATTACAAGTCGGCGGCACGGCGTTGTCACACGCAACCCGGACCTGCGCACGAGCCGCGCGAACACCGCGCCCATACCCCACCAACGGCCTTGCGGTTTCAGGGGCAACGGCTTAACCCACGCCCCAGCAAGTCAACCTGAAATCGGAGGCTCTTCATGGCTCGACCCAAGATCGCACTTATCGGTGCGGGACAGATCGGCGGCACGCTGGCACATCTGGCCGCGCTGAAGGAACTGGGCGACGTCGTCCTGTTCGACATCGCCGAAGGCACCCCGCAGGGCAAGGCCCTGGACATCGCAGAGGCCGGACCGTCGGAAGGCTTCGACGCGCTGATGTCGGGCACCTCAAGCTATGCCGACATCGCGGGCGCTGACGTCTGCATCGTCACCGCCGGTGTTCCGCGCAAGCCGGGGATGAGCCGTGATGACCTGCTGGGCATCAATCTGAAGGTCATGAAGTCGGTCGGCGAAGGCATCAAGGAACATGCCCCGAACGCATTCGTGATCTGCATCACCAACCCGCTCGATGCGATGGTCTGGGCGCTGCGCGAGTTTTCCGGCCTGCCGCATGAGAAAGTCGTCGGCATGGCCGGCGTTCTGGACTCGGCCCGCTTCCGGCACTTCCTGTCCTTGGAATTCGGCGTATCGATGAAGGACGTCACCGCGTTCGTTCTGGGCGGCCACGGCGACACGATGGTGCCGCTGGTCCGGTATTCGACCGTTGCGGGCATCCCGCTGCCCGATCTGGTCAAGATGGGCTGGACCACGCAGGAAAAACTGGACGGCATCGTTCAGCGCACCCGTGATGGCGGCGCCGAAATCGTCGGCCTGCTGAAAACCGGCAGCGCCTTTTATGCCCCCGCGACCGCCGCGATCGAGATGGCCGAAAGCTATCTGAAAGATCAAAAGCGCGTCCTGCCTTGCGCCGCCTATGTTGACGGCGCGTATGGTCTGAACGGGATGTATGTCGGCGTTCCGACCGTAATCGGCGCCGGCGGCATCGAGAAGGTCATCGACATCACGCTGAACCCCGACGAACAGGCGATGTTCGACAAGTCGGTCGATGCAGTCAAAGGTCTGGTCACCGCCTGCAAGGGCATCGACGGTTCGCTGAACTAAGTCGACCTGAACGACCAACGTCAAAGCGCGCCCTGCCCGGGCGCGCTTTTTTCGTATGTGCAGCAGCTGATCGGGTGGCTAGTCTGGCCGTGCTTTCCCGATCCAAGGTGACCCGATGAAACCGTTTGCAGCCCCGTTCGCCCTGCCGTTCGTCATTGCATGTGCGCTGTCGCTGCCGGCGATGGCCGACGACACGACGACGTCCGGCCTGATCCGCGACAAGGGGCTGGCGGTTGCCGAAACCACGTTGGACGGACAGCCGCCATCGAACGACCGGGACATGGCGCTGACAGCCGTGCGGTTCCTGATGGGCATCGAGGCCGCCTATCAGGCGCGCTGGCGCGTCGGATCGACAGAGTTTTTCGTGTCATTCCCGATCCTTGGGACCGAACTGATCCCGAACCCGTCGCCCGAACCGCTGCGCCCCGATTTCCTGAACGTGCTGGCGACGGATCTGTCCACCGCGATGGAAAAGACGCGCGACGGGATGCCGGACGAAGGGGCGCTTGTGCTGGAGCTGAATGATCTGTGGTTTGACATGAACAGCAACGGCACCATGGATGACGGCGAACAGCTGCTGTCCGTCATGGGCATGATGCAGGGCGAAGACGCCCCCAGCACGATCCGGTTCGATACCGCCGACCTGCACTGGCTTCGCGCCTACAGCCACCTGATCGAAGGGATGGCGCAGACCGCATTGGCGTTCAATCCCGAACCCGTGCTGGAACGCCGCATCGCGTTCCGGGCCGAACTGGAACGTCAACACACCGATCCTCCGACGGACGAGGTGTTGGAGCGGACAATGTATTCACAGGCGCAGATGCTGGGCCCGATCGTCGATGACGTGGCCGCGGTTGTCCAGCTTTTGCGCCAGACCCCCGACAAGCCGCGCATCGCCGCCGCTGCCGATCACTTCCGGCAGATGATCGCGGCGAACCGCACCTTCTGGAGCGCGGTCGAGACCGAGACGGACGACGACCGCGAATGGATTCCGAACGACCGTCAGAAGGCGGCCCTTGGGTTTGAACTGCCGCCCGGCACCGCGACGGCCTGGCAAGAGGTTCTGTCCGACGCCGAAGCCGTCCTGGACGGCACGAAACTGGTTCCGTTCTGGCGGTTCGCGCCCGGCCACGGCATCGATCTGGCCCAGTGGATCAAGGAACCCGGCCCGATCGATCTGATGGACTGGGTCCAGGGCAGTGGCGCCCTGCCCTATGCCAAGGACGGCGAGACCGTGGACCGCGACAACTGGGATCAGTTCGCCTCGATGTTAGACGGTGATGCGTTTCTTTACATGGTTTTGCTGAACTGACGGTGCAGTCATGAGTCGCCCTGAACGCTGTTAGCGGTATCCCTACCAATACTTGTGATCACAGCATTTCGCCGTGTGATCACAAGCGGCACGTTCACAAAGGTTTTGAAGATTTTCCGATTAAATCGCTTCGCGTCGCGGGGTGGGTGTGGCATGACGCCGCCAAATCTGTCGAACCATATAAGGGGGTCGCGATGAACATCCACGAGTATCAGGCCAAGGCGCTGCTGAAAGAATACGGCGCTCCGGTCTCTGAAGGACGTCCTGTCCTGAACGCAAGCGAAGCCGCGACGGCTGCGGGCGAACTGCCCGGCCCGCTGTGGGTGGTCAAGTCGCAGATCCACGCCGGTGGCCGCGGCAAGGGCAAGTTCCAGGAAGCCGAAGCCGGCGAAAAAGGCGGCGTCCGTCTGGCGAAGTCGATCGAAGAGGTCGTCGAGAACGTCAAGCAGATGCTGGGTGCCACGCTGGTCACGCACCAGACCGGCCCGTCGGGCAAACAGGTCAATCGCATCTACATCGAAGACGGCAGCGACATCGACCGCGAGCTGTATCTGGCACTGCTGGTCGACCGTCAGACGTCGCGCATCAGCTTTGTCGCCTCGACCGAAGGCGGGATGGACATCGAGGAAGTCGCAGCCTCGACCCCCGAAAAGATCATCAGCTTCAGCGTCGATCCGGCGGCGGGTCTGTCGGACTTCCACGGGCGCAAGGTCGCGTTCGCTCTGGGTCTGTCGGGCGATCTGGTCAAGCAGTGCGTCGCGCTGGTCAAGGTGCTTTTCAACGCCTTCGTCGAGAAGGACATGGAGATGCTGGAGATCAACCCGCTGATCGTCACCGAACAGGGCCAGCTGAAGGTTCTGGACGCCAAAGTCAGCTTCGACAACAACGCGCTGTATCGTCACAAGGACATCCTGGCGCTGCGCGACGAGACCGAGGAAGACAGCAAGGAACTGGAAGCCTCGAAATACGACCTGAACTACATCGCGCTGGACGGCGAGATCGGGTGCATGGTCAACGGCGCCGGTCTGGCGATGGCCACCATGGACATCATCAAGCTGTATGGTGCCGAGCCCGCGAACTTCCTTGACGTCGGCGGCGGCGCCACCAAGGAAAAGGTGACCGAGGCGTTCAAGATCATCACGTCCGATCCGAACGTCAAAGGCATTCTGGTCAACATCTTCGGCGGCATCATGCGCTGCGACATCATCGCGGAAGGCATCATCGCCGCCGTGAAAGAGGTCGGCCTGCAGGTCCCGCTGGTCGTGCGTCTGGAAGGCACCAACGTCGAACTGGGCAAGAAGATCATCGCCGAAAGCGGCCTGAACGTGATCGCGGCGGACGACCTGTCGGACGCGGCCGAAAAGATCGTGAAAGCGGTCAAGGGCTGATCCGTGGAAGCGGTCGACCCAACCTATGTCGGGCTTGACCCGCTGACCCAGTCCATCGGTCTGCTCGTCTCGCTGATCGGGGGCGATCCGATTTTGTCAATTGCACCGCTTGGCGCGCTTTTCGCCGGGTTATTCTAGAGCACATGGGGCGCGTCGTCCTTATCGCCGCGCCCACACCGAATTCAGTCGCAGGCCGTCAGGTCGCGCAGTTCATCAAGGAAGGCACACATGGCCATTCTCGTCGACAGCAATACCAAAGTCATCTGCCAGGGCATCACCGGCTCTCAGGGGACGTTCCACACTGAGCAGGCCATCGCCTATGGCACCAAGATGGTTGGCGGCGTGACGCCCGGCAAAGGTGGGACCGACCATCTGGGTCTGCCGGTCTTCAATTCGGTCGCCGAGGCGATGGACGTGACCGATGCCAATGCCAGCGTCATCTATGTCCCGCCGCCCTTCGCGGCAGACTCGATCTTGGAAGCGATCGACGCGCAGGTTCCGCTGATCGTCTGCATCACCGAAGGCATTCCGGTGCTGGACATGATGAAGGTGAAACGCGCGTTGGAAGGCTCGGGCTCGCGCCTGATCGGGCCGAACTGCCCGGGCATCATGACGCCCGACGAATGCAAGATCGGCATCATGCCGGGCTCGATCTTCAGGCGGGGCCGCGTGGGCGTCGTGTCGCGTTCGGGCACCCTGACCTATGAGGCCGTCAAGCAGACCTCGGACGTCGGTCTGGGACAGTCGACCGCTGTCGGTATCGGCGGCGATCCCATCAAAGGGATGGAACATATCGACGTGCTGGAGCTTTTCCTCGCAGACCCGGAAACCGATGCGATCATCATGATCGGTGAAATCGGCGGGTCGGCCGAAGAGGAAGCGGCACAGTTTCTGGCCGACGAACGTCGCGCCGGTCGCTGGAAACCCACGGCAGGCTTCATTGCCGGTCGAACCGCACCTCCCGGTCGTCGCATGGGCCATGCCGGCGCGATCGTGTCGGGTGGCAAAGGTGACGCGGAATCGAAGATCGCTGCGATGAAAGACGCAGGGATCATCGTCGCCGACAGCCCGGCTGGTCTGGGCGAGGCTGTGATGAAGGCGATGAAAGCCTGACGCGGCCATGACGCGACGTGACGCGGCCTGTAATTCGGCGGGCCGCGCCACCACATGGGGGGCAAGATGTCATTTGCGGACGACATGACCGGAATTTGCCAGGCGCAAACGCAGCCTGCGCAGACACACGCCATCGCGCGGCTGGGCTGTGGCTTGTCCCTGATCGCCTTCCTTCTGGCAGCCGCCGGTTGTTCCCGCCCCATGACCGACGACATTCTGCCCGGCGGCGTCCCCGCCCGCACCAATCTGCACGCTACGACGCAGATGCCACCTGACGCCATCCGGACCGTGGCCCGCAACGATGCGGGCTGGCGGCTGATCTATCACCCGGCCCGCGCGCCCGCCGATGCCGCCCAACGCGCATCTGCCGCGCTGTGCAGTCTGGAAAGCAAGCGCGCAACCCAGATCGTGGTCGTTCCGATGACCGCACCGCAGGACGACCCCGGCGCCACCATGATCGACGTGGTGTGCGGCTGATGGGCGCTGCAAACGACATTCATCCCGGCGACCTGATCGGCACTGCGCATTCGTCGTGCGCGATGCGGTCGGCTGATCACCATGGCGCTGCATACTTGAAGGTCGGCCGTTCCGTTGCCGCCTCCCGCCCCGTTCCGAATTTGACTCCGGGCAAATCCGCGCCCGCGCCGCAAGTTACCCCGAGGTAAAAAATGACCGAGCAACCAAAAAACTCTGAATTCCGCGACAGTTCCTTCCTGCAGGGACAGAACGCCCCCTATGTCGAACAGCTGTACAGCAACTGGTCCAAGGACCCGGCGTCTGTCGATGATACGTGGGACGAGTTCTTCCGTGCGCTTGGCGACGCGGGTGACGACGTACAGCGCGAAGCAGCCGGCGCCAGCTGGACGCGCGCGGATTGGCCGCCCACCCCGTCGGACGAGCTGACATCGGCCCTGACCGGCGAATGGCCCATGTCGAACAATGCCCAAGCCAAGGACGCGATCCGTCAGATCACCGCAAAGGCCGAGGAAAAGGGTGTCAAGCTGTCCGACGATCAGCTGCAGCGCGCCGTTCTGGACAGCGTCAGGGCGCTGATGCTGATCCGTGCCTATCGCATCCGTGGCCACCTGTTCGCCGATCTGGACCCGCTGGGCATGCGCGAGACGCCCCCTGCAGCCGAGCTTGAGCCTGAAACCTTCGGCTTCGGCCCCGGCGATCTGGACCGCCCGATCTTCATCGACAACGTTCTGGGCATGCAGATCGCGACGATGCGCGAGATCGTCGAGCTGATGAAGCGCACCTATTGTGGCACATTCGCGCTGCAGTTCATGCACATCTCGGACCCCGAACAATCGGCCTGGCTGAAAGAGCGGATCGAGGGTTACGGCAAGGAAATCGCTTTCACCCGCGAAGGCCGTCGTGCCATCCTGAACAAGCTGGTCGACGCCGAGGGCTTCGAGAAGTTCCTGCATGTGAAATACATGGGGACCAAGCGCTTTGGTCTGGACGGCGGCGAGGCGCTGATCCCGGCGATGGAGCAGATCATCAAGCGCGGCGGCGCCTTGGGGGTCAAGGACATCGCCATCGGCATGCCCCACCGTGGCCGCCTGTCGGTTCTGGCCAACGTGCTGAACAAACCCTACCGCGCAATTTTCCACGAGTTCCAAGGCGGCAGCTACAAGCCCGAGGACGTCGATGGATCAGGCGATGTGAAATATCACCTCGGCGCGTCTGCCGACCGGTCATTTGACGGCAATTCGGTCCACATCTCGCTGACCGCGAACCCCAGCCACCTCGAGGCGGTGAACCCCGTCGTCATTGGCAAGGTCCGCGCCAAGCAGGACCAGTTGAACGACACCGAAGAGAGGGTCGCCGCGCTAGCGATCCTACTGCACGGGGATGCGGCATTTGCTGGTCAGGGCGTCGTCGCCGAAGGCTTTGGCCTGTCGGGTCTGCGAGGTTATCGCACCGGGGGCACCATCCATATCGTCGTGAACAACCAGATCGGGTTCACCACCGCGCCCAGCTTCAGCCGCTCGTCCCCCTATCCCACGGACATCGCGCTGATGGTCGAGGCACCGATCTTCCACGTGAACGGTGACGACCCCGAAGCGGTCGTCCACGCCGCGCGCGTGGCGACAGAATTCCGCCAGAAGTTCCACAAGGACGTGGTGCTGGATATCATCTGCTATCGCCGCTTTGGTCACAACGAAGGCGACGAGCCGATGTTCACCAATCCGGCGATGTACCAGAAGATCAAAAGCCAGAAGAGCACGTTGCAGCTTTACACCGATCGTCTGGTCAAAGACGGCCTGGTGCCGGAAGGCGAGATCGAAGAGATGAAGGCAGCCTTCCAGGCGCGCCTGAATGAAGAATTCGAGATCGGCAAGAACTTCAAGCCGAACAAGGCTGACTGGCTGGACGGCAAATGGTCGGGCCTGATGCCCGAGGGCGAGGAATACAATGCCGGCAACACCGGCATCGCGCCCGAGGTGATGGCGGAAATCGGTCAGGCGCTGACGACGGCTCCTGACGGGTTCCACCTGCACAAGACCGTCGGTCGTCTGCTGGAGGCCAAGAAGCAGATGTTCGAAAGCGGTCAGGGCTTTGACTGGGCAACGGCCGAAGCCGTCGCGTTCGGCAGCCTGCTGGTCGAAGGCAACCCGGTCCGTCTGTCGGGTCAAGATTCGACCCGCGGCACGTTCAGTCAGCGTCACTCGGCCTTCGTCGATCAGGAAAACGAAGACCGCCATTACCCGCTCAACCACATCCGTGAAGGGCAAGCCCGCTACGAAGTCATCGACTCGATGCTGTCGGAATATGCGGTTCTGGGCTTCGAGTATGGCTATTCGCTGGCCGATCCGAACACGCTGACCCTGTGGGAGGCGCAGTTCGGCGACTTCGCCAACGGTGCGCAGATCATGTTCGACCAGTTCATCTCGTCGGGCGAAAAGAAATGGCTGCGGATGTCGGGTCTGGTGATGCTGATGCCGCATGGCTACGAAGGTCAGGGGCCGGAGCACTCGTCTGCCCGACTGGAGCGGTGGCTGCAGATGTGTGCCGAAGACAACTGGATCGTCGCGAACCTGACGACCCCGGCCAACTACTTCCACATCCTACGCCGTCAGCTGAAGCGTCCGTTCCGCAAGCCGCTGATCCTGATGACGCCGAAGTCGCTGCTGCGTCACCCGCAGGCGGTTTCGTCGGCCACGTCGTTCACGACCGGCTCGACATTCCACCGCGTGCTGTGGGACGACGCAGACCGCGGCGTGTCCGATTTCGAACTGGCACCTGACAGTGAGATCAAGCGCGTCGTGATGTGTTCGGGCAAGGTCTATTACGACCTGCTGAATGCCCGGAACGAGGCGGGCGCTAAGGACGTCTACCTGCTGCGTCTGGAACAGTTCTATCCGTTCCCGGCCCAGTCGCTGACCAAAGAGCTTGACCGCTTCAAGGACGCTGAAATCGTCTGGTGTCAGGAAGAGCCCAAGAACATGGGCGCTTGGAGCTTTGTCGAGCCGAACATCGAATGGGTTCTGAACCGCATCGGGGCCACCCATCCCCGCGCCCGTTACGTTGGGCGCGCATCAACTGCATCGCCCGCCACGGGTCTGGCCAGCCAGCATAAAGCCGAACAGCAAAAGCTGGTGACCGACGCCATCACGATCGGAGATTGAGATGACCACCGAAGTCCGCGTCCCTACCTTGGGCGAAAGCGTCACCGAAGCCACCGTCGCCACCTGGTTCAAGAAACCGGGTGACGCGGTCGCCGTCGATGAAATGCTGTGCGAACTGGAAACCGACAAGGTGACCGTCGAAGTCCCGGCCCCTGCGGCTGGCACCCTTGCCGAAATCGTGGCGGCCGAAGGCGACACCGTCGCCCCGAATGCCCTGCTGGCGCAGATCACCGAGGCCGGCGCCGACGCCCCGTCGGCCAGCGCGCCCACCGAAACCCAGCCTGCAAAGGCCCCTGCCAAAGACACGCCTGCGAGCGAAGGACAGAAAATGAGCGGAAAAGCCGTCGACGTGATGGTGCCCAGCCTGGGCGAAAGCGTGACCGAAGCCACGGTTGCGACATGGTTCAAGAAGCCCGGCGATGCCGTCGCGGTGGATGAGATGCTGTGCGAACTGGAAACCGACAAGGTCTCGGTCGAAGTGCCGTCCCCGGTTGCCGGCGTTCTGTCGGAGATCCTGGCTGAGGAAGGCGCGACCGTCGACGCCAAAGCCAAGCTTGCCATCATCACCGAAGGTGCGACCGGCTCGGTCGGCAAGGCCGCGACGGCTGGTCAGGACCCCGACCAGAAGATCGAGCAGGCCGAGGACGTGAACTCGCCTGGCGCAGGGCCGGAACAGACTGTTGCGCGTGATGACGTCGAAGACGCGCCGTCCGCCAAGAAAGCCATGGCCGAGGCTGGCCTGAACCGTGATCAGGTCACCGGCAGCGGCCGCGACGGTCGCGTGATGAAGGAGGACGTCGCCAAGGCTGCGTCCGAGCCGACGCAAGCCAAGACGTCGACCGCCCCTGCCCCGGCACAGGCCCCGCGCGCGCCATCCAGCGCGCAAGACGCCGCCCGGGAAGAGCGCGTCAAGATGACCCGCCTGCGCGCCACCATCGCCCGTCGCCTGAAAGACGCGCAGAACACCGCCGCCATGCTGACCACCTATAACGAGGTGGACATGAAGGCGATCATGGACCTGCGGTCCGAATACAAGGACGCTTTCGAGAAGAAGCACAAGGTCAAGCTGGGCTTCATGGGCTTCTTCGTCAAAGCCTGCTGCCACGCGCTGAAGGAAGTGCCGGAGGTCAACGCCGAGATCGACGGCGGCGACATCGTCTACAAGAACTACGTCAACATGGGCGTGGCTGTCGGCACACCGACCGGTCTGGTCGTGCCCGTTGTGCGCGATGCCGATCAGAAGTCGTTCGCCGAGATCGAAAAGGAAATCGGCGACCTTGGTCTGAAGGCGCGTGACGGCAAGCTGACCATGGGCGACATGCAGGGCGGCACGTTCACGGTGTCGAATGGCGGTGTTTATGGCTCGCTGATGTCGTCGCCCATTCTGAACCCGCCGCAATCGGGCATTCTTGGCATGCACAAGATCCAGGAGCGTCCGGTCGCCATTAAGGGTGAGGTCGTGATCCGCCCGATGATGTATCTGGCGCTGAGCTATGACCACCGGATCGTCGACGGCAAAGGTGCGGTGACGTTCCTAGTCCGCGTCAAGGAAGTGCTGGAAGACCCGCGCCGTCTGTTGATGGACATCTAAGAAGCACGGGTCGGGCGCGCATCTTGCCGCCCGGCCGCCGCAAAACCGGCGCTGTGTGTGACCGCCCAGACCGAATTCGCTGCATGAGGAGAAAGCCATGACAAATCAGCTTCTTGCCCGTTACGATATCGGGGACTATGCGACGTTCAAGGCGGCGTTCGACAACGACGCCGAGGATCGCGCGAACAACTCCCTGTCCGTGCTGCAGGTGTGGCGTGAAGGCACCAGCCGCGTGTGGGTCCTGTATCAGGTCGCGAACCCCGCCCGGGCCAAAGATTATCTTGATGGTGCTGCAGGCGTCTTCAACAGTCAGGCTGGCGTGTCCAGCACCGAGTTCCACCTGTTGGAAACTGCGTGATGACCGCCCCGTCGGTCGAGCTGGTCGTTCTGGGACTTGCCGTCTTTCTGCAGGTCTTTCAGATCGGCCTCGCGGCATGGTCGATGAACAATGACGGGTTGGCCCAGTGGAATGCCGGACCACGTGACACCGAGCCGCGCTTTTCCGAACTGACGGGTCGGCTGCGGCGCGCCGTGTCAAACCACTTCGAGGCGCTGCCGCTGTTTACCATCGCGGTGGTCATCGTTCAGTTCACCGGCTCGAGCGGTACGCTGACTGCGATCTGCGCGTGGCTCTATCTGCTGGCGCGCATTCTTTATGTCCCTGCCTATGCGCTTGGCTGGTCGCCGTGGCGGTCGCTGATCTTTGCTGTCGGCCTGGGGGCAACGCTGGTCATGATCTTGGCCGGGCTTTTCTGAATACCACATTCGACCCAAGCGGCCGCGAGGTTAGGGCCGTCGAGGGCAAACTGAAAAGGACTGTATGAGATGTACGATGTGATCGTGATCGGCGCCGGACCGGGCGGCTATGTGTGTGCCATCCGCGCGGCCCAGCTGGGGCTGAAGGTCGCATGTGTCGAAGGGCGCGAAACTCTGGGTGGGACCTGCCTGAACGTCGGCTGCATTCCGTCGAAAGCGCTCTTGCATTCCAGCCACATGTTCCACGAGATGGAGCATAACTTTGCCACGCTGGGGTTGATGAACGCGACCGCCGACGTCGACTGGAACCAGATGCAAAGCTATAAGGCAGAAACGGTTGCCACCAACACCAAGGGCATCGAATTCTTGTTCAAGAAGAACAAGATCGACTGGCTGAAGGGCTGGGGCGAGATCGTGGCCCCCGGCAAGGTGAAGGTCGGCGATACGGAATACGAAACGAAGAACATCGTGATCGCCAGCGGCTCGGTTCCGTCGGCGCTGAAGGGCGTGGACGTGGACAACGCGGGTGGCGTCGTCGTGGATTCGACCGGCGCGCTGGACCTGCCGTCGATCCCGAAAACCATGGTGGTGATCGGCGCCGGCGTGATCGGGCTGGAGCTTGGGTCGGTCTACAAGCGTCTGGGCACCGACGTCACGGTGATCGAGTATTTAGACGTCATCACCCCCGGCATGGACGCCGAGGTGCAAAAGCAGTTCCAGAAGATCCTGACCAAGCAGGGGCTGAAATTCGTCATGGGCGCCGCAGTCCAGCGGGTCGAACCGTCCGAGACGGGCCCGGTCAAGGTGTTCTACACCCCCAAGAAGGGTGGTGACGAACAGACGGTCGAAGCGGACGTGGTGCTGGTCGCAACCGGTCGCCGCCCGTGGCATGACGGCCTTGGGCTGGACGCGGTTGGCGTCGCACTGACCGATCGTGGGCAGATCCAGATCGACAAGAACTGGGCGACGAACGTGCCGGGCATCTATGCCATTGGTGACGCGGTTCCCGGTCCGATGCTGGCCCACAAGGCCGAGGATGAGGGCATGGCCGTCGCCGAGGTGATCGCTGGCAAACATGGGCACGTGAATTACGACGTGATCCCCAGCGTGATCTATACCACGCCGGAAGTCGCGGCGGTCGGTCTGACCGAAGAAGCCGCCAAGGCATCCGGTCGTAAGGTCAAGGTCGGCAAGTTCCCGCTGATGGGCAACGCGCGCGCCAAGGCGATGCTGCAGGCCGACGGGTTCGTGAAGATGGTCGCCGATGCCGAGACAGACCGCATCCTGGGGTGCCACATCATTGGTCCAAGCGCCGGTGAGATCATTCAGGAAATCTGCGTCGCGATGGAGTTCGGGGCGTCAACTGAAGATGTCGCGATGACCTGCCACGCCCACCCCACCGTCAGCGAGGCCGTTCGCGAGGCCGCACTCGCCTGTGGCGACGGTGCAATTCACGTCTGATTTCACACCCTTACAACCTGAAATTGAAATGCCGTCTCCCTTGGGGCGGCATTTTGCATTGCCGATAACGGGGTTCCAGTCAAAATGGACATAGGCGGGATTTCGCCGTTATTGGCGCGTTTTCGCCCAGAAAAATGCCGATCCGGCCTGCCGTGTTGCCATTCGGGGCGTGATTTCTCTATCCACCGGTAGGCCCGATCGCCCCTGCCCGGACGGATCGCCGGCCCTCCCCTAACGGATGGACTGCCAAGTGACACAACCCGCCACGACCCGACCGAGTTTTCTGGAACGTCTGTTGCCTGAAAAGCGCCTCTTTCTGAAATCGGAAGATTCGACCCGGTTCGTACGCCTGCGCCCCTCGACCCAGCTGGGTGCGATCATGGGCGGCGTTCTGGTTGTGGGCTGGGCGATTGCCGCGACTTCCGTTCTGGCCATCGACCGCGTCACCGCAGGCAGCAATCAAAGCCACGCCGCCCTGACGCAATCCGCGTTCGAGCAGCGTCTGGCCGATCTGTCGGCCGAGCGTGACACCCGCGCCGCCGAGGCCAAGACCGCGCAGGACCGCTTCTCGGCCGCGCTGGAAAAAGTGTCGGGCATGCAGTCCGATCTGCTGGCGGCGAACGAACGCCAGCGGGCACTGGAATCGGGCATGGGCGCGGTGCAGGCATCCCTGAAACAGGCGCTGGCCGACCGCGACGTGGCTCGGCGCCAACTGGCCGACGCCAGCACCAAGATGACAGATGCCGTTCCCGCCGCCGCCCGGGCCGAGGAATTGTCGACCGCACTGAACATCGTGTCGGAAGAACTCAAGACATCGGCCGCGAACCGCATTGCGGCCAAGCAGGAAGCCGAAGAGGCGACCCAGACCGCCCAGGCGCTGGCCGCCGAGCGTGATCAGATGGTCGCGCGCAACGACGAGATCTTCTCGCGCCTCGAAGATGCCGTCAGCCTGTCGATCAAACCGATGGACGACATGTTCCAGAAGGCCGGTTTCGACAGCGACAAGGTTCTGGACACCATCGCCACCGGGTATTCCGGCCAAGGCGGCCCGCTGACCCCGGCGGGCGTGTCGACCCGCGGTAACGCCGCGATCAGCCAGTCCGAGGCCCGCGCCGAAGAGATCATCGTGTCATTGGACAAGGTGAACCGTTACCGCATCGCGGCCAGCAAGCTGCCGCTGGCGATGCCGGTCAAATCCGCGTTCCGCTACAGCTCTCCCTTCGGGAAACGCTGGGGCCGTTCGCATGAAGGGATCGATCTGGCCGCGCCGATCGGCACGCAGGTTTTTGCACCGGGCGACGGCGTCGTGACGTTCGCGGGCTGGCAGAACGGCTATGGCCGGCTGATCAAGATCCAGCACGAGCTGGGGACCGAGACCCGCTATGGTCACCTTTCCAAAATCAACGTGAAAGTGGGTCAAAGGGTGTCGCGCAACAGCCCGATCGGTGCTATTGGCAACACAGGACGATCGACCGGCCCGCACCTGCATTACGAAGTGCGCGTCAATGGTCGCGCCGTCAATCCCATGAGCTTCATCAAGGCCGCAGAGAATGTTTTCTAAGACCCGCGTGACAGAGCCTGGCCCCCGCAGCCAATCGACCGACACCGACGCGCCTCGCGCGAACGAGGCCACGTATGACGCGCCCGCGCCGACGGGAAGCCCCGCCGCCGCGCAGCGCCGTGCGGGCCCGTCGGTCCTGTCCCCCGACCTGACCGTTACTGGCGACATCAAGACCCAGGGCGACATTCAGATCGAAGGCACGATCGAAGGCGATATCCGCGCCCATCAGCTGACTGTCGGCGAAAGCGCGATCATCCGCGGTGAGATCGTTGCTGACGAAGTCATCGTCAACGGCCGCGTCGTTGGACGTGTTCGTGGCCTGAAGGTTCGCCTGTCGGCGACCGCGCGCGTCGAAGGCGATATCGTTCACAAGACGATTGCGATCGAATCTGGTGCGCATTTCGAAGGCTCGGTACAGCGTCAGGAAGACCCGCTTGGCAACGGCATCACGCCGAAGCTGACCGGCCCGTCCATCGACAAGACTGCCGACAAAGCCTGATCGAACCGATCTGCAGAACGTTTCAGGGCCCCGCTGCGGGGCCCTTTTTTATTCCTGCGGCCCGGTCGGTCTGGGCCCCGGATCGGGCTGCGGGTCCGGTTGGGGCGGATGCGTCGGGTCCGGGATCGGCATCGGTTCTTTCATCAGCCCCCCCCTACTTCTTCAGGGCAGCATAGCGGTCGATCAGCGCCTGATTGACCTGCGGGGGCACGAACTTGGTGACGTCGCCGCCCAGCCGCGCAATTTCCTTGACCAGTTTCGACGCAATCGCCTGCCGCCGCGCGTCGGCCATCAGGAACACCGTTTCCACCGTGGAATCGAGCGCCCGGTTCATACCGACCATCTGGAATTCATACTCGAAATCAGCGACTGCGCGCAGGCCGCGCACGATGATCGTGGCCCCCACGTCGCGGGCGCAGTCGATCAGCAGGTTTTCAAAGGGATGGACCACGATCTCGGCCTTGCCGGGCGCCACCAGTGCGGCACATTCACGTTCGACCATCGCCACCCGTTCTTCCAGATCGAACAACGGCCCCTTGTCGCGGTTGATCGCCACGCCGATGACCAGCCTGTCGACCAGCGCCATGGCGCGCTGAATGATGTCGACATGACCCAGCGTGATGGGGTCGAATGTGCCGGGATAAAGGCCGATCCGCATGGCGCGCTCCGTTCCAGAAATCTGGGCCGACGCAAGACCAAATGCCGGGGATTTGCAAGCCCGTGTCTTGCGGGACCACCAGCAGTCGGGTCACGACGCACCCGGCCGATCAGGCGCCCATGATCATCCCTTGCAGCGCGTCGCGGTCGCTGGCCAACTGCTTCAGCCGGGCCGACACCGCATCTCCGATGGAGATGACGCCCAGCATCGCGCCCGCATCATCGACCACAGGCATGTGGCGAAACCGGCCGTCGGTCATGCGGGCCAGCACGTCACGCACATGATCGCCGCCCGAACAGGTCAGCACCTTGGCCGTCATCAGGTCCGATACCTTGCGGTCCAGCACGGCCGCACCCTGCGCCCCGATCTCGCGGACGATGTCGCGTTCGGACAGGATGCCGGCCGGGGTCTTTCCGTCCGTCGACACCACCACGGCCCCGATGCGGCGCTTGGACAGGATAGCCGCGGCCTCTGCGATGCTGAGGTCCGGGCTAACGGTCACGATTTCATCGGGGCCGGCCTTCATGGCCAGGATCTGCTTGACGATCATCTTGCGTCTCCTCCCTTGCGCAAACGATCATGTCAGCGTCGTCGTGATTGGGCGGTGCGTCAAGTCTGGGTTGCGGCCAGCCCCTCCAGCCGCGCGATTTCGCGGCGCAGCGCCGTGACCAGCGCCTCGGCCAGACGGGTCAGCCGTTCGGACCGGCGGTCATCGGCGTGCCGGATCAGCCAGAACGCGCGGGTCAGCGAAATCTGGTCGGCCAGCACACGGCGCACACCCGGCGCGAACGGGATCGCGAAGTCATGCACGATCCCCAATCCCATTCCCGCCCGGATCGCCTGCATCTGCACACTGACCGAGTTCGAGGTAAGCGTGGCTGTGCTGGCCCCCGTTTCGGCCAGATAATCAAGCTCGCGGTCAAAGATCATGTCCGAGATATAGCTGATCAACCGATGCTCACCCAGATTGGCCGCGCTGGCAGGCTCTCCGTGGCGGGCCAGATAATCGGCGCTACCGGCCAGATGCAGGTGATAGTCGCTGATCTTCTGGACCACTGCACGGCCCGTCTGTGGCGGGCTGACGGCGATCGCCATGTCAGCCTCTCGTCGTGACAGGTTGAAGACGCGCGGCAGCGCGACGATCTGGATTTCCAGCCCGGGATGCGCCGCGCACAGTTCACCCGCGACCTGTGGCAGAAGGTAATTGGCGCAACCATCCGGCGCCCCGATGCGCAGCTGGCCCGACAGCGCGCCGGGACTGGCAAGCGCCTCGGCCGCCAAGGCCGTGGCACGCTCAGCGGCTTCAGCATGCGGGATCAGGCGCTGGCCTTCTGCGGTCAGGGCGTATCCCTGCGGCGTCTTGGCGAAAAGCGGGCGGCCCAGCGCCGTTTCCAGCCGCTGAACGCGGCGTCCGATGGTCGACGCGTTGATCCCCAGCCGCGCGCCGGCGCGTGACAGGCTTTCGTCCCGCGCCACCGCCAGAAACACGCGCAGATCGTCCCAGTCCATCGGCGCCCTATCCTTTTGCGTTCCTGCAAAATGCTTTTGCCATATCGTTGCTTTATTGCGGCGCTTGGCAAGGCTAGTCTGTCGCCCAACGCGCCAATTGAGGAGGATACGATGCGTCAGATTCATCACTGGATCGATGGCAAGGAACAGCCCGGCACCTCGGGGCAGACCGCCGATGTCTTCAACCCCGCAACCGGAGAGGTTCAGGCCAAGCTCGACCTCGCCTCCAAGGCCGAAGTCGATGCGGCCATCGCCCGCGCTGCCGAGGCGCAGGTAAAATGGGGCGCGACCAACCCCCAGCGCCGTGCCCGCGTGATGATGAAGATGGTCGATCTGATCAACCGCGACATGGACAAGCTGGCCGAAGTTCTGTCCAGCGAGCATGGCAAGACCATTCCCGATGCCAAGGGCGACATTCAGCGCGGCCTAGAGGTGATCGAGTATTCGATCGGTGCGCCGCAGTTGTTGAAAGGCGAATTCATCGACGCCGCCGGTCCCGGTATCGACATGTATTCCATGCGTCAGCCGCTGGGCGTTGTCGCGGCGATCACGCCCTTCAACTTTCCGGCGATGATCCCCTTGTGGAAGCTTGGCCCGGCGCTTGCGTCCGGCAATGCCGTCATCCTGAAACCCAGCGAGCGTGATCCGACCGTCCCGAACATGCTGGCCGCATTGTTCAAGGAAGCGGGCTTGCCCGACGGTGTCCTGCAGGTCGTTCACGGCGGCAAGGAAGCGGTCGACGCGCTGCTGGACAGCCCCGTCATTCAGGCTGTGGGCTTTGTCGGCTCGACCCCGATCGCGGCCTATATCTATGAACGCGCGGCGGCTACGGGCAAACGCGCCCAGTGCTTTGGCGGCGCCAAGAACCACATGATCATCATGCCAGATGCCGACTTGGATCAGGCGGCAGACGCGCTGGTGGGTGCCGGTTACGGCGCGGCCGGCGAACGCTGCATGGCGATTTCGGTGGCCGTCCCCGTCGGTCAAGAAACCGCAGACAAGCTGATCGAAAAGCTGGTCCCGCGCATCGAAAAGCTGAAAGTCGGGCCAGCCACCGCAGGCGACGACGTGGATTACGGCCCTGTCGTGACCCAGGCGGCCAAGGACAACATCCTGCGCCTTGTCGAGACGGGCGTGGACCAGGGCGCCGAACTGGTCGTCGATGGCCGTGACTTCAGCCTGCAGGGGTATGAGGACGGCTTCTTCGTCGGGCCGCACCTGTTCGACCACGTCACCCCCGACATGGACATCTATACGCAGGAAATCTTTGGCCCTGTGCTGTCGACGGTCCGCACCGAAAGCTATGAAGACGCGCTGAAGCTGGTCATGGACCATGAATACGGCAACGGCACCGCGATCTTTACCCGCGACGGCGACACCGCGCGTGATTTCGCCAGCCGCTGCAACATCGGCATGGTCGGCATCAACGTCCCGATCCCGGTTCCGCTGGCGTACTTTACCTTCGGCGGCTGGAAAAAGTCCGGCTTCGGCGACCTGAACCAGCACGGCCCCGACGCTTTCCGGTTCTATACCCGGACCAAGACGGTCACGTCGCGTTGGCCGTCGGGCATCAAGGAAGGCGCCGCGCTGAACTTCAAGGCGATGGACTGACATCCGGGCGGCGCGTGCGGGCCTTGCGTCCGCCCGCGCCACCCCGCAGACTTGGGATGCGCCAAAGGGAGGGGAGGCCCAATGGATTTTGACCTGAGCGAAGAGCAGCAGGCCATTTTCGACATGGCCCGCGATTTCGGCGGCGAACACCTCGCCCCCCATGCGCAGGCGTGGGAGGACGCGGGCACCATTCCCCGCAATCTGTGGCGGGATGTTGCCGCACTGGGGTTCGGCGGCCTTTACGTCAGCGAGGATTATGGCGGGTCCGGCCTGTCCCGGCTGGACGGCACGCTGGTGTTCGAGGCGCTGTCGATGGCTGACCCCGCGGTTGCGGCGTTCCTGTCCATCCACAACATGTGCGGCGGCATGATCGACAAGTTCGGCAGCGACGACGCCCGCGCGCGCTGGCTGCCGGGTCTGTGCAGCATGGAGCAGGTCTTTTCCTATTGCCTGACCGAACCGGGCAGCGGTTCGGACGCCGCAGCGCTTCGCACCCGCGCGGTGCGGGATGGCGATACGTGGCGGCTGAACGGGACCAAGGCCTTCATCTCGGGTGGCGGGTATTCGGACGCGTATATCTGCATGGTCAGGACCGGCGGCGACGGGCCAAAGGGCATTTCGGCGATCATCGTGCCAAAAGATGCTCCGGGGCTGAGCTTTGGCGCGCTGGAACAGAAGATGGGCTGGCGCGCGCAGCCGACGACGCTGGTGCAGTTCGACGATTGCGTCGTCCCTGCGGAAAACCTGCTCGGCGAAGAAGGCATGGGCTTTCGCTATGCCATGGCGGGGCTGGACGGTGGCCGTCTGAACATCGCCGCCTGTGCGCTGGGGGGCGCGCAAGGGGCGCTGGATCGCACGATCCGCTATCTGGGTGAGCGGAGGGCGTTTGGGCAGACGCTGGACCAGTTCCAGGCGCTGCAGTTCCGGCTGGCCGATGCCGAGGTTGCGCAGCAATCGGCACGCGTCTTCCTGCATCAGGCTGCGGCCAAGGTCGACCGACGCGCGGCGGATGCGACCAAGTTCTGCGCCATGGCCAAGCTATACGTCACCGACCGCGCGTTCGAAGTCGCGAACCAGTGCCTGCAACTGCACGGTGGCTATGGCTATCTTGCCGATTACGGGATCGAAAAGATCGTGCGCGATCTGCGCGTCCACCAGATCCTTGAAGGCACGAACGAAATCATGCGGGTCATCATCGCACGTGCCCTGCTGGCTGAAAAAGGCTGATTGATGAGCGATATCCACATCCGTCGCGAAGGCCGCGCGCTTCGCATCACCTTGAACCGGCCGCAGGCACTGAACGCGCTGAGCCACGCGATGGCGCTGGAACTGAATGAAGCGCTGGATACATGGCGCGATGAGCCCGACGTGGCGCTGGTCATCATTGACGGCGCGGGGGACCGCGCGTTCTGCGCAGGGGGTGACATTGCCGCGATGTATCACGCGGGCAAGGCCAACAACCATGAAATCGGTCAGTGGTTCTTTGCTGACGAATACCGCATGAACGCGGCGATCAACGATTATCCGAAACCCATCATCGCCTTCATGCAGGGCTTCGTCATGGGCGGCGGCGTGGGTGTCGGCGGACACGCATCTATCCGCATCGTGGGCGACAGCACCCAGATGGCAATGCCCGAATGCGGTATCGGCCTGATCCCGGATGTCGGCGGCACGTGGCTTCTGGCAAGGGCGCCCGGCCGGATCGGCGAGTATCTGGGACTGACCAGCGCACGCATGGGACCGGGGGACGCGATCCATGCCGGGTTCGCCGATCTGTATCTGCCCGAGGCTGAATGGCCCGCGGCCATTGCCCGGCTGGCCGAGACCGGCGATCCCGCCACACTGGTTGGTCACGCACCGCCGCCATCCGCACTCGAGATGCGGGATCTGTCCGCATTTGGTGGTCGCAGCGTGGACGAGATCATCGGCGCGCTGGAAACCGCGGGCGACGAGGCGTCATTGAAAGCCCTGCGGCGCAATTCTCCCCTTTCGATGGCAGCGACGCTGACGATGGTCCGCGCCGCGCGCGGCGATCAGCGGCTGCAGGATTCACTGTCTCGCGAATACCGTTTCACGAACCGGGCGACCGCGCAGGGCGACTTTCTGGAAGGTGTGCGCGCGCAAATCATCGACAAGGATCGTACGCCCAAATGGGCGGCGCCACATGACGCAGCTGCCGTGGCGGCGATGCTGGCCGATCTGGGCGATCAGGAATTGGATTGGGGAGAGCGGGCATGAAGGTCGGGTTTATCGGACTGGGGAACATGGGGGCGCCGATGGCGCTGAACCTGCAGCGGGCGGGCCATCAGGTCGTGGGCTTTGATCCCGTCGCTATCCCTGACGGCATCACTTCCGCCGCGTCGGCGCAGGCAGCCGCCACAGATGCGGACGTCGTCATCACCATGCTGCCCAACGGCAAGATCCTGCAGGCCGTCGCAGCCGAAATCATCCCCGCCATGCGCGCGGGTGCCATTTTGTGCGACTGTTCGACCGTCGATGTGGATAGCGCCAGATTGGTTGCGGACCAAGCCAATGCGGCGGGTCTGGGCGCACTGGACGCGCCTGTGTCGGGCGGGATCGGTGGCGCGGCGGCAGGCACGCTGACCTTCATGGTGGGTGGCGCGGATGCGGCGTTCGCGGCGGTGCAGCCCCTGTTCGATATCATGGGCGGCAAGACCGTCCATTGCGGGCCGTCAGGTGCGGGCCAGTCGGCCAAGATCTGCAACAACATGATCCTTGGCGTCACGATGATCGCGACCTGCGAGGCCTTCGCCTTGGCCGACAAGTTGGGACTGGACCGGCAGAAGATGTTCGATGTGGTATCAACGTCGTCGGGTTCGTCGTGGTCGATGAACACCTATTGTCCGGCACCAGGCGTGGGTCCGAAAACGCCCGCCGACAACGACTATCGTCCGGGTTTTGCAGCCGATCTCATGTTGAAGGATCTGCGGCTGTCGCAGCTCGCGGCGGACTCCGCGGACGCCGACACACCGATGGGGCATCTGGCCACGGTTCTGTATGGCCGCTTCGTCGAGGAAGAGGACGGCCACGGGCGCGACTTCTCGGCCATGCTGCCGCGATTCGTCCAGCGCAGTCGTCACAACTGACAACAGGCGAAACGATCCTGTCCGGGCTGCGTTGAGTCGCTGAACAAAGGCCCGCCATCGTGACACTCAGACGCCCGAACCCCTTGCCCCTTTGGATCGCCGCCCCGGTGGCGGTCTGTCTGGGCAGTCTGGTCCACGCTCAGGGCCAGCCGGTCAACGACGAAACAACCGGTCGAGCGTCGGTTTCCGTGGGCGATGTTGTCACGCCGCGCGATGTGCACGCGGTCCCTCAGCCGGCGAAGTTCGGGCTGGGGCCGGCGCCCAAGGACAGCCGCTATGCCATCATCGACGATCATGTGGTTCGGCTAGACGAAAGAAGCGGTAAAGTCCTGACGATCATCCGCCCGGTCAAACCGCGCGACTAGTTACGCAGAAGGTCGTCCGCCGCTGCCCGCGCGGCAGGTGTGATCTGTTCGCCCGACAGCATCCGCGCCACTTCCTCGCGACGGTCATCGTCGGACAACGGCTCGACCCGCGAGGTCGTCATCCCGCCCTGAACGCCCTTCGCCACCCGGAAGTGCCGGTCCCCCATCGCCGCGACCTGCGGCGAATGCGTCACGACCAGAACCTGCGCGCCCTCGGACAGTCGCTTCAGGCGCGCACCGACTGCGGCGGCGGTCGCGCCGCCCACACCCCGGTCGATTTCGTCGAAGATCATCACCAGACTGTCGCTGCCTTTGGCCAGGCTGACCTTCAGCGCCAACAGGAAACGCGACAGCTCGCCCCCGGACGCGATGCGGTCAAGCGGTCCCGATGGCGCGCCGGGGTTGGTGGCCACGGTGAACGCAACAGCGTCGCGGCCTTCGGGGCCCGCCTCGCCTGCTGTCAGATTTGTCGTGAAAACCGCACGCTCCATCTTCAGCGGCGCAAGCTCGGCGGCCATGGCCTTGTCCAAGGCCCGCGCGGCCTTGGACCGCACATCGGTCACCTTGGCGGCCGCTGCGTCATAGGCGGCGTCGGCCTCGCGGACGGCGCGTTCCAGTTCGGCCATCCGCGCCTCTCCGGCATCCAAGGCCGTCAGTCGTTCGGTCAGTGTTTCAGCCAAGCCCGCCAGATCGTCGGGCAGAACGTCATGCTTGCGCGCCAACGCGCGGATCGCGAACAGACGTTCTTCGACGGTTTCAAGTGTTGCGGGGTCAAAGTTTCCGGCCCGCAGCACATCCTCGATCGCCTGGGTGGCATCGCCCAGCTCAACCAGCGCACGGGACAGCGCGGCGATCGGCGCATCAAGTGCGCCGGACGCCTGATCGGACGCGCCTTCCAGCCAGCGCGACGCCTCGACGATGGCGCCCTCGGCCCCGTCACCGGACAGCATCCGATAGGCCTTGTCGATATCGCCGCGAATCCGCTCGGCCGCCTGCATGCTGCGGCGTTCGATATCTAGCGCGGTTTCCTCGCCAGCCTCGGGGGACAGCTTTTCCAGCTCTGCCACGGCATGGCGCAGATAGTCTTCTTCGGCCCGCGCCGCATCCAGCGCGGCCTGCGCATCGGCCAAGGCGGTGGTGGCGCGGCGGCGCTGCGTCCACGCGTCACGCACGGCGCTCAGATCGACACCGGCAAAGGCATCCAGCAACAGACGGTGACCGCGCGGGTTCAGCAGGCCCCGGTCATCGTGCTGACCATGCAGTTCCACCAGCGAATCGCTGAGCGCGCGCAGAACCTCTCCGGATACGCGCCGGTCGTTGACCCAACCGGTCTTGCGGCCATCGGCGGCGTTCACGCGGCGCAGGATCAGTTCATCTTCGGCCTCGATCCCCGCTTCGTGCAGGATGTCGCGGGCCGGATGTCCGGGGGGTAAGTCAAAGACGGCCGTCACCTCGCCCTGCGCGGCACCGGCGCGGACAAGTTCCGCGCGCCCGCGCCAGCCAAGGACGAACCCCAGACAATCCAGCAGAATCGATTTCCCGGCGCCGGTTTCGCCAGTCAGGACGTTCAGACCCGGCGCAAAATTCAGCGCAAGCCGGTCGATCAGCAGCATGTCCCGCACATCAAGAGAGCGCAGCATGTAACGCCTCCCTCACCTGCGTAAAGCTTACAGCCACTTGCCTTGAACTACCTGACGATAAACGCTGGTCAGCCAACTGTTACCGGCCGGTGTCGCCGTCAGGCCGCGACCACGCAGCGTGTTGTAGGCGTCCTGATAGAACGGCGAGGACCGGAAGTTGTGGCCCAGAATCGCGCCTGCGGTCTGCGCCTCGTCGGTCAGGCCGATGGCCAGATATGCTTCGACCAGACGCATCAGCGCCTCGGGGGTGTGGGTCGTCGTCTGATACTGCTCGACCACCACGCGGAAGCGGTTGATGGCGGCGGTATAGTGACCCTGTTTCAGGTAATACCGCCCGATTTCCATTTCCTTGCCGGCCAAATGGTCGAAGGCCAGGTCAAACTTCAGGATTGAGGATTTGGCGTATTCGCTGTTCGGATACTGCTCGATCACCTCGCGCAGACCCTGCAGCGCCTGGAACGTCAGGCCCTGGTCGCGGCCGATCTCATCGATCTGGTCGTAATAGGACAGCGCAAGCAGATACTTGGCATAGGCCTCATCCTCGTCGCCCGGATAGGCGTCGATGAAGCGCTGTGCGGCGCCACGCGCCTCTTCGTAATTCTTGTTCTTGTGCTGGCTGTAGGCCTGCATGATCAGCGCGCGCTTGGCCCATTCGGAATAGGGGTAAAGACGCTCGACCTCCGAAAAGTAGTGAACTGCATTCTTGGGGTTCTTGGCGTTCTCCAGCTCATACTCGCCGCGCTTGTAGATCTGTTCGGCGGTGAACTTGTCGAGCGGTTGGTTCGTCGCGCTATCGCTTCTGCCACCACAGGCTGAGACCACCGCAACGGACAGCACTAGCGCCATCCAGCGCGCGGTCTTCGTTATGCCTGCCATGCTGCACCTGCCCGTCTGATCATCAGCGTCTTATGCCGACTGCGCGGCGTGGTAACACACAACATTGCGGCGCGCAAAAGGGCAATCGATTCCGCAGGAAAGTGAAGTGAGACAGCGCATTGACGGTAGGGCGAGCGCCAGACCGGACGGCCGTCAGGCGACGGCGCGTCCGTATTTCGCATGCGATTGAACGACCCCGTCGATCATCGCGATCCCAGCGCCCGGCAAGCGGGCCTCTTGTGCCGGGGTGCAATCGACCCATTCCCACGCGTCGGGTGCGGCAAACAACGCCCGCAGCAGACGATTGGTCATCGCGTGGCCCGCACGGTTGCCGTGGTAACGCGCCAGCAACGGCGCGCCGGCCAGCGCAAGGTCGCCCATGGCGTCCAGCATCTTGTGGCGCACCGGTTCGTCCTGATGGCGCAGGCCACCCGGCGACAGAACCTTTTCGCCGTCGACAACGACCGCGTTGAAATAGGTGCCACCCAGCGCCAGACCGTTTGCCTGCATCGCGTCGACGTCCGCCTGACGGCAGAACGTGCGGCTGTCCATCAGTTCGCGGACAAACGCGCCATTCGCCATGTTCAGCGACTTGTCCTGACGGCCGATGGCCGCATCGGTGAAGTCGATGGCAAAGTCGATTTCGAGCTGATCGGCGGGCGACAGCGCGGCAAATGCCGCCCCGTCGTGAACCTCGACCCGGCGCAGGACGCGAATCGCACGAAGGGGTGCGGCCTGCGTAGCCAGACCGGCGGCCAGGATGCCGCGCACGAAGATTGCCGACGATCCGTCCAGGATCGGGATTTCCGGCCCGTCGATTTCAGCGATCACGTTGGTGACGCCCGTGCCAGCCAATGCCGCCATGATATGTTCGACGGTCGACACGGTGACGCCATCCGTCCCTTCAAGAAGGGTGCACAGCGACGACGGCTTCACGTTGTTCCACAGTGCAGGGATCGGGGCCGCAGCAATGTCGGTGCGCTGGAACACGATGCCTTGGCCGGCCAAGGCAGGACGCAGCACCAGACGCGCAGGCGCGCCCGAGTGCAGGCCAACGCCCCGAAATTCTGCCGATTTTGCCAAAGTCACTTGCATCGTCTTGCTCGCGTCACTGTCAGTTCATGTTCCGCATAAAGCGGCTTGAGACTGAGTTAGGCATGCCTGCCGATAAGCGCCATTAACGAATTATGACTGACTGTAACAAACCCCGGCAGTATTCCGCAGGTGACAGGCACCCGGACCATAAACCGTTGTTATAAATAAGAAATGGGCCGCATCAGCGGCCCGTTTCAGTCTCACAAATCACCCCTTCGTGTCGGGGGTGTCAGTTGGCCTGACGGCGCAGGAATGCCGGAATCTCGACATTCTCGGTGGGTGAGTCGGGCGATGCCAGATCATCGAAGTCCGCTTCCGAGGCGCGGCGGGCCATGCGGTCCTGCACGCGTTCGGCGACCGTCTGCGACGCCGGACGATCGCTGGACGTGCCCGACATGCGTTCGATCAGGCGGCCCAGACCGCCGCCCAGACCGTGGGTCGGCTCGGCTGCAGGTTTCTCGGCCGCGGCCTGGCGGTTGCGGACGGCACGGGCGGCAGCGGTTTCAGCCTGATCGCGGCGGACGGGCGCCTCGGCACGGTCACGCTGGACCTTTTGCTGTTGCGGTGCGGGTGCACGACGCTCACCGGCGGCCGGGGCGAAGAAATCGCCCGCATCCGCGTTCAAGCGGTCTGCATTCGACATGCCACGCGGTGCAGGCGCTGCATCACGCACGTCATCGACCGGTGCCGCACGTTCGCGAGACACATAGGCCGGGGCCGGCATCTCTTCGCTCGACGGCGCGGCCGAGCGGGCGGGCTCGGACGACATGATCGGCGTGCGACGTGGCGGGACGCGGTCTTCGTCAGCCGTATGGGTGGCGGTGTCACGCTGCGCAATCGGCGGGTTCTGGGTCAGCGGCTCGCTGATGGTGCGGCGCTGGACCGGCGCTTCGGTAACAGCAACTGCGCTGGCGTCGATGCCCGTGGCCACGACCGACACGCGGATCGAGCCTTCCATTTCCGGATCGAGCGTCGAGCCGACGATGATGTTGGCGTCCGAATCGACCTTTTCGCGGATCTTCTCAGCCGCTTCGTCCATTTCGAACAGCGTCAGGTCATAGCCGCCGGTGATGTTGATCAGCACACCTTTGGCGCCGTTCAGGCTGATTTCGTCCAGCAGCGGGTTGGCGATGGCCTTTTCGGCGGCTTCGACCGCGCGGTTGTCGCCCGATGCTTCGCCCGTGCCCATCATGGCCTTGCCCATCTCGTCCATCACCGCGCGCACGTCGGCGAAGTCGAGGTTGATCAGACCCGGACGGACCATCAGGTCGGTCACGCCCTTTACGCCCTGATACAGCACGTCATCGGCCATCGCGAAGGCTTCGGTGAAGGTCGTCTTTTCATTCGCCAGACGGAACAGGTTCTGGTTCGGAATGATGATCAGTGTATCGACGACCTTTTGCAGGGCTTCGACGCCCTCTTCGGCCTGACGCATCCGCTTGGTGCCTTCGAACTGGAAGGGCTTGGTTACGACGCCGACGGTCAGGATACCCATCTCACGCGCAGCTTGCGCGATGATCGGGGCCGCGCCGGTGCCGGTTCCACCGCCCATACCGGCGGTGATGAAGCACATATGCGCGCCCATCAGGTGATCGACGATGTCTTCGATGGTTTCTTCGGCGGCTTTCGCCCCGATCGAGGGTTTGGCGCCTGCGCCCAGACCTTCGGTGACCTTCGGGCCCAGCTGCACGCGGCTGTCGGACCGGCTTTGCGCCAGCGCCTGCGCGTCGGTGTTCGCAACCACGAACTCGACCCCGTCAAGGCGCTTTTCGATCATGTTGTTGACCGCGTTGCCGCCAGCACCGCCCACACCGAACACCGTGATGCGCGGCTTCAGCTCGTCTTGTTCATTCATCATCAGGTTCAAACCCATGCCGCTGCCCTCTATTCATCACCGGGTCGTCGTCGGGCGGCCCGGTCGAAACCTATTCCGTGGGTCCGAGTTAACGCAGATTCCGCACGCGCGTCACCCCGAAAACTTCGTCCGACCACCAAATCTGGTCCTTAGCCCCAACCCCACCGGCGGTATCTTGCTGATTCGTCGATCGTTGGTGTGATGACCAGTCTAACCGATCACCAGTTGTTCTTGAACCACCGATACGCGCGTTTGAGGCTTCGCGCGGGATAGTTTGAGTAGCTGACTTCGAAGTCCCACCATTCGTCCTGCGGATGTGCCGCAAAAAGCGCCAACCCCACGGTCGAGGAGTAGTTGGGTGGGGTCATCGCCTGCGGCATCCCCTGGATGCGCAGCGGGCTACCGATGCGGACGTTATGGCCAAGAATGCGGCTGGCCAGCATGTCCAAACCGGGCACCTGACTGCCTCCGCCCGTCAGGACGATCTGGCGCGACGGCATGTGATCGAACCCGGCCGCATCAAGGATGCTGCGCACGCCGTCCAGAATTTCCTCCACGCGCGGACGCATGATGCCGATCAGATCGGCGCGGCTGACGCTGCGACGTTCCCAGTCACCGTCGGTGCCGACATCCAGCATTTCGCGGTCGTCACGGCTGGTCGCCTCGAGCCCGCCATGCAGGGTCTTGAGCCGCTCGGCCGTCTGCATCGACACCCGCAACCCCCGAGAGATGTCCTGCGTGACCAGATCGCCACCCATGCGCAGCGCATCGGCGAAAATCATGTGCTTCTTGATGAAGACCGACACTCCGGTCACACCCGCACCCATGTCGATGCAGGCCGCGCCCAGTTCCTGTTCATCCTCGACCAGCGCGGCGCGCCCGGCGACATAGGACGCGGACGCAACGCCCGCCAACTCCAGATCGCAGCGGCGGATACAGCGGACCAGATTGGCCGCAGCGACGCCGTCGATCGTCAGGACGTGCATGTCCACGGCCAGCTTGTTGCCGATATGGTCGCGCGGGTCGGGCAGACCCGTGCGGTCATCGACGGCAAAGTTGACGGGCTGGGCGTGCAACACTTCGCGGTTGCGGCCAAAATCGGGCGCATCACAGGCGGAGAGGACCGCCGCGACGTCGTGTTCACCGACCTTGCCCGACGTGATCCCGATTTCACCGGTCAACCCATAGGACTGGGGTCGCGCGCCCGACATGGTGACGATCGCATGATCGACCCGGACCTGCGATTTCTTCTGCGCAAGCTGCACGGCGTGGCGGATCGACGCCTCGGTTTCGGCCATCGTCTCGATCTCGCCGAAGCGAACGCCGTGGGATTTCACGACCGCCTCGCCGATGACCCGGAAATTGGCCTGCCCGGCCATCGGGCCGACACCGTCCGCGCCCCGGAACTCGCCCGGGCCGTCGAAATGGATGATCATGCAAGCCACGCGCGACGTGCCGATATCCAGTAGTGCGACGACGCCCCGGTTCATCGCCTGACGGCGCATCTGTCGCATCGTGCGCTGCACTTGATAGACGTCGCCCATCGCTGTTCCCTGCTCCGTCCCAGAACCCGTCATCATCCGTTCTTCTTCGCCGCCGTTTTTGCCCCGCTTTTCGCGGTGGTCGTTTCTTTTGCATCCGGTTCGATCACGCGACCGTCAGCGCCCAGTTCGGGCTCTCCGCGGGCGCGGCGCAATGTGTTTTGTGCAGTCAAACCAAGACGTAGGATGGGGCGGTCGAGATCGCGCAGATCGACGGCCACCACATCGCGCGCCAGAAGATCATCGCTGGCATCACGCGTCAACACGGCTTCGAGCGCTGCAACGGCCCGATCTTCGGGCAGCATGATCCGCTGCCCGCGGTCCAGAACCACGTCCCAGCGCCGCGCGCCGATCCGTTCCAACCCACGCAGGCGGGGAAGCAGGGGACCCGCGACGCGGATCAGCTCCATCGCCTCGACCGCCTTCGCCTCGGCGCCGTCGCCCGCGATCACGGGCAGATCGTTGCGCACATCGCGCGAGGTGACGGACGCGACGCGGTGACCGGTCTTGTCCAGCAGCTCGATCCCCTTGGCGTGGCGCCACAGCAGGGTCGGTTCGCGTTCCTTGACGACAGCGGCCAGCACCCCGCCCGGCTTGATGCGCAGCTGCACATCCGCGACCGCGTCAAGCTTCATCACCGCGGCGCGCAGTTCGTCCAGGTTGATGTCAAAGCTGGAGGCCGGCAGCGTCACGGGCAGCATCCCGCGAAGGCCCCTGTCGACGACCTCGGATGCGCCCTCGATCTCCATCCGGTGGACCATGAATTCGTCACGCGTCTGGATCTTTTCGACCATCGCCGTCATGTCGCCGGCGATCTGGGCACGGCGGGTGTCGTCGGACAGATAGATGCCCGCGATCAGCGCAATCAGGAACGCAGGCGCGCCAAGGCGCAGGATGCGACGGTACAGCGGGCGCAGCCAGATACGGTGCAGCCGATAGGCCAGCCGCGACGGCGACGGTCCGCGCTTGGCAGTGCCGCGCACGGGCTGGGGACGCGCCATGACCGCGCGATGCGGCACCGGCCGACCTGCGGCAGACCCGTTTCCGTTATACGAGTTCAGTCCCTGCACAGCGCATCCTCCACCATCCAGCGGCAGAGCGCAGGAAAATCATAACCAGCAGCTGCGGCCTGTTCGGGCGCAAGCGACGTAGGCGTCATGCCGGGCTGGGTGTTCGTTTCCAGAAGGATCAACCCGTTGATCCCACGGGTCTCGTCCCAGCGAAAATCGCTGCGCGACAGACCCCGGCACCCCAGCGCCTGATGCGCGCGCTCGGCATAGTCGCGGCACGCGTCCGAAATTGCCTGCGGAATGTCGGCCGGGATCACGTGGCGCGACCCGCCGACCTTGTATTTCGCGTCGTAATCGTACCAGCCGCTGACGAAGATTTCGGTCACACCAAGCGCGCGATCACCCAGAACGGCGACCGTCAGCTCCCGTCCCGGGGCATAGGTTTCCACCATGACCCGTACCGGCATCGCTTCGGACAATTGCGGGGGGCCGTTGTTGTCTGCGTGCACGATATAGACGCCGACGGAAGAGCCTTCGTTATTCGGCTTGACGACGTAGGGCGGCGGCAGCACATGACCTGCGCGGACCTCGTCACGCGACGCGATGACGCTTTCGGCGACCGGCAGTCCGGCTGCGCGAAAAATCTGCTTGGCGCGATCCTTGTCCATGGCCAGGGCCGAGGCCAGCACGCCCGAATGGGTGTAGGGATAACCCAGCCATTCAAGCAGCCCCTGGACGCAGCCATCCTCACCCCAGCGTCCATGCAGGCTGTTGAAGACGACGTCGGGGGAAATATCGGCAAGGCGCGATGGAAGATCGGCACCATCGTTTGCGTCGAGCTGAACCTCAACGACATCATATCCTGCCACCCGCAGCGCCTGCGCGCATTCGCGCCCTGACGACAGCGACACCTCGCGCTCAGCCGAGGGTCCGCCCATCAAAACTGCCACGGTGTGGGCTGTCCCGCTCGACTTGCCCGCCACTTTTGCCTCGTTCGCTCCCGGTTTTTCCCGGGATTTTATAGCGGGGCGTTATGCCCCCTGATTTGCGCGTCTTTGGCGACACGTCATGGTGATATGATAGTCATAATCACATGCATGACGAAAGAGGCATTCGCGCGGCCTTGGCGTATTTCCGCGCGAAAGATGGTTGAATGTCAGGCGGATGGAAAATCGGGCGTCAGGACGGCTCGCCGACGCGCACGACTTCCCATTGCAGATCGTGGCCCGAGGTTTCGCGTACGCGTGCCCGGACGAATTCGCCCAAGCTTTCCAGATCGGCGGCGGTGGCATCGCCGGTGTTGATCAGGAAATTCGGGTGCTTCTCGCTCATCTGGGCACCGCCGATGCGGTGGCCGCGAAGGCCCGCGTCGTCGATCAGCTTCCAGGCCTTCAACTCGTGCGTGTCATCTGCCCGTCCGGTCGAGGAGAAGCCCGCCGGGTTACGGAAGGTCGATCCTGCGGTGCGATCCTTGGTCGGCTGCGTCGCGTCGCGGCTGGCCAACTGCGCCTCCATCTTGGCGGCCAAGGCATCGGGCTCGCCCCGCTCGGCCCGGAATTGTGCGCGCGTCAGCACCCAGCCCTCCGGGACATCCGAGTGGCGATAGGCGAAGTCCAGATCAGCGGGCGTCAGCGTCACCGTCTGCCCGTCCCGCGTCACCGCATCGACCGACATCAGGTGATCGGCCACATAGGTGCCGTAGCAGCCCGCATTCATCCGGATCGCCCCGCCAATCGCGCCCGGAATGGTGCGCAGGAAGGTCAGGTCCACCCCCTGTTCCGCCGCCTTGCGCGCGACATGCGCATCCAGCGCCGCAGCGCCGGCGATCACGGTCTCGCCCTCGAACTCGATCCCGTTGAAACCGCGGCCGAGCCGGATCACCACGCCCCGGATGCCGCCGTCGCGCACGATCAGGTTCGACCCCACCCCGATGGGAAACACCGGAATGGTCGGGTCCAGATCACGCAGGAACGTTGCCAGATCATCGGCGTCGGCCGGCTGGAACAGCCAGTCCGCCGCACCACCGACGCGCAGCCATGTCAGGTCGGACAGCGCACGGTCCGGTGTCAGCGTGCCGCGAACGGGGGGGAGTTGGGGCGAAAGATCGGTCATGTCCCGCGTCCTATTCAGGCGGCTTGGGTCCGTCAACCGCGCCGTCGCGGGCGCCCGATGCGCCGCATGACGAACCGGTTGCAAAGCGGCGCCGGGGCGGCGAACATCCGCGCGTTGGAACAGGAGTTTTTCCATGTCGCTTAACCGCTTCAAGACCTTTACCGCCGCATCCGCGCTCGCGGCCCTTGGCGCCCTGCCTGCGGTGGCGGATGATGCATCCTGCCAAACCGTGCGTCTGTCGGATCCCGGCTGGACCGACATCACGGCCACGAACGGCGTCGCGGCCACGTTGCTGGACGCGCTTGGCTACAAGACGGACGTCCAGACCCTGTCCGTGCCGATCGGTTACGAGGCCCTGAAGGGCGACCAGATCGACGCATTCCTGGGCAACTGGATGCCCGCGCAACAAAAATTCCGCGACGACATCGACGCATCCGGCAAGACCGAGGAACTGGTCCAGAACCTGACCGGCGCCAAGTTCACTCTGGCCGTGAACGCCGCAGGTGCGGCCCTTGGCGTCAAGGATTTTGCCGATCTGGATGCCCACAAGGACCAGTTCCAAGGCAAGATCTATGGGATCGAACCGGGCGCGCCGGCGAACCAGTCGATCGGTGGCATCATCTCGGCCGACAAGTTCGGTCTGGGCGACTGGGAGCTGGTCGAGTCCGGCGAACAGGCGATGCTGGCACAGGTCACGCGCAATGATCAGTCCAAGACGCCGACCGTGTTTCTGGCCTGGGCGCCGCACCCGATGAACGTCGCGCACGAAATCACCTATCTGTCGGGCGGAGATGCCGAATTCGGTCCGGACTTCGGTGGCGCCACGGTGAACACCGTCGCCCGCAAGGAATGGGTCGCGGCCTGCCCCAACGCCGCAAAGCTGCTGACGCAGCTGGTGTTCGACGTGGACACCGAAAACGAACTGATGGGCCTGATCCTGAACGACGGCGCAACCGGGCCGGACGCCGCCAAGGAATACCTGAAGGACAAGCCCGAACTGGTCGCCAAATGGACCGAAGGCGTGACCACGCTGGACGGCCAACCCGGCACCGCAGCCGTTGAGGCAGTGCTGAAAAAGTGACCGACGACCACGTGACTGAAACAGGTTCGGGCGGCAAGGATCGCCCGAACATCCTGATCCTTATGGCCGACCAGCTGTCAGGCGTCCTGTTCCCCGACGGACCCGCCCCGTTCCTGCATGTGCCGAACCTGCGCGCACTGGCTGAACGTTCGACGCGGTTCGCCAACTGCTATACCGCCAGCCCGCTTTGCGCGCCGGCGCGTGCCAGTTTCATGTCCGGCCAGCTGCCGCACCGGACGCGCGTCTATGACAACGCGGCCGAGTTTGCCTCGGACATCCCCACATATGCGCACCATCTGCGCCGCGCGGGTTATCAGACCTGCCTGTCGGGCAAGATGCACTTCGTCGGTCCCGACCAGATGCACGGGTTCGAGGAACGGCTGACCACCGACATCTATCCCGCCGATTTCGGCTGGACCCCGGACTATCGCAAACCAGGTGAGCGGATCGACTGGTGGTATCACAACCTTGGCTCCGTGACCGGCGCAGGCGTGGCCGAGATCACCAACCAGTACGAATACGACGACGAGGTCGCCTATAACGCCTGCCGCAAGATCTATGATCTGTCGCGGGGTGCCGATGACCGCCCGTGGTGCCTGACGGTCAGCTTCACCCACCCGCACGACCCTTTCGTTGCGCGGCGCAAGTATTGGGACCTGTATGAAGGCGCGCCCGAGCTCGACCCGCCGCCGGCGATCCCCTATGCCCAGCAGGACCCGCACGCGCGGCGCCTGATGGATGCCTGCGACTGGCAGAACTTCGACATCAGCGAAGACCAGATCCGGCGCGCGCGGCAGGGTTACTTTGCCAATATCAGCTATGTCGACGACAAGTTCGGCGAGATAATAAACGTGCTGCGCGCCACGCGTCAGGATGCGATCATCGTCGTGCTGTCCGACCATGGCGAGATGCTGGGCGACCGGGGTCTGTGGTTCAAGATGAACTTCTATGATCCATCCGCGCGCGTCCCGCTGATGATCTCGGCCCCGCAGATGGCGGTGGGCGCGGTCGACACGCCGGTCAGCACGATCGACCTGCTGCCGACGCTGTGCGATCTGGCGGGCGTGTCGCTGGACGACATCATGCCGTGGACCGACGGTCAGTCGCTCGTCCCGGTGGCCGATGGCGACGACCGCGCGCCGGTGCCGATGGAATATGCCGCCGAAGGGACCGTTGCCCCCATGGTCGCGCTGCGGGACGGGCGGTGGAAATACACGCTGTGCAAGGTCGACCCCGAACAACTGTTCGATCTGGACACCGACCCGGGCGAGCGCGTCAATCTGGCCGACGACCCCGACCACGCCGACCGCGTCGCGCGGTTCCGTGCCATGGCCGACGCCCGTTGGGATCTGTCGGCGTTCGACTCTGCCGTGCGCGAAAGTCAGGCCCGCCGCTGGATCGTCTATGAGGCTCTGCGCAACGGCGCGTATTTCCCGTGGGACTTCCAACCGCTGATGCAGGCCAGCGAGCGGTACATGCGCAACCACATGGACTTGAACGTGCTGGAGGAGGAGAAACGGTTTCCGCGAGGGGAGTAAGGGCTATTCCAGGATGCTGAGGACGACACCGAGGACGGAAAGTCCACCGGCAACAAATACGTCCACGGGCAACAGATTTATTCGATATCTTCTGCGACGAACGGCCTGCCACAGCGCGGCAAGAGCCGCCCCGAGTACAGTGCCCAGTGCAACCAGTCCAAGGAAAAACATACAGAGCAAGCCGCCTAGGCCCGGCATGAACCCCCCGCTTTTCGTGCCCGAGATCAGACCGCAAAGCGTCGCGCCTGCCACCAACATTGCCAGCACGAGAAGGATTGGTCTGTAATTGACCGATGTTGCCCGAAGGCCACCAAGAATCGCGCCAAACGCAACAATCGCATAGGTCAGTTCGTTAAAAAACATGACGAGATCGATCCAACGAGGAGAATCTTGGGCTCACCGTTGACCGCCCAGCTTCCTCAGGCAACCAAAACATGCCGGGAAGCCTGACGATGTTCGCAGAAGGGACTACGCCGCCTTCCCCATCAACCGCTCCGGCAGCGCGTTTGCCCATGCCGAAATCGTCCCCGCCCCCAGGCACACGACCATGTCGCCCGGTCGCGCCTGTTCGCGGACCAGCCGGGCCAGATCAGCCTCGTCGATCACGGCGCGCGCGTGGCGGTGCCCGTGGGCGATAAGGCCAGCGACCAGGTCGTCACGGCCGGCGCCCGGAATCGCGTCTTCACCCGCCGAATAGACGTCGGCGATGCCCACGACATCAGCCTCATTGAAGCAGGTGCAGAAGTCGTCAAACAGGTTCGACAGACGGGAATAGCGGTGCGGCTGGTGAATGGCGATCACGCGGCCTTTGGTCGCTTGACGCGCGGCGCGCAGCACGGCAGCGATCTCGACCGGGTGGTGGCCATAATCGTCGATGATGGTCACCCCATCGACCTCGCCCACACGGGTAAAGCGGCGACCGACGCCACCGAACTTCGCCAGCGCGTCGCGGATCTCGGATCGTTTCATGCCCAGATGCCGGGCGACGGCCACGGCAGCCAGGGCGTTCGACACGTTGTGGTCACCGGGCATCGGCAGCGTGCAGCCTTCGATCACAGGCACCTCGCCTGCGTCGTCGCGTTCGCCCTGCAGCGCGATGTCGAAATGCGCGATGCCGTTTTCATAGGTCAGGTTCGTCGCGCGGACGTCAGCCTGCGCGTTGAACCCGAACGTCACGACCCGGCGGTCGGTCAGGCGGCCCACAAGGCTTTGCACCTCGGCATGGTCGGTGCAGCAGACCGCAAGACCATAGAACGGGATGTTCGACACGAAATCGGTGAAGCCTTTGCGCAGCGCGTCAAAGCTGCCCCAATGCTCCATATGCTCGGGGTCGATATTGGTCACGATGGCGATTGTCGCGGGCAGCCGGTTGAAGCTGCCGTCGGATTCGTCCGCCTCGACCACCATCCACTCACCTGCCCCCGCACGCGCGTTCGAGCCGTAGGCGTGGATGACGCCGCCGTTGATGACCGTGGGGTCGAAGTTCCCGGCGTCGAGCAGCGTGGCCACCATCGTCGTGGTCGTCGTCTTGCCGTGGGTGCCGGCGATGGCGATGTTCGATTTCAGGCGCATCAGCTCGGCCAGCATCTCGGCGCGCCGCACGATAGGCAGGCCGCGACGGCGGGCTTCTTCCAGTTCCGGGTTGCCCTTCTTGATGGCGGTGGAAATCACGACCACGCCCGCATCACCAATGTTGTCGGCGCGCTGCCCTTCGAAAATGCGCGCGCCCAGCGTTTCCAGCCGGTCGGTGATCTTGGACCGCTTGGCGTCCGAACCCTGCACGTCATAACCCAGCGTCATCAGCACTTCGGCGATGCCCGACATCCCGATGCCGCCGATGCCGATGAAATGGATGGGGCCAAGTTCGCCCGGCAGTTTCGTCGCTGCGTTCATGAGGTCAGTTCCGTTACCAGTTCGTAAAGTCGGGACGCCGCGTCCGGGCGTCCAAGTGCAAGTGATGCCGCTGCCATGTTCGACGCCCGCCCGGGGTTCGACAGGATCGCCAGCAAGTCGCGGGTCAGGCTTTGTGTGTCAAGCACCGACTCGGGCAGCAGCGTGGCCGCGCCGCTTTCGGACATGGCGCGCGCATTGGCTGATTGGTGATCGCCCGTCGCGGCCGCGAACGGGATCAGGATCGCGGGCCGGCCGATCACGGTGATGTCGGCGATGGACGACGCGCCCGCCCGGCTGATGACGACCTGACATGCGGCCAGACGTTGGGGCACATCGGTAAAGAAGGGCTGCACGTCGGCGTCGATACCGGCTTCGGCGTAGCCATCGGTCACGCGGTCCATATCCTCGGCCCGGGCCTGATGAGACACGTGCAGGCGGGTGCGGATGTCATCGGGGAGGGCTGCGACGGCTTCGGGCACGCGGTCTGACAGGACGCGCGCGCCCTGGCTGCCGCCGATGACCAGCAGGTTCAGCGGGCCGTGCAACGTCGGCGGTTGATAGGGCGTCGCGGCATGGTCAAGGATCGCCTGACGCACGGGGTTTCCGGTGTGAATGCCGTCCACACCGGACGGCAGGTCGGTCGGCCATGTGCCACAGGCGACCTTCTGCACACGGCTGGCGAACAGGCGGTTCACCCGTCCCATGACGCCGTTCTGTTCGTGGATCATGCGCGGGATGCCCCGGCTCAGCGCCGCCGACATCGCCGGAATGGTCGGATAGCCGCCAAAGCCGATGACCACGTCGGGGCGGTCCTGCGCCATCTGCCGACGCGCGCCCAGAACACCGGCTGCGATCTTGGCTGGAACCGCCAGCTTGGCCAGCGCCCCGCCGCGTGCGGTGGTCGCCGCCTGCACGATCTGTCGCTTGACCGCCGCCGGAAACGCCCCCGCATAGCGCGCACCCCGGTCATCGGTGGACAGCGTCACGCGCCAGCCATTGGCCAGCAGCCGTTCGGCCAACGCCTGGGCGGGGAACATGTGCCCCCCCGTGCCGCCCGCCGCGATCAGGGCGAGCTTTGTCTTTTCCACGCTCATCTGCCGGCGCGTCCCAGCACTTCAGAGATGTTGCCCTGCGGCCGACGCCGGGTCAGCGCCAAAAGCAGCCCAAGCGCGATGCCGGACGCGATGACGGACGACCCGCCATAGCTGACGAACGGCAGCGTCATGCCTTTGGCGGGCAACAGACGTACGGCCACGCCCATGTTGATCAGCGCCTGCACGCCGAATGCGCAGGCCAGACCGGTTCCGGCGATGCGCGTGAACGGGTCCCGTTCCCCCATCAGCCGGGTCAATGATCGCGCGACGATCACGCAGTAAAGCGCGATGATCAGCATCACCATGACGAAGCCGTATTCCTCGGCCGCGACGGCGATGATGAAGTCGGTATGCGCATCGGGCAGTGACCATTTGACGGTCCCTTCGCCCACGCCCACGCCAAAGAAGCCACCTTCCTGAATCGCGTTCGTGGCATACCCGATCTGGGTGCGGGGGTCGATTTCGCTGGACAGAAAGCCGTTGATCCGACGCGCGAAGTGTTCGGAGTTGCCGTAGGCGAACAGGCCGCCCAGTACCGTCACACCAGCCGCGCCGCCCAGATGCCAGGTCGGCGATCCCGCGACGAAATACATGACCATCCATGCAAACAACACCAGCGCGGCCTGACCGAAGTCGGGCTGCATCGCCAGCGTGACCACGACGCACAGCGTCAGCAGCGCCGAGTAAAGCTTGCCGGGCGGGCCGCCGACCTCCTGCGACGCGGCCATGAACCACGCGATGATGCAGACAAAGCCGGGTTTCAGGAACTCCGACGGCTGGACCGAGGCGAACCCGAGGCTCAGCCAGCGCGTCGCACCCTTGCCGAAGTCTGTGCCGATCACGGGCAGCGCCATCACCGTCACGAACGCACCAACGAACAGGATCACGCCGAAACGGCGCACCTGCTGTGGCGACAGCATCGACAGCACCAGCATCACGATCAGCGCGAGGCCGCCGAAGAATGCCTGTCGTTTGACGTAATAAAATGCGTCCAGGCCGTTGCGCTCCGCCAAAGGAACCGACGCGGCCAGCCCCAGCAGCATGCCCATCGCGAACAGCGCAATGACACAAGCCAGCGTCCACTTGTCCAGCGTCCGCCACCAGCGGGGTAGAATCGGGTCGCCCGAACGCACACGCGCCGAGCCGAAGACCATCTCGGTCATGGGAATACCGCCGTCACTGCCTCAACACGCCCGTTTGCCGGGTCTGAGGGGCAGCATAGCCAGATTATCCCAGCGGTGCTACCAAAAACGCAGGGTGCGGACGCGACGCTGCGCCTGCCCCTAGCCCTGCAGCGCGCGGACGAGCTGGGTAAAATGCTCACCCCGTTTTTCAAAGTTCGGGTACTGGTCAAAGCTGGCCGAGGCGGGCGCCAGCAGGACGGTGTCACCCGGCTCCGCCTCGGCCGCGGCACGGGCGACGGCTACGTCCATCGTGTCGACGACCTCGTGGGGGGTGCCCGACAGTTGCAGCGCGAAATCGCGGGCGGAATGACCGATCAGGTAAGCTTTCCTGACGCGCGAAAACTGCGGCGCAAGGCTGGCGATGCCACCTTCCTTGCCCATCCCACCGACGATCCAGCGGATATTGTCGAACGCCAACAGTGCCTTTTCGGCGGAATCGACATTGGTGGCCTTGCTGTCGTTGACCCAGCGCACGCCACCGATGTCGGCGATAGTCTGGCTGCGATGTGGCAGGCCGGCGAAGCTGTGGAACGCCGCCTCGATGTCGCGGGGGGCCAGCCCGACCGACCGGCACGCGGCATAGGCCGCGCAGGCGTTCTGGTGATTATGCGCCCCGGGAAGGCCGGTGACCGTCCGCAGGTCGATCGACGCCACCTGCCGGCCCTTGCGCCATTCGGACAGGAAACCCTTGCGCGCGCTGACCGACCAACCGAACCCATCCAGCTTTTCCTCGACCGAGATGCGGATGACGCGGTCATCCTGCGGGCCCTGCGCCGTCTGGTTGGCCAGATAGCGCCCTTCATCCTCGTCCACGCCGATGACGCAGCGGTCGGGTCCACCTTCCGCAAACAGGCGCCGTTTGGCGGCGAAGTATCCCCCCATGCCGGAATGGCGGTCCATGTGGTCGGGAGACAGGTTGGTGAACACCGCCACGTCCGGAGTCAGGGCGCGCGCAAGGTCCGTCTGATAGCTGGAGAGTTCCAGCACCACGACCTCGCCGTCTTCGGGCGGGGCAAGCGACAGAACACCGGTCCCGATGTTGCCGCCCATCTGCGACGGCCTGCCGTTTTCGGTCAGGATGTGATGGATCAATGCCGTGGTCGTCGATTTTCCGTTCGAACCGGTCACGCAGATCACCCGTGGCGGACTGTCGAATTCGTCCCAACCCATCGTGGCAAAACTGCGAAAGAACAGCCCGATGTCGTTATCCACCGGCACCCCACGCCGCAGCGCCTGTTCGATCGCCGGATGCGGATGGGGGTAAAGATGCGGGATCCCGGGCGAGGTGATCAGCGCATCGATCCGGTCGCGCCAGCCTGCGTCACGGGTCAGATCGGCCAGCGTCCACCCCTCGGCCTCGGCCGTGGCGCGGGTGTCCGCGCTGTCGTCCCACGCGATGACCGTGGCGCCACCCTCGCGCAGCGCAGCGGCCGTGGCGCGGCCCGACCGGCCAAGGCCAAGGACCGCAATCGTCTGGTTTTCGACGCCTTGGACTGGGATCATGTGAACCTCACTTGGCAGTGGTCACCGCAGTTTCAGCGTCGCCAGACCGATCAGCGCCAGAATGACGGCGATGATCCAGAAGCGGATGACGATCTGCGGCTCGGCCCAGCCCTTTTTCTCGAAATGGTGGTGGATCGGGGCCATCAGGAAGACGCGGCGGCCGGTCCGTTTGAAGTAGGCGACCTGGATGATGACCGAAAGCGCCTCGACCACGAACAGACCGCCGACGATGGCCAGAACGATCTCGTGTTTGATCGACACGGCGATGGCGCCCAGCGCGCCACCAAGCGCGAGGCTGCCGGTGTCACCCATGAACACCGCCGCGGGCGGGGCGTTGTACCACAGGAACCCCAGCCCCCCGCCAATCAGCGCGGCGCAGAAGACGGCGATTTCCCCGGTATTCGGGACGAAATGGACGCCCAGATAATTGGCGAAGTTCGCGTTCCCGACCAGATAGGCGATGATGCCGAATGTGGACGCCGCGATCATGACCGGGCCGATGGCCAACCCGTCCAGACCATCGGTCAGGTTCACCGCGTTGGCCGCGCCGACAATGACGAACATCCCGAACAGCACGAAGAAATACGAAAGGTGGATGACCGTGTTCTTCAGGAACGGCAGCGCGACCGCTCCGGTCAGGCCCGTCGGCTGCAGATACATCGCCCAGGCCGATGCGATGAGCGCGATGACCATGCCGATGGCCATGCGCACCTTGCCTGACACGCCTGCATGGCTTTGCTTGGTGACCTTGGCATAGTCGTCGGCAAAACCCACACCGGCAAAACCCAGCGTCACCAGCAGCACGATCCAGACATAACCGCTGTCGAGCCGCGCCCAAAGCAGCGTTGAGACCGTCAGTGCCGACAGGATCAGCAGACCACCCATCGTCGGTGTTCCGGCCTTCTGGAGATGGTCGGGCCCGATCTCGCGCAGGGGCTGACCCTTTTTCTGTTTCAGCCGCAACCAGTTGATCAGCGGCCGACCGAAGATGAACCCGAAGATCAGCGCGGTGAAAAACGCCATGCCTGCCCGGAAGGTGATATACCGGAACAGGTTGAAGACGTCGCCGCCGTCCGAAAGGTTGGTCAGCCAGTAAAGCATCAGATCATTCCTGCGTTTCAGGCGCCGGCGTTTGACGCGATTTCCTTAGCGCGTCAACAACTGACGCGACGCGCGAAAACTTGGATCCCTTGACGAAAACCACGTCCCCGTCCTGCGCCAGTTCGCTGGCGCGCGCACAAAGCTCGGTGGCGGTTTCCGACCAGATACCCCGTTTTTCGGGTGGCAGCGCGTCGTACATCGCACGCATGCGCGGCCCACACGCATGGACCACGGCGACATCGGCCATCTGCGGCCACGATGCGATGGCGCGGTGAATTTCAACCTCATCCGCGCCCAGTTCCAGCATGTCGCCCAGAATGACGACCCGCCGCCCCGGTGGCAGGTGCGGCAGCGTGGACAGCCCCGCGGCAAGGCTGGTCGGGTTGGCGTTATAGCTGTCATCCAGCAGGGTGACGCCGCCGATCCGTTCGACCGCGCCGCGCCCTTTATAGGGCCGCCAGTCGGCAAGTCCTTGCGCAGATTTCGGCAGGTCCGCGCCGAGTTTCGCCAGCGCCGCAAGCACGCCCACGGCGTTCATGACGAAATGTGCGCCGGCACTTGCCAGCCGAAACTCGACCGTCTCGCCCAGGATCCGTGCCTTGACGCGTGTGCCGCCGTCATCGGGCGTGCTGGACAGGGGACGCGCCGCGCCCGCCTGACCAAAGCCCACGACGATTGCCCCCGCCGCGTCCGCGCCGTCGCGCAGGATGGGCGTGGTGTCCAGATCCTCGGGGATGATCGCCGCGCCCATCGGTTGCAGCCCGGCAAAGATCGCCGCTTTTTCGCGGGCGATGCCGCGAATGTCGTCGAATGCCTCAAGATGCGCCGCGGCGACCGTGGTGATCAGGGCGACATCGGGCCGGGCCATGCGGGCCAGCGGCTCGATCTCTCCGGGGTGGTTCATGCCGATTTCGAGGATCGCGAAATCGGTGTCCTGCGGCATTCGCGCCAGTGTCAGCGGCACGCCCCAGTGGTTGTTCAGGCTGGCCTCTGCGGCGTGCACACGCCCCTGCCCCGCCAGTGCGGCGGCGGCCATGTCCTTGGTCGAGGTCTTGCCGACCGAGCCGGTTATGCCCAGGACACGCGCCTTGGTCCGCCCCCGTGCCGTGCGCCCCAGCGCCACCAGCGCCTTGACCACGTCATCCACGATCAACAGCGGCGCATCGGGGGCCACGCCGTCGGGCACGTGGCTGACCAGCGCGGCGGCCGCACCCTTTTCCAGCGCTTGTGCGACGTAATCGTGTCCGTCGCGGACGTCCTTCAGCGCCACGAACAGGTCGCCCGGCTGGATCGTGCGGGTGTCGATGGAAATCCCGGTCGCCGTCCACGCAGCCGTGCTGCGCCCGCCGGTCGCTGCAACCGCGTCGTCTGATGTCCAAAGCGTCATATCTTGCCATCCAATGCCGCGACCGCGACCGACGCCTGTTCGGCGTCATCGAACGGGAACACGTCAGAGCCGACGATCTGCCCGGTTTCGTGCCCCTTGCCCGCGATCAGCAGCGCGTCGCCAGGCCCCAGCGCGTCGACGGCGTTCAGGATCGCCTCGGCCCGGTCGCCGACCTCGACGGCGTCGGGTCCAGCCCCGGCCAGCACCTCGGCCCGGATGGTCGCGGGGTCTTCGGTGCGGGGGTTGTCGTCGGTGATGAAGACCACGTCCGCGAATTCGCGCGCGGCCTGCCCCATCAATGGGCGCTTGCCCTTGTCGCGGTCGCCGCCTGCACCAAGGACCACGACGATGCGGCCCATGACGTGCGGCCGCAGCGATTGCAGCGCCGCGATGACAGCGCCGGGTTTGTGCGCGTAGTCGACAAAGACCGCCGCCCCGTTGTCACGCACCGCCGCCAATTGCATCCGGCCGCGCACCGTCGACAACTGTGGCAGTGCCGCCAGCACATGATCGGGTGCTGATCCGGTCGCCAGACACAGACCAGCCGCTGCCAGTACGTTTTCCGCCTGAAAGCCGCCTATCAGGTCCAGCCGCACCAGGTGGGGCTTGCCGTTCAGCGAAAACCGCAGCTCTTGCCCAGTCGCATCGTATCGTTGCGCCAGAATGCGCAGATCGCACCCCTCGGCCTTGCCCACCGTCGTCAGAACCAGTCCGCGCGCCTTGGCAATCTGCGCCATGCGCTGGCCTGCGTCGCTGTCGGTGTTGATGATCGCCGCCGCGCCCGGCTCCAGAATATGACTGAAAAGCAATGCCTTGGCGGCAAAATAGTCATCGAAGTTCTTGTGGTAGTCCAGATGGTCCTGGCTGAAGTTCGTGAACGCGCCCGCCTTGACGGTCACCCCGTCCAGACGGCGTTGGTCCAGCCCGTGGCTCGACGCCTCCATCGCGGCGTGGGTGACGCCCCCAGCAGCCGCCTCGGACAGGACACGGTGCAAGGTCAGGGGATCTGGCGTGGTGTGGGCCAGTTTGGCCTGATAGTCGCCTTCGACCCCCATCGTCCCCAGGCTGATCGCTGGCAGACCCATCGCCTGCCAGATCTGGCGCGTGAACGTTGCGACCGAAGTCTTGCCTGACGTGCCCGTCACCGCGACCACGGTTTTCGGCTGCGCCCCGAACCACAGGGCCGCCGCCCCCGCCAGCGCGGCGCGCGGGTCGTCACTGACGATCAGCGCGGCATCCGCGCCGGCCAGCGCATCCGCGGCAAGCGCCGCACCCTGACGATCAGTCAGGACCGCGGACGCGCCTTGTCGCAGCGCATACTGGATGAATTCGCCCCCATGGGTCGCCGATCCCGGCAGCGCCGCGAACAGAAAGCCGTCCCGCACCGCCCGCGAATCGATCGCAAGACCGGTGATATCTGGATCCCTGCCGTCGCTTGCGCGAAGGCCCAGCGCATTCAGCCGCATACCGTCGTTCCTTCGTCAATTCGCGCTGAGCTTTACCGGAGCATGCGGGCGGGGTGCAATCTCGGGCAGTTTCGGCTCATCAATCGGACCCATGCCCAGGATCGGCGACAGACGACGGATCAGCTCGCCCGCAACCGGGGCCACGGTGTACCCTGCGGTCCGTGCCTCACCCCCGCCTGCGGTGGTGGCGCGGGGTTCGTCCAGCGTCACGACCATGACGTATTTCGGGTTTTCGGCCGGGTACATGCTGGCGAAAGTCGCGATGACCTTGTTCTGGTAATAGCCGCCGCCCGGACGCGGCTTGTCGGCGGTCCCGGTCTTGCCTGCGACGCGATAGCCTTCGACCTCGGCCGAGCGGGCGGTGCCGCGCGTGACCACCTGACGCAGCAGACCGCGCGCCAGCTGCGCAGACTTGACCGACATCACCTGTTCGCCCTGCGGATGAGTCGAGCGGTGGACCAGTGTCGGGCGAACGCGGCGGCCATCGTTGGCGATGGTGGCATAGGCCTGCGCCAGATGCAGCGGGCTTGCCGCCAGACCGTGACCAAACCCGACGGTCGCCGCAGTCACGGCGGGCCACCGCTGCGGCACCAGCGGCTTGCCGGTCGGCGCTTCGGTCATCTCGACCGGGGTCGGCTCAAAGAAGCCGAGCTGTTTCAAGAACTTCTGCTGACGTTCGGGACCGATCATCTGCACGATGCGCACCGTGCCCACGTTGGATGACTTGGCGATGATATCGGCCACCGACAACTGCCCGCCATAGTTGTGGAAATCGTGGATCAGATATTTGCCGATCTTGATCGGCGAGGCCGAGTTGATCATCGTATTCGGGTTGACCAGCCCTTCGTCCATCGCTTGCGCGACCGGGAAAATCTTGAAGGTCGAGCCCAGTTCGTACTGCCCCTGCACAGCGCGGTTGAAGAGCGGGCTGTCGGACGGATCACCCTTGAGCAAGGGACGAGGGCGGTCATTGGGGTCGAAGTCGGGCAGGCTGGCCATGGCAACGATTTCGCCCGTCGCGATTTCCATGAGGATCGCGGTCGCCCCCTTGGCACGCATGACCTTCATCCCGTTCGACAACACTTCTTCCATCGCGGCCTGCGCCGTCAGATCGATGGACAGCTGCAACGGCGCGCCTGCGTTGGCAGGGTCGCGCAGCCAGCCGTCGAATGCCTTTTCGACACCTGCGACGCCCAGCACCTCGGCGCTGCTGACGCCCTCGTGGCCGAAGGTCGAGCCGCCAAGGATATGACTGGCAAGGCTGCCGTTAGGATAGACGCGCATTTCACGCGGGCCGAACAGAAGGCCGGGTTCACCGATATCGTGGACGGCCTGCATCTGTTCTGGGCTGATCTTGCGCTTGATCCAGACGAACGTGCGCTTGCCGCCGAAATCCTTATCCAGACGCTCAACACTCAGATCGGGGAAGATCTTGGCCAGCTCTCGGGCGGCGCGGACCGGGTCGACCATCTGCTGGGGGTGGGCATAAAGCGCGTGCGTGGACAGGTTCGTGGCCAGCACCCGACCCGCCCGGTCGGTGATGTCCGCACGTTGCGAGATGATGTTGGCGCCCGGGGCCGCGATCCGCGGCTCTCGGGGTTGGCTGGAGGCAAGCGCGCCCATGCGCACGCCGACCGTCCCGAACGCCAGAACGAACAGGCCCGCCATCAGCCCCAGACGCAGCCGAGCGCGGCGACGCGCACGCTCTTGAATTTCGGCGTGACGGCGGGCGCGGTTCTCGGCCTCGATCTCGTCAGGGTTTTCACCGCGTTCGCGGGCGCGAAGAATGCGGGCCAAGGGGCGCAGAGGCGTGCGGATCATGGCTTCCTCTCCTTAGGAGGCAGGGGCGGATAGTCGGCGGGGCGAGGCACGTCGGATGCCGCCGCCTCGCCCGGTGCGGGTTCGGGGGCCGGCGGCGGGGGATAGTCGATGTTGCGGGTGCCCGCGAACTGGCTTGACTGAACCGGGACCAGCTTCAGCTTGTCAAAATTCAGATCGACCAGATCGCGCAGCCGCTCGGGGCGATTCAGATAGGACCATTCCGCGCGCAGGACGCCCAGATTCTCGCGCAGGCCGGCGATTTCATTCTGGATGGCGTTCTGGCGATCGACCGCCTCTTGCGTGCGGTAGTTTTCGCGGTAGGCCCAGACGGCCAGCGCCATCACCACCGCGACCGTCACGATATACAGAAGCGCCCGCATCAGCCGCGCCCCTCTGGCAGGATCGGCAGGGCAAGGCTTGCGGCATCCACATCCCCGGCCGGGGCATCGGTGCGGATGGCCACGCGCAGGAACGCCGACCGTGCACGCGGGTTTTCGGCCAGTTCTTGTTCGTCGGCGCCGATTGCGCGGCGCGATTTCAGAGTGAAAGCGGGCGCGGACTGTTCCATCACCGGGGCATAGCGGCTGCCCCCGCCTTGGGCATTGGCGCGCGACTGCATGAAGCGTTTCACGATGCGGTCTTCCAGCGAATGAAAGCTGACGACCGCCAGCTTGCCGCCCGGCCGCAATGCCCGTTCCGCCGCGGCAAGACCGGCGACAAGCTGGCCGAATTCGTCGTTGACCCAGATGCGCACGGCCTGAAACGTGCGCGTCGCCGGATGGCTTTGCCCGGGCTTGGCGCGTGGTAGGTTGGCCGCGACGATGTCGGCCAATTGGGCCGTCGTCGTCAACGGACGCGCGGCGACGATCGCGCGCGCGATACGCCGGGACGCGCGCTCTTCCCCGTAATGATAAAGCACATCGGCGATGCGCTGTTCGTCGGCCGTGTTCAGTAGATCGGCGGCCGAGGGCACGTCGCCCCCCATCCGCATGTCGAGCGGCCCGTCGCGCATGAACGAAAATCCCCGCTCGGGCTGGTCCAACTGCATCGAACTGACACCCAGATCCAGCACCACACCGTCGACATGCTGACCGGCCAGCGTGTCGAGGTCCGAAAACGTCCCTTCGACCAGTCGCAGCCGGTCGCCGTAGTCGCCGGCCCAGGATGCTGCCATGCCAAAGACCGACGGGTCACGGTCGATGCCGATGACGCGCGAGGCCCCGGCATCCAGCAACCCCCGGGCATAGCCCCCTGCCCCGAACGTACCATCCACCCAGACACCCGACACCGGGGCCACCGCAGCAAGCAAGGGACGCAGAAGGACGGGGATATGCGGCGCGGCGGTCATCGGCGCGCTCACACCGCCGGCTCATGCGCAGGCAGCGGGGGCAACAGCGACAGCGGGTCGGCGCCTTCGGGCAGAACGGGCATCGTGGCCGCGATCACGGCCAGATCAGCCTCATGCTGCTCGGGCGTGGACAGCTTGAGGAATTCACCGGAGGCGATGAAGAACGCGCGGTCATCCAGCCCGATCTTTTCGCGCAGCCGCTGGGGCAGCAGAAGCCGGCCGTCGCCGTCAATCTCGGCTTCTTCGGACAGGCCGTTCATCATCGTTTCAAGATAGGTCCGCTCGACCGAGCCGGTCTGCATCCGGTCGATCCGCGCATCGATCCCCTGGATCGCCTCCATCGTATAGAGACGCAGGGTTTTCCAATCGGCAAAGCCGTAGACGATCACAAGCTGGGGGCGGCGGCCGTTTTCATAGTCAGAGTCGCCTGCCTCGAACACGCGGCGGAACTTGGCCGGGATCGAGACGCGCCCTTTGGCGTCGACCTTGACCTCTTCCGAACCTCTGAACCTGCGCGCCAAGGCCGCATCCTTCGCTCTGTCCCGCTCAATCCGGGGTCCCGGAAAGAGAAAGGGCGGATCGGGCTGCTGCCACTGCCCGATCCGCCGCCCTCGTTCCCATTACTGGGCCCCGTAGTTTCGGGGATCGCCCGGTTCGACGCGCCACCTGGGGGAGGTGCTGCCCGCGCGCGTCCGGGTCGTTTGTTTCGGAAAATCGGGTGCCTGTATGAAGCCTGCCTGTGGGGTTCTGTTGCCCCGTTCCCGTCTTCCGTAGACATGGGATGACATGGGATAATTTGGGAAGCAACGGAAAATTTTGGGGTCGGCGAAGTTCGGCGGAACTACATTGGCGTGAACAGCTTGCGAACATTCGTGAGTCGTTTCCCGCGACTCGGCAGGTATCGGTCAGACCGCTGATACCACCCCAATATGTTGTGTCCCAACAGATTGTTGCAGATAAGTCCCACAAGATAGCGATTCGCAGAAATAATGTTCGATGACTCCGCGATTCGCTCAGGCAGGGTGGGATTTCGTGAGGTTCTGACCCGTTAGTTCACTGCAGGACACGTTCCCGTGATCGTCTTAGCGCCGCTTCAGCGTGGTCAGTGCCATACATTCCCAGACCGCAGTGCCATGGTTTCCCAGATCGCAAAAGGGGCGCCGCAGCGCCCCCGTTCTCCCGAATCGCAGGACTGGTCGGTTTCAGGCAACGCCGCCTTGGATCAGACGCTGCGCGAGACTTGCGTAGGCACCTGACACAGGTCCATCGCCTGCCGCCACCGGATTGCCCGAATCGCCCCCGAGTCGGACCTGAAGGTCCAACGGAATTTCGCCCAGATACGGGACATCGCGCGCCTTCGCCTCGGCCGCGACCCCGCCGTGGCCAAACAGATGCTCTTCATGACCGCAATTTGGGCAGACATAGGTCGACATGTTTTCGACCATGCCCAGAACCGGAGTCTTCAGCTTGTCGAACATGTGGATGGCCCGCCGTGCGTCAATCAGCGCCACATCTTGCGGTGTCGACACGATGATCGCGCCGGTGACTGGCGCCTTCTGGCACAGCGACAACTGAACATCGCCCGTACCCGGCGGCAGGTCGACCAGCAGAACGTCCAGTTCGCCCCACTCGACTTGATTGAGCATCTGCTGCAGCGCCCCCATCAGCATCGGGCCGCGCCAGACCACCGCTTCGCCTTCCTTCATCAGAAGACCCAGCGACATCATGACAACGCCGTGGGCGTGGACAGGGTGGATACGCTCGCCTTCACTGACCGGCCTTTCTGAGGTGCCCAGCATGCGGGGTTGGCTGGGACCATATATATCGGCGTCCAGAACGCCCACGCGACGCCCCGCGCGCGCCAGTGCAACGGCCAGGTTCGTGGTCAGGGTCGACTTGCCGACGCCGCCCTTGCCCGATCCGACCGCAATGATGTGGTGCACGCCGGGGATGGCTTGCGGTCCGGCCTGTGGGGTCGGATGGCGGCCGATCTTCAGGTTCGGCGGGGCGTCACCAGCCGCCGCGGCGCCGCTGGCCTGTGCCACACGGGGAGCGGGTGCCCCGGCGGGCGCGGTGGTGACGATCCTGACGGCGGTGACACCAGGCACCTGGGACAGTCTCGCCTCGGCCTCGGCGCGGATGGGCTCCAGCGCACGGGCGAATGTCGCGTCAGGCGCTTCTAGGACGAAGCTGACCTGACCTGATTCGGAAATCTGCATGGCCCGCACCAGATCCGACGACAAAAGATCCTTGCCGCCCGGTGCCACGATCGATCCGAGCACGCGGCCCACTTCGTCTTGCAATGCCATCGTGACCTCCGTTCGCTAGCTAGCGCTTACATGGCGGTCGCGAAAGGCGTTGCCAAGTGGCAACATCACGGCATTTAACCCAGCGTCATTTGCATGGCTTGTCACGAAATTGTCGTATCACCACAATCGGTCATCCCAAGTTTGTCAGATAATCCAGCATACTGCCTAAAATTTAACCGTTAGCGCTATGCATCCAACGCATATCAGAACGGTGTTTTCCATCATTGTGCATGTGCAGAAAAAAGACCATCTTGAGCCTCAAGAAACGCGCTGCACCGCAGCATTATCCGCACGAGATGTATGAGAGATACAAATGGCCACCTTCGAACAGCTTTCCAGCACCCGCCCCGCGACGACAGACATCGCGGCACATGTTTCGGCACTGGTCGCTGGCTGGAAGACGGCCGCCGCCCGCCGCAAGGTCTATCGCCGCACGGTGCGCGAACTGCGCGGCCTGTCGGGCCGCGAACTGGCTGACATCGGTCTGAACCGCAGCATGATCCGCAGCGTGGCTGTGGATGCGGCTCGGAACTCGGCGCTGTAAGGCGCGGTTAGAAAATCGGAATACCCTCGGTCCATCTCCTCCTCCCAACGGACCAGGGACACGGCGGCGCCCCTCTTCCTCCCATTTAGGGGCGCCGCCATAAGAACCGCAGGACCCACCCTCCTCCCCGGGTCCGTGCGTTAGGCGGCAGCCTCCCTCCTCCTCCCAGAGGCTGCCGCCATCCTCCCTCCGCCCGGGGTTACGGGCGGGAAGTTACGGCGGTCCCTCTCCTCCTCCCCGGGACCAGTCGTTTGCGGTGGCGCCCCTCCTCCTCCCATGGCGCCACCGCCCCTCATACGCGGCCCACCTCCTCCCCGGGCCAGCGTCATGCGGCGGCACCCTACCCTCCTCCTCCCTCCCGGGTGCCGCCGCCTCCCTTCCCAAATCGCGACATCACGGTTAGCACTGGCGGCATGCTGTCTTATCAACATGGCTTTCACGCCGGGAATCTGGCCGATCTGCACAAGCACGCGCTGCTGTCGGTGGCGCTGTGGCACATGACGCAGAAGCCAAAGCCGATGACCTACATGGAAACCCATGCCGGTCGCGGGCTTTACGACCTGTCAGGGGCCCAATCTGCCAAGACCGGAGAGGCCGAGGCAGGCGTCACCCGTGCGCTGGCGGAAGGCTGGTTCGCCCCGAACCATCCGCTGGTCGAGGCGATCGAGGCCGTTCGCAACGAATTCGGCCCCGCCGCCTACCCCGGATCGCCCCTGATCGCGCGACACTTCCTGCGGGAAGACGACCGCGCCACGCTGGCCGAACTTCACCCGGCCGAGAACGCTGCACTGTCGGACACGACGGCATTTGCGCGTGTCGAAATGCGCGACGGATTCGAAATGGCCAACGCCTTGATCCCGCCAACACCGCGCCGGGGCCTTTTGATGATCGACCCAAGCTATGAGGTGAAGGACGATTACGACCGCATTCCGCCTCTGGTCGCCAAGCTTGCGAAGAAGTGGAACGTCGGCGTCATCATGGTCTGGTACCCGATCTTGACCGATGCCCGGCAGGCGCTGATGGCCCATCGGCTGCGCGTGGATCATCCGGACGCGCTGGTGTCCGAGGTCCGCTTTCCGCCCGCACGCTCAGGCCACGGGATGGTCGGATCGGGCATGTTCGTGATCAACCCACCCTACGGACTGGAAGAAGAAGCCAAGTCATTGGCCGCACTTTACAAGGAATTGGGCCGATAGATCAGCGTGCCCGCCACGCCGGATGAGCCGTCGGCCGGATGATCACGGCCATCATTCACCGGCACTTCCGCAAAGTCGAACGGACTGACGCCGTCCAGGCAGGCGACGTTGATACCGTATTCGTCCGGGTTCGAGCGTCGCTGGTGATGGGTATAGATGCCGCAGTTGCGACAGAAATGGTGATCAGCCACACGGGTGTTGAACCTGTAGCTTGCGACCGCGTCGGCGCCGGTCAGCAGGGTAAAATCCTCCAGCCGCGCCGAGACGACGACCGCGCCACGCATCCGACAGATCGAACAATCGCAGCGCCGCGCGCTGTGCAGCCCTGACGACAGATGCACCTGAAAGGTCACCGTTCCGCAATGGCAGCTGCCGTGGAAATCGGTCTGATCCGGGTCCGGCCCGTTTGGGACAATCTGCATCGGATGGCTCCTTTTTTCGCATGCTGCCATGCACAGGGTTGCCAGACAACGTGTGCGGCTTGCGGCGTGGTGATGCGGGGGGTAAACCCCGGATCAAGCGAAAGGAAACGCCCCATGTCCATCACCGAAGCCGAGGCCCGAAAGGTCGCCCAGCTTGCGCGGATCGCGGTTGCCGAAGAAGAGCTGCCAGCACTGGCCGGCGCACTGAACGGCATCCTGCAATTCATGGAACAGTTGAACGAAGTCGACGTCGACGGGGTCGAGCCGATGACCGGCGTCGAGAAGATGCGGCTGAAACGGCGGCAGGACGCAGTGACCGACGGTGACATGCAGGCCAAGATCCTCGCCAATGCCCCCGACGCCCGCGAGGGGTTCTTTGCCGTGCCGAAGGTGATCGAATGAGCCTGAACCAGCTGACCATCACTGAGGCGCGCGACCGTCTGAAAGGGCGCGATATCTCGGCCCGGGAACTGACCGACGCCTGCCTGTCGGCAATCGGCGATGCGCGGGTCCTGAACGCCTTTGTCCACGACACGACCGAAATCGCGCAGCGTCAGGCGGATGCGGCAGACGCACGGCTCGCGTCAGGCGATGCGCCGGCGATGTGCGGAATCCCGGTCGGGATCAAGGACCTGTTCTGCACCCAGGGTGTGCCGTCGCAGGCCGCCTCTCGGATTCTGGAAGGGTTCAAGCCTGAATACGAATCGACGGTCACGCAGAACCTGTTCGACGCTGGCGCCGTGATGCTGGGCAAGCTGAACATGGACGAATTCGCGATGGGTTCGTCGAATGAAACCAGCGTCTATGGCCCCTCGATCAATCCGTGGAAGGTCGATGACCACCAACTGACGCCCGGTGGCTCATCGGGCGGGTCGGCGGCTGCGGTGGCTGCTGATCTGTGTCTGGCGGCCACAGGCACCGACACCGGCGGGTCGATCCGCCAGCCGGCTGCCTTCACCGGCACGGTGGGGTTGAAGCCGACATATGGCCGCGTCAGCCGCTGGGGCACGATTGCGTTCGCGTCCTCGCTGGATCAGGCGGGCCCGATGACCAAGTCGGTGCGTGATGCGGCGATCATGCTGGGCGCGATGGCGTCGGTCGATCCTAAGGATTCGACCAGTGCCGACCGCCCGGTCGAAGATTACGAAGCCGCGCTGACCGGCGACATCCGGGGCAAGAAGATCGGTATCCCGCGCGAATACCGCATCGATGGCATTTCCGCGGAAATCGACGCGCTGTGGCAGCGCGGCATCGACATGCTGCGCGACGCCGGGGCCGAAATCGTCGACATCAGCCTGCCTCACACCAAATACGCCCTGCCCGCCTATTACGTCATCGCCCCTGCCGAGGCGTCGTCGAACCTCGCCCGTTATGACGGCGTCCGTTACGGGCGTCGCGCGGCTTTGGCGCAGGGTGACGGCATCACGCAGATGTACGAAAAGACCCGCGCGGAAGGGTTCGGGACCGAAGTGCAGCGTCGCGTGCTGATCGGCACCTATGTGCTGTCGGCAGGCTTCTACGACGCCTATTACAACCGTGCCCGCAAGGTCCGCGCGCTGATCAAGCGCGACTTCGACGAGGCGTTCGCCGCAGGTGTGGACACGATCCTGACGCCCGCGACGCCGTCGCCTGCCTTCGGCATCGGCTCGATGGACGTCGCCGACCCGGTCGAGATGTATCTGAACGACGTCTTCACCGTGACGGTCAACCTGGCGGGCCTGCCAGGTCTGTCCGTACCCGTCGGGCTTAGCGGTGAAGGGCTGCCCCTGGGGCTGCAACTGATTGGACGGCCGTGGGATGAAGGCAACCTTCTGAACCACGGTGCCGTTCTGGAAAAGGCGGCCGGGTTTACCGCGCGGCCGGAACGCTGGTGGTAAGGAAACCGACGATGAAAAAGCTGGTGCTGCTGTCCGTCCTGTCCCTTGCCGCCTGCGGCGAGACGTCTGGCTGGAACCCGAATTACACGATGAACGCCACGAAGTACGGCGATTACCAACGTGCGCGCGAAGTGGCGCTGACGGATGCCCGGGTCGTTCCGTCGCAGACCGTGCCGGTCACCCTGCCCGTCAAGGCACCGACCGCCGAAGAGATTGCCGGTCCTCGGCGCGTCGTGGCCAAGACAGCGGTCGTGGCAACACCGGTCGCCGTCGCCGCAGTCCAGCCGCAACAGGCGACGCTGGTGAATTATGCCAACGCGAACCGCCACAATCCCGGCACGCGCGTCTGGCAACGCGGCCCGACCGTCGTTGTCGGCAACCCTTGCGCATCCTTTGCCAACCCGCCGGCCGCGCAGCTTGCGTTCCTGCAGCGCGGTGGTCCGGCGCAGGACCCGATGGGGATTGACCCGGACGGCGACGGGTTCGTCTGCGGCTGGAACCCCGCACCCTATCGCGTCCAACGCTAAGCGGGGGCGGCGCATGCCGTTTCCATCGCCGAACCATGGCCCGCGTCGGGGCATTCTGCGCCCGGAGCTGATCGTGCTGCACTATACCGGCATGACGGACGCCGCATCAGCCCGCGACCGCCTGTGCGATCCGACCGCCGAGGTGTCGGCCCACTGGCTGCTGCTGGAAGACGGCACCGCCGAGCCGCTGGTGGCTGAGGATCGCCGCGCCTGGCACGCGGGTGCGGGCAGCTGGCAAGGTCGGGATGACGTCAACTCCCGCTCAATCGGGATTGAGATCGTGAACCCCGGGGATCGGCCATTTCCGGCGCGGCAGATGTCTGGATTACAGGACCTGCTGGGCGGGATCATGGCCCGCCACGGTATCGGGCGCGCGGGGGTGATCGGCCATTCCGACATGGCCCCTGACCGCAAGTTCGATCCCGGTGCGCGGTTCGACTGGCGGCGGCTGGCGCTGGAGAACCTGGCGATCTGCCCGGCCCCCACACACAACGATAACGCACCGACGCTGGACGACAGCCTGTCGCGCATCGGCTATCCCATGGACGGGGGTCCATCCGCCCGCCTTTCGGCATTCCGCCTGCGGTTCCGCCCTTGGGGAACCGGTCCCGAGGATGCCGCTGATCGGGCGATCGCGGCCAAGGCCGCGCAGGAATTCGAAGCCGCGCGACTGAACGACTCGGTCTGATTAGGACTTCGTTAACCAATGCTCCGTTAACCATTCTGCCGCGCTGCCCGAAAGATGGCATGTGGTGGGGGCAAGGTGGCAGAGACCATTTACAACGTCACGACGCTGACTTTCGATGACCCGATCCCGGTCGGGCGCGACAGTTACGCCGAACGGCAGATGCCATTCCTGAACCGCAGCAACATCAGCTTTGCCAACGCGAAGGTCGGCAGCCTGCAGTTGCGGGACGACGACCCCGATTTCGACGACACGCTGGTCGTCCAGAAGGACGCGACCGGGCAGACGCTGGTCAACGACACGACACTCGGCAACCACACCGTCGAGGCGGGTCAGACGATGTCGTTCTTCTACGGCACGTTCATCGAACAGCTGGACGCGAACGGCGTCGGGACGGGACATCTGTTCCGGATCCAGTTCCCGATGGTCGGCTATCTGGAAAACGGCTCGCCTGTGTTCAATTATCTGGGGCTAAGCCACAGCGTCATCATGATGCCGGTGACCAAGAACGGCGTGACGCCCGTCTTCGACCAGAACGCGACCTACAGGTTTCACAGCAAATCGCTGAGCGGTTCGAACGCGGCCAACACCAACACGATCCCCTATGCCCCGCAGGATAAGGCCCCCTGCTTTACGACAGGTACGCTGATCGACACCGATGCCGGACCCCGCCGGATCGAGACGTTGCGTCCCGGTGACCACATCCGCACACGCGACCACGGTTTGCGGCGGCTGTTCTGGATCGGGTGCAAGGCGCTGGATGCGCGCGATCTGGACCGAAGCCCCAACCTTCGTCCCGTCCGGATCGCGGCGGGTGCCTTGGCGCCGCGGGTGCCGACGCGTGATCTGGTCGTGTCGCCCCAGCACCGGGTTTTAGTCCGCCAGCATGGGCAGCTGCTGCTGGTCGCGGCCAAACATCTGCTGGGGCGGCCCGGCATCACCATCGACCTCGACGACCGGGGTGTCGAATACTGGCACATGCTGTTTGATGGCCACGAGATCGTGCGCTCGAACGGCGCATGGACCGAGTCGCTTTATACCGGCCCTGAGGCGCTGAAAGCAGTGACGCCTGCCGCACGGCGGGAAATCCTTCAGCTGTTCCCCGAACTCGCCTGTCCCGACAGGTTGCTTGGTTCTGTTCCCGCCCACCCTTTCATGACCGGGCGAGAGGCGCGTCAACTGGTGACTGAAACAGTGGGGTCGGTGATCTGAAAAAGACGACGCCGGCCACTTTCGGGGCCGGCGTCGTTTGGCGATGTGCCGGTACCTCAGTCCTCGTCGGCCGCGACCGCCTTCAGAACCGCACCGCGTCCAATCGCGCGCAGGATCATCGGCACGATCAGCGCCAGCGCCGCCAGCCCCAGCAGCGTCGCCGACAGCGGCGACTGGACCAGCGTCGTCCAATCGCCCTGACTGATCGACAGGGCGCGTCGCAGCTGTTGGTCGGCCAACGGGCCAAGGATCAATCCGACCACGATCGGCGCCACCGGATAGTTGAACAGACGCATCAGGTACCCAATCAGCCCGAACGCAAGCAGCATCCCCAATTCGGTGGTGGATGGGTTCATCCCGATGGTGCCCAACGTCGCGAACAGCAGGATACCCGCATAAAGCCACGGCTTCGGAATCGTCAGCAGCCGCACCCACAGCCCGATCAGCGGCAGGTTCAGGACCACCAACATCAGGTTGGCGATCAACAGGGACGCGATCAGCGACCACACCAGTTGAGGATTGGTGGCAAACAGCTGCGGACCCGGTTGCAGACCGAACTGCTGGAACCCGGCCAGCATGATCGCGGCCGTCGCCGATGTCGGCAGACCCAGCGTCAGCAGTGGCACCAATGTCCCGGCGGCCGATGCGTTGTTCGCAGCCTCCGGGCCGGCCACGCCTTCAATCGCACCATGCCCGAATTCTTCGGGGTGCTTAGACAGGCGCTTTTCGGTGGCATAGCTGAGGAATGTCCCGATCTCAGCGCCGCCCGCAGGCATTGCCCCAATCGGAAAGCCGATGACGGTTCCTCGCAGCCATGGTTTCCAGCTGCGGGCCCAGTCCCGCGCGCTCATCCACAGCGAGCCGCGGATCGCGATCACCTCATCTTTGCCGAACTGCGACTGACCGGCCACGAACAGCGCCTCGCCCACGGCGAAGATGCCGACGGCAAGGGTCGTCACCTCGATCCCGTCCATCAGGTCGGGCACACCGAATGTCAGCCGCGCCTGCCCCGTCAGCTGGTCGATCCCGATGCATCCCAGCGCGAGCCCCAGAAACAGTGAGGTCAGCCCGCGAAGGGTGGAATCACCAAACGCCGAAGACACGGTGATGAACGCCAGCACCATCAGCGCGAAGTAATCCCGCGGCCCGAACTTCAGCGCCAACTGCACCACATAAGGCGCCAGAAACGCCAGCAGCAGCGTGGCGATCAGGCCCGCGATGAACGAACCGATTGCTGCCGTCGCCAGCGCAGGTCCGCCACGGCCCTTTCGGGCCATCTTGTTGCCTTCCAGCGCGGTGATGATCGATGCGCTTTCCCCCGGCGTGTTCAACAGGATCGACGTCGTCGACCCCCCGTACATCCCGCCATAGTAGATACCCGCGAACATGATCAGCGAGCCGGCAGGGTCCAGCCGATAGGTGACCGGCAGCAGCAGCGCCACCGTCAGCGCCGGCCCGATCCCCGGCAGAACGCCGACCATCGTGCCCAGCAGCACCCCGATCAGCGCATAAAGCAGCATGATCGGTTGCGATGCGGCAACCAGACCCTGCATCAAAAATTCGAATGAGCTCACGGCAGCAATCCTAGAAAGGCGCGCTCAAGCGGCCCGGCTGGCAGGTTCAGCATCAGAACCTGGGTGAAAATGACCCAGATGACGAATGACAGAACGATGCCGATGGGGATGGTCTTGACCAACTGGCGCTGGCCAAAGCCGCGCGTCACGAAGGCAAACATCAACCCGGTTGCGATGGAAAATCCCGCCGGTTGCAGCAACAAAAGCTGTGCGACAAGGCCAAGCAGCACCCAGCCCACGGGACCCATACGGGTCTCTTCCGGCGCAGGTGTGTCGCCCCGCAACGTGGCGATGACGGTCCAGATCGCCAGGACGATCAGCCCGCCGCCAATGACTTCGGGGAAAAGGCCCGGCCCGACCCCGGCATAACCGCCGGTCCCGTGCAGCCGAAGCGCATCCCAGATCATCACGCCGCCGATGACGGCCAGCCCCGCGGCCACCCCGAACATCGCAAGATGTCCGGAGGGCGTTGGGTCAAGCTGCCCGGAGGTGTCATCCGAAGGGATGACGTGGTCCGGACGACGGTCGCTCATTTCACCAGACCGATGGATTTCAGGACGGTTTCCGTCGCCGAGATATCCTTGGCCAGCTCTGCGTCGAATTCAGGTCCTGCCAGGAAGGTGTCGGACCAGCCTTTGGTCTTCAACTGTTCCTGCCATTCGGCCGATTTCGCCATCTTTTCGATGTCGGCGGTCACGGCGGCTTTCTGTTCGTCGGTCAGGCCCGGCGCGGCTGCGACCATGCGCCAGTTCTGAAGTTCGACGTCCAGACCCGATTCCTTCAGCGTCGGTGCGTCAAAGCCTTCGATGCGTTCGGGACCCGAAACTGCCAGCAGGCGCATGCTGCCCGACTGGATCTGGCTTGCGAATTCACCCAGCGACGAAATTCCTGCGGTCACCTGGTTACCCAGGATGGCCGCCATCGCCTCGCCACCGCCGGAATAGGCGACGTAGTTGATCTTGGTCGGATCGACGCCCGCGGCCTGTGCGATCAGACCGACGGCGATATGGTCGGTGCCACCGGCCGAACCACCTGCCCAGCTGACGGCGCCCGGATCTTTCTTCAGCGCCGCGACCAGATCGTCGATGGTCTGCAGGGGCGATGCGGTCGGAACCACGATCGCCTCATACTCGCCGGTCAGGCGCGCGATCGGCGTCACGTCGCTCAGCGACACGGGCGAATTGTTGGTCAGGATCGCGCCGACCATGACATAGCCACCGACCAGCAGCGCATCAGGTTTGCCCTTGTTCTGGGCCGCGAACTGCGCCAGCCCGACGGTCCCGCCTGCCCCCGGAACGTTGACCACCTGCACCCGCTTGGAAATGCCGTCCTTCTGCAGGACGTCCTGCATGGTGCGGGCGGTCTGGTCCCAGCCACCGCCCGGGTTCGCGGGCGCCATGATGGTGTAATCAGCCGCCATTGCCGGCAAAGCTGTTGCCGCAGCGAAAATCGCCGCGAGGAATGCGTGTTTCATTGATCTCTCCCCTCTCGCAAAGGTCGGAATCCAACGATCCGACCTTTCGGATAAGGGCATGAAACACCACGGTGCACATTCCGTAAAGAGCAAGATTTCAGGGCCAGAAAGGGTCCGGCTTGCCGCGATTCACAGATATGAAATCGCGGATCAGCTGCGGTTTAAAGGACCACCCAGCAAACTCCTTAGTGAGGACCAATCACGATGCGTCATGGTGACCCCGACAGGACTTGAACCTGTAACCTGCCCCTTAGGAGGGGGCTGCTCTATCCAGTTGAGCCACGGGGCCGCCGGATGTGTTTTGCCGTGGCGGGCGGTGGTTGGCAACCTTGCCGCGTGTGTTGTCGTGCGCTAACACCCAATTACCCACCCCGGAGAGCTGATGAGCACGCCAAAACCGCGCAGGCCACTGACGTTACGCGATGTCTCGATGGCATCGGGCGTCAGCGAAATGACCGTCAGCCGCGTGTTGCGCAATGCAGGCGACGTCTCGGCCACGACGCGGGAAAAGGTGCTGACTGCGGCGCGAAACCTTGGGTACGTGCCCAACAAGATCGCGGGCGGGCTGGCCAGCCAGCGGGTCAATCTGGTGGCGGTGGTCATTCCGTCGCTGTCGAACCTTGTCTTTCCAGACGTTCTGGGCGGGATTTCTGCCGAACTGGACGACACCGGGCTGCAGCCCGTGGTGGGCGTTACCAACTACGCCCCGGCACGAGAGGAGTCGGTTCTTTACGACATGCTGTCGTGGCGGCCGACCGGAGTCATTCTGGCGGGGCTTGAACACAGCCAGTCCTCTCGCGCAATGCTGGCAGCCGCCGGAATCCCGATCATCGAGATCATGGACATCGACGGCGACCCCATCGACTGCGCTGTGGGCATCAGCCATGAACGCGCCGGCCGAGAGATGGCGGCAAACATCCTGCGCGCAGGCTATGGCCGGATCGGGTTTATCGGCACGCATATGCCAGAAGATCACCGCGCGCGAAAACGGCTCGCCGGGCTCGAGGCCGGTCTGGCCGAGGCTGGCGCGACGCTGGCCGCCCGGGAATTCTATCAGGGTGGTTCGTCCCTGGGTAAGGGCCGAGAGCTGACCCAGCGCATCTTAGCGCGGCAACCGGATCTGGATTTTCTTTACTATTCCAACGACATGATCGGTGCGGGTGGGCTGTTGTGGGCGCGCGATCAGGGGCTGGACATTCCCGGCAAGCTCGGCATGGCCGGGTTCAACGGCGTCGATCTGCTGGACGGGCTGCCCTTGCGACTGGCCACGACCAATGCGCGGCGGATCGATATCGGGCGACGCGCGGCGCGCATCATTGCGGGCAAGGACCCCAGACCGGACAACGGCATCGTCGAGTTCGCCCCAACGTTCATGCCCGGCGACACAATGCGGTAAGGGCGCGACCCCCAAAGGCCGCGCCCTGTCCAATCAGTTCAGCTTGAACGTCCAGAAGAACGTCTCGCCCGAGCTGTCGTCGACACCGTCATTGTCACTGACCATGTAGACCGTGCCGTCGGTTGCAATCGCCATGCCTTCGACCTTGTCGGCGACATAGCCATTCCATTGCTTCAGATCGGGGATCAGATCGCGCACGGTTTCCTTGGTCACGACCGGCAGGTCACCACCCAGCGGCGCGGGTTTCAGTTCGTCGAGCTTCACGCGCGTCACGGCCTTCAGGACAGCCTTGTCACCGATCAGGTTGTCCCGCTCGATCACATAAAGCCAGCCGTCATGTACGGCCAATTCCGACAGACCGACCCAACCTTCGCCCGAGTCCAGAGGATAGCGGACGCCCGCCCATTCTTCGGTTTCGGGGTCAAGTTGCAGCAGCCTGGTCTGACCCTTGGGGTCGTCCTTCCATTCGCGCTGCTGGGCCAGCCACAGCTTGCCGTCGACCAGCGCGATGCCTTCGAAGCCAAAGCGGGTGCTGTTGGCCGCGACATCATCAGGCAGCCCGATTTCCTTGATGATCGCGCCGTCTGCGTCGACATGGATAACCGCGTGCCGGATGTCCTTTTCGGGATTGCCTTCGGACGCAAGCCAGAAGCCACCCTGCCCGTCAGGCGTGATCGCCTCTAGGTCCAGACCTTCGGCCGGCTTGCCGTCGCGCGTCACGATCGTCTGCTTCGTGATCTGCGCCGGCTGCTGGGACGCGTCTATGGTATAGATTGAGGGCGCGGCGGCATATGCGCTGTCGCTGACGGCATAAAGCGTCTGCGCGGCATCCGGATCGATCGCCAGACCTGACAGCGCGCCCCAACCGATTGGCTGTTCAGCCTCGGCCGCGACGATGGTCGGATAGGCAGGGGTGGCGTCTTCACGGGCATAGATCATGACATGCGCGCGTGCCGCCCCGTCTTCGCCCAGATCGGTTTCGTTGGCGGTTGCAAACAGATTGCGACCGGGGATGGCCACCAGACCTTCCGGACCGATGCCCGAGGGGAACGCCTGCACCAGTTTCGGCTGCGTCGGATCGGTCGCGTCGAACGCAAAGATGACGCTGCCGCGTTCGGACGCCACGAAGAACATCTTCTGACCATCGTAAGTGGCCGAGATCACGGCCTCCGGCTCTCCGCCCTTCTTGTCCGAGCGTTTTTCCGGGTAATGGCCGATCCGCATCAATTCGCGATCGATGAGGTTCCCGGAATCATAGGCGACGGTGCCGTCCTTGTTCCAGACGGTGAAGCCGCGCGATCCGCCCTTCCAGTCGCCTTCGTTGGCGGTGACCAGATGCGTGTCGTCCAGCCACGCCACCGCGTCGGGTTCACGCGGGACGGCCTTCAGGCTGCTGTCGGCGCTGATGCGGCCATCCTTTTCGGTGTCGATGCCGTCCAGATCGACGGTCCCGGCGCTGAAGTGGCTGGCCACCTTGCCGTCTGCGCCGATGATGACGATGTGATTGTTTTCCTGCAGCGTGACGGCCAGTTCGCCAGCCGCGTTGAACGCCACATACTCAGGTTCCGGGTCTTCGCCGCCGACCTCGGCCAGTCCGGTCAGGTCGATCTTCTGCAGGCCTGCGCAGTCAGCTTTGCCGTCTGCCACCGGCACGGTCACCACGAACCCAGCGGGCATCTGGGGCAAGCCGCCTTCGCCCAGATCCTCATCACGTTCGTTTTCGATCGCCACGGCGATCAGCGAGCCGTCATGGTTGATCGCGACCGAGTCGGGCTGACCACCCAGATCGCAGCTTTCAGTGATGGCCTTGGTCGACAGATCGACCGTGCGCAGAACGCCTGACGGGTTAGCTTTGCTTTCCGACGTGTTGACGCCGACAAATGCCGTGTTGCCGCTGACGACGGTCGTCGTCGGTTCGCCGTCCATCGCGACGTTGCCCAGCGCCTTCGGGGCCTTGGGGTCGGTGATGTCGACAAAACCCAGCGCGCCCAGCGGGCTGTCGGAATAGATCAGCGTGTTGCCGTCATCCGTCACGGCCATGATCTCGGCCGAGGTGGCGTGGCTGCGATCTTCGCCTTCCGCCATGTTCTCGACGGTGGCAAAGCTGGCGATGCGGTTGAAAACGGGCGCGGACAGCGCCGGCGTCGCGGCGCACAGCGCCAAGGCGGAACACAGGGTCAGTCGGAAGTGCATGAAATCCTCGACGATGAAACAGTCGAGGCGTTTTGCAGACCAACCCTGACAATCAGGTGTCAGGAATGTGACGTTTCCAAGACGCCGATCACTCGGTCCGGATACGGATATGTGTTTCGCTGATCACCTGCCGCAGACGGGCACGGGTCGACGGCTCTTCCGCCGCGACCGCGCGCAGAACGGCCTGCATGTCGCCACGCAGACCGTTCACCTGATCGACCAGTGACAGGACCAGCGTCATCGCATCGGTATCAAGGGAAAACGCGTCGTCCAAATCAAGGATCAGCCGCAGCCGCGCGACATCCACATCGCGAAAACGCTGGCCGGATTCAGAATGGACCGGCAGGACCGCGCCGGCGCTGATGAGCGCATCCAGCTGCTGGTCGGCCAACCCCTGCAGCACGTCCAGAAGCTCAGAGCGGGTCAGATAACGGGTGGTCATTTCGCACCCCCTTTCCGAGGATCATAAGCGTGGTTTTCACGCCATTTCTCCATGAACTCTTTCAGGTCGTCGTCGATCTCGTGCGGCAGCGCGACCTGCAGGACGACGAACTGATCGCCCCGCTTTCCGCCACCCGCATTCAGCCCGCGACCTTTCAGCCGCAGACGGCGACCGCTGGACGCCCCGGCCGGGACAGACAGCTTGACCGGGCCGTCGATGGTCGGTGCCTCGACCTTGCCGCCCAACACAGCCTCGTCGATGGTGATGGGCAACGTTACCTCCACGTCATCGCCCGTCCGCCGCCAGTTCGGATCGTCGGCCACGGAGATCGTCAGCAGCGCGTCCCCGGGACCGCCGCTGCCCATGCCTTCGCCGCCCTTGCCGCGCAGACGGATGGTCTGCCCGTCGCGCGTCCCTTCAGGGATCTTCACGTCCAGCGAACTGCCATCAGGCATGGTGATCCGCGTCGTGCCGCCCTTCGCGGCCGTCATGAAGTCAACTTCCAGATTGAACCGCTGATCCTGTCCACGCATGTCGAAGCTTTGGCGGCGACCACCGCCACCCCCGGCGAACCCGCCAAAGCCGCCACCGGCCCGCGCGCCACCGAACAAATCGTCGAACACGTCCGAGAAATCGCCGTAATTCGCTTGCCCGCGATAGGGGTTGTCCTGCGCGCCGGCATAGTCGCGGTAATACTGGCGCTGCGGCCGTTCCTGACCGGACCCGTCGATTTCACCGGCATCAAAGCGCCGCCGCTGTTCGGGGTCTTTCAACAGGTCATAGGCCGACGCCGCAGCTTTGAAACGTTCGTGTGCCTTGGGGTCGTCATTCAGATCCGGGTGGTCGGCCTTGGCGATCTTGCGATAAGCCTTCTTGATCTCGGCGTCGCTGGCCGTCTTGCTTACACCCAATGCGGCATAGGGATCATCGGCCATGTGCGGTCCTTCGTTCAGTCGTTGGTCAGAGCGGTCTTCTGTGCGTCACGCAGCGCGTGGCATTGACGCGGACCTTCGGGCAAGCCATCCGTCCGGGTCAAGTTCGGTGCGAATATGGGCATTCAGCCCACGGGCGTCCAGACAACATCATCAATTCGGGGCGCCGCCGTGGCCAGCATGACAAGCCTGTCGAACCCCAGCGCGATCCCGCTTGCGTCAGGCATGATCTCAAGCGCCGCCAGAAAATCTTCGTCCAGCGGATAGCGTTCGCCGTAAATGCGTTCCTTTTCGTCCATCTCGGCCTGAAAGCGGCGGCGTTGTTCGGGGGCGTCGGTCAACTCGCCAAATCCATTGGCAAGCTCAAGCCCGCAGGCATAAAGCTCGAACCGTTCCGCGACACGCGGATCGTCGGCCGTGCGTCTGGCCAGCGCGGCCTCGGGCGTGGGATATCGGTCAAGGATCGTGGCGCGCCCCATGCCAAGGCGCGGCTCGACCCGCTCGACCAGCGCGCGGGACAGCATGTCGGACCATGTGTCGTCATGGGCCACGCGGATGCCCGCCACCGCCATCATCGCAGACAGCCCGTCGCGGTCGGTCGTTCCATCCGGCGCGATGGTCGACAAAAGGTCGATGCCCGCGAATTCGCGCATGGCGTCCGCGACCGAAATCCGTTCAGGCGCGGCAAACGGATCGCAGGTCGCGTCCCCGCGCCGCAGCATGTCGGTCCCTGCCCCTTTGGCGGCCAGTGCCAGCAGATCGGCGCAGTCCGACATCAGCGTCTCATACCCCTCGCCCACGCGATACCATTCGAGCATCGTGAATTCCGGGCTGTGACGCGCGGTGCGTTCACGGTTGCGCCACACGTGGGAAAAGGCCGCGATCCGCTGTTCACCTGCGGCGAGCAGCTTTTTCATCGCAAATTCGGGGGACGTGTGCAGATACATCCGCTGCGCCACGCCGTCATTGCCGATCGCGTCGGTGGCAAAGGCGTGCAGATGCGCCTCGTTTCCCGGGCTGGTCACAAGTGCCGCGGGATCAACCTCGACAAAGTCGTGCCGGTCCAGCCAGTCGCGGACCAGACGCTGGATCCGGTTTCGGGCCATCAGCGCCGGTCGGCGGTCGGCGTGGCGGTCGGGGGCCCACCAGGGGCTGACACCGGCGTTGGCGGGGTCTGTCATGGCAATCTCTGGCATTCCGCGCGCGGGTGGGTTAGGGGACGCGCCATATGCGCTTATGTCGCAACCCCCACCGTGGCAAGGAAACCGTCCGTGAAAGTCATCGCATCCAGCCTGCGCAAAGGCAACGTCGTCGAAATGGAAGGCAAGCTGTATGTCGTCCTGACCGCCCAGAACTTCCACCCCGGCAAAGGCACGCCCGTGACCCAGGTCGACATGCGTCGCATCTCGGACGGTGTGAAGGTGTCGGAACGCTGGCGCACGACCGAGCAGGTCGAAAAAGCCCATGTCGACGAACGGTCCTATGACTATCTGTATGAAGACGGCGAAGGCTTCCACTTCATGGAGCCCGAGACCTATGAACAGGTCGTCGTCAGCACCGACGTCGTGGGCGACCAGTCGCCCTACCTGAAGGAAGGCATCCGCGTCTTCCTGCAGGTCCACAACGAAGTCCCGATCTCGATGCAGCTGCCCCAGCGCGTCACCGTCGAAGTGACCGAGACCGAGCCGGTCGTCAAAGGCCAGACCGCCTCGTCGTCCTACAAGCCTGCCGTCTGCGACGAAGGTCTGCGCGTGATGGTGCCCCCGCATATCGGCGTCGGCACCCGGATCGTCATCAACACCGAAGACAACAGCTACGTGGAGCGTGCCAAGGACTAAGGTCCGGTCCCACCGCAAAAGCAAAACGCCGCCCTCTCCGGGGCGGCGTTTTTGTATCGGGTCATTCGCAGGGGGCGGCGGCCGTGGCTTGCGACACCGCGGCGTGACGCATTCTGGCACCCACACCGATGCCCAGTCGCGCAGCCTCGCCCCCGCTGATTTCCAGCACGAACTGACGCTCGGGGTGCTTGTCGTCGGGGGTGTTTCCGGGAATGTCGGTTTCATCCAGCGGCTTGGCATGGGCATGGACATGGCGCACCGTTCCGGTGGCATCCATGAAGATCATGTCGAGCGGGATCAGCGTATTGCGCATCCAGAACCCGACCCGCTGCGGATATGGATAAACGAACAGCATGCCGGATCGCGGGTCCAGATGGGTGCGGCCCATCAGCCCCTGCTGCCGGGCCGCGCCGGTCGCTGCGATTTCTGTCGCAATCTCGATCTGCTTGCCGGAAGGGGTCAGAAACTCCGCCTCTCCCGGTTCGCACGCAGCCGACGCCGCGCCAACAGTGGCAACAAACGCCGCGACCGCCAGCGTCAGCCGGGCGATCATGCTTGCACCTCGGGCTCTGGGGCGGCGGCGAAATCCCACGATGCGACCTGTGCCGCCATCATCCCCCGTGGGCCGTCGACGACACGTAGGGCCACCGCTTCGCCGGGGAAAAGATCGCCAAAACCCGAATGGCGCACGACCTCCAGATGCAGGAAGACGTCGCCGCGATGGCCGAACAGGCTGGCAAAGCCGAAGCCCTTGGCCTTGTCGAACCACTTTACCCGCGCGGGTCGCAAAGGCAGCGATGGCAGCGGTGGCAGATGCCCGGCGGCCAGATCGGCAATCGGCGCGTATTCCTGTGCAGTGCTTTCAATCGACAGAACGGCGGCGGCTTGACGTCCGCGGGGCGTTTCCACCGCCAGCACGACGATCGGCGCACCTTCGACGACGGTCGACTGTCCGAATTTGCGCAGGACATTGCCGTGCAGCAGGACGTCCTGTCCCGTGCCGTCGTCGGTCAGAAATCCGTATCCCTTTGCCGAATCAAACCACTTGATTCGGCCAGTGACCACCGTGTCCCGGGGCTCAAGTTCCTGCGTTTCATCGGTCGTCATCGTCATCCAGCCCGGTCGATCAATGGCCTCGGCGCCTTGCCGCCCGTCTGCCGTCATCCACAAGCGCGCAACATCAGATTCTTCACGCAATGATGCAACCCCACGACACACAAATGATGTCCGAAATGGCGCTTTTTAAGGGTTCAGGCGTACCACATCCCAAGGATCGTCAGCCATGACGCGCGACCAGCGGAACCGATCATGCAGACGAAACGCGCCGTCGGCCCAGAACTCCATCTGCACCGGACGAATGCGAAACCCGCCCCAGAACGGCGGTCGCTTGGGGTTCAACCCCTGCGCCAGACCCTGCCGCGCGGCCTCGGCCACCAGCGTCGCGCGGCTGTCGAGCGGTTGGCTTTGCCGACTGGCCCACGCGCCGATGCGCGACTGCAGCGCGCGGCTTTGGTAATAGGCGTCGGCCTGCGCGCCGTCTTCGCGGGTGACATTGCCACGCACACGGATCTGACGGCGAAGCGATTTCCAGTGCATCACAAACGCGGCCTTGCCGGTTGCCGCGATCTGTTGGCCCTTGGCGCTGTCGTAGTTTGTGTAGAACACGAAGGCATCGTCCTCGATTTCCTTCAGCAGCACCATGCGCACATCGGGCATGCCCTCCGCATCGACCGTGGCCAGGGCGATGGCGTTGGGGTCGTTCGGTTCGGACACGGTGGCATCGGCCAGCCAGTCGCGGGCCAATTGGAACGGGTCGTCGCCAGCGAAGATTTCCGTGCGGTCACTCATACTTGATGCCCCCTGACCTTTCGCTTAATCGTGATCGGATAACGTAAGAAACGCGGGGACAAGGCATGTCAAGCGAAGCTGCGGCGCAAGGCCTGATGTCAGGCAAGCGCGGACTGATCATGGGGCTGGCCAACGACAAGTCGATCGCATGGGGCATTGCCCGCGCGCTGGCCGATCATGGTGCGGAACTTGCCTTTTCCTATCAAGGCGATGCGTTGAAAAAACGGGTTGAGCCACTGGCAAGCCAGCTGGGCTCGGAAATCGTGCTGCCCTGCGATGTGGGTGACATGGACTCTGTCGACGCGCTGTTCACGGAGCTGGAAACCCGCTGGGGCGCGATCGATTTCGTCGTCCACGCGATCGGGTTTTCCGATAAGGACGAATTGCGCGGACGTTACTGCGATACGTCGCGCGACAACTTCCTGAAGACGATGGATATCTCGGTCTATTCCTTCACCGCCATCGCGCGCCGCGCGGCGGCGCTGATGAAGGATGGCGGCAGCATGGTCACGCTGACCTACTATGGCGCCGAACGCGTCATGCCCCATTATAACGTCATGGGCGTGGCCAAAGCCGCGCTTGAGGCATCGGTCCGCTATCTGGCCGAAGACCTTGGCAAGGACGGCATCCGCGTGAACGGCATCTCGGCCGGGCCGATCAAGACGCTGGCCGCATCCGGCATCGGTGATTTCCGCTATATCCTGAAATGGAACGAGCTGAACTCGCCCCTGCGGCGCAACGTGACCATCGATGATGTCGGCAAGTCCGCGCTTTATCTGCTGTCCGATCTTGGGTCCGGCGTCACGGGTGAAACGCACCACGTCGACGCGGGATACCATATCGTCGGAATGAAAGCGGTCGACGCACCCGATATCGCCACGGCGAAGTAAGGCAACCCTGCAATGGACGGCATCACGCTGGCGCAGCTGACGGTGTTCGTCTCGACGCTCGGGCTCGCCATCCTGACCCCCGGCCCTGCGATCATCGCCGCGACGCGAACCGCCGCGGCGCGGGGACGTGCGGCAGCGATGCCCTATGCGATGGGGCTGGCGGTCGGGGCGTCGTTTTGGTGCCTGTTCGCGTTGTTCGGGCTGACGGTCCTGTTTCATTGGCTACCGTCGCTGTTCGTCGCGCTGAAGCTCATCGGCGGGGCCTATCTTCTTTATGTCGCGTGGCAGCTGTTTCGCCACGCCAACGACCCGCTGACGCCGGCGGATGCCATGGCGGCCGGTCCGGGGTTCTGGCACGGGATCGTCCTGAACCTTTCAAACCCCAAGCCTGCGCTGTTTTATTCGTCCGTGATCCTGCTGATCTTTCCGGCTTTGCACGGGTTCACGCAGTCCGCGCAGATCTATCTGCTTGCGCTGCTGATCGAGTTGTCGTTTTACGCCGCCGTCACCGCGCTGGTGGCGACCGGCCCTGTCCGCCGACGCTATTTCGGCGCAAAAGCCTGGATCGACCGAGTCGCCGGGGCGCTGATTGGCGTTCTGGGGCTATCGTTGATCCTTCGCCACTAGATCAAGGAACTGCCGCCCATGGCCCGTGAAACCATCGACCGCCTGCCGCATGAACGCGGCTTTCACGTCAGCTGGGATCAGCTGCACCGCGACGCCCGCGCACTGGCGTGGCGGCTGCAAGGACACGGCCCCGGGCCGGAAGGCGAATGGCGCGCGGTCGTCGCGATCACGCGGGGCGGGATGGTGCCGGCGATGATCGTCGCCCGAGAGCTTGACATCCGCACGATCGACACGATTTCTGTCAAATCCTACCTGAAGGGTTCGCAGGGCGATCTTCGCGTCCTGAAATCCCCGGATGCCCAGATGATGGGTGATGGTGACGGCGTCCTCGTCGTCGACGATCTGGTGGACTCCGGCCGCACGCTGGAGCTGGTGCGGTCGCTGTATCCCAAGGCCCACTTCGCGACCGTCTACGCCAAGCCCAAGGGCAACCACATGGTCCAGACCTATATCACCGAGGTCAGTCAGGACACGTGGATCTTCTTCCCGTGGGACATGGCGCTGCAATACGTCGAACCCTATCGCGGCAGCGACTGATCGCGCCCGCCCGATGACCCAGAAGCTCGCCCCGGACAAGGGCCTGTCCCACAAGCTGTTTGAGGCGGGGATCGCGGCCAAGGCGGTCTTCGCCGCGTTCGAGGTGTTTGCCGGGGCGACACTTCTTGCGCTGCCCAACGACATGCTGATGCGGGCAGCGCACTGGCTGATCGGCAATGATCTGGTCGAATCCCCGCACGGGACGGCGGCGCGGATGTTTGCGCAGATGGCCACGCATTTTTCTGCCTCGTCCCAGCATTTCTACGCGATCTATCTGCTGGGCCACGGGCTGCTGAAGCTGATCGTCGTCTATCTGCTGCAACGCCGGATCGCGCTGGCCTATCCCATCGCGATCGTCGTGTTTGCGGGGTTCGTCGTCTATCAGTTGCATGAATGGGCGCTGCGGGGATCGCCGGTCATGCTGGCGCTGTCGGCGTTGGATCTGGCGGTGATCTTTCTGACATGGCGCGAATGGCACGACTCGGCGCGGATCACGTCAGCGCGCTGAACGTCAGCGACACCGCTGCACCCATCGCCAGCAGGAAAAGGATGCTCAGGCGGGGAAACCGCTCGACGAGGATCAGCGCGCATATGGCGATGGCGGGCCCCAAGAAACCCGAGTGGGCCATGCGAAACAGCGCCGTGATGCCCGCCGCGACCAGCCCGATGCCGATGGGTGCCAGCGCCTGACGAAATATCCGGTGCCAGCGGCTGTCACGGTGACTGTTCGTCCAGCGAAACACCGCATAGCTGAGCAATGTTGACGGAGCATAGATCGCGATTGTCGCGGCAATCGCGCCGCCAATGCCAGCGACCTGCCAGCCCAGCAGCGTCGACAAGGTCGATCCCGGCCCCGGCGCCACGCGCGACACCGCGAACAGATGCACGAACTGCTGCGCCGTGACCCAACCATGCTGACGCACAGCAATGGTTTCCAGCTGCGCGATGATGCTGGTTCCGCCCCCGAACGACACCAGCGACAGGGGCGCCATTTCGCGAACAAGCTGCCAGATGTCGCTCATCCCCGGTCCGCCCGCCACGACAAAAATAGGGCGACCGGCGCCAGAACCAGCACGACCAGCGGAATGGGCTGACGCAGCACGCCCGCCCCGACGAACGCCGCGACGGCGATCAGCAACTGCCAGACGTTCGTGCGCATCCGCCACACGCCGCGCCAGACGATCTGCAGCAAAAGCCCCATCGCCGCGAATGCGATGCCCGACATGGCGATATCCAGCCACGGTCCGGCCACCACGTGATCGAGCACCACCGCCAACGCGATGACCGCGATCACCGGGGGAATGATGAACCCCGAAACGCAGGCGAGTGCGCCGCGCGGCCCGCCCAATATCTCACCTAGACAGACCACCAGATTAAGCACGTTCGCCCCCGGCATGATCTGCGCCAAGGTCAAGGTGCTGGCGAACTCGTCGTCCGACAGCCATCGGTGGCGAATGACGAATTCGCGGTAAAGCCATCCCGACAAGCCGCCCCCGAAGCTGAGCGAGCCGACGCGCGCACATGTCAGAAACAACGTCGCGATCGACGGCGGGGGAACGGCGTCAGCGGGCGTCAGCTTCACTTGAACGGCCTGTGTCAGGGGGTTGGTGTCGCCCGCCCGGATCGGTCCCCGGACAGGCGCGGGTCAAAGGGCTTACGGGGCCGGGCTGCCGTGCAACTGATAGACCGCGTCGATGGCCTTTTCGATTTCGGGCGTAATCTTCACGTCCACCGATGCCAGATCGGTCTCCAACTGCTCGGGCTTCGTCGCGCCGATGATGTTGGAGGTCACGAACGACCGGCTGGTCACCCACGCGATGGCCAGTTGCGACGGATCGATCCCGAAATCAGCGGCGATTTTCAGATAGGCCTTGATGGCGTCTTCCGTGCCCGGCTTGGTATAACGACCACCGCGCGCGAAAAGCGTCGTGCGCGCGCCTTCGGGCTTTGCGCCGTCCAGATACTTGCCGGTCAGATATCCCTGCGCCAGCGGCGAATAGGCCAACAATCCCACATCCTCCCGGGCGTCGAACTCTGACAGGCCATGCTCATAGGTGCGGTTCAAGAGGTTATAGGCATTCTGGACCGACGCCACACGCGGCAGATCGCGCGTTTCCGACAGGTGTAGGAAACGCGACACGCCCCATGCCGTTTCGTTCGACAAACCGATGGCCCGGACCTTGCCGGCCTTGACCAGGGCGTCCAGCGCATCCAGCGTTTCTTCGATCGGAACCTCCCCCGGTCCGGCGCCCCGCGCCTGCGAATGTGGGCTGTCCCCGAACAGCGGGACCGAGCGGTTCGGCCAGTGCAGCTGATAAAGATCAACGTAATCTGTCTGCAGCCGCTTCAGCGAGGCGTCGATGGCCTCGTTCAGGTTCTGCGCGTCCAGTCGAGGCCGCTCGGCGTTGCTGCGCAGATCTGTGCGGGTGCTTGGTCCCGATGCCTTGGACGCCAGCACGATCTTGTCACGCCCGCCCCGCGCCTTCAGCCACGTTCCGATGATCGTTTCGGTGGAGCCTTGGGTCTCTGCCTTGGGCGGGATCGAATAGATCTCAGCGGTGTCGATGAAATTGATCCCAAAGTCCAAGGCGCGGTCCAGCTGCGCGTGACCCTCGGCTTCGGTGTTCTGCTGGCCCCATGTCATCGTCCCAAGGCACAGGCTGGATACGGTGATGCCGGTGCGGCCAAGGGGGCGGAATTCAAGTGTCATCACAAGGTCCTTGTGTCATGTCCCGACAGGACGTGAACCCGAACGCCGCGGCGTGCAAGGCGTTTCGGGCACCGGGGCGGTGGGTCAGCTTGTATGGTCGGCGCAAATGGTCGATCGTGCCGCGGTTGCGTAAATTCGGGTCAGCGCCATGACAGCATATCTTTTCCTGTCGCCGAATGTGGTCTTCATCCACGTGCCGGGAAACGCTGGCACCTCGATCCGGTCGGCCTTTCCGTCGCTGCCGGTGGCGCGCGTTTCGGGTCCGGTGCCAACGGGGTGGCCCGCCTGCCCCAGTTTCGCCGTCGTGCGCCACCCGGTCGAACGGTTTCTGTCCGCCGTGAACCTGTTTCGGGTTGGTTTTCCCGCAGCGGGGTATCATCGCCGGGGCGCACGGCTTCCTGGACTGGACGCAGAATTTGCCTTGGACATCCTGCAAGATGCGTCAATCGACCCACTGGCGCGTGGCCCCCATGCCGCCCTGCGTCGCCACCTGCTGCCCCAGACCGATCCGCTGAATGATCTGGCACACGCCCGGACGATCCTGCGCCACGAAACGCTGGATGCCGATCTGGCAGCATTCATCAAGCCGCTGGGAATCTCGCTGCATCTGCCGCGCCTGCGCCCCAGTGCCGATGTGCCCCACCTGCTGCGCCTTGCCGATCTGTCCGAACCCACCATGGCCCGGCTGGAGCAGGCTTATGCCGCTGATTTCGAAACGCTGGGATATACGGCCCGCAGCCTTCTCTCGCACCCTGCCCGTCCCCCGACAAAGGTGGCCGTTGCTTTGGTCGACGTGTGGCCCAGCTATTTCGACGATCCGCTGTCGGATAGCACCGGGGGTGCGCCGCTCCTGCCCCCTCACGACGCCGATCTGGGCATTTTCATTCAGACGACCGTCCCCGGGCCGGGCAAACGCACCTCACCCAAGCGCCGGCGCAACCTGACCGAACACTTCCGCTTTATCGAGCCGGAGTTTGCGGGGCGGGCCCGGATCGGCCATCTGCTTGCGTGTTCCATCGCAGTCCTTCGCCGTCACCCGGACGATGCCGAAGCGCTGTCGCTGTTTTTGCGCATCACCCGTGATCACGGTGCAGCGGCGGCCGAGGCGATGAACTCTCGTTGGCTGACCTCGGTCTGTGATACGTTCATGGAATACGGAACGCCTGCCGAGGCGGCGGCCGGGCTTGCCGGGTCAATCCTGACCAACCTGAATCGCCTGCACGAGACCGAGCGTGCGCAGTTCTACCCCCATCGCCCTTGGCCCCCGAAAACGCGCTTTACGACCTTCGGGGCGCTGCATGACGGCGTCAATCAGTTCTGGTTGGCGGGCGGGGATGCCATGCGAAACCTGCACCGCCGGGCAGAGCGCGCACTGGCCGACGAGAACGGCGCGACGCCGTTTCTGCGTGCGCTGATGGATCGTTTCAGGACCAACAACACGGTCATCGCACGGGCAGAGGCGCTGCAGGGGCAGACACCGCTGCCCCTGGTTGATCGTGATATGGCCGCCGAACTGAAGCGGCTGATGCGCGGGATTTGAGCCGACCGACGAACCGGACGGCCATCCCGTCAGGCAGAGGCCAGCTCTACCTCGTCGGGCGAATTCAGCACCGCGCGGTCGGTCTGGCCCATCAGCTGGGACGTGACCGTACCAGCCGTCATCGACCCGCTGACGTTCAGCGCCGTGCGGCCCATGTCGATCAGCGGCTCGATCGAGATCAGCAGCGCCACCAGCGTCACCGGCAGGCCCATGGTCGGCAGCACGATCAGTGCCGCCAGTGTCGCACCACCGCCGACACCAGCCACACCCGCCGACGACAGCGTGACGATCCCGACCAGCGTCAGCAGCCAAACCGGGTCAAAGACGTTGATCCCGACCGTCGGCGCGACCATGACCGCCAGCATCGCCGGATAAAGACCGGCACAACCGTTCTGGCCGATCGTGGCCCCGAACGACGCCGAAAACGACGCGATGGTGGGCGGCACGCCCAGACGGCGAACCTGCGTTTCGACGTTGATCGGAATCGACGCCGCACTGGACCGGCTGGAGAATGCGAAGGTCAGGACCGGCAGCACCTTGCGGAAGAACAGAAGCGGATTGACCCCCACGCCGGCCAAGATGAGGCCGTGGACCACGAACATGATCGCAAGACCGATATAGGAGGCGACAACGAACGTCCCGAGGTTCAGGATATCGGCCGCGTTCGACGTGGCGGCCATTTTGATCATCAGCGCCAACACGCCATACGGCGTCAGCGACATGATAATACGGACCAACTGCGTCACCCACGCCTGCAGGATGTCGATCAGGTTCAGCAGCGTCTTGCCCTTGTCGGCATCGCGCCGGACCAGACGGATCGCCGCGATCCCCATGAAGACCGCAAACACGACGACCGCAATGATCGACGTGGGGTTGGCGCCCGTCAGTTCGGCAAAGGGGTTGCGGGGGATGAACGACAGGATGATTTCCGGAACGGTCAGATCCGCCACCTTGGGCGCCTGAACGTTCTGGATGACGTCAAGCCGCGCCGTTTCCGCCGCACCTTGGATCAACCCTTGCGCAGACAGTCCGAAGGCCAAAACAAGCGCGATCCCGACCGCCGCCGCAATCGCCGTGGTGATCAGCAGCGTGCCGATCGTCAACCCGGCAATCCGCCCCAGCGAGCTTGCATCATGCAGCCGCGACACGGCGCTGAGAACGGCCGCAAACACCAGTGGCATGACCACCATCTGCAGCAGCGCGACATAGCCGTTGCCGACGACATTGACCCACGAAATCGTCTTGCCGATGACCTCGGCCCCGCCGCCATAGATCAGTTGCAGGATGATCCCGAAGATCGTGCCAAGGATCAGGCCCGTGAACACACGAACCGACAGCGTACGTTCACGCAGGCTCCACAGCACGGCAAGCAATGCCGCGAATACGATTAAGTTGATGATGATGGCCATGTCCGGAATTCCTGCTGACGCGTCTGCCCACTATTTAATCCACGCATTCGTGAACCGAAAGTTCCGGCACCGCAATAAGACAGGTTTGCCACCCCACATCCGACATACGGCAAATCTTTCGCGAAGAGCAGGCAGACCACCCCCATTCATTCCACTGACCGGGAACCGTTGCGAAACTCGTCCGCTTCACTCCTCCTCGAACCGGACAAGCGCCAGGCTGCGTTCACGTTCATTGACCGCCATGCGGCGATTGATGGGGGCATGGGCGCGCGCCGAACAGTTCTGTCGTTCGCATAGGTAGCAGTTGAGGCCGATGTCGACCGGGCGCGTGCGCCCCAGATCGATCCCGTCGGCATAGATCAGGCGCGGCGCATAGGCGATGTCGCACCCCAAACCGATCGCCAGCCGCTGCGACGGCGCACCATAGCTGCCACCTGCCCGGGTCGTGGTCCGCGCGATGGAGAAATAGCTTGCCCCCTCGGGCATGCGGATCACCTGTGTCTGGATCTGGTTTGGCGTCTCAAATGCCGAATGGATGTTCCACAATGGGCAGCTTCCACCGAAGCGCGAAAACGGAAAGCGCCCCGCGCTGAAGCGTTTGGACATGTTCCCGGCCCGGTCCACGCGAACGAAGAAAAACGGTATGCCCTTGGCGTCGGGTCGCTGCAACGTCGACATCCGGTGCGCCGTTTGTTCATAGCTGGTCCCGAAACGGTGGCTGAGAAGTTCGACGTCATAGCGCGTCGTTTCGCAGGCAGTCAGGAACCGCTCATAAGGCATCAGCAAAGCCGCCGCGAAGTAGTTGGCCAGACTGACGCGCAGCAGGCTGATGGCGGCAGGGTCAGAAAGCGAGGCCGCATCGACAAGCGCCGTCAGGGCGTCATCCGCCTCCAGCTTGCCCAGCAGGACGCCCATCTGAAACCGGCGGCTGGGCTGGCCCAGCAGTTCCGACAGCAGCAGTTCCTTGCGGTGCGGGTCGAACCGGCGCAGCTGATCGCCCATCACGCTGGCGGGCAGGATCCGGACATGGATGCCGTGTTCGCCCAAACGCATGGTCAGCGCCACGTGCGGCTCGCTTCGGTGAAGGCCCAGCGACGTGGCCAGTTCACTTGCCGTTCGGTCAAGCGGGTCGACATAGTTGCCCCGCGCATAGAACCACGACCGCACCTCCTCCACGGGACGAGAGCTTTCTGTCAGCACCTCGACCTTGTCGCGGTCGATCAGCGGGTTGGCGTCACTTTGGGTGCGCAGCATGGCGTCGCGGTAACGGTCGTGCATCCGCACGAAGGCCGCCGCAATCCGGGGTGAGGCCTGAAGCACCGCCTCGATTTCAACCTTCGGGGGGCTGGGTGTGTCGGCGGCGTTCTCCTTCAACGCCGGATCCTTCAGCGCCGATGTAAAGTCTGCGGCCAGTTGCGCGTCGCTGGTGGGCGAAAGCTCGGACACCTTCAGATCGTAAACTTCGGCCAGACGCATCAGCAGCCGCGCTGAAACCGGACGCTGATCCGCCTCGATCAGGGTGATGTAGCTTGCCGAGACGTCGAGTTCGGACGCCATCTGTGCCTGCGTCAACCCTAGCGATTGACGCAGCATTCGCAGGCGCTGACCGATGACAAGCTTTTGTGTTCTCGGTGGCATCCAGTTTCCTTACAAACATTACAAGCTGCTTGCACAGCGTATTACTCAGCGCACAAACGCACCTTTTGAGGCACGAAAGGGTCTGTGCGAACGCTGTAACATTACTAACCTGACAACAGATGGAATCAACGAATTTCGCGTTGGTCTGACAGTTGAAAGGACATCCTGTGACGAGCCGCAAAACATTCGCAGACATTCATGCCGAAGTGTCGGGGCGCTATCCCCAAGGGCAGACCGCGTCCGGCGTGTCGGTCGACGATATCATCCAGCTTCGCATGCAGAACACCTATGACACGCATCTGGATATCGCCCGCGACATGGCCCGCGTGATGCGCGACGACATGGCCGCCTATGATGCCGATCCGAGCCAGTTCACGCAGTCGCTGGGTTGTTGGTCGGGTTTTCATGCCCAGCAGATGATCAAGGCCGTGAAACGCCTGCGCGGCACCGCCAAGGGGACGTATGTCTATCTTTCCGGCTGGATGGTGGCCGGTCTGCGCAACCGCTGGGGCCATCTGCCCGACCAGTCGATGCATGAAAAAACGGCCGTGGCCGACCTGATTCAGGAAATATACGTATCCCTGAGGCAGGCGGATGAGGTTGCGCTGAACGATCTGTTCCGCGAACTGAAGAAAGCCACGACGCCTGCGGACCGCGCCAAGGTGATCGACAGGATCGACAACTTCGAAACCCACGTCGTGCCGATCATCGCCGATATCGATGCAGGCTTTGGCAACGAACACGCGACCTATCTGCTTGCGAAAGAGCTGATCAAGGCCGGCGCCTGCGCGCTGCAGATCGAAAATCAGGTGTCGGACGCCAAACAGTGCGGCCATCAGGACGGCAAGGTGACGGTTCCGCGCGAAGACTTCATCGAAAAGCTGCGCGCCTGTCGTTTGGCGTTCGAGGAATTCGGGATCGACGATGGCGTGATCGTGGCGCGGACCGACAGCCTTGGCGCCGGTCTGACCCAGAAAGTGCCGGTCAGCCAACGTGCGGGCGATCTGGCCAGCGATTACATCAAATGGCTGAAGACCGAACAGATCACTGAGGAAAACCCGATTCGAGAGGGTGAGCTGGCGATCTTCCAAGGGGGTGAATTCGTCCGGCCAACCCGCCTGCCGAACGGTCTGTTCCCGTTCCAGGAAGGCACCGGCAAGCAGCGCGTGATTGAGGACTGCATCGCGTCCCTAACGCAGGGCGGCGCGGACTTGCTGTGGATCGAAACCGACACGCCGAATGTCGATGAAATCGCCAGCATGGTGAATGCGATCCGCAAGGAAGTGCCGAATGCCAAGCTGACCTACAACAACTCGCCGTCGTTCAACTGGACGCTGAACCTGCGCAAACAGGTTCGCGAACAGTGGCTGGCCGAGGGCAAGATCGCTGCCGACGACTATCCCGATGGCAACGAACTGATGAAAGCCGACTATGACGACACGCCCCTGGGCCACGAGGCGGACGCCCGCCTGCAACGTTTCCAGACCGACATCGCGGCGCGCGCGGGGGTGTTCCACAACCTCATCACGCTGCCCACCTTCCACCTGACCGCAAAGTCGGTGGACGAGCTGTCACGCGGCTATTTCGGCGAAGAAAAGATGCTGGCCTACGTCAAGACCGTCCAGCGCGAGGAAATTCGCCGCGGAATCAGCGCCGTGAAGCACCAGCACGAGGTCGGGTCCGACCTTGGCGACAGCTTCAAGGAAATGGTCGCGGGTGAGCGCGCGCTGAAAGCCGGTGGCCACGCCAACACCATGAACCAGTTCGCCGCCGAATAAGCGACCCCATTCTTGACCCGGAGGATATCATGAACACCGTCAACTTCGAACGTGTCGACCGCCCCGATCTCGACCCCCGCGACCGCGCCATCCACCGCGTTGCCGACGCCGTTCACCGCCTGAACGACGCCATTCAGCGTGCAGTCAACGACGGCGTCTCGGTCGAGCTCGTCCGCGTCTCGCGTCACCACGGCGGTAATGGCGCCTGGGGCGACCAGGTCGTCCCGACGATCCGCGAAAGCGACCGCAAGACGGCCGAGTCGGCGTAAGTCCGTTCGCGACTGAAAGCCCTGATGGCTCGGTGTCCACGGATGCCGGGCCATTTTTTTAAGTGGCAGCGTGGCTGAAGGCGCAGGTTACCCGCCCCCTCCTGATCAGCACGCGCGTTTGGATGCGTTGCCGAAGGTCCGCTTGCATCGGTGGCTCTCCTGCCACAAGCTGTCCGGGTATCGAGGCCCGCGCGCTGAGGCGCGCCGCAAGAGAATTCTTTAGCGACCGGGCTGTGTGCCTGTCGAACAGAACTCGGGAGAATGAGATATGCTTTCCAGATTCCACCGTCACTTGGCTCCGGTCCTCGCGATCGGACTGATGCTGACCGGAACAGCCTTTGCGCAGGAAACAGCTGCGCCGGCCGCGGATGCCAGCGATGCCGTATTGGCCACATCCCTGACCAACACCGGCATGGCCGAGGCGAGTCTGGTCAGTGCGGTCCGCGACGGGGACAAGCTGACCGTGCGTGTCCGATTCAAGGCGACCGAGGGACAGACCGGGACCGAGGTGCTCTATTCAAGCATGTCAGAAAATAGCTGGCAGACGGACTACTATCTCGTCGCGGGTGACAAGAAGTACCTGATCCTGAAGGACAGCGCCGGCAAGCCACTCGCGCCCAGCTCCCTGTCTTTGAATGCGTCAAATCCAATGGCAGGATCCTGGAACGCGACTTTCCCCGCGCCGCCTGCGGGTGAGACAGCGATGCTGCACATCGGCAATGTCGAGCCGCTCGGCCCCTTCACCGTTCCCGAGTGAGGGTCGCGGTGATGTCGTTCTTTCTCAATCGGGCAGCGATAGCCCTTGGTGCCGTGCTGGCGCTCAGCGCGCCGGTGCAGGCCCAGACTGTCGACACCAGCGCCTTCATCCTTGATCTGGTGCCGACGGTCTTGGACCTTACCCCCACCATCGAGGATATGGCGGGTGAAGCGCAGGCAATCTCGACCGAAGCGCAGGAAACCTTGGACCGCAGCGGCGAAATTCAGGTGCGGCAGTCGGGCGATAACTACATCCTCTCCGTCGCCAGCGATGTTCTGTTCGACTTTGACAGCGATGCGCTGACCCCTGCATCGCAGAAAAGCCTGACGGATGTCGGAGAGCTGATTTCCCGCGCGCCCGACGGGGAGGTTGTGGTCGTGGGACACACAGACTCCAAGGGTGCCGACGACTATAACCTCGCGCTTTCACAGCGCAGGGCTCAGGCGGTTGTCGACTTCCTGAAAGCACAGGGCGTTCAGCCAGCGCGCCTTCGCACCGAAGGGCGCGGTGAGTCGGACCCGGTTGCCGACAATGAAATCGACGGGAAAGACAACCCGGACGGCCGGGCAAAGAACCGGCGTGTCGAGTTTGTCGTGCCGAAGTCGCTGCTGGGAAACTGACGCTTGATCCAGACTAGGTCGCGTGATCGGGGATGGTTGGCAGGACAGCCGAAATGCCCTGCGCACGCCCATATGAGGGTAGACGTTTTTTGTTTGCTGGGTGGGGCCGTGGTGACCTAACGTCTGAAAGGACAAGGTAAAGGAACAATTGAGAACGGAGCGTCAGATGAGAATACTTGCCTTCGCGATCATCTCCTCACTTGCGGTGCCCAGCACCAGCTTGGCACAATTCTACGCCAGCCCAGACATCATTGGACCGGGGCTGATCGGGCAGAGCGCGATGGAGGTCACCCGGCGCGATATGGAAAAGCGATCAGGGAAACCGTCCGAAGCAAATCAGCGGGCGAAAAAGGCAACCCCCGCCAGAAAACTGGAACGCTGCACCCAAGACCATATTCCCGCCGCAGAATTTGCCAGTCTCAAGGCCAAATACCAAGACATTCTTCGCAGATACGGGAAGGCGACAGCGGAAGACTGGAACAAGCGACAGTCAAAAGCGTCCTATAAGGCCCTGACGAGTGCCGGAATTTGCCGCTGAGCTGACCGAACGATCGTAGCAACGACGGCGCGGAGATTTCTATGAGTGTTTTGATGGTAGCGGAGGAGGGATTTGAACCCCCGACACAAGGATTATGATTCCTCTGCTCTAACCAGCTGAGCTACTCCGCCACGGCGAAACGCGGGTCTGCCGCGTTCGGGTCTGGTGGGATTTAGGGCGATGGACCGGGGGCGTCAAGTTGATTTTGACGCCCCTCTGGCCCCGGCCTTCAGGCGGCTTTCACGACCTGCAGAAGCGGCATCAGATCGGCCATTTCGGGGCCATGGTTCATGCCGGTCAGCGCCTTGCGCAGCGGCATGAACAGGCCCTTGCCCTTGCGACCGGTCGCTGCCTTGACGGCACCGGTCCATTCTGACCACGTGCTGGCAGTCCACGGACGAGGGGGCAGCATGGCGATGGCTTCTGCCACGAACGCGGCATCCTCGGGGTCGATGATGGGGTCGGCGCCGTCGCGCACCAGTGTCCACCAGCCGTCCAGATCATCCAGTTTGGTGATGTTGGCGCGCGCCACGGTCCAGAACTGTTCTGCGATATCAACAGGCACGCCCATTTCAGCGATGCGGTCCGTCACCGCCGAAAACGGCAGATGCTGATTTCGTTCGCGGGTCAGTGGCCACAGATCCTCGGGGTCGAACTTCGTGGGCGAGGCGTTGAATTGCGACAGCTCGAACCCGGCCGCGATATCGTCCAGCGACATCCGCAGCTCTACCGGCTGGCTGGAGCCCAGGCGTGCCATCAGGCTCAGCAGCGCCTCGGGGGCGACACCAGCCTCGCGCAGATCCTTGAGCGACAATGCGCCCAAGCGCTTGGACAGTTCTTCGCCCTGTGGACCGCTAAGCAGGCTGTGATGGGCAAAGTTCGGCGGGGTACCACCCAGCGCCTTCATGATCTGAATCTGCGTCGCCGTGTTCGTGACGTGGTCGGCGCCGCGCACGATGTAGGTGACGCCCATATCCACGTCGTCGACGGAACTTGCGAAGGTGTAAAGGACCTGCCCGTCCGCGCGGATCAGGACGGGGTCGCTGACCGAGGCTGCGTCGATCGACACATCACCGATGATGCCATCGGGCCATTCGATGCGTTCCTGATCAAGCTGGAACCGCCAGTAGCCGTCCCGCCCTTCGGCACGCAGCCGCGCCCGATCATCATCCGACAGCGCCAGACCGGCCCGGTCATAGACCGGCGGTTTGCCCATGTTCAGCTGTTTCTTGCGCTTCAGGTCTAGCTCGGTCGGGGTTTCGAACACCTCGTACAGGCGGCCGTCCGCGCGCAACTTGTCAGCCATCTCGGCATAGCGGTCGAGACGCAGCGACTGACGCTCTTCACGGTCCCAGGTCAGGCCCAGCCATTCCAGATCGCGCTTGATGCCATCGACATATTCCTGCTTCGAACGCTCCCGGTCGGTGTCGTCAAGGCGCAGGATGAATGTCCCCCCGGCCTTGCGCGCGATCAGAAAATTCATCAGCGCGGACCGAAGGTTTCCGATATGGATGTGGCCGGTCGGCGAAGGTGCGAAACGTGTCGTGGTCATGGGCGTCTCCTTCAGCGCACGCTCTTTCATATGGAGGGTTTTTTGTCCATATCGGGGCAATCTTGATCAGCCTTGCAGGAGCGCGACATGAGCCACTGGACCCGCCAGACCGCCCCATCGTCCGATGAGATCGAGACGTTGGCCCGTGAAGTCCTGTCGCGCCTGCCCCCGGCCTTCGCTGGTCCCGCAGCAGCCGTCATCCTGCGGGTCGAGGAGTATGCGTCCGATGAGTTTCTGGATGAGCTGGCGATTGACGATCCGCTGGAGCTGACCGGCCTTTATGACGGCGTGCCGATGACCGAAAAGTCCCCCAGCGCGCCGCAGTATTTCCCGGACACCGTGTTTCTCTTCCGTCGCCCGATTTTGGATGAGTGGGCCGAACGCGGAAATGTCGGATTGAGCGAGCTGGTCGGAAACGTCGTGATACACGAGTTTGCGCATCACTTCGGCTGGTCGGACGACGACATCGCGGCCATCGATCGCTGGTGGGAATAGCCGCCATCACCAGATGTCGCCGGCGTCGAACCGCGTGACGCCCAACAGCAGCATGGTCAGATCGACGTCACCGTCCCGGTCGGTATCCCACGTGACGACCGTGTTCCCACCCTGACGCGTCCAGTCCACAGCCCCCCCCAACTTACCACTGCGCAAACCATCGAACTGCAGGTGGTCCATGCCGTGCTGGAAATCGGTGATCGTCATCTTGCCCGAGCCACCGGGCGAAAAACGAAAGACATCGGCGTCCGCGCCGCCAGACAGGGTGTCACCCGCGCCCCCGAACAACAGATCGCGCCCTGCCCCACCAGACAGATGATCCGCGCCGGCACCGCCGTCCAGCGTGTCGTCTCCCGCCTCACCAACCAACCGGTCGTTGCCGGATCCGCCCAGAATCTTGTCATGACCGGCGCCACCGAAAAGGTCGTCGTTCCCACTGCCGCCGTCGAGGGTGTCGTTCCCTGCCCCGCCCCAAAGGGTGTCACCGTCAGCCTCTCCGAACAGCGAATCGTTGCCGTCGTCGCCGTTCAGCCGGTCGGCCCCTGCACCGCCGTACAGCCGGTCCTTGTCGGCCCCGCCGTACAGGATGTCGTTCCCTGGGTCCCCGACCAACAGGTCCTGTCCGATGCCGCCCGTCAGGACGTCATGGCCCGAACCACCATAAAGGCTGTCGTTGCCCCCTTCGCCTGACAGATAGTCGTTACCATCATCACCCCGGATGTGGTCGTGGCCGTCGCCGCCATATGCGCGGTCGTCCCCGGTGCCACCGTGCACGACGTCGTTGCCATTCTGGCCATAAAGCGTGTCGTTTCCGGCCCCACCCTGCAACAGGTCATCGTCGTCCCCGCCAAGGATGACGTCGTTGCCGTTGCCGCCACGCAGCGTGTCACGGCCCGCCTGCCCATCCAGACGGTCATTGCCATCATCGCCCGCCAGCACATCTTGTCCCGCGCCGCCATTAAGCGTGTCGTTTCCCGCGCCGCCGTAAAGCGTGTCCGGGCCGGGGCCGCCGATCAGGCTGTCATTTCCATTCTCGCCAAAGAAAAGGTTGTTCCCCGACGTGTCGGTCAGGCAGTCATCGCCAGCCCCGCCGTAAAGGCGGTCGTGCCCCGCCCCACCCGTCAGCGTGTCATGACCTGCACCGCCGTTCAGCGTGTCATTGCCGTCGCCACCGTCCAGTACATCGTTGCCCGCATCGCCTGACAGAACGTCGTTTCCCGACCCGCCGATCAGCCGATCATTGTCGTCGCCACCCGACAGGCGGTCAGCCCCGTCACCCCCGTTCAGCGTATCTTGGCCTTCCCCACCCGACAGGACATCGTTTCCAGCGTCGCCCCACAGCACATCGTTGCCCGCATCGCCGTTCAGCCAGTCATCGCCCGACCCGCCATACAGCGTGTCGTTGCCCAGCCCGCCATAGATCCGGTCGGCCTCGTCATCCCCGCGCAGCTGGTCGTTGCCGGCGTCGCCCATGATGGTGTCGGCACCCGCCCCACCGTTGATGGTGTCGTGACCATCACCGCCCTGCAGGCGGTCAGCCGCGTCACCCCCCATGATCCGGTCGTTCCCCGCCTCTCCCATCAGGTGATCGGCCCTGGCACTGCCAAGAATGGTGTCATTTCCGGCCCCGCCCATGACGATTGAGCCTGTGGCACCGGCCGCCAGACTGTCGCCGCGACTGCTGCCGACGATGGTGTTACGGGCCTCCCCCGTGGGATAATGGGGCAGCGAAAACATGCTGTTGTCGAACATCGCTGCGGTCAGCTTGCGCCCGTCACCTGCCCGAATCTCGATCACGGTATCGCCGTAAGTGATCGTCAGGCTGGCTTTCGTCGCGGCGTAGCTTAGCTGATAGGTGCTGCGCGCCATTCCCATGTCCGACAGGTCCAGCCGGTCGCTGCCGACCTGAAAGTCGGTGATGACGACCTTTCCTTTGAACGCGCCGATCGCGAACAGATCAGCCCCTGCCCCACCCGTCAGGGTCACGGATGCCGTGGCAATCAGGATGTCGTCGCCAGCGCCCCCGTTGATCGACGTTGTCCCGGTTCCGGTCTGGATCATGTCCCCCGCAGCAGTCCCCTGCGCGGCACCCTTGCCCGCCCGCTGGGTCACCCCGATTTCACCCGGATCGATCACCATTTGGCTGATCCGCGTTTCCGACTGGGAGGCTGCGGCAAGCGCGATTTTGCCATTGATCACCGTCAACGCCAGCGCCGAGACGTCCTTGATCGACGTCAGATCGGTGTCCGCGACCGTCGCCAAGTGGATCAGCCGTCCGGTCGGTGTCAGCGTCATCAGCGACAGCCCGTCATCTCGTCCGCCCGCGACGACGAAGGTGCGACCTTCGACGTTGACAGCCTCCAGCACTGTTGCACGCTCGAACCGGGTGGTCGTCTGGTCGATGACATGGTCGACGGGCCGCAGCTCGCCGGTGGGGGCAAGTTGCAGGACCGTCAGGGACGAACTGCCCGCAGCGTTCACGATCACGAAGTCGGCCCCGCCGACCTTGGCGGCGACCACGCCGAGCGGCTTGTCAAATCCGACACCGGATGCCGTGGTAAAGAAGTTCCCCCCGCCCAGTGTGTCGTCAACGCCGATCCGATGGCTTGAGACATAGTTGCCGGCAGTCGAGACAGACACGAGGAAGTCGGCCTTGCCGATGGGCACGTGGAGCAACGCATCAATCGTTGAGCCGGCGAGCACGCCGGGCAGCATCGCCGACGTTCCCATGTTCGTCAGGGCGCCATTTGGTGCCACCTGCCACAGGTTGATGTCTGTGGATCCTGACCTGACGGTGGCCAGCATGCCCTTGCCACCGACATCGACGATATTCAGCGCCGTCACGACGTCAGACGGCAGGACGCGGCCAAATCGGCTGTCGCCCTGACCGATTGCCCCGCTGTTGTCCACCAGGCGCGCTTGTGCCGCCCCGCCCTTCAGCCCGGTCAGCAGCATCGATCCCGCGCCTGCACCATCGACAAGGACGGCCGACGGCGCTGACAGATGCCCGAGCGACTGCGCGTAGCTGACCTCCTGGACGCGACCCGCAAGGCGCAGCGGGTCGTTGAACCGCCAGACGCCCAGCCCGCCACCGGCCTGCGTCGCAGAATAGAGCATCCAAGTCCCGTTCACCTCGGCAAAGCCAAGGTCGGTGATGTTCTGAACGATGTGGCGCGCCCCCGAGAGCAGGCCGACATTCTTGAACTCAACCATTCGGGCTGCCTTCCGCCAATCCACGGGGCAACATTGGGCCGGTCGGCATTAACCCGAGGTTACCGGGCGCCGGAAAGCCGTCACCATTCAGTGAACCTTCGCGTCAGCCGCGCTTGAACGGCCCCATGGCGCTGACTTCGGCAATGTCGTCGGTCACGGCCTCGACCTCGTCCAGAAGATAGTCGCCGACCGCACGGCGGAAATCCGGGTTGGCCAGCCAGTGCAGCGAGTGAATCTCGGTCGGCAGATAGCCGCGCGCCAGCTTGTGCTCACCCTGCGCGCCCGCCTCGACCCGCGCTAAGCCGTGGCTGATGGCCCAGTCGATGGCCTGATGATAGCAGACCTCGAAATGCAGGTACGGGTGATCTTCGATGCAGCCCCAGTACCGACCGAACAGCGTATCGGCGCCGATGAAGTTCAACGCCCCGGCGACCGGAACACCGTCTCGTTCGGCCAAAACCAGCAGGCAATCGTCGCGCATTGTTTGATGCAGCGCGTCGAAGAATGGCCGCGTCAGATACGGCGTGCCCCATTTGCGGCTGCCCGTGTCCTGATAGAACTGCCAGAAATGGTCCCAATGGATGGGTTTGATCTCGTCGCCGGTCAAACAGACGATCCGCCCGCCAAAACCCAACGCGCGTTCACGCTCCTTGCGGATGGCCTTGCGCTTGCGGGACGAAAGCGCGGCAAGAAACGCATCAAAATCGGCGTATCCGTCATTCACCCAGTGATATTGCGTCGTGGTCCGAGCCAGAAACCCCTGTGCCTCACCCAGCTCACGCTCGGCCTCGGTGCAGAAGGTCACGTGGACCGATGACAGATCGGCTTGCCGGCCGATCTGTGCCATGCCCTTCAACAGCGCGGCTTGGACCTGTGGGTCGCTTGCCAGCAACCGTGGGCCAGTCACCGGGGTGAATGGAACCGCGCATTGCAGCTTGGGATAGTAGCGCCCGCCAGCACGCTGGAACGCATCGGCCCACGCGTGGTCGAAGATGTATTCGCCCTGACTGTGGGTCTTCAGATAGCAGGGCGCGACGCCCGCCAGATCACCACCGACCCGCGCGGCAAGATGGCTGGGGTGCCAGCCTGTGCCTTGTCCCACGGACCCGGAATCCTCCAACGCCTTTAGGAACCGATGGGTCACAAACGGATTGCCGGGCTCGCCGCAGGCGTCCCAGTCCGCTGCCGCAACCGCATCGATGGAATTCAGGACAGAGATCGTCAGCTCTTGCATCGGTCCGACCTAATCACTCGGTCAGCGCAGCGAAACCCCACGCGCCGGCGGCCCCATAGAAAAGCCCGCACGGGGCGGGCTTTTCAAGGCGGGCTTTTCGCTGTGTCAGGCGCGAACCAGCGCCTCATAGTCCTCGGCGATCTTGCGCGTCGTTGGGCCGACCTGGAAATGCCAGTTGTCGCCGATTTGGGCCACAGGGGTCACCTCGGCGGCGGTCCCGGTCAGGAAGCATTCCTGAAACTCGCTCAGCTCTTCTGGCAGGATGTGGCGTTCGTGAACGACGGCACCCTGATCCTTGAGCATCTGAATGACGGTCTGGCGCGTGATCCCGTTCAGAAACGCATCGGCCAGGGGAGTATGCACCTCGCCATCCTTGACGAAAAACACGTTGGCCCCGGTCGCTTCGGCGACATAGCCGCGATAGTCCATGAACAGCGCGTCCGAACAGCCCTTCGCCTCGGCGGCGTGCTTGGACATGGTGCAGATCATGTACAGACCGGCTGCCTTGGCTGCCGTCGGGATGGTTTCGGGCGACGGGCGTTTCCACTTGGCGATGTCGAGCTTGGCACCCTGCCATTTCGCCTCGCCATAGTAGTTGCCCCATTCCCAGGCGCAGACGGCCATGCGCACAGGGTTGCGTGCCGCGGACACGCCCATGTCGTCACCCGCCCCACGGAACGCGACCACGCGGACATAGGCGTCGGTGAAGCCGTTGGCTTTCAGCACCGCCTCTTTCGCGGCGTCGATTTCGTCGGCGGTGTACGGGATTTCCATATCCAGCAGGCGCCCGGATTCGATCAGACGTTCCGAATGCTCATGCCCCTTGAAGATCTTGCCCGAATAGCACCGTTCGCCTTCAAAGACCGAGCTGGCGTAATGCAGGGCATGCGTCAGGACGTGAACCTTGGCGTCTCTCCAATCGATGATCTCGCCGTCCAGCCAGATCTTTCCATCGCGGTCTTCATAACTGCCAGCCATTGCCCTGGTCCCATCTTTTGCAAAAATTGCGCGGGGCGTTTGGAAACGTCCATAATGTTGCGCCGAAGGCAGCGTTACCGTTTGATTCTTGGAAAGTCAACAAACCTGCCCTAATATTGGTACAACCCCGAAGGAGAGGTTGATGCAAAGTCCAAGACCCCGCGCCGTGGCTGTCCCCCGCGAAGCGCCCGTCGTCCCCGCCGGGGGCGAGTCTCTGCTGTTTCTGACGGATGAACAACTGCGCCGTGGGATCGAGGCGATGTATTTCGCCTATCGTGCCTTCACCGCGGACCCGGACCTGATTCTGGATGACATCGGTTACGGCCGCGCCCATCACCGGGCGCTCCACTTCATCGGGCGCGAGCCGGGGCTGACCGTGACCGCCCTTCTGGATGTGCTGGGCGTGACCAAGCAATCCCTGAACCGGGTGTTGCGCACGCTGGTGGATGACGGTCTGGTGGAAAGCCGCATCGGCCGCCGCGACCGGCGCGAACGTGAACTGGCGCTGACCCAGCGCGGTGCCGCGCTGGAAAAGCAGCTGTCAGAAGCGCAGCGGGAACGCATGCGGGCCGCCTATCGCGCGGCAGGGCCGCAGGCGGTGGCAGGCTTTCGGCAAGTGCTTGAGGCGATGATGGATCGCGACACCTTGCGTCAGTTCCAGTCCCTGCGGGCGGGTGCACCCAAGCCATGAACGACAGCACACCTGACGCCCACATCCTGATCGTCGATGATGACGAACGGATCCGCACCCTGCTGCAGCGTTTCCTGATGCGGAACGGCTATCTTGTGACGACGGCCAGCGACGCGGCACAGGCGCGGCGCCTGTTGTCGGGGCTGGAATTCGACATGATCGTTCTGGATGTGATGATGCCGGGCGAGGATGGGTTTTCCCTCACACGCGATCTGCGCAAACGCATCACCACGCCGATCCTGCTTTTGACCGCGCGCGGTGACGCTGGTGACCGGATCGAAGGTCTCGAATCAGGCGCGGACGATTATCTGCCCAAGCCGTTCGAACCCCGAGAATTGTTGCTGCGGATTGGCGCGATCCTGCGGCGGATGCCAGCGCCCGAAAACCGTGGGCCAAAATTCCTGACCATGGGCGCGCTGCGCTATGACGCGGACCGGGGCGAATTGTGGCAGGGCGAAGCCCCCCTGCGCCTGACCGGCAGCGAACAGTCCCTGATGAAACGGCTGGCAGAAACGCCGCGCGAAGCCGTCAGCCGCATGACCCTGATTGAAGAGCTGGGCCGCGACCCGGACGATGGCGGCGAAAACAGTGAACGTGCGATCGACGTCCAGATCACCCGACTGCGGCGCAAGATCGAGCCGGATCCGAAAGAACCGCGATATCTGCAGACGGTGCGCGGTGCGGGCTATATGCTGGTCCCCGATTAAGGGACCAGCCGGTCGGATCAGCCGCCGATGACGACCGTCCACCAGATCTTGTTCGACGGCTCCTGGAACCAGCCAAGGCCCATTTCGCGTGCGTTCGGGTCCATCAGCATGTCGCGCGTGTCGCGGGTCTGCATCCACGCGCCGAGCGTCGCGATTTCGTTCTCGTACGTCTCGGAGATGTCTTCGCCGACCAGATTGCCGGCATAGCCCTGACGACGCACACGGTCCAACGGTGACGACCCGTCCGATCCGAAGTGCCACGCCCGGTTCTGGGCCGACATGTCGCGCGAATGCGCTGTGGCGGCGGCGGCGAGTTGCGGGCTGAGAGTCATCGGACCCAGACCCGACTGGCTGCGCAGCAGGTTCACCTGTTGCAGCACCCGGTCCGGGATCACGGCGGCATCACGGGGAGAAATGCGATAGGCGACGGGGATTGCGTTGCCGTCCGCGCCGACCTGCGCGCGAGGCGCCATCTGACATGCCGCCAGCGTCAGAACTGCCGCGACAAGAAGAAGTTTTCTGACCATGTTGGAATCGCCCCCGATTGCCGGGCCGTAACCGCCCGTTGCCTGCGCCCCGGTTAGCGAAACGTTCCCCGTTCGGCAAACCCAACTCTGCGTGAAAGCCGCAACACTGTGGGGTTTGCGTGACCATTTTGCAGCAATGACAAGTCCGTGAATTGCGTCCTATGGTCGCAGGGGAGTAACGCGAATGTGGGCGAATGAGCCGTAACGGCCGCCAACCGCCCGTCTCCTGAGGAGCAGCAGATGAAGAAATCCAACGTGTCGGGTCTGCACAGGCGGGCCTTCCTGACGTCGACCGCGGCACTGGGCGCGGCGACGCTGGCCAGCCCCGCACTGGCCCAAGCCATTGATCCCTATACCGGACAGCCGCTGCAGGGCGCAGCCACTGCGGGTGCCACGCCGGATGCAGGCGTCGTGCAATACGACCCCGAACAGGACAATCGGCGCAACGTTTCCAGCTATCGCCAGCAGGACTGGCGCCCCTATTTCAGCGACACCCATAACGGGGCGATTCTGGTCGATCTGACGTCGCGGGCTGTGCATTTCTGGTCCGAAGATCAGTCGATCTATCACGTCTACCCTTCGTCGATCCCCGTCAGCGAAGACCTGACCCGCAAGGGCCGGACCGAGATCATCAAGAAGGTCAAGGCGCCGACCTGGTCCCCCACGCCCGAGATGAAGAAGCGCAACCCCGAATGGCCGGACTTCGTCCCGGCGGGTCCCGAAAACCCCTTGGGCACCCGTGCCATGTGGCTGAGCTGGCAGTATTACCGCATCCACGGCACCCACGACACGCGCAAGATCGGGCGCAAGTCGTCGAACGGCTGCATCGGCCTTTACAACGAACATGTCGAACAGCTTTACGAACTGGCGCAGGTGGGCACGCAGGTTCTGGTCATCTGACCACCGCCTGCCGGCACTCAATGAAAATGGGGCCGTCCGCACTGGGCGGCCCTTTCCATGACCGATCCCCGGCACGCGGTCCTAAGGTCTGCGGCCCTAAGGTCTTTTGTCCGGCCGCCGTCGGGCCTATATCTGACCCAACTGCGAGCGCATTTCGCACAGGATTTTGCCATGACCGACACACCCGCAAACACCCCTGCCGTGACACCCGATCTGCCCGAGGGTGCGCCGTTGATCGCACCTTCGACGATCGAGCATCCGATGTATGACAGCGTCGTCGAAGCCTGCCGCACGGTTTACGACCCCGAGATTCCGGTCAACATCTATGACCTAGGGCTGATCTACACGATCGACATCAACGACGAGAATGCGGTGCGTATCGTCATGACGCTGACCGCCCCCGGCTGCCCCGTTGCGGGTGAAATGCCCGGCTGGGTCGCGGATGCGGTCGAGCCCCTGCCCGGCATCAAGCAGGTGGATGTCGAAATGACCTTCCAGCCCCAGTGGGGGATGGACATGATGTCCGAAGAAGCGCGGCTGGAACTGGGCTTCATGTAATGCCCACCCCGCGCGAAGACATGCTCGCCGGTCGGCTGTATCACCCTGCCGATCCTGAACTGCAGGGCATGCGCCGTCGCGCGGACGCGCTGTTGCTGGAGTTGAATAACCTGCCCGAAGACGCCCCGCGCCGAGCCGAGGCCCTTGATGAGCTTTTGGGTCAATGGAACGGCGCGACCATCCGGCCGATGTTCTATGTCGAGTTCGGCGACAACATCTATTTCGGCAAGGACTGCTTCGTGAATGCCGGGTGCACGTTCCTCGACACCGGCGAAATTCGAATCGGTGACCGGACCAAGCTGGGGCCGAACGTGCAGATCCTGACGCCGGATCATCCGCGTGACCCCACCGAACGCGGCACGGGATACGAATCGGCGCACCCCATCACGATCGGCGCAGATGTCTGGATTGCGGGCGGCGCGACGATCCTGCCGGGCGTGACGATCGGCGACGGCGCCATCGTCGGCGCCGGTGCAGTTGTCACCCGGGACGTCGCCCCGGGGGCAACGGTGGTGGGGAACCCCGCCCGCCCGTTGCGCTGACTACTTGCGGTTCCACCACCGGTTAAGCCGACCGCGGGTATCGCGTGACCGCGCCTCGAACCGGTCGCGGGTCGCGTCTAACCGCTGATCGATCCGGTCCACTGCGGGGTCGAGCGAGCGTTCGCGGAACTGGTTCCACATCCGCCACACCAGCAGCAGGATCGCCCCCAGCACGGCCAGAATGACCATCGACGGCCAATTGATCGGCGACACATCCGGACCTGCTACCGGCCGGATGGAAATGGCGTTGGGATAGATGCTGAGCATCGAAATCCGCCAGCCATAGGACGTGATGTTCACCCATTTCGGGTTTTCGGACGTGGATCGCAGGTCTCCCGCAATCGCGTGCAGGTTCGAACTGTCGTATTTGAAATACGGCGGCCAGATCGTTCCCGTGTCTTCGTTGCGATAGACGCGCGGCTTTCCGTTCGGCTTGACCGTATCGATAAAGCGAATGTCGCGCTGCCCTTGGGCGTTTTCCACGGTGCCCGTGTCCGCTCCCGCGAAGAACGCCTTGTTCCAGCCCAGCTCTGTCAGCTTGTTGTAAGTGTTCGTGATCCGCACCGTTTCCCGCGACGGCAGCGCATAGCTGAGAAACGCGAACACAAGCAGGGCGAACAGCACCGCCAGAACGATTTTGAGCCGATTCATGGCAGTCCCCTTTCAGCGGTGATTCACCAGCCAGATGATCACCATGATCGCGACAAAAGGCAGGATCAACACCAGACCGACCAGTCGCGCACGCAAAGTCTTGGAAAACCCGATCATTGCGCGACGCACGAACTCTCTGCGCCAGGGATTATCCCCTGCATGATCGGGATGGCGCCGGTCCCATGTCTTTTCCAGCGCCTCGCGCCGGGTCGACCGGACATAGATTGAGATCAGGACATAAAACAGGATCTCGACCGCGAGGATCAGGCCGGCAAGGCGGATGATGGCCACGGTGGGGCTCATTGTTGAGACAAGTCACCGGATATGACGTCGCGCCGCGCATGACGTCAACGCGTTGGCCGTTTCCAGCCAATACCGGATGGATGACGAATTCCCCTTTCACGGCGGCTGTGGCACAGTGGGGCACGAACCACGGCAGGCGCGCGATGCAGTTACCCCAGAACAGACTTTCCATCAGCGCGCTGGTGTTCTTCGGCCTTATGGTGCTGGCCGGTCTATATTTCGCGATTGCTGCTGTTCAGGGTCCGTCGGGCATTCTGCGGCGGGTCCAGATCGAGTCGGAAACGGCCGAACTGGTTGCGGAACGCGACGCGCTGCAGGCCGATGTGGACCGGATGAAAAACCTGACCCGGCGCCTGTCTGACGATTATCTGGACCTTGATCTGCTGGACGAACGCGCGCGCGATGTGCTGGGCGTGGTCCGGGGGGATGAGGTGCTTCTCAAGCACTGACTTGCAGACGTGACCTCGCTGGGTTAGCAATAATTCAACGCTGAACTAGTTTGTAAACTGCCTCCGGAGGACCGCATGGCCAGGAAGCCAGCTGCAGCCGCGTCAGATGCTGCAAGCCCTGCCGCGCCCAATGTATCGCGCGACGAACTGCTGAAATACTATCGTGACATGCTGCTGATCCGGCGGTTCGAGGAGAAGGCCGGCCAGCTTTACGGCATGGGCCTGATCGGCGGTTTCTGCCACCTGTATATCGGTCAGGAAGCGGTCGTCGTGGGCCTCGAGGCTGCGGCGGAAGAAGGCGACAAGCGCATCACCTCCTATCGTGACCACGGCCACATGTTGGCCTGCGGGATGGAAGCGCGCGGGGTCATGGCCGAGCTGACGGGCCGCGAAGGCGGCTACTCCAAAGGCAAGGGCGGCTCGATGCACATGTTCTCGAAGGAGCGCCATTTCTATGGCGGCCACGGGATCGTGGGTGCGCAGGTTCCGCTTGGGGCCGGGCTGGCATTTGCCGACAAGTACAAGGGCAATGGCCGCGTCACCTTCACCTATTTCGGCGACGGTGCGGCCAACCAGGGTCAGGTCTATGAAACCTACAACATGGCCGAGCTGTGGGAGCTTCCGGTGATCTTCGTCATCGAAAACAACCAGTACGCCATGGGGACCAGCATGAAGCGGTCGACCAAGTCGACGACGCTGTATGGTCGGGGCGAAGCCTTCGGCATTCCCGGTGAGGCCGTGGACGGCATGGACGTTCTGGCGGTCAGGGCGGCAGGTGAAAAGGCCGTCGCGCACTGCCGGGCGGGCAATGGCCCCTATATCCTTGAGGTGAACACCTACCGCTATCGCGGGCACTCGATGTCGGACCCGGCCAAGTACCGTTCGCGCGAGGAAGTGCAGAAGATGCGCGACGAACGCGACCCGATCGAGCAGGTGCGCCAGCTTCTGCTGACCGGCAAGCACGCCACCGAGGACGACCTGAAGGCCGTCGACAAGGAAATCAAGGATATCGTCAACGACTCGGCAGAGTTCGCGAAGGAAAGCCCCGAGCCTGCGCTCGAAGAGCTTTGGACCGATATCTATGCCGAGCCCAAGGCCTGAGGGGAGAAGCGAACATGGCAACTGAAATTCTGATGCCCGCCCTGTCCCCGACGATGGAGGAAGGGACACTGGCCAAATGGCTGGTCAAGGAAGGCGATACCGTCAAATCCGGCGACATTCTGGCCGAGATCGAAACCGACAAGGCCACGATGGAGTTCGAGGCCGTCGATGAAGGCGTCATCGGCAAGATCCTGATCGACGAAGGCAGCCAAGGGGTGAAAGTGAACACCCCCATCGCCGTTCTGGTCGAGGAAGGCGAAGAGGTGCCGGACGCATCTGCCGCCGCCCCTGCCGCGTCAGGCGCTGAAGAACAGCCCCCCGCGCAGGAAGGCAAGGGAGAGGCCAGCCGCGACGAAAAAGGCGAAGTCCCGGCCGCCGCCAAGTCCGACAATCCCGCCCAGTCTGCCGTGGAGAATGTCCACACGCCCGAACCGGACGAAACGCCTGACTGGCCGGAAGGCACCGAGTTGCGCCCGATGACCGTCCGCGAAGCCTTGCGTGAAGCGATGGCCGAAGAGATGGAGCGTGACGAAGACGTCTATCTGATGGGCGAGGAAGTCGGCGAGTATCAGGGCGCCTACAAGATCAGCCAGGGTCTGCTGGACAAGTTCGGGCCCAAGCGCGTCGTCGACACGCCGATCACCGAACACGGCTTTACCGGGATCGCCGTTGGTTCGGCCTTCGGCGGGCTGCGTCCGATCGTCGAGTTCATGACCTTCAACTTCGCGATGCAGGCCATCGACCAAATCATCAACTCGGCCGCAAAGACGCTTTACATGTCGGGCGGGCAGATGGGCTGTCCGATCGTGTTCCGTGGTCCGAACGGGGCCGCCGCTCGCGTGGGTGCGCAGCACAGCCAGGATTACGCCGCATGGTATGCGGCGATCCCGGGCCTGAAGGTCGTGATGCCCTACACCGCGGCCGACGCAAAAGGCCTGCTGAAAACCGCGATCCGTGACCCGAACCCGGTCATCTTCCTGGAGAACGAAATCCTGTATGGCCGCACCTTCGACGTGCCGGTGCTGGACGATTTCACGATCCCCTTCGGCAAGGCGCACATCGCCCGCAAAGGCAGCGACGTGACCATCGTCAGCTTCGGCATCGGCATGGCCCACGCGCTGCAGGCTGCCGAGAAGCTTGCCGCAGACGGGATTGAGGCCGAGGTGATCGACCTTCGCACCCTGCGCCCGCTGGACTTCGATGCGATCCTGCGTTCGGTCAAGAAGACCAACCGCTGCGTGACCGTCGAAGAAGGCTTCCCGGTCGGGTCCATCGGCAATTCGATCAGTGCGTATCTGATGGAGAACGCGTTCGATTATCTCGACGCGCCTGTCATCAATTGCACCGGCAAGGACGTTCCCATGCCCTATGCCGCCAACCTTGAAAAGCTTGCCCTGATCACCGCGGACGAGGTCGTCGCGGCGGTCAAGCAAGTCACCTACAAGTAAGGGGCGCGACCATGGCAACTGAAATCCTGATGCCCGCCCTGTCCCCGACGATGGAGGAAGGGACGCTGGCCAAATGGCTGGTCAAGGAAGGCGACACCGTCAAATCCGGCGACATTCTGGCCGAGATCGAAACCGACAAGGCCACGATGGAATTCGAGGCCGTCGATGAAGGCGTCATCGGCAAGATCCTGATCGACGAAGGCAGCCAGGGGGTGAAAGTGAACACCCCCATCGCCGTCCTTGTCGAGGAAGGCGAAGAGGTTCCGGCCGAGGCCCCCGCCAAGCCAGATGCCCCCAAGGCTGACGCGCCGAAGGAAGAAGCGCCGAAGGCTGAAGCACCGAAAGTGGGTGCCCCGGCATCTGACAAGGCGGCTGACAAGCCCGCAGCGCAGCCCGCTGCGGCGCGTGGCAAGGGAGACCGCATCTTTGCCTCGCCCCTTGCACGCCGGATTGCGGCGGAACGCGGGATCGATCTTGCAGATGTCCAAGGGACCGGCCCCAAGGGACGGATCATCAAGGCCGACGTCGACAGCGCCCAGCCCGGCACCAAGTCCGCCCCGGCTGCGGACAAGAAAGCCGAAGCCACGGCGGCACCTGCGGCGGCGGCTCCAGCAGCTGCGGCAGCGGTTCCGGCGGGCATGTCGTATGAGACCGTCGCCAAGATGCTGGCCGACCGTGAGACCGAAGAGGTGGCTTTGGACGGCATGCGCCGCACCATCGCCGCGCGTCTCTCCGAAGCCAAGCAGACCATCCCGCATTTCTATCTGCGCCGGTCGGCCAAGCTGGACGCGCTGATGGAGTTCCGCGCCACGCTGAACAAGCAGCTGGAACCGCGGGGCGTCAAGCTGTCCGTGAACGACTTCATCATCAAGGCCTGCGCCTTGGCGTTGCAGCAGGTGCCCGATGCGAACGCCGTCTGGGCGGGCGACCGGATCATCAAGCTGAAGCCGTCGGATGTCGCGGTCGCCGTGGCGATCGAGGGCGGGCTGTTCACCCCCGTCATCAAGGACGCCGACACCAAGACGCTGTCCGCGATTTCGGGTCAAATGAAGGATCTGGCGAACCGCGCCAAGACCAAGAAGCTTGCGCCCCACGAATATCAGGGCGGCAGCTTTGCGATTTCGAACCTTGGCATGTTCGGGATCGAGAACTTCGACGCGGTGATCAACCCGCCCCACGGCGCGATTCTGGCTGTCGGCGCCGGCATCCAGACCCCGGTTGTCGAACACGGAGAGGTCGTCATTCGCAACGTCATGTCGATGACGCTGTCGGTCGATCACCGTGTCATCGACGGCGCATTGGGTGCCAAGCTGCTGGCCGCCATCGTTGAAAATCTGGAACACCCGGTGGCAATGCTCGCCTGAGCATCTGACAAGACTGGAAATCAAAAAGGGCGCCTGTTTGGCGCCCTTTTTTCATGCGTGCGGCTGGGTGTGCCCGGGTCCGTGATTGATGCCAAGGTGTCGTGCCATCCAGCGCCCGACCCCGCTCTGCCCGCCGTGGATGAGCGAGAACAGCGACGGCACGAACAGCAACGACAGAAGCGTGGATAGCAGCAGTCCCCCGATGACGGCGATGGCCATGGGCTGGCGAAACTCCGACCCCTCGGCGGTCGACAGGGCCGCGGGCATCATCCCTGCGCCCATGGCGATGGTCGTCATGACGATGGGGCGCGCACGCTTGTGGACCGCATCCAGAATGGCCGCGGTCTTGTCCACGCCCTGATCGATCGCCGTCAGGGCAAATTCGACCAGCATGATCGCGTTCTTCGTCACGATCCCCATCAGCATCAGGAACCCGATCACCACCGGCATCCCGATGGCGTATCCGGTCAAGTAAAGCGCCAGCATCGCCCCACCAATCGCCAGCGGCAGGGACAGAATGATGCTGAGCGGCGTTGCAAAGTTGTGAAACAGCAGCACCAGAACGACATAGACCAGCAGCGCCCCCGCCCCCATCGCAAGGCCGAACGCGGAAAATACCTCGCCCATGATCTCGGCATTGCCGGCGGGCCGGAAAGACGTGCCCGGCGGCAGGTCCAGTTCCTTCTGCAGCGCGGCAACCTTGGCGGTCGCATCTCCCAATGGGGCGCCGTCGATCAAGTTTGCGTCGACCTGCACCTCATACTCGCGGTCATACCGTGAGATCTGCGTGGCGCCGGACGCAAGCCGGATGTCGGCCACCGCAGACAAGGGAACCTGACCGCCGCTGGTGGTCGGGATGCGCAGGTTTTCCAGCGCCAGAACATCCTGCCGCGCCTTGGGATCAAGGCGCACCATGATGGGGACCTGCTCATCACCCGCATTGAACTTGGGGAGTTGCGCCTCGGGCGCGCCAAGGGTCGCGACCAGCAAGGTTTCGGCCATGGCGCTGGCCGTGACGCCAAGCTGTGCGGCCAAGTCGGGACGCGGGATGATCTGCACTTCCGGACGACGCAGGACGCTGGCCGAGGACACCGATTCCAGCTCTGGCACCTTGCGCAGGGCGACCATCAGCATTTCGGCGGCATCTGATGCCGCCTCCTCGGAATCGCCGACAACGCTGATGGTGACGTCGGCCTGCCCGTCCTCATTCTGGAAATTCAGCCGCGCGTCCGGGATCGCGGACAGGTCGCGCTTCAACTGATCCTCGATCTGGAACTGCGTCCGCGTTCGGGTGTCCTTGGCGCCATAGTCGATCATCACCCGCGACTTGGTCACGTCCGACCCGTCCGAATAGACGAAGACGGTCTTCACCTCTGGGACGTTAGCCAGACGCGCGGTGATGTCCCGCGATGCGTCCTCGGTTTCGGACAGGCGCGTTCCGGGCGGCATCTCCATCTCGATCTGGCTGCGCCCGACATCTCCGGGTGCGATGAACTCCCTCGGCAGCAACGTCCCCGAGTAGATCGAGCCGGCAAAGACGATCGCCCCCACCCCCATCGTCATGAACCGATGCCGCATCGTCCAGCGCAGGACCGACATCAGCGTGCGCATGACATACCCGTCCCGCTGGGGCTCCGGGTGCGCGGCGTCCCGCATCAGATATGCGGCCATCATCGGCGTGATGATCCGTGCCACAAGCAATGAAAAAAGGACCGCCACGGCCACCGTCAGCCCGAACTGTTTGAAGAACTGACCGGCGATGCCCCCCATGAAGCTGACGGGCGCAAAGACGGCGACGATGGACATCGAAATGGCGATCACCGTCATGCCGATTTCGGTCGCCGCCTCCTCGGCCGCCTCGAACGCGGGGCGGCCCATGTTGATGTGGCGCACGACGTTTTCGATTTCGACGATTGCGTCGTCGACCAGAATGCCGGTGACGAGCGTGATGCCGAGAAGGCTGATCCCGTTCAGGGTAAAGCCCAACATCTCCATCACGAAAAACGTGGGGATCACCGACAAGGGCAGTGCGACGGCCGCGATCAGTGTCGCGCGCCAGTTGCGCAGAAACAGCAGGACCACGATCACCGCCAGACCCGCGCCTTCGTAAAGCGTGTCCATCGCCGAATGATAGCTTTGCAGCGTCGTGGTGGTCGCATCGTTGACCAGACGCAGCTGCGCGTTGGGATAGGCGGCCATGACCTCTGCCAGCGCGGCTTTGGAACCGTCACCTGCGGTCAGGTCGGACGCACCGGTCGTGCGATAGATCCCGAACGCCACGACCGGTCGGCCATCCAGAAGGGCAAAGCTGCGTTCGTCACTGGCCCCGTCACGGACGGTGCCCAGATCGTCCAGCCGGATCGTACGCCCGTCGGCGATGCTGATCGGCGTATCAGCCAGCGCCGCAACGGTGGTCGCTGACCCCAGCGCGCGGATCGAATATTCGCTGCCCGCCAGATCCCCCCGGCCCCCGCCCAGATCGACGTTGCGGTTGCGCAGTTGATTGGACACCTCGGCCGCCGTCAGACCCTGCGCCAGCAGCCGATCGGGCAGCAGTTCAACCTGAATCTGCCGTTCGGCCCCACCGATGCGAGCCGTCTTGCCGACTCCGTCCACTGTACTCAGCCGGCGGCCGATCACGTCGTCGACAAATTTGGAGGTCTGCTCGATCGACTGCGTCGGGTCGCTGACCGCATAGGTCAGGATCGGCATGCCCGCGATATCGATGCGCCGAACCAAGGGTTCGTTGATCGACTGAGGCAGGTCCAACCGGACATTGGCGATGGCGTCCTTGACGTCATTCAGCGCGCGGTCGGTGTTTGTCGACAGCTCGAATTCAACCTGAATCCGCGCGCTGCCATCTGTGGCGGTGGCGGTGATATGACGCACACCGGTGATTGCGGAAATCGAATCTTCGACCGGGCGGACCACCTGCGTCGTCATCTCGGACGCGGCCGCCCCTTGCTGGTCGATCAGCACCTCGACCAAGGGCAGGTCGATGTTGGGCATGTTGGTCACGGGCAGCCGGGTAAAGCTGACAAAGCCCACAATCAGCAGCACAAGGAAGATGGCGATCGGCGGGACCGGGTGCCTGATGGACCATGTCGAGAGGTTCATTCGGCTGGCTCGGCGGCGGCGGAAAGGGGCGCTTCAGTCACAGTCTGGACCGGATCGCCCGTGCGGAAGAACGCACCGGCGCGCAGCATCACGACTTCGCCGTCCTGAACGCCCTTGGTGATTTCGCGCAGACCGTTCCAGACGACGCCGGCGTCAACCGGGCGGGTTTCGACCTTGCCGTCGCGGATCACCTGCACGCGGTCGCCGTCGGTGTCCGACAGCACCGCGCTGACGGGGACCGTGACCGCCTGACGCCGCGCGGTGATGATGTCGCCCTTGGCAAACATCCCCGTCCGCAGCGCCGCGTCCTTTGGCATCGATACCCTGACCACGCCAAGGCGCGTTACCGGATCGACCGAAGCCGGGACAAGCCGCACCTTGCCGTCGATCTGCCCGACCCCCACGACGGATAGGATCGCGTCCTGACCGGGGGCAAGCTGGCTCAGGGCGTTCTCGATCACTTCGCCCTGCGTTTCGATGTCGTTGTCGGCGATCAGCACGAACAGCGGATCAGCTGATGCGCCGGACAGCGCGCCAACGCGGCCGTTCCGGGCCGACACGAACCCCGACACAGGGGCGGTGATGACCGTGCGGTCAAGGTCCATCTGCGCAATGTCCTGCGCCGCTGCGGCTTGTGCCAGCCCTGCCCGTGCCACGGCAACACCGTCACGGGCGGACGCCGACCCAGCCTGCGCCGACGCCTGCGCGGCGATAGCCTGATCGAGCGTCGCCTGCGGGGTGTTTCCGCTGCTGCGCAGACTGCGCGCACGCTCCAGTGCGGCGTTCGCCTGATTCAGCGTGGCCTCGGCACTGGCGATCTGGCTGGTGGCCTGCGCCACGGCGGCATCGGCGCGCTGATACTCGGCCTGCGCCTGTGCCAGCTGCGCGCTGAGCGTCGTCTGTGACAGGCGGGCCAAGGGCTGGCCCTTTGTGACCGAATCGCCCGCCTCGACCAGCAGCTCGGTGATTTCGAAGCCAGAGACCTGCGGAAAAACCTGCACCTCGTCTCGCGCGACAAGGCTGCCGCTGATGCTGACACGCTGCTCAACCTCGGCGGTCTTTGCCGCGACGACCGTGACGGTCGGCACGGCCTGCGCGGCTGGCGGCGGCGTTTCGTCCGCCGCAGCAACGGGAAGCGCCAGCAGTGTCAGAAGCGCGGAAAGGCGGGCGATGTTCATCATGTGTGCTAGCTGACTGCGCGACCACCCGATTGGCAACGACTTTATCCTAGAACCCGGCTTTCACGCCGGGCAGGCGCAGTTCAGCCACAAGCTCCCTCAATTCCTGCCGGGCGGCGATGTTGGACATCGACAGGCTCGTGGTGCCCACATCCTTCAGATCCAGAAGGGTCAGCCCGCGCGGGAACAGCTCCCGAAAGATCACACGCTCGGAAAAGCCGGGCGCGACGCGAAAGCCGATGCGCTTGGAGAGGTTCGTCAGGGCAGCACCGACCTTGCGCTTGTTGTGCATTTCGGTCGTGCCAAGGCGATTGCGCAGCACGATCCAGTCGATCGGTCCGGCACCCGCCTGCCCCCGCATCTGCCGTGCGTTCCAGACCATTTCGGAATAGATCGATGGCCCCAAAACGCGTCCTTCAGGGTCAAGCTTGGCCAGCAGGTCGAAATCGATAAAGCTGTCGTTCAGCGGCGTGACCAGCGTATCGGCCAGCGCATGCGCCATCTGGCTCAACCGTGTGTGCGACCCGGGGCAGTCCAGAACGATGAAGTCGCAGGTCTCATCCAGTACCGACACTGCGGCCGACAGGGGATCGTCGCCTTCGGCCACGTCGCGGGACAGCTCACCCAATATGGGCGTCGGTAGGTCCAGACCCTCTCTCGCAAGGAATGCCACCCGGTTTTCCAGATAGCGGCCAAAACTGCGCTGTCGGACGTCCAGATCCAGCGCACCCACGCGGTGACCTGACCGCGCCAAGGCGGTCGCCAGATGCATCGACGTGGTCGACTTGCCCGAGCCGCCCTTTTCGTTCCCGATAACGATGATGTGCGCCACGAATCGCTCCAAATCCTTGGCGGCACGCTAGCGGGGTGACGGCACAAAGTCAGTCCGCTTTGCCGTAACGCACGAAAGGCGTTGCGAAATGTCGCCACAACTGAAAACGCCGCCCGTTTCGGGGCGGCGTTTCGCGTGGCATCCGGGTCAGGCTTAGAAGCCCAGACCGGCGTATTTGTTCTTGAACTTGGACACGCGCCCACCAGCGTCCATCAGCTTGGCGGAGCCGCCGGTCCAGGCCGGGTGCGACGTCGGGTCGATGTCCAGCGACATGGTGTCGCCTTCTTTGCCCCAGGTCGAGCGGGTCTCGTAGGTGGAGCCATCCGTCATCTTGATGTTGATGAGGTGGTATTCGGGATGGATGTCGGCTTTCATCGGCGAAACCCTTACGCGTTTGCCGAGGCTTTGTCGGCCTTCGGCTTGTAGTTGGAAACTTCGGCGATCCGGGCGGATTTGCCGCGACGATCACGCAGGTAGTACAGCTTGGCGCGACGAACGCGGCCACGGCGCACAACGGTGATCGAGTCGATGTTGGTCGAGTAGAGCGGGAACACACGTTCCACGCCTTCGCCGAACGAAATCTTGCGAACGGTGAACGAGGCCGAGATGCCGCCGCCCTTGCGCGCGATAACGACGCCTTCGTAGTTCTGGACGCGCGAACGCGTGCCTTCCGTCACTTTGTAACCGACGCGGACCGTGTCGCCCGCCTTGAAGTCGGGGATGTCCTTGCCGAGTTCCGAGATCTGCTCGGCTTCGAGTTGTGCGATCAGGTTCATCGCGGGTTCCTTTTAATGCTCGCGGTGGTTCCGCGATTGATCTGATGCGCCCGAGAGCTGTCGGTCCTTTACCGGGTCCACCCGAGTTTCCTCGAATGCCCGCCACAGGTCGGGGCGGCGTTCTTTTGTCAGCCTTGCGGCCATGTCGTCCCGCCAATGCGAAATTGCCGCGTGGTTTCCCGAAAGAAGAACTTCGGGGATCGCGCGGCCTTCCCACTCAGCGGGTTTCGTATACTGCGGATGTTCAAGCAGGCCGCCCGTCGCCTCGGAAAAGGATTCCTCGGCCAGAGAGCCCTGATTCCCCAGCACACGCGGTATAAGGCGAACCGCCGCATCGATCAAGACCTGCGCGGCAATCTCTCCGCCCGTCAAAACATAGTCGCCGATGCTGATTTCGGTGACGTCGAAGGCGTCCAGAACGCGCTGATCGACGCCTTCGAAGCGCCCGCAGATCAGCGTCACGCCTGGGCCATTGGCCAGCCTGCGCGCCATCGCCTGCGTATAGGGTTTGCCGCGGGGCGAGAGATAGACGATGGGCAGACCCGGCCTGCGCGCCTGCGCCTGCCGCAGCGCAGCGGCCATGACATCGGCGCGGATCACCATCCCTGCCCCACCGCCTGCCGGTGTGTCGTCGACGTTGCGATGCCGTCCCACGCCGAATTCTCGCAGCGGAATGGTCATCAGGTTCCACAGCCCTTCGGTCAGGGCCTTGCCGGTCAAGGACAGGCCCAGCGTGCCGGGAAACGCGTCGGGAAACAGCGTCACGATCTGGGCCGTCCATGCGCCCGCAAGCTCTGGCGGGGCCATCAGGTCGCGGGGCTGGACGCTGGCAGTGACGGCCACGCGGCCGTGCGACCGGGGCTTGGCCGGGTCGGTCATCGCCGCCAGATCCGCGCCAGCAGGGCCAGCAGTGCGCCTCCGATGGTCACTGCGGTCGGCAGCAGACCGGGCCAGCCCAAGGGCGGCGTGGACTGGCTGCCAAGCCACCACAGGGCCATGCAGATCGCCCCGATGATCAGGAACAACGCGGCCATGCGCAGGGCGTTACCGCCTTGCGGCCCGCGGTGCACCGGCAGGGTCGAGACGGCGATGACCGGCGCAAAGACATACGCGTTAGGGTCGGTCGCCCCGTTCAGACCCTGAAGCAATGGGCCGGCGAACATTACGACAATGGCGATGAAATAAAGCGGGTTCATTCGTCACTCTCTGGCGGGTCGGCGATGATGCGGCCAGCGGTCAGGTCCACTGTGGGCACGGCATCACGCGTGAACGGGATCAACAAAATCCCTTTGGTGCCAAGGACTTCCAAGATGTCCCCAGCCCCGTGGTCGTAAATCGCGCGAACCTTGCCCAGCGACACGCCACCGGGGTCGAGCACGTCCAGCCCGATCAGGTCAGCGTGGTAGAACTCGTCATCCGGCAGCGACGGCAGCGCGTCGCGGTCGGCCCAAAGGGTCACGCCTTTCAGGGCGTCGGCCTGTTCCTTGGTGGCGACGCCAGACAGCCGCGCGCCCAGCCCGCCATTGACCGGACGGGTCAGTTTGACGCCGAATTCACGGGTGCCGTCTTCGGACCAGAGGGGCCCATAGGTCGCGATATCTGCGGGTTCCGTGCAGAAGCTTTTCAGCCGCACTTCGCCCTGAACGCCGAAGGCTCCGGCGATTGCACCGACGCAAACTCTGTCTGTCATCGCCTCTCCTTTTCAGGGCCTTTGATCGATCGCGCTAGCACCAAGTCTGGCGCGGAACGCACCGCTGTCCAAGACGAAATCCGACCGCAGAAATCAGTGCGCCTGCGGGCCGGGTCGGTCCGCAGGCGATGTCGAAAGCCCCGCGCAAGCGCAGGGCGAAAGGCTGAATTATTCAGCCGTTTCAGCGGTTTCCGCAGCGTCGGCGGCCGGTGCGTTCTTGGCTTCTTCGGCAGCGGCACGGGCGGCTTCTTCACGCTGGGCACGTTTTGCCACACGCTCTTTCGCGGCCTTACCCGGCTCACCTTTTTTCAGGTTTGCGCGCTCGGCTTTGTCTTTCAGGCCGGCGGCTTCCAGGAAGCGGGCGACGCGGTCGGTCGGCTCGGCGCCTTTGGACAGCCAGTACTGAACGCGCTCGACGTCCATTTTCACGCGGTCTTCGGAATCCTTGGCCAGCAGCGGGTTATAGGTGCCCAGCTTTTCCAGAAAGCGGCCGTCGCGCGGCATGCGTGAATCGGTGGCCACGATGGCATAGTGGGGGCGTTTCTTGGACCCACCACGGGCCAGACGGATCTTCATTGCCATTACGATTTCTCCTTTGAAATGGCGGGGTTAGCGCGCGACAGGTCGGGCGCTAGGATTGGTGTTGCTCGTGATGCCGAATGACTTCGGCGATGACGAAATTCAGGAACTTGCGCGCGAATTCCGGGTCGAGATCAGCCTCGCGCGCGAGGCGTTCCAACCGCTCGATCTGATGCGTTTCACGCGTCGGATCGGACGGGGGAAGGTCGTGTTCGGCCTTGAGGCGGCCGACGGACTGGGTGTGCTTGAACCGCTCGGCCAGCGTATAGACGAGGATCGCGTCCAGCCGGTCGATCGAGTCGCGGTGATCTTTCAGCAGATCGGCCGCGCGGGTGACGTCATCTTTCATGTTCACCCCACAACCCTTTGAAATGACTGAAAACCACGATGCACAGAATATGCAGCGTCCATGCACAAATCATGCACAGGCAATGCACGGCTCATGCGGCACCCCCGGTTGCGGGGCCACTGGATGCAGGATGGCGATATACGATTGCACGATCCCCCAGCAGCGTCATTTCACGCTCAACCGTCGCGCCCATTCGCTCGGCCAAGCGGCGCGAGCGGGCGTTGTCGGGGTCGATCAGCGAGATGAGCGGACCAAGGCCCATCTGAGCGGCCTGCGCGCGGGCAGCAACCGCCGCCTCGAACGCATAGCCCTTGCCTTCGCAGCCGTCCTGCAGGGTCCAGCCGAGTTCTGGTTCAGGCCACTCGCCTTCGTGATATCCGACCCCCGTGCGACCGATGATGGCGCCGGTCGCCTTTTCGGTGATGGTCCAATAGCCATAGCCACGCAGAACCCAGTGACCGACAAAGCCGATATACTTGCGCCATGCCTCGTACCGCGTCAGCTTGCCGCCGACATAGGCGGTGCGGTCGCTGGCGGCGAAGTCGGCATACGCGTCGAAGTCCTGCAGCGTCGGCTCGCGCAGGATCAGGCGCTCGGTCTCGATCACCGGCACGTCGACGGAAAGGGTGACGGTCGCGGTCATTTCTTGCCAAACAGCCCCGACAGACCGCCCGGAAGGCCCGCGCCGCCCAGCTGGCCGCCCAGACCCTTGCTGTCTTGCAGCATCTTCGTCGCCTCGGCCATCTTGGCGGGATCGACGTTCGACATGTCGGGCAGACCGCCGCCCTTGCCGGTCATCGCCTGCATGGCCTGACGCATCATCGCGCCCTTGCCCATCTTGGACATCTTTTTCATCGTGTCGGCCATGCCGCGCTGCATTTTCAGCAACTTGTTCAGTTCGGCCACGTCCATGCCGGCACCGGCGGCGATGCGTTTCTTGCGGCTGGCCTGCAGCAGGTCGGGGTTGGCGCGTTCCTTGCGGGTCATCGAATTGATCAGCGCGACCTGACGGCGCAGCATGGTGTCGTCGATGCCCGACGCCTCGGCCTGCTTGGCCATTTTGCCCATTCCCGGCATCATGCCCATGATCGACTGCATGCCGCCCATCTTCTGCATCTGCTCAAGCTGGTTTTTCAGGTCGTTCATGTTGAACAGACCCTTGGAAAAGCGCTTCATCATGCGCTCGGCCTGCTCGACCTCCAGCACCTGTTGGGCTTTTTCGACAAGGGCCACGATGTCGCCCATGCCAAGGATACGTCCCGCGACGCGTTCGGCATCGAAGGTTTCCAGCGCATCCATTTTCTCGCCCATGCCGACGAAGCGGATAGGTTTGCCGGTGACGGCACGCATCGAAAGAGCGGCACCACCGCGCCCATCGCCGTCCATCCGGGTCAGAACCACGCCCGAAATGCCGACCTTGCCGTCGAATTCGGTGGCGACGTTCACCGCGTCCTGACCGGTCAGACCATCGACGACCAGCAGGGTTTCGCGCGGGTTTGCCACGTCGCGGACGGCCTGCACCTCGGACATCAGGACTTCGTCGATGTGCAGACGGCCGGCGGTGTCCAGCATATAGACGTCGTATCCGCCCAGCGTCGCCTGCTGCTTGGCGCGCTTCGCGATCTGGACGGCATTTTCGCCCGGCACGATCGGCAGGGTGTCGACGCCGATCTGCTGACCCAGAATGGCCAGCTGCTCCATCGCCGCCGGACGGTTGGTGTCCAAGGACGCCATCAGGACGCGTTTCTTTTCGCGTTCCGACAGGCGGCGGGCCAGTTTCGCGGTGGTCGTGGTTTTCCCCGAGCCTTGCAGACCGACCATCAGGATCGGCGCGGGCGGGCTGTCGATCTTCAGCGCGTCGGGTTCGTCGTCACCCTGAAGTGTGCGGATCAGTTCGTCGTGGACAATCTTGACGACCTGCTGGCCCGGCGTGATCGACTTGGTGACCGCGGCGCCCGTGGCCTTCTGCGTGATCGAACGGACGAAGTTGCGCACCACCGGCAGCGAGACGTCGGCATCCAGCAGCGCCGAACGGACCTCGCGCAGCGCGACGGCGACGTCGTCTTCGGACAGCGCGCCCTGCTTGGTCAGGCGGTCGAAGACGCCGCCAAGACGGTCGGACAGATTCTCAAACATCGCATGCCTCCCAAGGTGGCCATCACATAAACACGTATCGCCCCCGTGGGCGCGACGCGCTGACGGGGGGCGATCCTCGGCCCAGCCGGGGACCGGAAGGATCGTCCTTCCGGGAATTGGGGGCCGACATGCCAGATCGGGGCGGCAAGGTCAACCTTGGCGGTGCACAGGGATGGGTCTTGTCATTCGGGGCTTAGCATTTTGGGCCAGCCGGGTTAAGACGCGGCCCATGTCCGATGCCATTGCACCCGCGCTTGCCCCTGCCCCGCAACTGTCGCCCGATCAGGCCGATGCGTGGGACGCCCTGACCGAAATGCTGGCAAGCCGCGGCGTCGATCTGGTGGCCGAAGAGCTGCACCCCGCGACCGAAGGCAAGGGCCGCGTGATGGCCGTGCTGGGCAAGGCCGGGTCCGGCAAGACGTTGCTGCTGTCAGAAATGACCAAGGCGCTGGTGGCGGCTGGGGTCAAGATCGTCAGCGGCGATTTCGAGGGCAAGCGCAAGAAGGACGCGCGCTCGGTCGCCATTCTGGCGCCGACGAACAAGGCGGCGTTCGTTCTGCGCATGCGGGGCGTGCCTGCGACGACGATCCACCGCATTCTGTACACCCCGGTCTATGACCCGGAATACGAAAAGCTGGCCGAATGGCTGACCGGCGTCGGCGACCGCCCGGTGATCGAGGCGCTGACCGACGAGGCGCTGGACCGCGCGCATGCGTTTTATCAGGCGCACAGTTCTATCCCCGGGGCGCTGGCGGCCGCGGGTCTGCGCGGGTCGGATTTCATCCAAGGCTGGAAGCGGCGCGAAGACGCGCTGGATATCGGGATGATCGACGAATCCTCGATGCTGGATCAGCGGCAGTTCGACGACCTGCGCGAGATCTTCCCGGTGCTGGTCCTGTTTGGCGACCCCGCCCAGCTGGCCCCGGTGGGCCAATCGGGCGAGATGGTGTTCGACACGCTGGCCGCGACGCAGAAGCTGGTCCTGAACCGCATCCACCGACAGGCCGACGACAGTCCGATCCTTGATCTGGCGCATGCGCTGTCAGACCCGAGCGTCGATTTCGCCGGGTTCGAACGCATGGTCCGCGACGCCGCCCAGCGCGATGAACGGGTGATCTGGGCGGAACGGATGGACAGCGATCTGATGGCGCGCAGCCCGGCGCTGGTCTGGCGCAACGCGACGCGGGTGCGACTGATCACGGCGTTCCGCGCCGCCCACGGCGCGCCCGGTGATGCGCTGCTGCCCGGAGAGCCGCTGATCTGCGACGGGATCGAACTGCCGTTGAAGCATCGCAAAAAGCGGATCGACCTGGAAGCGCGGGGCCTGATCAAGGGTGCGCAGGTCGTCTATCTGGGTCCGGGGAAAAAACCGGGGTTTTCGCGCTTGCACGTCATCGGCGCGGTCGAGCCGCGGCTGTCGGCAGCCAGCATCGTCAAGATCGAAACCCCGGAGGTGGAAGAGCCCTTCATCCCCTTTGCCGCAAATATGGGGGCCGCGTTCCTGCACGGGGCGGCAGTCACGATCCACAAGGCCCAAGGGTCGCAATGGCCCGATGTGCAGGTCTTCGCCCCTGACCTGTCGGCGGCGGCGTGGTCGAACCGGACCGAGGCCGGAATTCCGCTGTGGAAGCGACTGGCCTATGTCGCGATCACGCGGGCGCAGGAGCGGCTGCACTGGGTCACGCGACCCAGTCTTGCGCGCCCCAAGGGGGGCCTTTCGACCGCGGATCTGATCGAGCAGACGCCCGCGGCCCTGACGCTCAGCGCGCCCGAGGATGAGGGCTGAGCGCTCTTCGTCAGGCAAATATCCCCGCCGGAGGCATCTTTGGGCGCAAGGCTGTCAGCGGCGGCTGCGTTTGCGTTTGTCGTCCAGCTGATCCATCCGCAGGCGCAGCGCCTCGATCAGGGCTTCGCGCGGGATGCCGGTTTCCTGCGACAGGCGAAGCAACCCGAAATGGACGCGGGCGATTTCCTGATAATACCGCGCAAAGGTATAGTTGATCGAGGCGCCGGCGACCGCGCCCAGAACCGGCGTTGCCTGCGCGGCCAGCTTCTCGCCCAGAACGGCGGCCAGACGCGGGGCGACCCGCGCGATCAGCCCCGACACGGTCTGACCCGTCACCGACAGCTTGGCGGCCAGCAGCCCCAAGTCGGTGGTGTCGTCGTCGTCCATCGGGCCAGCGGCGGCAAAGACCTTCAGCGCCTCCATCCTGATTTCCTCGCTGTCGGGATCGAGGCCGTGTTCGGCCGCGATCTCGAGGATGGAGCGCAGAAGGAACGTGACCGTCAGCGGCAATTCGATCATTGCGCCGGGCAGGCCGGCGATCCCGCCGGCCGCGCCGGACGCGGTCGACACCAGGCGGTTGAACCAATCGCCACGGTCGCGCACCAGACGCCGGGACTGCTGCGCCGCGCCCATCGCGCGTTCGAGTGCGGATGACACGACGTGGTCCATCCGTCCCCGGACGAACTTGGGCAGCTTGTTCATGACGGTTTCCGCGCCGCCCCCCAGGCTGTTAAGGAAATCCATCATAATGCCGCCCGCGTTCACATAGCGTCGGGCCAGCTTGTCGATTTCCGCGTGGACCGAGGCGTCGGTGATCGGCGGCAGGACCGCCTGACGTGGGGAGATTTCGTTCTTGGACATCGTCAGCCTGGTCCTCTGGATGCGGCCCGGACGCCGGGCGCGGCGGGTTTCGGTCTTAGCCGCCCCGCGCCGAGCGGCGGGACGGGGCGTGCGTCACGATCTGTGCGGCCGGGTCGACCTCGGTGCATTCGGGCAGCATTTCCTGCTCGTGTGCGTCGATTTCGGCCAGGGCGGCCAGCACGTCGGGCGAGGTTTCACGCTCGACCGCGCCCGCCAGCCCAACCCATGCGCCGGGCGCAAGTTCCAGACCCAGCACGCGGTCGGGGTTGGTGGGGGGCGGCATTTCCACGCCCTCCAGCCGGCTGAACCCAAAGCGGGAATAATAGGGTGCGTCGCCCACCAGCATCACCCGGCGCCAACCCATATCGGCCGCGCGGTGCAGGCTTTCGCGCATGAGATACGCCCCCAGCCCTTCGCCCTGTGCCGTGGGGTGCACCGCGATCGGGCCCAGCAGCAGAACCAGACGCCCCGACACCCGCACCGGCCAATATCGGATGGCGGCGGTCAGCACGTCCCCTTCGCCGCGCATCAGAAGGCACAAGGGCAGGACCGGCGGCACGCCGTCGCGCAGGCGATAGGACGACAGGGCCGTCCGCCCGGGCGCGAAACACAGGTCCAGAAGCGCCTCGACCTCGGGGGTGTCCGCGTCGGTTTCGGGGCAGAGCTGATACATCCGACCTCGTGAGATTGCGATGTGCGACAGGGTGCGGCGTTATCCGTTAGCACCCATGCGTCAGGCAGGAAAGTCGGTTGGGGATCACGGTTCGGGGGGCGTGCGCCCTTTCGCCCAAAGAGCCTCCGGCGGGGATATTTGGGTGACGAAGAGTGCGGGCGGGCGACAAGCCCCCGGGGTCCGCTTGCGCAGGTTGGGCGCAGACGCCATGATGCGGCGGCGCGGCGATGGACCGCAGTCGATCACCAGCCAGTCACCAGTCAATCACCGCGGGGCCCTATCGATGTTCTACCGACCCGAGCAGGGCCACGGCCTGCCACATAACCCGCTGAATGCACTGGTCGCGCCGCGTCCCATCGGTTGGATTTCGACCCGCGGACAACTGGGCGACAACCTTGCCCCCTATTCGTTTTTCAACCTGACCGCCTATGAGCCGCCGCAGGTGATGTTTGCGTCAACGTCGGCAAAGGATGACCGGCCCGGCACCAAGGACAGCGTGGCCCAGATCGCCGAAAGCCGCGTCTTTTGCGTCAATATCGCCGACGGCACCCAGCGGGAGGCGGTGAATCAGAGTTCGGCCATGTTGCCCGCGGGGGAGAGCGAGTTCGTTCGCGCGGGCGTGACCCCTGTCCCCTGCCACACGATCGACTGTCCGCGTGTGGCCGAAGCCGCCGCCAGCCTGGAATGCCGCATGACCCGGATCATCCGCCAGGCCGGAGAGGCCAACTTTCTGGTGCTGGGCGTCGTGACCGGCATCCATATCCGCGACAGCGCGCTGACGGACGGGCAGTTCGACCTGCGGGGCAGCGGTGGTTGGCTTGCGCGTCTTGGGTATCGTGGTGATTACGTCGCCGTGACCGAGACGTTCGAGATGACCCGCCCGAAATGACGACCACGGCCCGGCGGTCAGGATTCGATCCGCGCCCGGCCAGACAGGACCCACCATGACCAAGACACCCAAGGACGTTGCCGGATACATCCGGTCCATCGTTGATTTCCCGAAGGAAGGGATCGTCTTTCGGGACGTGACCACGCTGTTTGCAGATGCGCGCGGGTTCCGGATGGCGGTGGATCAACTGCTGTCCCCCTATGCCGGGGTGCGGATCACCAAGGTCGTGGGGTTGGAGGCGCGGGGGTTCATTCTCGGCGGCGCGGTCGCGCATCAGCTGTCGACCGGCTTCGTGCCGATCCGCAAGAAGGGCAAGCTGCCCGCCGCCGTCATCAGCCAGGCCTATACTCTGGAGTATGGCGAGGCGGTGATGGAGATCCACGACGATGCGCTGACGCCCGACGACCGGGTCCTGATCGTCGATGACCTGCTGGCGACCGGTGGGACGGCCGAAGCGGCAATCACCCTGTGCCGACGGCTGGGGGCCCAGATCATGGGGGCCGCGTTCGTGATCGACCTGCCCGATCTGGGTGGCCGCGCGCTGGTCGAGAGCCTTGGGGTCGAGGTTCACGCGCTGACGTCGTTTCCGGGTCACTAAATTTCGGACCCAAGGGCGAATCTCACGTTTGGTCGCGTGGGTTTGATTCGACCTCTGGTGGTTCGGCGCGGGTCGGAGAAAATCTGCCTGCGCTGCGTTTTCAAAGACATAGATCGGCGCTTCGCATTTGCCGAAAAACCGGGTTCCTGTTACGCTGATCCCTGTTTTACACGATCAGGTGACTGCCGGGAAACGGCAGCAGGTAACGAGGACAGAGACATGCTCAAGCCCGTCGTCATTGTGGCAGCCGTGATGCTGACCGCCCCTTTCGCAGTTGCAGGTCCAGTCGATTCCGCCTGTGTGCGGTCCGAACGCGCGGCAGGAAACGCGCAGTTGTGCGGATGCATCCAGCAGGTTGCCGACATGACGCTGTCGCGCGCCGACCAGCGCCGCGCCGCCGGATTTTTCCGCGACGCACAGCAGGCGCAGGATGTGCGCACGTCCAAGCGCGACGGCGATAACGCGTTCTGGGCGCGCTACAAGAACTTTGCCGCCACCGCCGAGGCGTACTGCACGCGCTAGGCGTCTGAAATGCCAAGCGTTTGAAATCACGCTGGCTGGTGTTCCCGTTTCGTGCTAAGCACCATGAAAACGGGCAGGTGACGGCATGAAGGTTTTGGGCATCGACCCCGGTCTGGTCAATATGGGCTGGGGGATCATCATTGCGGACGGATCTCGTCTGCGCCATGTCGCCAATGGGATCATCCGCTCGCGCGCCGCCACCTTGGCCGCGCGGCTGGTCGACCTGCACGCGGGACTGGTCGCCGTGATCGCCGAACACGCGCCCGATGCGGCGGCCGTGGAACAGACCTTCGTCAACAAGGATGCGACCGGTACGCTGAAGCTGGGTCAGGCGCGAGGCGTGGCGTTGCTCGCACCCGCGCAGGCAGGGCTGGATGTGGGTGAATACGCGCCCAATGCCGTGAAGAAGGCGATCGTGGGCGTGGGTCACGCGCAAAAGCAGCAGGTTGAGCATATGGTGCGCTTTACCCTGCCGGGTGTGGATCTGGCTGGGACCGATGCCGCCGACGCGCTGGCGATTGCGATCTGTCACGCACGTCACCTGCAAAGCCGCACGCTGCGCATCAAGGTGGTCGCATGATCGGGCGGATCGCCGGGGTCATCCTGCACCGCGCGTCCGACCACGTTCTGATCGACGTGCGCGGCGTCGGATATATCGTTCATGTCAGTGAACGGACCGCCGCCAGCCTGCCCCCTGTGGGTCAGGCCGCGGCGCTGTATACCGATCTTCTGGTCCGCGAGGATCTTTTGCAGCTGTTCGGTTTCGCAAGCCTGCTGGAAAAGGAATGGCACCGGTTGCTGACCGGCGTGCAGGGGATCGGGGCCAAGGCCTCGCTGGCAATTCTGGGGACGTTGGGGCCGGACGGCGTCGGTCGCGCGATCGCGCTGGGTGACTGGTCGGCGATCCGCAAGGCGCCGGGCGTGGGGCCGAAGCTTGCGCAGCGCGTGGTGATGGAGCTGAAGGACAAGGCGCCGACCGTGATGGCCATGGGGGGCACGCTGACCGTCGACACCAGCGCGCCCCTGGTCGAGGCCGATGCGGACGGTGGCGTAGAGGGTGGCGCGGCCACCGTCAGCGCAGCGCCTGCGCGCGCGCCCGACAATGCCGCCGCGACCGCCGAGGCGTTGTCTGCGCTGAGCAATCTCGGATACGGCCCGTCAGAAGCCGCGCGCGCCGTGGCAGAGGCGGCAGCCGACGATGCATCCGCTGGGACCGCCGGACTGATCCGAAGCGCGCTGCGCAAGCTGGCGCCGAAGGACTAAGCGTCGCAACCGGGGGCCAGCCCCCGGGCCCCCGGGATATTTTCGTGACGAAGACGCGCTGAGGTTTTCGGGGACAGATTACGGGGCTGCAGGTCTGGCGAGGCGGCGGCGAGACGCTTAGTCTTTTGGGAACTGGATGTTGAGAGGGCCGCTGATGACCGGGACGCTTCGCACGTTTGTGCTGATGGCTGCGCTGACCGCGCTGGTGATGGCAATGGGCTGGCTGCTGGGCGGCAGCGGGGGTGCGGTCATCGCGCTGATGCTGGCTGGCGTCGGCAATCTGTGGGCGTGGTGGGGCAGCGACAAGGCCGTTCTGCGCCAGCAGAACGCGATCCCGGTGACCGACGCCGACGCCCCCGAACTGGTCGGGCTGGTGAGCGAGCTGGCCGACCGCGCGGGTCTGCCGATGCCCGCCGTCTATATCCTGGCGACCGAGCAGCCGAACGCCTTTGCCACCGGGCGCAATCCGGAAAATGCCGCCGTGGCTGTCACTCAGGGCCTGATGCGCAGCCTGACACGCGAGGAGCTTGCCGGCGTCATCGCGCATGAGTTGGCGCACATCAAAAGCCGCGACACGCTGACGATGACAATCACGGCGACCATGGCCGGCGCGATTGCCATGATGGGGAACATGCTGCTGTTCACCGGGGGCGGGAACCGCGAACGCTCGGGCGGGATGATCGGGGGGTTGCTGGCGATGATCCTTGCGCCCCTGGCGGCAGGTCTGGTGCAGATGGCGATTTCGCGCAGCCGTGAATACGAGGCCGACCGCATCGGTGCCGAAATAAGCGGTGACCCGCGCGGGCTGGCCACTGCACTGGGCAAGATCGCGGCGGCCGCGGGTCGGGTGGTCAACATCCCGGCCGAACAGAACCCGGCTGCGGCGGCGCTGTTCATCATCAACCCGCTGTCGGGAATGCGGATGGACAATCTGTTTGCGACCCACCCATCGACACAGGAACGGATCGACCGGCTGATGGCGATGACCCCGGGGGCACCACCTGCGCGTCAGGCCGCAGCATCCCCGTTTGAGAACGCGCCCTCGCCCTCGAATCGGTCGTCCATTCCAAAGGTCGGTCGGCGATGAACGGGTCAGACCCCCTGATGCGCCCCGAGCCGATGGAGGGGGACGGCGAAGACCGGGCGCTCCGCCCCCAGAAGCTGGAGGAGTTTATCGGCCAGGCCGAAGCGCGCGCGAACCTGCGCGTCTTCATCGACAGCGCCCGGATGCGCGGTCAGGCGATGGACCACACTCTGTTTCACGGCCCCCCCGGTCTGGGGAAAACGACGCTGGCGCAGATCATGGCGCGGGAACTGGGCGTCAATTTCAAGATGACCTCCGGCCCGGTTCTGGCCCGCGCCGGTGATCTGGCCGCGATCCTGACCAATCTTGAGGCGCGAGACGTGTTATTCATCGACGAGATCCACCGCATGAACCCGGCGGTTGAGGAGATCCTGTATCCCGCGCTGGAGGATTTCGAGCTGGATCTGGTCATCGGCGAAGGCCCCGCCGCGCGCACCGTCCGGATCGAGCTGCAGCCCTTTACGCTGGTCGGTGCGACGACGCGGCTGGGGCTGTTGACCACCCCCCTGCGCGACCGGTTTGGGATTCCGACGCGGTTGCAGTTCTATACCGTCGACGAGCTGGACCTGATCGTGACGCGCGGGGCGCGGCTGATGGGGATCCCGTCCGAGCCCGAGGGTACCCGCGAAATCGCCCGTCGCGCGCGGGGCACGCCGCGGATCGCGGGACGGCTGTTGCGCCGGGTCGTGGACTTTGCGCTGGTCGAAGGCGACGGTCGCCTGACGCGCGCGATTGCAGATATTGCCCTGACCCGGCTGGGCGTGGACGATCTGGGGCTGGATAGCGCGGACCGTCGTTACCTGTCCCACATGGCCGAACATTACGGCGGCGGTCCTGTCGGCGTGGAAACCCTTTCCGCGGCGCTGTCCGAAAGCCGGGATGCGATCGAAGAGGTAATCGAGCCGTATCTGATGCAGCAGGGCCTGATCCAACGCACCCCGCGCGGGCGGATGCTGGCGCAGTCGGGCTGGCGGCATCTGGGGCTGGAACAGCCGCAGACCTCGCAGGGGATTCTGTTCGATGGCTAGGCGGCCGTTGTCACGGCCCAATGGCAGGCACCGTTGATTGACTCGCCTCCGGTCCCGCGCGAAGTTCGACGCAAGGGGTGAACCGGAGGAGTGGATGAAAAAGGTATACGATAACGCCGAGGCTGCGCTGGACGGCGTGTTGCACAACGGCATGACCATTGCCGCCGGGGGCTTTGGCCTGTGCGGCATTCCCGAATTGCTGATCGAGGCGATCCACAGGGCCGGAACCCGCGAGCTGACCATCGCGTCCAACAACTGCGGTGTGGACGGGTTCGGTCTGGGCATCCTTCTGGACAATCATCAGATCAGGAAGATGATCTCGTCCTACGTCGGTGAAAACGCCGAGTTCATGCGGCAGTACCTGTCCGGAGAGCTGGAGCTGGAGTTCAATCCGCAAGGCACGCTGGCTGAACGGATGCGCGCGGGTGGCGCGGGTATCCCCGGCTTCTACACCCCCACCGGTGTCGGCACCGTCATCGCCGAAGGCAAGGAAACCAAGGATTTCGACGGCCGCACCTATGTGCTGGAACGCGGCTTCGTGGCCGATCTGGCCATCGTGAAGGCGTGGAAGGCCGACACGTCGGGCAACCTTGTGTTCCGCAAGACCGCGCGGAACTTCAACGTGCCGGCGGCGACCTGCGGCAAGATCTGCGTGGGCGAGGTCGAGGAAATCGTGCCGGTCGGCAGTCTGGACCCCGACTGCATCCACCTGCCGGGCATCTATGTTCACCGCATCATCGCGGGCGAACATGAAAAGCGCATCGAACAGCGCACCGTGCGGCAGGGATAAGGGGGACATCGACATGGCATGGGACCGCAATCAGATGGCCGCGCGTGCGGCGAGCGAACTGGAAGACGGGATGTATGTGAACCTGGGCATCGGGATTCCGACGCTGGTGGCGAACTTCATCCCCGAGGGCGTGAACGTCACGCTGCAATCGGAAAACGGGATGCTGGGGATCGGCCCGTTCCCGACCGAGGATCAGGTCGACCCGGACCTGATCAACGCGGGCAAGCAGACGATCACGGAACTGCCCAACACCGCCTATTTCGACAGCGCGCAGTCGTTTGCGATGATCCGGGGCGGCAAGATCGCGATGGCGATCCTTGGCGCGATGGAGGTGGCCGAGAACGGCGATCTGGCGAACTGGATGATCCCCGGCAAACTGGTCAAGGGCATGGGCGGCGCGATGGATCTGGTCGCCGGGGTCAAGCGCGTGGTCGTCGTCATGGACCACACCAACAAGGCCGGCGAATCCAAGGTGCTGAAAGGCTGCACCCTGCCCTTGACCGGGACTGGGGTCGTGGACCGCATCATCACCAACCTTGGTGTGTTCGATGTCGTGCCGGGCGGGCTGAAGATCGTCGAATGCGCCGATGGCGTGACCGAGGATGAGCTGCGCGCCGCGACAGAGGCCACGATTGTCGATTGAACTGACCTTGGCCGGCGGCACCACGGACGTCGCCGGCTGGACAGGCTGGGACGGGCGCGGGGCCGAGCACTGCGTGATGACGCGCCACCCCGATGGCGCGGTCATCGAAGGCGCGCTGGCGGGCCACCGTCTGTCCGATTACGGCGCATCCTACCGGGTCGAAACGGACGCCGACTGGCGCACGCGCCGCGTGCGCGTGCAGATCGTCGGCGGGCCACGGCTGGACGTCTATGCGGACGGGCGCGGCAACTGGACCGATGCGGACGGCGCAGCAATCCCCGCGCTGGACGGGTGCCTGGATGTGGATATCGGCATGACGCCTGCAACCAACCTGTTGCCGATGCAGCGCCTCGCCCATCTGGGCGTCGGCGATGCGGCCGATATCACCGCGGCCTATGTTCCCCTTCCTGCGCAGATAGACGGCGTGTTCCTGCCCTGCCCTGCCCCCCAACGCTATACCCGCCTTGGGGCGCGGCGGTGGCGGTATGAGGGGTTGTTTCGCGGTTTCGTGGCCGAGCTGGAGACGGACGAGGCCGGTATAGTGCTGGACTATCCCGACACGTTCCGGCGGCTTCCATGACTCCCGACAAGATCACCGCGCTCTTCACGCGGGCCGACGGGTCATTCCTGTGCGCGCGTTGGGGGCGGCCGGTGGCACCGGTCGTGTTCGGGTTGGACGATGCTTCGCTGGCCGTTTTTCGTGGCGCGATGGTCGCGGGGCTGACCCAAGCGGGCATCGCGGTCACGGAAACCGACGCGCAGATGGGCGCGAACCTTATGGTGTTTGCGGTCCAGGACTGGGCTGAACTGGCGGGCATTCCCGATCTGGACTACCTGACCGGGATCGACGATCTGCCGGGCCGGCTGCAGGGGTCGGGCGCACACCAGTATTATCTGTTCCGCTTCGATGCCGATGGCAGCATTCGCGCGGCGTTCGTGTTCCTGCGCATCAGCGGCGCGGCCGCGGACATCCATCCCGCGCAATTGGGTGAGCTGGTGGCGACGAACGCGGGCCTGACCTTTGCCGCGCCCGTAATGCCGTCGCCAGAGCTCGCCGCGCTGATCCGCGCCGCCTATGACCCAGTGCTGCCGGTGGCCGCGACGGACGCGAGCCACGCCATCCGGCTGGCCGCGCGGACCTAGATCCCCAGACCTTCCGGATCGGGCAGCCCGTTCGCGCGGGCGGTCGCCGTGACGGTGTTGGCCAGCAGGCATGCGATGGTCATCGGCCCCACCCCGCCCGGGACCGGCGTGATCGCGCCCGCGACGCCCTTGGCCGAGGCGAAATCGACGTCGCCCACCAGTCCGTCATCGGTGCGGTTGATGCCCACGTCAATGATCGTGGCGCCCGGCTTGATCCAGTCACCGGTGACCATGTGCGGGCGCCCGACCGCCGCCACGATGATATCGGCGCGGCGGCACAGATCGGGCAGATCGCGGGTTTTGGAATGCGCGATGGTGACCGTGGCGCTGTCGCCCAGCAAAAGCTGCGCCATCGGTTTGCCGACGATGTTCGAGCGTCCGATGACCACCGCATCCAGCCCCGCCAGTGAACCGAACCGGTCGCGCAGCAGCATCAGGCACCCCAGCGGCGTGCAGGGCACCATTGCCGCCTGCCCTGTGGCCAGCCTGCCCGCGTTCTGGACCGTAAAGCCGTCCACGTCCTTGGCGACGTCGATCGCGTTGATCACCGCCGCCTCGTCCATGTGCTTTGGCAGCGGCAGCTGCACCAGAATGCCGTTCACCGCCGGGTCATTGTTCAGCCGATCCAGCAGCGACAGCAGATCCTCCTGCGATGCGTCGGCAGGCAGCAGATGCTGAAAGCTGTTCATCCCGGCCTCGACGGTCATCCGCGCCTTGGACCGGACATAGACGCTTGATGCCGGATCTTCGCCCACCAGCACGACGGCCAGACCGGGGGTGATGCCGTGGTCGGCCTTCATCGTCGACACGACGTCGGCCACGCGGGCGCGCAGGGTCGCTGCAAAGGCCTTGCCGTCGATCAGATCGGCTGTCATTCGGTTTCCCCCAGCTGGCGCGCCTCTTGCGCGATGAAATGGTCCATCATGACGCGCCACAGCTGCTCGGCCAGATCGGGATCAAGACCGGCGCGGGCGGCGTTGTCGCGGGCATTCTGCGCGACCTCTTCGACGCGCGCGTCGATCCGCGCGGGCAGGCCGGCATCCGCCTTGATCGCGGCGGCGCGGTCAATCAGCGCCGAACGTGTGGCAAGCAGCGCGACAAGGTCGCGATCAAGCGCGTCGATGGCCGCGCGCAGCGCGGGCATGTCGGCAAGGCGGGCGATCTGTTCTGGCGTCATGAGGGCGTTGTTGCCCTGCCGTGCCGCGCCGCGCAAGTCCGCAACCGGCGCAGATTGTGGCAAAAACGACGCAGCGGCAGTTCGGTGGAACCAAACCGCAGGAACAGAATCGGCCAACCCCGGCTTGGTTCTGCACAACGCGGCGTGCAGTCCGCGAATGAGCAGAAGGACAAAGCCATGAACCCTGCCGGTATGATCGTCAGCGTTGCGTGCGGGATCGGATTATCCCTATGCGCAGCCGTCCTGATCATGATCTGATCACGCCCAACCGAAGACCAGACGTTCGCTGACCGCATTCATGAAAAAGCCCGGCGAAAGCCGGGCTTTTCCATATTGGGAACGCTGTCGTCAGGCCTGCGGAACAGGGTGACCCTGCGGCGCGGGCGGTGTCGGTTCCGCCCGGGGGGCGGCGGTCACCGAAGGCAGGCTGGACGTTGGCGTGCCGTCATCGTCGCCACCGATCTGGTCGCCCCGGATTACGCGGCCGATTTCTTCACCGGTCAGCGTTTCGTATTCCAGCAGGCCCTTGGCCAGACGCTCGAACTCCTCGGACTTTTCGGTCAGGATGCGATACGCTTCCTGATAGCCTTCTTCGATGAGGTCGCGCACTTCCTGCTCTATCAGCTGCTTGGTCGCCGCACTGACCGAGAACCCGGCGGTGGAGCCGTTATAGCCCTCATGCGCCTCGGCATAGTCGATGGCGCCCACCTTGTCGGACATGCCCCAGCGCATCACCATCGCGCGGGCCAGTGCCGACGCCTGCTGAATGTCACCGGCGGGACCGTTCGACACGCCTTCTTCGCCATACTTGATGATCTCGGCGGCCTTGCCGGCCATCGTCATGGCGATCTTCTGCTTGGCTTCGTCCTTGTGGAAGTTCAGGCGGTCCACCTCGGGCAGCGAGACGACCATGCCCAGCGCGCCGCCGCGCGGGATGATCGTGGCCTTGTAGACCGGGTCGCATTTCGGCAGCGACAGGCCGACGATGGCGTGGCCCGCCTCGTGATAGGCGGTCTTTTCCTTCTGCTCGGGCGTCAGGACCATGCTGCGACGCTCGACGCCCAGCATGACCTTGTCCTTGGCATTCTCGAAATCTTCCATCGTGACGAACCGACGACCGATACGCGCGGCCATCAGCGCGGCCTCGTTCACGAGGTTCATCAGATCGGCACCAGAAAAGCCGGGGGTGCCGCGTGCGATGATGCGCAGATCGACGTCCGGCCCTTGCGGGACCTTGCGGGCGTGGACCGACAGGATCTTCTCTCGGCCCTTGATGTCGGGGTTCGGGACGTGGATCTGGCGGTCAAAGCGGCCGGGACGCAGCAGCGCCGGGTCCAGCACGTCTTTGCGGTTCGTGGCGGCGATGATGATGATGCCTTCGTTCGCCTCGAACCCATCCATTTCGACCAGAAGCTGGTTCAGCGTCTGTTCGCGTTCGTCGTTCCCGCCGCCGATGCCCACGCCACGGGCGCGGCCCACGGCGTCGATTTCGTCGATGAACAAGATACAGGGTGCGGATTTCTTGGCCTGTTCGAACATGTCGCGCACACGCGATGCACCCACGCCGACGAACATTTCAACGAAGTCCGAGCCGGATATGGTGAAGAACGGCACGCCCGCCTCGCCCGCGATGGCACGGGCGAGCAGCGTCTTACCGGTGCCGGGCGGGCCGACCAGCAGCGCGCCTTTCGGGATCTTGCCGCCCAGACGGCTGAATTTCTGCGGGTTGCGCAGGAATTCGACGATCTCTTCCAGCTCTTCCTTGGCCTCGTCGATGCCCGCGACGTCGTCGAAAGTCACGCGGCCATGCTTTTCGGTCAGCAGCTTGGCCTTGGATTTGCCAAAGCCCATCGCGCCGCCACGGCCACCGCCCTGCATGCGGTTCATCATGAAAATCCAGACGCCGATCAGCAGAATGAAGGGCAGCCAGACGCCCAGCATCGACATCAGGCCGGACTGCTGCTGGCGTTCGACCCGGACGTCGACGCCCTGATCGACCAGCTTGCCGGCGATGTCTTCGCCCAAGGGCCGCGTGGTGACATAACGGTCACCGTCCTTGCCGGTGATACGGACGGTTTCCCCGTCGATATCGGCAGAGGCAACCTGCTGCGCCTCGACGCGTTTCATGAAGTCGGTATAGCTGATCTGGTTCGCGTTCTGGGCCGAGCCACCACCAAAAGCGTTGAACAACGCCAGGATCATCAGGAACAGAACCACCCAGAAGGCGATATTGCGCGCGTTGCCCAAAGGCATGTCCTCCACGGGGATACAGATTTGTGTGCAAAATAGGGGCTGATGCCGCCGGGATCAATGCGACAGCAGGTCCAGAAATGCCGCATCGTCCCGTAAAAGCGTGGCGCGGGCTGACGCCTGCGTGAACGCAAGCGCGATGACGCGCCCATCCGGCAGGACGCAGGCCGGGGTCGATGCCGCCTGCAGATGCGATGCCACCGCCGCCCGACGCTGATCTGGGGCGCGGTCACCCAGGGCGACGATCCGGCTGCCGGGCGGAGTGTCGTGGATACGCCAGCGATTGTCCCAGACATCTTCTTCAAGCCCGGCGCAGGCCGCCGGTTCGCGCAGGAAGGCAATTCCGCCTGACCGCGGGGCGACGATGACGCCGTTTAGTGTCGTCTGACGACCCGCACCGATGGCGTCGATGGCGCGCGTTACGGCATCACCGCGCGGCGCAAAATCAGCGCCTGTGACCCAGCGCAAGCCCGCGATGACGAGGCGGCGTCGGGTCTCATCGGGGGCTGACAGAACCGTGGAGGGCAGAACCAGAGCGCCGTGTTCGACGGCAAACCCCGCGACCGCCGTGCGGGCATGTTCATCCAGCGCCTGCCGCGCTGACGCCAGATTGGCCGCGCTCTGCGCCAGCGCCTGCATCGGCAGTCCCAGCGCTGCAATCGCCTTACGGATGCGCACGCGCTCGTAATGGTCGTCGTCGTTCGTCGGGTCATTCGCCCACTCAACGCCCTGTCCCGTCAGCCAACCCTGCAGATCGGCACGCGAGGCATCCAGCAGCGGGCGCAGCCATTCGCAACTGTAAAGCCGCACCTGTGGTGCCATGCCGGCCAGACCGTCGATGCCCGCGCCCCGCGCCAGCCGCATCAGCAGCGTTTCGGCCTGATCGTCCTGCGTATGGCCGAGAAGGACGGCGGCAAGACCATAGTCACGCGCCCATTCGGCCATCAGCGACATGCGCGCCGCGCGCGCCTGTGCCAGCAAGTTGCCCGGCCCGGGTGGCCGGGTCCAGCGCAGCGTCTGGTGCGACAGGCCAAGCGATGCCGCCTGCGCCGCGACCATCCGCGCCTCAGTCGCGGCCTCGGGGCGCAGGCCGTGATCGACGGTCACGACCGACAGCGGACGGTGATTGCGCGCGCCCCATGCGGCTGCCAAGTGCATCAGCGCGGTCGAATCACTGCCGCCCGATACGGCGATGCCCAAGGCCGCGCCGGGCGGCATGTGGGCCGTCAGGCGATCCAGCGTGGCGTAAATCCGGGGGATCAGTTGGCCGGAACCTCGGCCTCGGCCCCTTCGACGGATTCGGGGTCGTCGGCGGGTGCAGGTGCAGGCGCGGCCGGGGCGACGGCGGCTTCGCAGTGGTTTTCCGCAATGCGGTTGGCCGCCTCTTCGGCCTGCGGCGCGCTGGGAAACCGGCTTTGCAGTTCCAGAAGATATGGGCAGCCTTGCCCCGGCTTTGCGGCATCGCTGACGCGCGCAAGGCCCAGCAACGTGTCTGGCGCGCGGGGGCCGGTGGGTGCCGCGGCAAATGCCGTCAGCCACGCCTTGCCGGCACCGGACGGATCGCCCGCGGCATCAAGGGCCGCGCCCTCCAGATACATCGCCTCAACCGCCAGTGGGCCGTCGGCGTGCTGGTTCACGAAATCGCCGAACTGCTGCGCGGCGGACACGAATTCGCCCCGCGTAAGGGTTTCGTTCGCATGATCAAACGCGGCCCGTTCCGCATCGGCCGCAGGAGCCACAGCGGCGCTGTTGGTGACGGCCATCGCCGCGCCGCCGGTCTGGACGGTCATCGGCGGGTCGCTGGGGGACGGGCCTGTCAGCGCCGCCAGATCACAGCCCTGTTCCAATTGGCACAGGCGAAAATCCAGATCGTCGGCCTGCGCCTCGGACGATTTCAGCGACTGTTCAACCCGGTTCTTGGTTTCCTGAACGGTACTGGTCAGTCGGCGAAGCTCTGCCTCCATCGCGTTCATGCGCTCAATCGCGGTGTCGCCGCCGACCGCTTTGTAACCGGCGGCGCCCTGGCTGCGCAGCTCGGCGCGAAGGGCCTGCAGATCACCTTGCAGACCACGCAGTCGGGTGCGCAGATCGGCGACGGTCGCCGGATCAACCTGGGGCATATCAACAGGATTGGTGGCGTCAGGGGCGGTGAATTCTTCGACAGCGTCGTCAGACGGAATTTCGGCCCCGGTCACGGGAAGGTCAGGCATCGCCTGTTGGGCGATGGCCGCGCCCGCGCCCAACGTTGTCAGCACCGCCAGCGCGGCGGCCCATCCGTGCATCCGTCCCGGCATCAGACGCCGGAACCGGGCGTGACGACGGTCACGGCACGGCGGTTTTCGGCGGCGCAGCTTTCATCGGCGCAGGTCGCGGCGGGACGCTCCTTGCCATAGCTGACGGTTCGCACGCGGTTTGCGGGCACGCCCTTCGAGATCAGGTATTCCTGCACGGCACCTGCGCGGCGCGCACCCAGTGCAAGGTTGTATTCGCGCGTCCCCTGTTCTTCCGCGTGGCCCTCGACCACGCTGGAGAAGCTGCCGTTCGTCAGCAGCCAGTCCGCCTGCCGCGCCAAGGTCGCTCGCGCGGTGTCGTTCAGCGCGGTCTGGTCCTTGTCGAACCGTACCGTGTCCCCGACGGTATTGCGGAAGTATTCGGCCGTCGCCTGCCCCGCCAACTGCCCACCGGGCAGCTGGCCCGGATAGCGGCCGGTCCCGGCATAGGGGTCACTGACCACCTGCGGCTGCTGAGGCGCGCACGCGCCCAGAGACAGCGCCACGCCCAGTGCGCCCAATGTCAGCGTCAACTTCGTCATCGCGTCGTTCCCCTTACGGCTCAAGCGGTCCCCAGTCGGGGTCCGATGCTGCGCCCTTGATGTCAAGGGGGCGCATGTTGCGACCGGTCACGTCCACCGAATGAAGACGGGCCACACCGTTTCCGCCGGGCGTTTCGCGGGTGAACATGACGACGCGGCCATTGGGGGCCCAGCTGGGGCCTTCGTCAAGGAAGGACTGGGTCAGGATCTTTTCGTCCGAGCCGTCCGGTTTCATCACCCCGATATAGAACTGGTTGCCCTGCTGGCGAGTGAAAGCGATGAGATCGCCCTTGGGTGACCATGCCGGGGTCGAGTAGCGGCCATCCCCGAACGTGATGCGCGTCGCTTCGGCACTGCCATCGGCGGGCATCACATACAGCTGCTGGGTGCCCGATTCGTCGCTTTCATAGACGATCTGACGCCCATCCGGGCTGAAGCTGGGCGAGGTTTCGATCGCCGGTCCGGCCACCAAAGGTCGCCCCGTCCCGCTGCCGGGGTCCATCAGCCAGATATCCGTGTTCCCGTCCTCTTCACGGGAATAGACGATCCAGCGACCATCGGGCGAAAACCGTGCGCCGAAGACCATCGTATCGCCTTCGGTCGGCAGTTCGCGCTGTTGCAGACTGGCCACATCCACCATCACCAGCCGCGGGAAGCCGCTGCGATACGAGGTATAAAGCAGCCGCCGCCCATCACGTGAGAAATGGGGCGACAGAACCAGCGTTTCGTCACCCGTGACCATCGCCTGATTGGCACCGTCATAATCCATCAGGCCGATGCGCTTGCGCCGCGCATCCTTGGGGCCCGTCTCATTAACGAACGCCACGCGGCTGTCGAAATAGGGCTCTTCGCCGGTCAGGCGGGAATAGACCTGATCGGCGGCCTTGTGGGCGGCGCGGCGCCAGCTGGACTGGGTCGCATCGAACTGCATCCCGTCCCCAAGCGGCTGGCCCGAAAAGACGTCGAACAGGCGGAACTTGACTGTGACGCGGTCGCCGTCCACCGAGACAGCGCCCGTCACCAGCGCCTCGGCGTTGATGGCCCGCCAGTCGTCATAGGCCACCGGCGCCTCAAAGCTGTCGGGGCGTGCGATCTGGGCACCGGCCGGGATTTCACGGAACAGGCCCGTTCCGGTGAGATCGTCGATGACAACCTTCTGCACCTGCGCCACCATTGCGCCCGCATTGCCGTCGTCAAAGAAGGGCGCGATGGCGATCGGCATCGGCTCGGCCACGCCATCGGTGATTTCGATCCGCAGCGGCCCGTCCTGCGCCACAGCAAGGTTCGGTCCGAGTGATACGAGCGGGGCAGCCAACATCAGGGCAGCGGCGCTGGTCAGCAGGAACCGGCGCAGCGCGGACTTATCGGTGGGGTGCGATCGGGGCAGCATGGGTTCCTCGGGACATAGCATGGCGACAGGGTAACTGGTTGACGGATAAAGGGCCATTCACGATCAGCGCAGGTCGAGATTACCGCCGGGGCTGAAGTCGAGAATCATCTCGCGCCAGCGGTTGTACTTGTTGGCGGGCAGGTTGAAGCCCCCGTCGCGCAGGCTGCCCTGCACGATGGCACGGCGCGCGACCTCGAACGCCTGCTGAACCGCCGTGTCGGACCCGCCATCCGAATCTATCAGTCGGATAGAGCCTTCGTCGACTTTGCCATCAGGCGACATTGAGAAGGCGACGGACACCTTGACCGTTGCCGCGTCGCGCGACAGCGTGCCCGTCCGCCAATGGCGCGACACCGCCATCTGAACGCCGGACCGTTCGCCTTGCGACAGCGGCGGGCCGTCGGCGGCTTGGCCGCCCCCGTCCAGTTCGGACGCGCCTGTCGCATCGTCCATCGCCTCGCTCAGTGCCTGTTGCAGCGCGTCAGCATCGGCGGGGGGTGCCTCGCGACGCGCGGCTTCTTCGCGGGCCTGCGCCTCAGCCTCGGCGCGGGTGGCGCGGTCAGCCTCGGCCTGGCGTTCAGCTTCGGCCAGACGCTCGGCCTCTTCCTCGCGGCGGCGGGCCTCGGCATCCTGACGGGCCTGCTCGGCGGCGGCGCGGCGCGCGGCCTCGATCCGCGCGTCCTCGGCCGCCTGACGGGTGGCCTCTTCTTCGCGGGCGGCAGCGGCGGCGGCCTCGCGGGCCGCGTCGGCCTGCTCGCGGGCGCGGGCCTCTGCCTCGGCCTGTTCGCGGGCCAGCCGCTCGGCCTCTGCCTCAGCGGCAGCGGCTTCGGCCTGCTGGGCGGCCCGGGCGGCGGCCTCCTGCGCGATGCGGGCCTGCGCAGCCTCGGCCGCCTGACGTTCGGCGGCGGCCGCAGCGGCAAGGGCGGCGTCGCGGCGCGCGCGCGCCGACGCCACGTCGAACGGCGCGGGCGACGTCTGCGGGGCAAGACCGGGCTGGGGTGGCGTAACGGTATCAGGCTGGGGCGCGTCCGGCCCGGGCGTCGTCATCTGCGGCGCCGCGACCTGCGGCGGGGTCTGGCGGGCCGGGTCCTGCTGACCGGGCAGCGCAGCGGCCCCGTCATCGATCGGCGTAGCCGGTTGCGGGGCGACGGTCGCCGCCGACACGGCCTGTCGCTCGGTGCGCAGTTCCGACAGATCGGGCGCCGCTTCAGGCGCGACTTCTGGGGCGGGCAACGCCTCGGCGTCCGGGTCGGGGGCAACGGGGGCAGCGGCAGAGACGCCACCGGCGATGTCATCTGGCGACGGCGCGCTGGGCTGGGCGGGCGTCACGGTGATCTGCTGGCCGACCGGGCCCGATCCGCGCGTCGCCGCGGCCATGGTTTCGAAATCCGCCTCTGACATGGTGGCCACGTTCGTCAGGCGGATCGAGGCGCTGGGCTGGCTGCGCACGAACGCGCCCGCCAGAACGACGGCAAGAATCGCGCCGCCATGCAGCACGACCGAGACCCACAGCCCGATGCGATCGGCGCGGTCCATCTGGCGATATCGGTCCCGAAGCATCGCGCGCCCGTCAGCCGCCCATGCGGGGGCCGCCCGTATCCGTCACCAGCACGATATCGCGGTAGCCCGCTGAATTCAGCGCGCCCATGACCTGCATCACGCGGGCATAGGGAACCGAGCCGTCTGCGCGCAGATAGATCCGGCTGCTTTGCCGTTCTGCGGCGACCGCCTGCAGTTGCTGGACCAGCTGATCTTCGGGCACTTCGGTCGTCATCAGGATCAGGGGACCTGTCGCGGGAACCGACACCGACAGCGGCTCTTCGGTTTCCGAAGGGATCGCATCGGCCGCGGTGCGCGGCAGTTCCAGCGGGACGCCCACGGTCAGCATGGGGGCCGCGACCATGAAGACGATCAGCAGCACCAGCATCACATCGACAAACGGCGTCACGTTGATTTCGGCCATCGGCATGTGGCGACGCCGCCGCCTGCTGCCCCCGCCCGATTTGCGCATCACGCCCGCAGCCATGTCACTCGTCCTCGAGCTGGCGGGACAGGATGGTCGCGAATTCGTCGGAAAACGCCTCGTAGTTGCCGGTAATGCGGTCAGCGTCCGTCGACAGCTTGTTATAGAAGATGACGGCCGGGATGGCGGCCAGCAGACCCAGCGCGGTCGCCACCAGCGCCTCGGCGATGCCGGGGGCCACGACCGCAAGGCTGGTGTTCTGCGACGCGGCAATCCCTTCGAACGAGGTCTTGATCCCCCAGACGGTGCCGAACAGGCCGATGAACGGCGCGGTCGAACCGACGGTGGCAAGGAACGGCAGGCCACGGGTCAGGCGGTCGGATTCCCGGCCGATCGCCACGTTCATGGCGCGGTCGATGCGGCTTTGCGCGTTCGGGATGATACCGCCGTCGTCCTTCTGAGAGCGGCGCCATTCGGTCATGCCGGCGGCAAAGATGCGACCCGACGCGCCGGTGGGGCGCATCCCCTGACGATCGAACAGGTCATCCAGCGGTTGACCGGACCAGAAGGCGCGGTCGAAGGCCGTCTGGTCGCGCCGCGCGGCGGTGAACGCGATCAGCTTGCTGATGATCAGCGCCCACGCCCAGACCGAGGCGACCAGCAACAGCACCATGACGATCTTGACCGTCAGCGTCGCCCCGGCAAACAGGGCGAGCAGCGAAAAATCGACCGGTGACGCGGTCGCTGCAATGGGATCCATGAAGTCTGCCTGTATTCAGTTCCGCAATTTGGCGGCGTTTTGACAGGTCAATAGCAGAAATGGCAGACCCGCGCGCAACACAGTTGCGTCAGGTGGTCCGCCTCAGGTCCTGCGGAACGCCAGTTTACGGGCCAGCCAGCACCCGACGACCAGCCCGGCGATCCGACCATCCGTGTCGCGTTCGACCTGCACCGTCCAGCGACCGGGCGGCGCGGCATCCATGCCGCGGCGGCTGTACATGGCCCAGATGTCAGTGCCGACAGGCTCCATCGGTTCGGCCGGACCCTGCCCCAGCAGGCCGTCGAAGCGGGCTGTCCACGCGGGCCCGTTCTGCGCCACGGTCATGGTCGAGCCGGTTTCGGCGCAGTGATACGCCCCCGCGATGTCATGCGTCGCCACGCCCGAGACGGGACGCAACGTCGCGCGCAGGTTTTCGCCCGGACGTGACAGCGTCACGCCGTCACCATTCCGCGTGACGTCCGTGCCGGCATTCGTCAGGCGGTTCGCGTCCACCTGCCCCAACGCCTCGGCCCCGTTGCCGGCGGCCCAACGCAGGCCGTCCGCGCCGATCGACGCAAGAAGACCGCTGTCATCGTCGATCCAGTCGCCGTGCCAGTCGGCATCAGGGGTCGTGCGGGCGGGCTCTGCCTCACCCAGTGCGGCGCGCAGCAGGTGCTGGGCCGCGGCGTGGGCGTTGCCGTCATGGTTGACCATGACGACGACGGACAGCCGTTCTGCTGCGGCGTGGATGCGGCGCGACCGCCATCCGCGCAGGGCGCCGCCATGTCCGGTCAGCGCGATCCCGGCCAGATCCTCACGCGCAAGGCCCCAGCCGTAACGCGCTGGCGCTCCGTCGGCGAATGTCACCGGCGCGGACAGGCGTCCATAGATGCTGCCCGGATCGTCGCGCATCGCGTCGATGGCCTGTTCATAGGCCAGCATGTCGTCCAGACTGGCGGCTAGGCCCGCATCACCCTGCCACCAGATGCGGTTGATGGCACGCAGCCAGCCGGTATCGGCGTTCCCCTCATACGGCGCGGTGTCCAGCGGCAGCGACGTGTCCGCCGCCAGTCGAGCGGTTTCCATGCCAAAGCGGTCGAACAGCCGGTCGTAATGCTGGGCGATCGGCGTATCTGTCGCATCCTCCAGCAGATCGGAAATGATCCGGAAGTTCGCATTGCAATAGGAATAATGCGTGCCCGGCGCGAAGTGCCCCGTCCGCATCTGCGCAAACAGGCGCGGCGCGTCGTCATGTTCGAACCGGCCCTCGGGCTGGGCGCCGTGAAGAACGGTCAGCGCCCAGCTGTCGCGCAGGCCCGACTGGTTGTGGGCCATCTGCGCCACGGTCGGCAGCGTGCCGGTGAAGTTCGGCAGATGGTCGGCCACCCGCGCGTCCAGCCGGGACGTATCACCCACCGCTTCCAGAAGCGCGGCACAGGTGAACTGCTTGGTGATCGAACAGATCGGGAAAAGGCTTTCGGCCGTCATCGGACGGGCGGTGCTGATATCTTCGCACCCCCAGGCCAGCCGTGCGATCACGCGGCCTTCGTGAACGACCCCGGCCACGCCACCCGGGCCGGGCAGGCGCCGGGGCAATCCGTCGAGTGCAAGGTCAAGTGCGGCGCGGTCAAGCATGGGCATGTCCCAGAGCGGTTTGAACAGATTCGGGAAGGCGCGTCGGACGGACGGTGGCCAGATCGACGCAGACAAGGACGACCTTGGCCACGAACAGGATTTCGTCCCCACGCCGCACTGTCTGCGTCAGAAGGATGCGCGAACCGGTTGCATGGTCGACGACGGTTTCGACGACCAGCCGATCCTCGAACCGGGCGGGGCGAAGGTAGTCGGCCTCGACCCGGCGGACGACAAAGGCGATGCCGGTGTCCGACAGAAGCTGCGCCTGATCGACGCCCCCGTCCGACAGCATTTCGGTCCGGGCACGTTCGATGAACTTCAGATAGTTGGCGTAATAAACCACGCCGCCCAGATCTGTGTCCTCATAATAGACGCGGATGCTGAACCGATGGCTCATGCGTCATCTGCGTCTTTTGCAGCAGCCTTCTTGGTGGCCGGCTTTTTCGCGGCGGGCTTCTTGGCAGCCGGTTTCTTGGCAGCGGCCTTCTTGGCGGCAGGTTTTTCGGCCGCGTCCGCCTTGGCCGTCGCCTTCTTGGCTGCCGGCTTTTTGGCCGCAGGTTTCCTGGCGGCTGGTTTCTTGCCGCCCTTGCTGGCCTTGGCCGCGATCAGTTCCAGCGCCTGATCCATCGTCACCGCCTCGGGTGCCAGATCGCGGGGCAACGTTGCGTTGATCTTGCCCCATTTGACGTAAGGCCCGAACCGCCCGTTCAGAACCTGAATGGCGCCGCCATCGGGGTGGTCGCCCAGTTCGGCCAAAGGCGCCGCCGGGGCCGCACGACCGCGGATGTTCTTTTGCGCCAGAACCTCGACCGCGCGGTTCATGCCGATGGTGAATACCTCATCAACCTCGGGCAGGTTGGCGTATTTGGACCCGTGCTTGACGAACGGGCCATAACGACCGATCCCCGCCTCGACCACGACGCCGTCTTCGGGGTGCGGCCCGATTTCACGCGGCAGATCCAGCAGCATCAGCGCCTTTTCCAGATCCATCGACCCGGCGTCCCACCCTTTGGGGATCGACGCCCGAGGTGGCTTCGGTGCCTCGGCGGTCGCCTCGCCGCGCTGGACATAGGGGCCGAAGCGGCCGTTCTTGAGGCTGATTTCCAGTCCCTCGGGGTCCTGACCCAGAACCGTGTCGCCCACCGCCTCGCCTTCCGGACCGCCCAGCGGCCGGGTATAGCGGCATTCGGGATAGTTGGTGCAGCCGATGAACGCGCCGCCCGAACGTGCGGTCTTCAGGTTCAACCGCCCTTGATGGCACAGCGGGCATTCGCGCGGATCCCCCCCATCCGCACGCGGCGGGTAAAGATGGGGGGCCAGCGCGTCGTCGATGGCCTGCAACACCTCGGTGATGCGCAGCTCGCTCGTGCCTTCCAGCGCGGCGGTGAAATCGCGCCAGAAGCGGCGCAAGACTTCGCGGTACTCGCGCGACCCGGATGAGATATCGTCCAGTTCCGATTCCAGATCGGCAGTGAAGTCATAGCTGACATAGCGCGGGAAGTACGTGCGCAGGAATATCGTGACCAACCGGCCCTTGTCTTCGGGGATCAGACGGTTCTTGTCTTTGCGGACATAGTCGCGGTCCTGGATCGTCGTGACGATCGAGGCATAGGTGGACGGGCGGCCGATCCCCAGTTCTTCCATCCGCTTGACCAGCGTCGCCTCGGTATAGCGGGGCGGGGGCTGGGTGAAGTGCTGCTCGGGCGTGATGTCGCGCTTGGTCGCCGCCTCGCCCTGGGCGATCACCGGCAGGCGGGCGCTGTCTTCGCCTTCGTCATCGTCGCGGCCCTGGTCATAGACACGCAGGAAGCCGTCAAACAGCATCACCTGCCCATTCGCGCGCAAGCCGACCTGTCCGTCATTGCTGGCAATCTCGACCGCGGTGCGCTCCATGCGGGCGGCTTCCATCTGGGACGCGATGGTGCGCTTCCAGATCAGGTCGTACAGCTTCTTCTGCTCGGGTTCCGCATTCAGGCGGTCCGGCGACATCATCATGTCGGTCGGGCGGATACATTCATGCGCTTCCTGAGCGTTCTTGGCCTTGTTCTTGTACATGCGCGGGCTGGATGGCAGGTATTCCGCCCCGAACCGCGCCTTGATGGCGTCGCGCGCGGCCATCACGGCCTCGGGTGCCATGTCGATGCCGTCGGTCCGCATATAGGTGATGTGCCCCGCCTCATAGAGGCGCTGGGCCGCGCCCATGCAGGCCCGTGCGCCAAGGCCCAGCTTGCGGCTGGCTTCCTGCTGCAGGGTCGATGTCATGAAGGGCGGCCACGGGTTGCGGCTGGCCGGTTTCGACTGGACCGACGTCACCGACAGATCGCGGCTGTCGATCGCGGCGACCGCCAGCTTGGCCTGCTCCTCGGTCGCGAGGTCATAGCGTTCAAGCTTCTTGCCGCCAAAGCTGACCAGCTGGGCTGCGTACTGATCGCCCGAAGGCGTGGCGAGCGTCGCGTGCACCGACCAGTATTCCTTGGCGCGGAACGCCTCGATCTCCATCTCGCGGTCGACGATGATCCGAAGGGCCACGGACTGCACGCGACCGGCGGATTTCGCGCCCGGCAGCTTGCGCCACAGGACCGGGGACAGGTTGAAGCCGACCAGATAGTCCAGCGCGCGTCGTGCCAGATAGGCGTCGACCAGCGGCTGGTCGATTTCGCGGGGATTGGCCATCGCCTCGGTCACGGCGGATTTGGTGATGGCGTTGAAGGTCACACGGCTGACCTGCGCCTTTTTCAGGGCAGATGCTAACGCCTCTTTCAGGTGCCATGAAATCGCCTCGCCTTCGCGATCGGGGTCGGTGGCTAGGATCAGGTTCGGGTCGGACGCCAGCGCATCGCGGATCGCCTTGACGTGCTTTTTCGACTCGGCTGCGATTTCCCAGGTCATCTCGAAATCGTCGGCGGTATCGACGGATCCGTCCTTGGGCGGCAGGTCGCGGACATGCCCGAAGGACGCCAGCACCGTGTAGCTGTCGCCCAGATACTTGTTGATCGTCTTGGCTTTCGCAGGGGATTCGACAACGACGACGGGCATGGACAACCTCAGGTGACGGTTCGGGGCGGCAACATGGGGATGTGTGCCGGGGCTGTCAACGGGCGTCTCCGACCCAACATGTGATCGGGCCGAGAGCCGGGGGCCAGCCCCCGGACCCCCGGGATACTTGAATGACGAAGAGCATCGGGGCGCGGGGCCCCTGCCCTGACGTATCATCTTCGTCACGAAAATATCCGCGGGGGAGACGCGGAACGCGGCGGGGGCGGCAGCCCCCCTTTGCGGCTAAACGCCTTCGCCGACGAAGGCCTTTTCCACCACGAATTCGCGGGGTTCGCTGTTGGCACCTTCGTTCAGGCCAAAGCTTTCCAGCACGTGTTTCACATCCACGTTGAACGCAAGGCTGCCGCAGACCATCGCGCGGTCTTCGACCGGGTTCATCACCGGCAGGTTCAGATCGGCAAAGACCTTGCCCGAGGTCAGGTTGTCGGTGATGCGCCCGGTATAGCTGAACGCCTCTCGGGTGGTGGTGGGGTAATAGAGCAGCCGGTCGGCAAAGTTTTCGCCGTACATCTCAGACAGCAGCGGGTCGTGTTTCAGATGCGTGACCAGTTCCTGGCCATAGGCCAGTTCATCGACCGTGCGGCAGGTATGCATCATGATGACCTGCTCATACCGTTCGAACGTGTCGGGGTCGCGCATCAGGCTGGCAAACGGCGCGATGCCGGTGCCGGTCGCCAAGAACCACAGCCGCTTGCCGGGCAGCAGCGCGTCCAGCACCAGCGTGCCCACGGGTTTCGGCCGCAGGATGATCTGCTGGCCCGGCTGGATATGCTGCAGGCGCGACGTCAGCGGGCCGTCCGCGACCTTGATCGAATAGAACTCCAGCTCGTCGTCCCAAGACGGGCTGGCGATGGAATACGCCCTTTGGATCGGCTTTCCGTTTTCGCCGATCAGACCGATCATGACGAATTCGCCCGACCGGAACCGCAGGCTTGGCGGTCGCGTCACGCGGAAGGAAAACAGGTGGTCGTTCCAGTGCCTGACCGACAACACGGTCTGCGCATCCGGCACGATCGTCTTGGTCGATTGGGTTTCGGTCAAATCGGTCACAGGCAAGTCCAGTGTCATCATCCCATCCGCGGGTTGGATTACGTGAAAGCGCAGGCGGGGGCTAGCCCGCCAGCTGCGCGCGGTGGTCCCATTCGCGCCAGTCGGCCCGGTAGGTCCATTGGTCCTGCGTCTGGCGACGCGCGAGTTCGGCCGAAATCTCGACCTCGTCAAAGCCCACACGGCGGGCCATGGCGTACTGATCCGCGATCAGGCGCCCCGTGGCCCGCAGCCGTCCGCTGTAGCCCAGTGCGCGCAGGCGCCGCGCCAGCGTGAAGCCCCGCCCGTCGCCCATTGCAGGAAAATCCACGGCGATCAGCTCGGCGTTCAGGTACTGGCCCAGCGTCGTCGGGTCTGTATCCGGCGCGATCACGGCCTGTGGCTGCCCGTCGACGGGATGAAAGCCGTCGTCGCGCACCAGTACCGGCGCGTCGGCGTCAACGGCAGGAACCTCGGGCGCAGTCTGGGGGCCGGTCTGCTGAGCAGACTGCTCGGCTGGTTCTGGCGTGGTGGGCTGGGCGTCTCCCATGATGTCGGTCTCCTTGATCGGTCCGCGGACCATTTTTCCCCCGATGAAGTGGATGCCGCATTCTGTCTTCTCTTCGCCGCGCCAGCGTCCGGCGCGTTGATCTTCGCCGGCCTTGACGGGCGACGTGCAGGGCGCGCAGCCGATCGAGGGATAGCCCTTGGCCACCAGCGGATGCCGGGGCAGGCCGTTTTCGTCCATGTATTCGCGCACATCCTCGGGGCGCCAATGCGCCAACGGATTTACCCGCAGCCGCGAGGGGTGTTCGGCGTCAAAGAATTCCAGCTCCTTGCGCGCGCCACCCTGAAAGCGCTTGCGCCCCGTGATCCAGCCGTCAAAGCCGGACAGGACCCGTTCCAGCGGCACCACCTTGCGCAGGTCGCAGCAGGCATCCGGCCGGGTCTTGTGAAGCGTCCCATCCGGATCGGCCGCGGCAATTTCCGCCTCGGTCGCGCGGATGATGCGGATGTCGGTCAAGGGCAGCCGTTCGGCGACGCTGCGCTGATACTCCAGTGTTTCGGGAAACAGCATCTCGGTGTCGATGAACAGGACTGGCGTCGACGGCGCGACGACCGACAGCATGTGCAGCAGCACCACGGATTCCGCGCCGAAGCTGGAAACCAGCGCGACCTTGCCCAGTTGCGGGTCGGCCAAGGCGGCCCGCAACACCTCGATCCCCGCCTTGTGGCGGTAACGCGCATTCAGGGACGCCGCGCGCGCGTCCAGATTTGAATCAAGCATGGGCCGCCTCGACCGGGTAAAGCGCGGCCTTGAAGGGTGCCGGGCCCAGACGTCGCAGCGCATCGATGAAGCGCTCGCCCGCATCTTCGCGCACGTCCAGATAGGTATCCAGAAGCCGCCCGATGGCCGGAACCACCTGATCATAGGGGAAGCCAGCCCCCGCGCGTTCGCCAATGGTGGGGATGTCATAGCCGTCCCCGCCCAGCGTGATCTGATAGTTTTCGACCCCGGCGCGATCCAGCCCCAGAATGCCGATATGGCCCAAGTGGTGGTGCCCGCAGGCGTTGATGCAGCCGGAAATCCGCACATCGAACAGGCCGATGTCATGTTCCAGATCGCGCGAGCGCACATACGCCTGCAGTTCCTGCGCGATCGGCACCGACCGGGCGGTTGCGAGCGTGCAGAAATCCATGCCGGGGCAGGAAATGATGTCCGTGATCAGCCCGGCATTCGCCGCGCCAAGACCGGCGGTGCGCAGTTCGCCATAAAGCGCGGGCAGGTCCGACAGATGGACATGGGGCAGCACGACGTTCTGGTCGTGCTGGATGCGCAGGTCGCTGTGCCCAAAGCGTTCGGCCAGATCGGCCAGCAGGCGCATCTGCGACGACGTCGCATCACCGGGGATCGCCTCGACGCCTTTGAGCGAGACGGTCACACCAGCATATCCCGGCGCCTTGTGCGCCGACAGGTTGGTGTCGGCCCACGACCGGAACACCGGGTCCGCGTCACGCGCGGCGAGATAGGCCGCGTCGTCGGGGGCACGGAATGCGGGCGGGGCGAACCGCGCGCGCAATTCGTCCAGCAGCGCCGCACCGGGGCCGTTGAAGTCCGCGCGGCGGCGCAGGAATTCTTCCTCGATCTCGGCGCGCATGACGTCCAGACCGCGTTCGGCGACGGTCACCTTGATGCGCGCCTTGTATTTGTTGTCGCGACGACCCGACAGGTTATAGGTCGCAAGGATCGCTTCGACATAGGGCAGCAGGTCGTCGGCGGGCAGGAAGTCGCGAACGACCTTGCCCAGAATCGGCGTTCGACCCAAACCGCCGCCGATCCAGACCTCAAAGCCCAAAACGCCGTCCTGATGCTTCAGCCGTAGGCCGATATCGTGGGCGGGTACGACTGCCCGGTCCGCCGCGCCGCCGGAAATGGCGATCTTGAACTTGCGCGGCAGGAACTGGAATTCGGCATGGTCGGTCGACCAGATGCGCAGCAGTTCTGCCCACGGACGGGGATCGTCTGCCTCGTCCGCCGCGGCGCCGGCGAAGGCGTCGGTAGTGACGTTGCGGATGGTGTTCCCGCTGGTCTGGATCGCGTGCAGGCCGACATCGGCCAACGCATCCAGCATGTCGGGGATATCGACCAGCGACGGCCAGTTGAACTGGATGTTCTGCCGCGTGGTGAAGTGGCCATAGCCACGGTCCCACCGATCCGCGATCATTGCCAACTGGCGCATCTGATCGGGGTTGATCGTGCCATAGGGGATCGCGATCCGCAGCATATAGGCGTGCAGCTGCAGATAGACGCCGTTCATCAGACGCAGCGGGCGGAATTCATCCTCGGTCAGGCTGCCGTCCAGACGACGGGCGACCTGCGCGCGGAACTGGGCTGCGCGGTGGCGCAGATAGGCATTTGGTTCGGGGGTGGCGTCAAACATGGGCCAGATCTTTCACGTCCTGCGCCAACGTCTCGACCGAGGGGCCGTGATGGCGGAAATCTTCGCGGAAATGGGCAGCGGCGGGACCTGTGTCCGTACGCCGCGCCTCGACCAGATAGGGGCCGACGACGATATGGGCCTGCGCCTGTGCGTCCAGCAGTGCCAGATCGGCGGCACCCTGGTCGTCAAACAGCGTCGCGCCGCGCGGGTCGGTCGTCCAGCCCTGCCCCGCCATCCAGACACATCGGCCCGATCGCAGGTCGTTGGCCGTCAGGACGGCCGGAGTCGTTTGCGAAATGGCGAAGGCCTTGGACATGCGTCACCTGTCTGGTTGCGTATCCACTCTATATAGAAAATTTGCCTTGCGATTTGCCATTATCACTGGGAAATAAGAACGGAGTTTCGGTGCCGCGCCGCGACGTGGAAGGATTTGCCATATGGCTGACACAGACGGGACAACCGTCCGCCTTGACGGGACAGACCGCAAGATACTGTCCCTGCTGCAGCAGGATGCAAGCCTGCCGCTGGACGAAATCGCGACCCGCGTCGGGGCCTCGCGGACCCCTGTGTGGAACCGAATCCGGCGCCTGAAAGAGTCGGGCGTCATCCGTGCGCAGGTGGCGATTCTGGACGCCGAGGCGGTCGGGCTGGAAGCGTGTTTCTTTGTCCTGATCCGCACCTCCGAACACGACGCCGACTGGGCCGCGCGGTTCATGTCTGCCGTCCGCTCTCGACCCGAGGTCATCGAAGCGCACCGGCTGGCGGGGGATATCGACTATATCCTCAAGGTGCAGGTCCGAAACGCACGGGCGTATGACCGTTTCTATCAGTCGTTGATTTCCGAAGTGCGCATCCAGAACGTGACCGCGCTGCTGTCGATGGAGCAGATGAAGGCGACGACCGCCCTGCCGCTGGGCGACTGACGGCTGACGGCGCTGCGCTGCGCTGCGGCAACAAGGTTGCGCCACAGTCGGCTGAATGTCACAAGCTCGTCATGACACCACGTATCAAAGCCCTGTCTGTTCATCTGCTGACCGCCACCGGTGCGGTTCTGTCGATGCTTGCCATGCTGGCCGCCGTCGAAGAACGCTGGTCGGCCATGTTCGCGTGGCTGGTCGTCGCGCTGGTCGTGGACGGCATCGATGGGCCACTGGCGCGGCGGTATAAGGTGCGGGACATCTGGCCGACCTATGACGGCGTCCTGATGGACCTGATCATAGACTATCTGACGTATGTGTTCATCCCCGCCTACGCGCTGTTCAAATCCGGGCTGCTGGACGGGTGGACCGGCTGGGTCGCAATCATCGCGATCACCTATGGTTCGGTCATCTATTTCTGCGATACGCGTATGAAAACGCGGGATTATTCCTTTGCGGGCTTTCCGGCGTGCTGGAACATGGTGGTGCTGGTTCTGTTCGCGCTGCGCCCGGACTGGCGCATCACGCTGTTCGTGGTCGTGGTGTTGGCCGTCGCGATGTTTCTGAACGTCAAGTTCATCCATCCCGTACGCACCCAGCGGTGGCGCTGGATTTCGCTGCCGATGGCGGCGGCGTGGGTGGTCTTCGCCGCATGGATGATCATCGACGATTTCCAGGCCGAGACGTGGGCCGTCCATGGCCTGCTGATCACCTCGCTTTGGCTGCTGCTTGCGGGACCTGCGCAGCAGATGACGGAAACGCTGCGCCCACGCCCGCCGCGCAAACCCATGATCCACTAAGACCAAACACGGCCCTGAAAATGACTTGATCCCTTGGCCAATTCGGCCAAGCATCCGCCTGCGACCCCACCAGCCCGTCCCTGACCGCCCGGAGCCTGACCCATGCCGCACCGCATCCTGATCACCGCAGCTCTGCTTGCCGCCGCAGCCGGCCCCGCGCTGGCGGCCAAGGACACGATCACCATCGGCATGGTGCTGGAGCCGCCGGTTCTGGACCCTACGGGCAACTCAGCAGCAGCGGTTGATGAGATCACCTATCAGAACCTGTTCGAGGGCCTGACCCGGTTTGCCCCCGATGGCACCATCCAGCCCGGGCTGGCGTCAAGCTGGCAGGTGGACGCTTCGGGCAAGGTTTATGACTTCAAGCTGCGCACCGGGGTCAAATTCCACGACGGCGCAGAGTTTGACGCGTCCGACGTCGTCTTTTCGCTGGACCGCGCCCGCGCGGCGGATTCGACGAACCCGCAGAAGGCGCTGTTTGAGGGCATCGACACGGTCGAAGCGGTAGCCCCCGACCACGCCCGCATCACCCTGAAGGCGCCCGACGGCAACTTTGCGTGGAAGATGGCATGGGGCGACGCCGCGATGCTGGACCCGGCATCTGCGGCGACCGAAGGCACCGCCCCCGTCGGCACCGGCCCGTTCCGGTTTGGCGACTGGGTGCAGGGCGACCACGTCCGACTGGACGCGTTCGACGGCTATTGGGGCGACATGCCCGCCCTGACCTCGGCCACCTTCCGGTTCATCCCCGATCCGACGGCCGCGTTTGCGGCGATGATGTCGGGCGATGTCGATGCGTTCCCGAATTATCCCGCGCCCGAAACGTTGGAGCAGTTCAAGGCCGACCCGCGGTTCAAGGTGATTGTCGGTACGACCGAAGGGGAAACCATCCTTGCGATGAACAACGCCAAACCGCCATTGGACAACGTCAAAGTGCGTGAAGCGATCGCCCACGCCATCGACCGTCAGGCGGTGATCGACGGGGCGATGTACGGCTATGGCACGCCCATCGGCAGCCATTTCGCCCCCCACAACCCTGATTATGAAGACCTGACGGCCCTGTCCGCCTATGATCCGGCCAAGTCAAAGGCGTTGTTGCAAGAGGCTGGCATCAGCGGCCTCGCCCTGCGTCTGGCCCTGCCCCCGCCCCCCTACGCCCGCCGCGGCGGTGAAATCATCGCGGCGCAGCTGCGCGATGTCGGGATCGAGACGCAGACCATCAACATGGAATGGGCGCAGTGGCTGGAATCGGTCTTCAAGGGGGGCGATTTCGACCTGACGATCATCAGCCATGTCGAGCCGCTGGACATCGATATCTATGCCCGTCCGGATTACTATTTCCACTACGCGAAACCGGCGTTCGTTGAGCTGATCGATCAGCTGAACGCGACCGTTGACCCGGCCCAGCGCAGCACGCTGCTGCGTCAGGCGCAGGAAATGCTGGCCCACGACTATGTCAACGCGTTTCTGTTCCAGTTGGCAAAGACCGGTGTTGCCGATGCTCGTATCGAAGGGTTGTGGAAAAACTCACCCACGCCTGCAAATGATCTGACGAAGGTACGCTGGACCGAGTAAACTCTGCTCGTCGTGAATGGTAACTCGCCCCCGCGTACGGGGGCGAAGACGCGCGCTGATCGGGCGTGAGATTACCAGTCGAACGCTGATATCTTGTCGTTCCAGTCCTTGCCGACATTCGGCGTTGACGTGTCGACCTTCAGACCTTGCTGACCGTCCTCATGCGCATCCTTGTAGGCGGTCAGTCCCTTGTCGGGCGTCACGGCAATCGACGACGTCCGGTCGTTCCACTCTGAGTGTTTGGGACCATTCTCTCTGCCGAACCCGAATGCCCAGGCGTCGCCACCGTAATTCGAGTTCTGGTAGAAAACTGCGCCTGCGCCATTTTCTGCGGTCGCATTGTCCCCTTTGGCGTGGGCACGCTCTCTTTCGCTCGAAGTGACGGAGATGGTCTGTGACATCAGCGAATGGCCGCCGTCTTCATCACCGTGAAAGCCGTCCTCTCCGAACGGTGTCAGGACCTCGGGTTTAGAGGTCGTGGGAAAATCCTGACCCTCTGACAAAATATGGTCAATAGCATCGGTTTTGGTGCGAGTGTCGTACTGCTCGTTGCCTTTGTAGGTCGGGCCGCTTTTCCCAGGATCATATTGATTGAAGTCGCCCAGGTCGACACGTGCACTGATGCCCGGAAACTTCTCTTTCAACTCATCGGCCTTAATATTGGTCTTGTTGATGTGGGCTTCCCTGTTGCGGGTATGGTCTTTGTCCGGCGGATTGTGATCCTGATGACGGTTCGTCACCAAAATCTCGGCACCGGTCTCTTTGTCTTTCAGCACGACGAACGACGTTGTCCGCCGCTGGTCGGACTTTTTATCCTTGTCGATGTCACTCGGCGTCCCCTCGCCAGACGGCAGCTGGTTCTTGTCGTGGATGACAAGAGTTTCCTGATGAACGAGGTCGAACTTGGACGCGTTCCAATAGATCGGATTTCCACCGTCGCTCATATACCCGTTCATGCCGTTTTGGGCCATTTCGCCTGCAATCTGTGCGGCGGCCTTTTGGTTGTCTGCTTCCTGAAAGCCGACCACGTCCAGCGGCTTTTGACCCTCAGATGCCTTACCGGCGGCAAAATCTCCAAGTATGTCGAGATCAGATTGCTTGTCGTAGCCTTTGTCTCCGTAGACATTGAAGGTCCCGAATTCATAATCCGTTTTCTTCGGCTCCTGGCGCTTGGCTCCCTCCTGCGCGAGATCCAAGGGACCTTGTATGGCGGGTGAGCCTTGGCCATCGGGCCTGATGAACGAACCAAGGATATCGGGGATCATCGACCCGTATCCCACGCCCGGGGCATCGGGATGGCGGGGCCCCTGGTCTGATGCGTTGGCAAATGGCTGAACGACCTCATGCGGCTGCTTGGGCAGACCGTCCAGCCCGCCAGTCGCTGGACTAAGCTCCGGCATCGTGACCTCGTGGGGCTGTTTGGGCAGCGCGTCCAGCCCGCCGTCTGACGGTTTTAGGTTCGGGATCGTAACCTCGTGGGGTTGCCTGGGAAGGTTGGCGATGCCGGCGCGGGTGGGGAAAGATGCGATCTGCTCTACGTCCATGGATCCTCCGATCCAAGCGCGTCAATATGCGCTTTCATCAGTTTGGCCACCCGTCCAGCACTGTCTGTCGATCAGGTCAGACGGGCGTCGTGGCCCGTCGAGGTCGGCATTCGGTCTGACTGATGGCGATGCAAAACATGTCAGTCACGGTATGTGTGGTGAATTCTGGCGCCGCCATCGATCGCAGGGCAATAATTTCTTTGCAGCGTTCAGCGGATCGGCACGATGTTGCCAGAAGACCGTGCCAGAATCTGTCGATGCCCACCACGGCGGCAATCTTGTCCGTGCGACCGACAGCTGTACGCCCGGCGCCGTTGCACGCGTTCAGGTTGTGCCCGTCAGTTCTTCAATACGATGCAGCGCCCTCCGACGGCGCGAAGGCGCGTGCAGAACGCCGCCGCCTCGTTTCTGGAGGAATAGCCGATCTGTGCGGTGTAGATCTTGCGCTGGCTGCCGTTCAGCGTCTTGCGGACATAGCCCACCCGCTTGCCACCCAGAATGGGCCTCAGTCGGCGGTTCAGGACGCTGATCTGGCGCTGGACACCTGCCTGCTGGGGGTGGGACGCGACGATCACACCCCACGGCCATGCCCGCTGCGGAGTCGAGAATTCCTTGAGCTTGCGGGTACCCGCCAGCTCGATGCACGCCTCGCGGAAGTTCGCAACCTTGTCCAGCCGCAGGTCGATGTCCTTGGTCGCGGGCGGACTGTCGCGCCATTTCCACGCGTCCATCCCTGTGATGGCGATGACATAATCCTGCGTTTCAAACGGCAGGTTGCCACCTGTCCCCTTGAAGCGACCGGCCCGCCCCTCGCCACCGTTATAGGCGACGGCGGCCATGCCAATATTGCCGAACCCGTCGATCAGGTCGCGCAGATAATCGGCGGATGCGTGGATGGCCTCGGCGGGGTTGAACGGGTCCTTCAGGCCGCGCAGCTCGGCCGTGCCCGGCATGAACTGCGCGATGCCCAGTGCGCCGACGGGCGAAATCGCCTCTGGCTCGAACAGGCTTTCCTTCCACAGAAGGCGCGCCAGAAAGTTGGGGTCCAGCTGGTTTTCGATCGAGGCGACCTCGATCGTGGTGCAGACATCGGCGAAATAGGTTTTGACGCTGATGCAGCTGCGCCCGTCATCGGTGCAGCGACGCGCGCCGGTTTCGCGCGCCACCGGCGCGTTTGACGTCATCGGCGCAAGCGACGGAACCGGGACCGGGACGAAGCGATAGATGTCCATCGTCTCTCGGGCCGTCACGGCCGACGCAGACAGTCCCAGACAGGCCGTGATGGCAGCCATCAGGGACAATGTCAGGCGCAAGACTGCGGGTCGAAGCATCGGTGGTATTCCGTCACGGATCGGCCCGCTTGGAATAGCAGCGCGCCCGCATCCGGGGAACCCGGCTTGGCGCAAAAAGAAACGCCCCGGCGCGGATGGCCGGGGCGTCGTTTTTTAGTTCAGAAAGCTGGGCTCAGTTCGCCGGTGCGGCAGCGGCCACGACCTGCGCGGGCTGCATGTAGCCGTCGGGCGTTTCGACCAGCGGGCCTTCCTGCGCGGCGCTTTCGCCCTGCGTGCGGACATGTACCTTGGTGCCAACGGGGATGCGGTCGAACAGATCCATGATGTCCTGCTGGAACAAGCGGATACAGCCAGCCGAGGTCGCTTTGCCAATGGACGACGGGTCCATCGTGCCGTGGATGCGGTACATCGTGTCGCGACCACCTTGATACAGATACAGCGCACGTGAACCCAGCGGGTTGCTCAGCCCGCCTCCGACGCCGTTGCGGAACTGGGAATACAGTTCCGGTTCGGTCGAGACCATGTTGGCAGTCGGGGTCCAGGACGGCCAACGCGCCTTGCGCTGGATCGTGCCTTCACCAGCAAAACCGGTCCCGGCGCGACCCACGGCGATGCCGTAGCGCGTTGCCTGCCCGGGGGAGTGCACGAAATACAGAACCCGCGCATACGGATCGACGACGATGGTGCCTGGCGCTTCAGGGCCGTTATAGGCCACTTCGGCGCGCTGGTTGCGGTTGGCCAGGTAGGCCGGCTTGATCGCGGCAATGTCCAACGGCTCGCCATTGGGGCCGGTATCGACGCGGGCGTTATAGATGGCGGGCACGGTCAGGTTCATCGACGGGGTCGCCGTGACCTGCGGCTCGGGGGCGCAACCGGCCAAAGCCAGCGCCGCCGCGATCATCATTGCTGCGATACGCATATGTAATCCTTAAATTCCGGGCGGGCGGAGCCCGATGACAGGGACGGAAGAAAAGCAACGGGCCATCCGCGTGAAAAACGACAGGGCCGTGACAGGGTTCCGCATGGTCGCATTCGCCGTTCCAACCGATCATTCGTCAATATCGCCCGACCGTGAATTTGGGCGTTTGGGCATCGTTCGTGACATAAATGCTGCGCGCTTCACGCGATTGCGACATTTGTGCCGAGTTCCGTGAACGCGTGTCCGAAATGCCGCACCCTTTCGTGAATATTGCGCTGCCTTCAAAGGACCGCGTCGAAACGCCGCCAAGTTGCGTTTGATGATATCTGCGCGACTTGCGCGCTGAACGACACTCAGGAGTATCAGTGAGATGACTGGAACCGCACTTATCATCGCAATCATCATCGGCGCCATCGCTGGGTGGCTGGCCGGTCAGATCGTCAAGGGTCACGGCCAAGGGCTGGTCATGAACATCGTCGTCGGGATCGTCGGCGCTCTGATCGCCAGTTTCCTGTTCCCGGCGGTCGGTCTGACCTTCACCGCGGGCGGCGGCATCTTGGGCGCGATCATCTTCTCGACCATCGGCGCAGTCATCCTGCTGTTGATCCTGCGGCTGATCAACCGCGCCTGATCTGCCCGGACTGACCGTAAAACCCGCCCTTCCCCTAGGGCGGGTTTTTCGTTTGAAGACAATGGTCGACAGCGCATTGAGTGAATCGGGTATGCGTTTGGCCGAACACGACGCGGTGCGCAGAAACCCGCTCGGGGGCCGTTGCCCTTCCGGTGCCGAACGCTAGTGTCGCAACATGGCACGATCATCCCCGTTCACCCCGTTTCGGCACACGGCATTCCGCAACCTGTGGGCGGCCACGCTGATTTCCAACTTCGGCGGACTGGTGCAGGCGGTCGGGGCGGCGTGGATGATGACACAGCTGACTGACAGCGCGACGTTGGTGGCTCTGGTTCAGGCATCGAACACCCTGCCGATCATGCTGTTTGCGTTGTTGTCCGGCGCGTTGGCCGACATCTTCGAACGGCGGCGACTGTTGATGGTCGCGATCCTGATCATGGGTGGGATGTCGGTCCTGCTGACGATCTTTGCGTGGATGGGAATGCTGACGCCCGCCACGCTGTTGCTGCTGACATTTCTGATCGGGACGGGTCAGGCGCTTTACAACCCGCCGTGGCAGGCCAGCATGGGTGATCTCGTCCCCCGAGAGGACCTGCCCGGCGCCGTCACGCTGAACTCGGTCGGGTTCAACCTGATGCGGTCCGTGGGACCGGCTGCGGGCGGTCTGATCGTGGCGGCGTTCGGGGCGGCGGCGGCCTTTGCCGTGAACGCCGTCAGTTATGTGCCGCTGCTGTTCGCGATGTCGCGGTGGAAGCCCGCGCCTCGCGTCCGATCCGCACCGCCTGAACCGCTGGCCCCTGCGATTGCCGCGGGCCTGCGTTACGTCGCGCTGTCGCCGAACCTGATGCGCGTGATGTTTCGTGCGTCGCTGTTCGGTCTGGCGGCGGTCGTGGTGATGGCGCTGCTGCCGCTGATCGCGAAATCCCACCCCGAAGGTGGGTCCTTGATGCTGGGCCTGCTGTTGGGCTGCTTTGGCGTCGGCGCGATCGTCGGTGCCGGGCTGAACCCTATCCTGAGAGAGCATTTGAATAACGAACGGATCGTGCGTTTGGCGTTCCTGTGCTTTGCCGGTGCGTGTCTGGCCCTTGGCCTGACCGATAATGCATGGCTGCAGGGGCTGGCGTTGCTGCCTGCGGGGGCAAGCTGGGTTCTGGCGTTGTCGCTGTTCAACGTGACGGTGCAGCTGTCCACCCCGCGCTGGGTCGTGGCGCGCGCCTTGGCGATGTATCAGACCTGCACCTTTGGCGGGATGGCGATTGGCGCGTGGCTGTGGGGCGGCGTCGCGGGTGCCTATTCGATCCAGATGGCACTGACATGTGCGGCGGGCCTGCTGATCCTTGGGGCCGTTCTGGGACACTGGTTCAAGCAGCCCGAATTCGGCAAGCTGGATCTGGACCCGCTGAACCGCTTTCAGCCGCCGCCACTGGCCCTGGGGCTGCGCGGCAGATCCGGCCCGATCATGGTCATGGTCGATTACGAGATCGCCCCCGAAGACACGGCCGAATTCCTGCGCCTGATGCGTCAACGCCGGGGCATCCGGCGTCGCGACGGCGCGCGGAACTGGGCGCTGTTGCGCGATCTTGAAGAGCCTGAAAAGTGGTCCGAATCCTATCACATCGCTACGTGGGACGAATATGTGCGCCACAACTTGCGCCGCACGAAATCAGATGCGGGCGTCACCGATGAGCTGCACCGCCTTCATCGCGGCGACGACCCGCCCCACGTTCACCGCATGATCGAACGCCATAACGTCGATCCGTCCGACGACATGCCGATCCTTGGCAAGCTTCAGGTTCCGGGGACATGACCCCGCGATGACCGGCGTGATCCTGCGGCGCGTCCTGACCCTGATCCTGGGGCTGTGGGTCGCGTCGATCGTCATTTTCGCGGTCGTCGATCTGGTGCCGGGCGATCCGGCAAGTTTCATGCTGGGCACTGGCGCGCGGCCCGACACCGTCGCCGCACTCCGCGCGCAGATGGGTTTGGACCTACCGTGGCCAGCCCGCTATGCCCACTGGCTGGGGGGTGTGCTGACGGGCGATCTGGGGACCAGCCTTGCCTACAAGACCCCGGTTGCGGGGATGATCCTTGACCGGCTGGCGGTGTCGCTGCCGCTGGCGGTCATGGCGCTGGTTCTGGCGGTGGTCGTGGCGTTCCCCGTGGGCATGTTCGCGGCTGGCCGCCGGGGTCGCGCGACCGATGTGGGCCTGATGGCGGGCGCGCAGCTGGGTGTCGCGCTGCCGAACTTCTGGTTTGCGATGCTGCTGGTGCTGGTCTTTTCGGTCAATCTGCGCTGGTTGCCGGCAGGCGGTTTTCCCGGCTGGTCGGACCCTGTTGCCGCACTGCGGGCCCTGCTGCTGCCCGCCGTCGCGCTGGCCCTGCCCCAAGCCGCGATCCTCTCCCGCGTGCTGCGGTCAGCCCTGATCGAAACGATGGGTCAGGACTATGTTCGCACCGCCCGCGCCAAGGGGCTGAGCCGTGGGCAGGCCCTTCGGCGCCATGCGCTGCGCAATGCGCTGATCCCGGTCCTGACGATCATGGGCATGCAGTTTTCGTTCCTGCTGGCCGGCGCGATCATCATCGAGAACGTCTTTTTCCTGCCCGGATTGGGACGGATGATCTTTCAGGCAATCACCCAGCGCGACCTGGTCGTGGTGCAGTCCGCGGTGCTGGTCATGGTCGCGGCGGTGATCGTCGTCACGTTTCTGGTCGATCTGGCCTATGCCGCCGTCGATCCAAGGCTGCGCGGCTGATGCGCGTCGGTCTGACCCTAGGGGCCGTGCTGACGGCGCTGGCCATCGGCGCGGCGCTTTTGTCGTTCGTCTGGACGCCCTATGGCGTGACCGGCGTCAACATCGCGGCCAAGCTGCAATCGCCGTCGCCCCAGCACTGGTTCGGGACCGATCAGCTGGGCCGGGACATCCTGTCGATGGTGATGATCGGGGGCCGCACGTCGCTGGCCGTCGCGCTGGTCGCGGTCGGCATCGGCATGGCGGCCGGGATCCCACTGGGGCTTCTGGCGGCCGCCAACCGGGGCGGTTGGCTGGACGATCTGGTGATGCGCGGCAACGATCTGATCTTTGCCTTCCCGTCGCTGGTGATCGCGATCCTGATCACGGCCGCGCTGGGACCGTCCGCCGTCAACGCCATCATCGCCATTGGCATCTTCAACATTCCCGTCTTTGCGCGTGTGACGCGGGCCGGGGCGCTGCCGATATGGACGCTGGACTACGTCCGGGCCGCGCAGACTGCGGGCAAGGGCCCAGCGCGGATCAGTTGGGAACACATCCTGCCGAACATCGCGGGCCTTCTGATCGTGCAGGGCACGATCCAGTTTTCGCTGGGTATCCTGGCCGAAGCGGGCCTGTCCTATGTCGGGCTTGGCGCACAGCCCCCCACCCCCAGTTGGGGCCGCATGCTGGCCGAGGCGCAGACGCTGGTCACCCTGGCCCCGCACGTGGCCCTGATCCCCGGGCTTTGCATCGTACTGACGGTCCTGGGGCTGAACCTGCTGGGGGACGGGTTCCGGGATGCGTTGGACCCACGGCTTCAGGCGCGACTGACATGATCGAGGTGGCGAACCTGAACGTGACGATCGCCGGGCGGTCTGTCCTGCGCGACGTCAGCCTGTCGCTGCCGCGCGGTCAGGTGACCGGACTGGTCGGGGAAAGCGGGTCGGGAAAGTCGATGACAGCGCTGGCGATCATCGGCCTGCTGCCCGACGGCGCAACCGCTACAGGTGCCGTGACGCTGGACGGACAGAACCTGCTGACCCTGCCCGACAGCGCCATGAACGATTTGCGCGGCAGCCGCATCGGCCTGATTTCGCAGGAACCCATGACGGCCTTGAACCCCCTGATGACCATCGGCGATCAGGTGGCCGAGGTCCTGCGCCGCCACCACAGCCTTGACCGCCGAAGTGCCCTGCGCGTGGCACGAGACAAGCTTGACCGGGTAGGCCTGCCCCACCCCCGCTTTCCCCTCAAGCTGTTTCCCCATCAGCTGTCGGGCGGTCAGCGGCAGCGTGTGGCCATCGCCATGGCCATCGCCGACGCGCCCGACCTGCTGATCGCGGACGAGCCGACGACCGCGCTGGACGTGACCGCACAGGCGCAGATCCTTGATCTGCTGCGCGGGCTGGTCCGGGATGAGGGGATGGGGCTTTTGCTGATCACCCACGATCTGGGCGTGATCGCTGAAATGGCCGACAGCGTGACTGTCATGCAGGATGGCGTCGTCGTCGAACACGGGCCGACACAGCAGGCGCTGACCGCACCGACGACCGACTATACCCGCCGACTGATTGCCGCCACCAGCCACCAGCCGCAGCGCCCTGAACCGCGCGCGGATGCCGCGCCGATCCTAAGTGTCCAGGCGGCGGTGCGCGACTACGCCCTGCCCCGACCCGCACTGTTTGCCCCCAGACCAATTCTGCGTGCCGTGGACGGTGTCACCTTCGGGATATCCAGCGGCGAGTCCGTCGGACTGGTCGGCGAATCCGGCTCTGGCAAATCCACACTTGCCCGCGCCATTCTGGGGTTGGAGCCGTTGCAGGGCGGCCGGATCACGCTGGACGGCCAGCCCGTCGATGCTCGGATGCCCCCTGCGTTGCGTGCCAAGGTGCAGGTCGTCTTTCAGGACCCGTTCGGCAGTTTCGATCCCCGCTGGCGGGTTGATCGACTTGTGGCCGAACCGTTCAACCTGACTGGCCGTCCGGCCGACTGGCGGGACCGCGTGGCGCAGTCGCTGGATCAGGTCGGGATTTCAGCCGATGCGATGGAGCGTCACATCCACCAGTTTTCAGGTGGACAGCGTCAGCGCATCGCCATCGCCCGCGCACTGATCATCCGCCCCCGCCTTGTCATTCTGGACGAGGCGGTCAGCGCCCTTGATGTGCAGGTGCGCGCGCAGGTTCTGGACCTATTGGCGCGGTTGCGCACCGAACACGATCTGGCGTGGCTGTTTATCAGCCACGACCTGTCGGTCGTTCGCGCGGTAACCGACCGTGTTCTGGTCATGCAGGCAGGCCGTATCGTCGAAGACGGGCCGACCGATCAGGTCATGTCCGCCCCGCGCGCGCCCTATACCCGGCAGCTTCTGTCGGCGATGCCTGCGCCGTTGCCAGCGGCAAAACCCCGCCCCCGCGTCTGAACGCCGCAGGCGAAATCGGCCGGGTCGGGTTGCGGTCGCGCCCGCAAGACCCCACCTGTCGCCCACGAATTGAAGGAGTGCGATCCCCGATGCAGTGTCCCGTTGACGGCGAAACCATGATCATGACCGAGCGGAGCGGGGTCGAGATCGACTACTGCCCCAAATGCCGTGGCGTCTGGCTGGACCGCGGAGAGCTGGACAAGATCGTTGACCGCGCCGCGGGAGACATTGGTCAGGCCGCCCAAGTACGGCGGGACGACGACCGCGACGTCAGGGGCGATAATCGCCGTGACAGCCGCGACCACCGGGGCGGCGACCGTCGGGATGACCGTTACGACCGGGACGAGAGCCACGATACGCGGCGCGCCGATTACCGTGACGAACGTCGTCGTGACCGCGATGATGACGACGATGACGACCGTTACCGGCGCAAGCGCAAGCGCGAGCATTTCCTGTCTGATCTGTTCGACTTCTAGAAATGAACAGGTCCCGGCCGATGCGGCGCGGGACCTGTGCTCCTCCCCGATTGGGTGACGACGCCTCCCCGCGCGCCACCCTGGGTATGCTGTGCTCAGGTCGTATTTGCCTGCGCTGGAACCAACGTTGCCCGACCAATCAGCAGTCTGTCAACGTTTGCCTTCACTTGTCAGCGCTAACATTTCACTTTTATGTCGATTTTCGATGAGATTTTCCTCTTGCGCGTAGGCTGCCGTGTTAGGCGATAGCGCATGAAACAACTGCCGAATCGCTAAAGGGACAGCGCATGATCACAACCGAAGTGCTGCGTTTTCCGTTTGAAGGCGCCTTCGTCATTGCCCGCGGCGCCCGGACCGAAGTTCCGGTGATCGAGGTGCGGGTCACCCGCGATGGCATCACCGGACGCGCGGAAACCGTCCCCTATCCGCGTTACGGCGAAAGTCTGGAAAGCGTGGCTGAACAAATCGCTGGCCTTCCGGCAGACATCGACCGCGCGGCGCTGCAGGACGCACTGCCGGCTGGTGCAGCCCGTAACGGCGTGGACTGCGCGCTGTGGGACTGGCAGGCCAAGGCGACAGGTCGGCCCGTTCACGAACTGGCAGGTCTTCCCGCGCCGCAGGTGCTGGAAACCGCGTTCACGCTGTCGCTTGGCACACCCGACGACATGCGCGCCAAGGCTGCGCAGAACGCGCATCGCCCACTGCTGAAGATCAAGCTTGGCACCCCCGACGACATGCCCCGCCTGCGCGCCGTGCGCGACGGTGCGCCCAGATCCCGCCTGATCGTCGATGCAAACGAAGGTTGGGACGTCGCGACATATACCGCGCTGGCGCCCGAACTCTCGGCGTTGGGTGTGGCGCTGGTCGAACAACCCCTGCCCGCCGGTCAGGACGAGGCGTTGCGCGGCATCGACCGGCCCGTGCCGCTTTGTGCCGACGAATCCGCCCACGACCGGCACGGGTTGGCCGCCTTGGCGGGGAAATATGATGTCATCAACATCAAGCTTGAAAAGACCGGCGGACTGACCGAGGCGCTGGCCCTGCGCGACGCCGCGCGTCAGGCGGGGTTCGGCATCATGGTCGGGTGCATGGCCGCGTCATCGCTGTCGATGGCGCCCGCCATCCTTGTCGCGCAAGGCGCGGATTTCGTTGATCTTGACGGCCCGCTTTTGCTGGCGCACGACCGGGATCACGGGCTGCGGTATGACGGCAGTCTCGTCTATCCCGCGACATCTGACCTTTGGGGCTAAGGAGAGAGACATGACCCGCACCGTATATCTGAACGGCGACTATATGCCGGAAACCGAGGCAAAGGTGTCGATCTTCGACCGTGGGTTTGTCATGGGCGACGCCGTTTATGAAGTAACGTCGGTTCTGGACGGCAAGCTGATCGACTTTCCCGGGCACATGGCGCGGCTGAAACGCTCACTGGGTGAGCTGAAGATGAAAAACCCGCTCAGCGACGACGAGTATCTGGCCGCCCATCGCCGTCTGCTTGCGGAAAACGGCATCACCGACGGGATGATCTATCTGCAGATTTCACGCGGCAACGGCGGCGACCGGGACTTTGTCTTCCCGCCCGAGGACACGCCGCAAACCGTGGTGATGTTCGGCTGGGACAAGCCCGGCATGGCCGACAATCCCGCCGCGAAGACCGGCTTGCGCGTGATTTCCATCCCCGATTTGCGCTGGCACCGCCGCGACATCAAGACCGTGCAGCTGCTTTGGCCCTCCATCGCCAAGATGGAGGCGAAGTCGCAGGGCAAGGACGATGCATGGTTCGTCGAGGACGGCGAGGTGACCGAGGGCACGTCGAACAACGCCTATATCGTCAAGGGCGGACGGATCATCACACGCCAGCTGTCAAACGATATCCTGCACGGCATCACCCGCGCGTCGCTGCTGCGTTTTGCGTCCGAAGCGCAGATGACCATCGAAGAGCGCCCCTTCACGATCGAGGAAGCCCAAGGCGCGGACGAGGCGTTCGTGACGTCGGCATCGGCCTTCGTGACGCCGGTCGTTGAAATCGACGGCGTTGCGGTCGGCAACGGCTCCGTCGGCCCGGTCGCAACGCGACTGCGCGAACTTTATCTGGACGAAAGCCGCAAGGCTGCCATCTGACACGAAAAAGGGCGGGATCTGCGTGACCCCGCCCTTTTTCGCATTTGTCCCAGCTTAAGACAGTTTCGAGATATTCACCGCGTTGACGTCGGCAACCTCGACGTCCTTCAGGACGGCCACCTTGTTGCCGTCAATGGTGACCGTGACGTCGTCGCCATCCTGTTCCAGCTTCACGTCCTGCTCACCCTCGTAATCCTTGGGCAGCTGGATCGTGATCGCATCCGACGTGCCATAGGTGATGGTCGCATGGGATTCCGCATCGCCAGCCAGCACATAGCTGTCGTCGCCTTCACCACCATCGGCGATGTCGCCTGCCCCGGCCCAGATCGTGTCGTCACCGTCGCCTCCCATGAGGGAGTCCGCGGCACCGTCGTAAAGGTCCAACTCACCAATCCGGTCGTCGCCACCACCGCCCCAGATGGTGTCGCTGCCGCCACCCCCGTTCAGAACATCGTCGCCGTCGTCATCGACGTCTTCGTACTGACCCGTGCCGCCGGAAATGAAATCGTTGCCGTCGCCCGACGTGATCGTATCATCCCCGGTGCCGCCGTAGATGGTGTCATCCCCTGCGTCGTCAAGCGAGCCGCCATAGCTGTCGTCACCCGCGCCCAGCGCGATGTAGTCATTGCCTTCATCGCGGATCACTACGTCATTTCCGGTCCCGGCGAAGACGTAATCATCGCCACCAGCCGCGTCGATCGTATCCGCCCCTTCGTAAGTGCGAATGACCTCGTCCGCGTCGGTGCCGGTGACAGTGTTCGCCTGTTCAGGGTTTTCGACGTCCACCTCGGTCCGGCCGTCGAAGATGTTCTCGGGCAGCGGGTCCAACTCATCGTCGTCATCGCCGTTCGACAGCAGCGATGCGATGCCCGCGATGCCCAAAACGCCGACCAGCAGCAGATACATCTCGTTCACGTCACGTCCCCCATTCCGATGATTCTAGGGCTTCAATGCCCCAGAATCTGGCTCAGGAACAGCTTTGTCCGATCCGATTGCGGATTATTGAAGAATTCGGTCGGTGTATTCTGTTCGACGATCTGCCCTTGGTCCATGAAGATCACCCGGTCGGCCACGGCCTGCGCAAATCCCATCTCGTGGGTGACGCACAGCATGGTCATGCCGCCCTGCGCGAGTTCGATCATGGTATCCAGTACTTCCTTGATCATTTCGGGGTCCAGCGCGCTGGTCGGTTCATCAAACAACATGATGCGCGGCTTCATGCAAAGCGACCGCGCGATGGCGACCCGCTGTTGCTGACCACCGGACAACTGGCCCGGATACTTGTTGGCCTGATCGGGGATGCGGACTTCGGTCAGATAGTGCATCGCCAGTTCCTCGGCCTCGCGGCGGGGGACCTTGCGCACCCAGATCGGGGCGAGCGTGCAGTTTTCCAGAACCGTCAGGTGCGGGAACAGGTTGAAGTGCTGGAACACCATCCCGACCTCGGACCGGACCTTGTCGATGTTCTTCACATCGTTCGTCAGTTCGGTGCCGTCCACGATGATGCGGCCGCTTTGATGTTCCTCAAGGCGGTTGATGCAGCGGATCAGCGTCGATTTGCCCGACCCGGACGGACCGGCGATGACGATCCGTTCGCCCTGCGCGACGTTCAGGTTGATGTCGCGCAGAACGTGGAACGTGCCGTACCACTTGTTCATCTGCTCGATTTCGATCGCGATCTTGTCGTCGGCGCCGATTGCGCGGGGCGGGGCTTCGGCCAGCTTGGCTTCGGTCATGGTCATGTCTGTGCCCTTACCTGTGTTCACGTTTCAACTGACGCTCGAGCCACATGGCATAGCGCGACATCGAAAAGCAGATGATGAAGAAGATCGACGCGGTGAAGATGTAGGGCTCCCAATAGGCGCCCTTCCACGCAAAGTTGGCGCGAACCGCGTCGGGGATTTGTTTCAGAGGATCGAACAGCGCCACGAACGCGACCAGGGTCGTGTCCTTGAACATGCCGATGAACGTGCCGACGATCCCGGGGATCGAGATCTTCAGCGCCTGCGGCAGAACGATCAAACGCTGCGCCTTCCAGTAGTCGAGCCCAAGCGAATCCGCGGCTTCGTACTGGCCTTTCGGCAGTGCGGCCAGACCACCCCGGATGACTTCCGCGACATAGGCCGAGGCGAAGAACGTCACCATGATGATGACCCGCAGCACGATGTCGAAGCTGGTCCCGGCCGGCAGGAAGTAGTTCAGCAGCAGCCACGCGACGAACAGCAGCGTGATCAGCGGCACGCCGCGGATGAACTCGATGAAGATCACCGCAAGCGTTTTCACGACCGGCAACTTGGAGTTGCGGGCCAGTGCCAGGACGATCCCCAACGGCAGCGACAGCGTGATGGCCGACACACCGATGGTGATTGCCAGCAGGAATCCACCGAAGGCCTGCGACTCGACCCGCGGCAAGGCGGCCGGCAGAAGGTTTTGCAGGTCACGCGCGGCATCGTGATCAAGGAAGTACCACCACAGCACGGCGACCAGCAGCCCTAGGATCGGAGCCGCGATGCCGACACGGAACCGTCCCAGAATGCGCCAGACGGCCAGCCCCAGAACGACGCCGAACAGCAGCGACACCATGGTCCAGATCGATCCGCCCCACAGCAGCCAGATGCCGATGAACGGGAACAGCGCGGAATAGATCAGCGCGCGGCCGGGCTGATATTCGATAAGCGCGGCGACGACGACGAACACGATAGCCAACACCAGCAGCGCCTTATCCGGCGCGCCCAGGATCCCGCAAAGGACGAACCCGACGACCGTCGACACCGCCAGAATGCCCCAGCGCAACCGGCGCGCTTCGGAAAACAAGATCGGGGCCAGTGCAAGCATCAGCAGCGCCAGCGCGGCGACCGGGCGCCAGTATTCCGACGCAGGGTAGAAGCCGAACATAAACTGCTTCCACCAGACGCGGATCACGGCAAAGCATGCGCCGGTTTCACCCTGTCCCCAGCGTTCGGCCACGATCTGGCGGCACTGCGCGATGCTGTCGGCATTCCAGACCGACCGCATGAACCAGCCGCCGAAATGCGACACCAGGAACCAGATGATGGCGACCCCGATCAGCGTCAGGATGGTGTTGAAAAAACCCGAAAACAGGTTCTCGCGCAGCCAGCGGACGACGCCCGTCTGGTTGGCGGGTGGGGCCGCTTCGGGCAGCATGGTGTCGCGGACATAGGCGACGGTTTCTGCGTGAGTCTCGCTCATGGCTCAGCGCTCCTTCAGCCGGACGGACCGGTTGTACAGGTTCATGGCGGCGGACACGGTCAGGCTGATGACCAGATAGATGCCCATCATCAGGATCATCGTCTCCATCTCTCGGCCAGTCTGGTTCAGCGTCGTGCCGCCCAACGTGGCGCGCAGGTCAGGGAAACCGACCGCGATCGCCAGCGAGCTGTTCTTGGTCAGGTTCAAGAACTGCGAAATCATCGGCGGGATGATCACGCGCAGCGCCTGCGGCAGGATCACCAGCCGCATGACCTGACGCGGACGCAGGCCCAGAGCGGCGGCGGCCTCGGATTGGCCGCGGCTCACCGACAGGATGCCGGCGCGCACGATCTCCGCGATGAACGCAGCGGTATATAGTGACAGCGCCAGCCACAGGACGACGAACCCGTTATCAAGGTTGAAGCCGCCGGCGAAGTTGAAGCCGCGCAGTTCGGGCCGCACAACCTGAAGGCCAAAGGCCATCCACATGACGACCAGCGGTGCCAGAAACAGGATGGCGGTCATCCACCAGGTCCGCGGACGGTCCCCTGTCTTTTCCTGCCGCGCATTCGCCCAGCGGACGATGCGCCCCTGGATCAGACACGCGACGATGAAAGCCAGCACGAACGCAACCAGCGTGCCGTTCAAGCTGATGCCACCCAAATGCAGTGCGGGTGCCGGATGGTCCGCATGCAGCGTCGGCACAGAGGTGTAGCGGTTGGTCAGCGCCACGCTGTCGAAGAACAGCATCGACGCATTGGAGTTACCGTCCGCGTCGGGGCGATAGTCACGGGGCCCGGGCAGTAGTTCGGAGAAGATCGACAGGATCACAAGGATCCACAGCAGGATCGGGACGTTCCGGAACACCTCGACATAGACCGTCATGATCTTGGCGATCAGCCAGTTCGACGAGAGCCGCAGGATACCCACGATGACACCGATGATTGTGGCCGCGATGCAGCCCAGCACCGCCACCAGAAGCGTGTTCAGCAGCCCGACCATCGCCGCGCGAAGGTGGGTCGAGTCCGAATTGTAGGGGATCAGATGGAACGGAATGTCGTAACCCGACCGGTTCCACAGGAAACCGAAATCGAACGTCTTACCCGACCGGGCCATGTTCTGGACGACGTTATGTGCCAGCTGCCAGACAAGCAGCATCATCGCGATGACGACGACGGCCTGGATCACCAGTCCGCGGTATCGCTTGTCGTAAATGAGCATGGATAGTCGAAAGGGCTCATTAAGCCCGGGGCGGTCGGCCATGTTTTTCTGTTCCCTGTTCGCCTTCTCGCGGGATTTGTGTCCCGTCTTCGCGGCATTGAAGTAAGGCGCGCAGAATGCTCTGCGCGCCTTGGGATGGTCAGATCAGCGGAAGGGCATCGCGTACATCAGGCCGCCCTGTGTCCACTGCGCGTTCAGGCCGCGGGCCAGCGCAATGGGGGTCTGTTCGCCGATGTTGGCCGCAAAGATCTCGCCATAGTTGCCCGACGCGGCGATGGCGCGTTTGGCCCAGTCTTTGTCCAGACCCAGCATCTTGCCGTAGTCCTCGCTGGTGCCCAGCATCCGCTGGACGTCCGGGTTGGTCGACGACTTCGACAGCTCTTCGATGTTGGCCGAGGTCACGCCGTATTCTTCGGCCGAAACCAGTGCAAACAGCGTCCAGCGGACGATGTCGCCCCAATTGTTGTCGCCGTGGCGAACTGCCGGTCCAAGCGGCTCTTTGGAGATGATCTCGGGCAGGATGATGTGGTTTTCCGGGTCGGCGAACGCCGCGCGGGTTGCAGCAAGGCCCGATGCATCGGTGGTGTAGGCGTCACACGCACCCGCCAGATACTGCTGTTCACCTTCCGAGTTCGAATCGATGTTGACCGGCTGATAGGTCAGGTTGTTGGCCTTGAACCAGTCGGCAAGGTTCAGCTCGGTCGAGGTGCCGGTCTGGATGCAGATGGTGGCGCCGTCCAGTTCCTTGGCGCTGCTGACGCCCAGATCCTTGCGGACCATGAAGCCCTGACCGTCATAGTAGTTGACCCCCGGGAAATCGAGTTTCAGGTCGGTGTCGCGCTGGAAGGTATAGGTCGAGTTGCGTGCCAGCATATCGACTTCGCCCGACGCAAGCGCCGTAAAGCGGGTCTGACCGGTGGTCGGGATGTATTTCACCTTGGCCGGATCGCCCAGCACTGCTGCGGCGACCGCCTTGCACAGCGCAACGTCGAAGCCTGCCCAGTTGCCGTTTGCATCCGGCGCGGCAAAGCCCACGAGACCGGGGTTCACGCCGCAGTTCAGAACACCGCGCTCTTTGACCTGACGCAGCGTGTCGCCTTCGGCGGCCATGGCTGACGTAGCGGCCAGCGCGGTGACGGCGGCAGTGCACAGGAAGACTGTCTTGATCGTCATGTATTACCCTCTGTTGGACCGGGCCGTGCGCGGCATTCCGGTTTCTGGCTGTTGATCAGCCTGGATCTTTGTCGAGGCATGACAATGCGCAGCCCCGATATGCGGCATTGTGCCGATACATACCGATGCGTCAACCGGGATTCGAAATTTCAGGTGCGGCGCGACAGACGCCAGAAACGCTCGGCGTCGCGCATCGCCTCAAGGCGGCGGGCGGCGGCGTCGGCCGCCTCTTCGTCCTCGCCCCATTGGGCGGCCTGATAATCTTCGTCGATGCGCGACAGGGCGAATGCCTCATCCGCGCTTAACCGACCGTCCAGCACCGCCAGCCCAAGGATCAGCGATCCGGGCAACGTCACAAGGTCATGCAGCGCCGTCACACCCCATGGGTCCAGTGCCTTGATCCGCGCCAGCAGACGCGCCTGAGCCGCGTCGTCCTGCGCCACGGGAATCACCCCCTTCGTCGTCGTCAGGCGGGCGCCGTGTTGGCTGTGCGCCCAATCCAGCAAGGGATCCCACGCATCGGCCTGTGCCTGCGACAGGCTGTCCGGTTCGACTGCGCGATAGCTGAGAAGGTCGGTGCCACCGTAATCACCCAACATCTCGGCCACGGCGTCGAACTGCGGTGTGACCTTCTCAATCGCCGAATTCGCGGACCGCGTCAGCGGCATGGATGTGGGGTCGATCACGTCGCTTTGCGCGTCCCATTCAGCGGCAATGGCACGCGCCAAGGCCTGGGTCGGCAGGATCAGGGGATGCTTGCCCGGCGTGCGCACCGGCTTGCCGTCCAGAACGACCTGCCAACCGTCACCGGCCGGTTCGACATCGGCGTGCGTCCAGAACCGCTTTGCTTTCCATTCTGTCATGCTGCCCAACTTTCGATCAGGATGCGAAGTTCGGGCACCGTATCGGCGATGCCGACGGCGCCCGCATCACGCAGCGTGTCCACCGGGTGATAGCCCCACGAGACGCCGATGCCTGTCATCCCGGCATTGACAGCCATCGTCATGTCAAAGGTCGTATCGCCGATCATCACCGCGTTCGCCGGGTCGATCCCCACGTCACGGGCGGCGGAAAACAGCATCTCGGGATTGGGCTTGGACGGATGCCCGTCGGCGCACTGGATGGTCGTGAAGAACCTGGCCAGGTCCTGGCTTTCCAGCATGGCATCCAGCCCACGGCGCGACTTGCCGGTCGCGATTCCCAGAATCAGATCATCGCGACGCGACAGATGCTGCAGCAGATCGCGGATGCCGGGGAACAGCGGCGCCCCGACACGCCCCTTTGCGGCCTGAAAATCGGTGCGGTAGCCGTCGACCACGGACTGTCGAGTCGTTTCGGGCGCGTGGGGCAACAGGGTTTTGACCGCGACGGGCAGTGATAGGCCGACGATCGACAGCACCTCTTGCCGGGACATCGGCGGCAGGCCCGCCTGTTCGATGCCCGATGACATCGCCGAAAAGATCACGTCCTGGCTGTCGACAAGCGTGCCGTCGACGTCGAAAATGACAAGCTTCATGCGTCCTCGAACGGGTCTGCGGGCACGTCGTGTTCGGACCAACCGAATGTCTTCCACGTCCGCTCCATATGTTCGGGCAACGGCGCGGTCAGGGTGATGCGCTTCTTGGTGATCGGATGGTCAAAGCTGATGCTGCGCGCATGCAGGTGCAGCTTGCGGCTGATCTCCCCGCCCAGCTGTGCACCCCAGCCATCGCCCAGATTCTCCTGCCCCGAGCCGCCGTATTTCCCGTCGCCGATGATGGGGTGCCCGAGTTCCGCCATATGCGCCCGCAGCTGATGGGTGCGGCCAGTCACCGGCACCAGCGCCGCCCAGCTGACGCGTGACCCCAGACTGTCCAGCAGGGCATAGTCCGTCGTCGCGCGCTTGGCGCCTTCGACCTCGTCGATCTTGGCGGGGTGGATGCAGACCATCCGCTCCCCCTCGCCGCCGCGACCGTGGCCGGGGGCCTTGACCAGACCAAAGCGGACAGTGCCCATCCGTGGACTGGGAACGCCCGCGACCGCCGCCCAATATATCTTGCGGGTGGTCCGGGCACGAAACGCCTCCGACAGGGCGCGTGCAATCCGATCGGTGCGGGCCAGCAGCAGAACGCCCGATGTGTCCTTGTCCAGCCGATGAACCAGCTTCGGCCGGTCCTTGTAGCCGAACTTCAACGCCTCGGCCAAACCGTCGACGTGGCGGTCGCCCTGCCCCGACCCGCCCTGCGACGGCAGGCCGGGCGGTTTGTTCAGGGCGATGATGTGTTCATCTTTCCACAGCACCGCCGACTGGATCATTTCGGCGTCGGTTTCGCGGATCTGGGGTTTGTCGTCGCGCACCGGTGCGCTGTCGGGCAAGGGCGGCAGGCGCATCTGCTGGCCGGCCTCAAGCCGGGTGGCGGGCTTGACGCGGCCGCCGTCGATGCGCAGCTGGCCGGTGCGGCACAGCTTTTCGATGGCGATCTGGTTCAACTGCGGAAACTGCTTGCGCAGCCACCGGTCCAGTCGCTGATCCGTCACGTCATCGGGAAGTGTAATGTTCTGAACGCCGCTCATTTGCCCAAAGCCCCTTTATGCAACTGCGCGCGCAGCAGCGATGCCAGCCACCAGAGCGGCCAAGGACAGCGCAACGCTGGCCACGACATAGACCGCCGCGATCCCGTGCGCCCCGCGCGTCCAAAGCGACACCGTATCCAGCGAAAACGCAGAAAACGTCGTGAAGCCACCCAGCACCCCGGTCATCAGCAGGGGCGCCAAGTGGTTCGCCCCCCGATCGGCCAGCACCGTGACCAGAACGCCCATCACGAACGACCCGATGACGTTCACCAGAAGCGTCGCCACCGGAAAGCCCGAGCCGAAGACCCGAAGCGCCGCGACGTTGACGCCGTACCGCGCAACTGCCCCGATGCCGCCGCCTACGGCGACCTGAATGGCTGGATGTATCATGGGGCTTCCCTGTGGGTGTGGGTGGCCAAAGTCAACCGCCCCGCTTCAGACGCTGGCTGACGAACCAATCCAGACGCTTTTTCAATTCCCGCTCGAATCCGCGTTCCACGGGTTGATACAGAACCGGACGCTTCATGCCGTCGGGGAAGTAGTTCTGTCCCGAAAACCCGTCTTCGGCGTCATGGTCATACGCATATCCCGCGCCATAGCCCTGATCTTTCATCAGGCTGGTCGGCGCGTTCAGGATATGTGCGGGCGGCATCAGGCTGCCGGTCTTGCGCGCCTGTTCCCGGGCGGCCTTGTACGCCACATAGCCCGCATTCGATTTCGGCGCGAGCGCGAGATAGATCACCGCCTGCCCCAGCGCCAGTTCACCTTCCGGACTGCCCAGACGCTCATACAAGGCCCATGCATCCAGACAGTGCCGCTGTGCTGCGGGATCGGCCAGACCGATATCCTCGATCGCCATCCGCGTCAGTCGGCGCGCGAGATAGCGAGGGTCTTCGCCACCCTCCAGCATGCGGGCGAGCCAATACAGCGCCGCATCGGGGTCCGAGCCGCGCACCGACTTATGCAGGGCCGAAATCAGGTTGTAATGTTCGTCCCCGGATTTGTCATAGTTGATCGCCCGACGCATCAACCGTTGCGCCAGCGCCGGGGACGCCAGGGGTGCGCCGACCTTCCATGCCATGATCTGTTCGATCAGGTTCAGAAGCGCGCGCCCGTCCCCGTCGGCCATTTCCAGCAGCGCATCCCGCGCCTCAGCCGTCAGGGGCAGCTTGCGGCCCAGTTCGGATTCGGCGCGCTGGGCCAACCGCTCCAGATCGGTCAGATCGAGGCGCTTCAGCACAACGACCTGCGCGCGTGACAGGACGGCGGCGTTCAGTTCGAATGACGGGTTTTCGGTCGTGGCCCCGACCAGAAGGATCGTCCCGTCCTCCATATGGGGCAGAAAGCTGTCCTGCTGGGCTTTGTTGAAGCGGTGGATTTCGTCAACGAACAGCAAAGTCCCCCGCCCCTGCGTGCGACGCAGCTTGGCGGCCTCAAAGACCTTGCGCAGTTCCGGGACGCCCGAAAAGATTGCCGAGATCTGGACGAAGGCGCGGTCGGTTTCGTTGGCCAGAAGCCGCGCGATGGTCGTCTTGCCGACGCCGGGCGGTCCCCAAAGGATCAACGATCCCAGACTGCCGGCCCCCAGCATCGCGCCCAACGGACCTTCGGGGCCAAGGATCTCTTCCTGCCCGATGACGTCGGACAGCGCGCGCGGACGGATGCGGTCGGCCAAGGGGCGTGGCGCATCGGACGCGTTCAGCGTCGCGTCGGCAGGGCTGTCGAAAAGATCGGGCATAGGCAAATGGCTCGGCAAAGTGCGTCCGGGCAGATTTATGCCGCCCGGACGATGTTTTCACCCCCTAGCAGGGGCGCCACGGCACCAAATCAGTGCAGCTTGGTGGCCAGATTGATCAGCACGCACTGGAATTCGCCGTCGGCGAAACGCATGCGGCGCCCGACCGGCTCGATTTCGAGACCGCACCGACCGGCCCAACGCGGCCAGATCGAGTTGGTCATGGTGATCAGCTTGTTCGCCCCGCAGTCACGGGCCGATTTGCACATCGCCCCGATCATCGCGTTGCGCACCTCGCGCCGCAGGGCCATCGGCACGCCGTCCGACACAAAGACGCGCGTACATTCCCACGTCGTGGGCGCGACGGGCGCTTCACCGTACAGAAGGTCCTGCGGGATATCCCCGCCCAGAATGCCCAGCTGAGCGTCCCGGATCATATAGCTGTAGATACCACACCGGGCCGTGGTCGGTGTCAGGCGGACGCCTGCCAGAACTTCACCGCGTTCGTGGATGGCGACCCAGCGGCTTTGCGGGGTGTCGTACTGGTCGAACTCCATCCCCTCCTCTTGGGGCAAGTCCCAGTTGTTTCGGATGATAAAGCTCTCGCGTCTTGCGCGAAAAAGGTTGGCAAACAGCTCTCCGTGGTGGTGGATGTTGCTGAAGGACAGGGTGGTGGTTTGCATAGGTCTTCTCCTGGGGTTGAGGGGCCCCCCCGGGATCGCGACCGCGGCTATTCTATCCGAGCGATGCCTTACAGCAGGCGGTAATCACGGGCCCTCTGCAGCGCCTCTGCGGTCGTCCGCGCCATCAGCCGTTCCCGGGCCGAGATCAGACGAGCCTTGAAGGCGCTTTCAGTGATTCCGAGCTTGGCAGCCGCTGCTGCATGGCGGTCGCCCTCCGCGATGCACCGGAGAGCTTCTTGCTGAGCCTTCGTCAGGCTCTCCGGCGGCTCTGTGATCTCATGAAGCCGTCGTACGATTGCCGAGATCGTCACGATCTCGTCATCCGTGAATTCGCGCATCGGGTGCGCAAAGCTGGAAATCGTGCGCGAATTGATTGGGCCGAACGACACGGTCAGCCCGTAGGGCATGCCGAATTCGGCGGCATCGCGCATGATGCCAAAAGGGTCGGGAATGGGCAGTTCGGACCAACGCACCTGCCCCACCGCGGAAAACCCCCAAGCAATGGTCGGGTCCCGCAGCGCATAGGCGTTGCTGCCATAATGTTCGATCCACGCCGGCGAATAGGTCTGGATCTGAATCAACGGCGCGGCAAACCGGATGTGCAAGCCAAGGAAATACCCGACCGGCGAAAGCTTTGCGAGCTTTGCCCGGGCTGCGGTCATTTCTGCGCGAACTGCCATGTCGATTTAGCCAGATTGTCGTTTCCAATATGATGGTTAAAATCGGTGACGCGACCAGTCTGCGCAAGTGGTTTTCCGTTAAGCAAAACTTAACGTGGGGTCTGTGATCACCAAATTCCCTAGGAATGCTGGCATTGCGCATTTTTGACGGTGTGCAAATTTCCAAAGCGAAACGGCCCGTTCTGCCGAACGGGCCGTTTATAGAAATTTTTGCCGCCTTGCGTCCGAGAATCAGTGACCCGAACGCGCGAGAACGGTGATCACTCGATCACTGGTGCTGCGTCGAGTTCCGCCTCGGTGCGGGCGTGGTCGGCCGCGCCTTTTGCGGACGGATCGCGGTCAACGAATTCGATGATCGCCATCGGGGCCATGTCGCCATAGCGGAAACCGGCTTTCAGGACGCGGATGTAGCCACCCTGACGGTCCTTGTAGCGCGGCCCGAGGATTTCGAACAGGCGCGCGACGTGCTTGTCCTGTTTCAGCTGCGCACCGGCCTGACGACGGGCATGCAGGTCACCGCGTTTGGCCAGCGTGATCAGTTTTTCAACGATCGGACGCAGTTCCTTGGCTTTCGGCAGGGTCGTCTTGATCTGCTCGTGCTCGATCAAGGAACCCGCCATGTTCGCCCAAAGGGCTTTGCGGTGTTCGTGGGTACGGTTCAGGCGGCGATAACCGCGGGCGTGACGCATGATGATCTCCTATGACGTCTTTTGCTTTGTCCGGCAGCCCCTGCGTTCGGGGCCGCTCTCCTTGGGGCGGAATGCCCAGCTGCCTTGCGGCGTGAAACGGGGGCCGCCCAAAGCCGCCCCCGAGACATTGGTATCAGAACTGGTCGTCGAAACGTTTGGCCAGATCTTCGATGTTTTCCGGCGGCCAATCCTGGACGTCCATGCCCAGATGCAGACCCATACCCGACAGCACTTCCTTGATCTCGTTCAAGGATTTGCGGCCGAAGTTCGGGGTGCGGAGCATCTCGGCTTCGGTTTTCTGGATCAGGTCGCCGATATAGACGATGTTGTCGTTCTTCAGGCAGTTTGCCGAACGGACCGACAGCTCCAGCTCGTCGACTTTCTTCAGCAGGCGCGGATCGAACTCCAGCCCGTCATCAGATGCGTCGCGGTTGGCTGATTCCGGCTCCTCGAAGTTCACGAAGACCGCCAGTTGATCCTGCAGAATGCGCGCGGCGTAGGCCACGGCGTCTTCAGGCGTCAGGCTGCCGTCGGTTTCGATGCGCATCGTCAACTTGTCATAGTCCAGCACCTGCCCTTCACGGGTCGGCTGGACTTCATAGCTGACGCGTTTCACCGGCGAGAAGATGGCATCGATCGGGATCAGACCGATCGGGGCGTCTTCCGGACGGTTCTTGTCGGCGGCGACGTAACCTTTGCCATTGGCAACGGTCAGTTCCATGTTCAGCTCTGCCCCGTCATCCAGATGGCAGATGACGTGGTCGCGGTTCAGGATGGTGATGCCGGCGGTTTCGGAAATCTGACCGGCCGTCACCTCGCCCGGACCTTTGGCGGTCAGGGTCAGGCGCTTGGGCGTGTCGGCATCCATCTTGAGCGTGACGCCCTTGAGGTTCAGGACGATGTCCGTCACGTCTTCGCGCACGCCCGCGACCGAGGAGAACTCGTGCAGGACGTTGTCGATCTGAACGCTGACGATGGCGCCGCCTTGCAGCGAGCTCATCAGAACGCGACGCAGCGCGTTGCCGAGCGTCAGGCCAAAGCCCCGCTCCAGCGGTTCGGCGACCAGCGTCGCCACGCGCGACGCGTCGGCGCCGGAACGGATGTCAAGCTGTGCCGGCTTAATGAGCTCGGCCCAATTCTTGTGGATCATGCGATTGCCTCCATTCCTGTTTCCGACTCATGTCCAGCCGCCGGAAACGCCCGAGGTAAAAATGCGAAAGACCGCCCACGCCGAAATCAACGGCGCGGGCAGTTAGTGTCGTGTCAAATCAGACGCGGCGACGCTTCGGCGGGCGGCAGCCGTTATGCGCGATCGGGGTCACGTCACGGATGGCCGTGATGTTGAAACCGACGGCAGCCAGCGCGCGCAGTGCCGATTCACGACCCGAACCCGGGCCCTGAACTTCGACTTCCAGCGTGCGAACGCCGTGTTCCTGTGCTTTCTTGCCGGCGTCTTCAGCGGCCATCTGGGCCGCATAAGGGGTCGATTTGCGCGAACCCTTGAAGCCCATGGTGCCAGCCGACGACCACGAAATTGCGTTGCCCTGAACGTCAGAGATCAGGATCTTGGTGTTGTTGAAGCTGGAGTTCACGTGCGCAACGCCAGTGGCGATGTTCTTGCGCTCTTTGCGCTTCATGCGGGTCTTGTCACGAGCCATGATGCGCCCTCCTTACTTCTTCTTGCCGGCGATGGGTTTCGCCGGGCCCTTGCGGGTGCGGGCGTTCGTGTGGGTGCGCTGACCGCGAACCGGCAGGCCACGACGGTGACGCAGACCACGGTACGAACCCAGATCCATCATGCGCTTGATGTTCATCTGCGTCTCACGGCGCAGGTCACCTTCAACCGTCAGGTTGGCGTCGATGAATTCACGGATCTGCAGGACTTCGGCGTCCGACAGTTCGTTGACGCGACGCGCGCGGTCGATACCGACGGCTTCGCAGATTTGTTCGGCATTCAGGGCACCAATGCCGTGGATGTATTGCAACGCGATGGGCACGCGCTTCCCGGTCGGGATGTTGACGCCAGCGATACGAGCCAAGCTGTCTTCCTTTTTTCCGTTGCGGTTCCGTCACGCCGGAACCTTTTTTCACAACCAAAGACCCGAAGCCTGCGCCCCGGGTCCGATTCGACCACCAAAAGGTGATTCTCAGACGAGATAGGGTCGCTTATAGGACCCTGCCCGTCCCGTCAACTCCTGCGGGCCTGTTGGCTTCAGACGCCCGCGTCGCGCGCAGCCTGTGCCGTCGCGGCATCCGCGGGCGGCTGGGTCAGGTCGGGGTCGCCGATGCGCCCTTCCTGATCTTCGCCGACATGCAATGCAGGCTTTGCAAGGATCGAAGCAATCGCGGCCGCGACCTCGTCGATTTCCGCCAGCCCATCGACCGAACGCAGCATCCGCTTGGCATAGTAATAGCCGATCAGCGGCGAGGTCTTCTTGTAGTACTCGAGCAGTCGGGTCTTGAGCGCGTCGGCGTTGTCGTCCGCGCGGCGGCGCAGATCGCTGGACCCGCAGACATCGCAGATACCCGGCACGGTCGTGGGCTTGGTCTGATCGTGGTAAACCTCACCGCAGTTACCGCAGGTGAAACGACCGCTGATGCGCTCGACCAGAACCGCGTCATCCACACGCATCTCGATCACGGCATCGACGCGCTGGTCCATCGCGGTCAGCAGGTCTTCCAGCGCATCGGCCTGCGCCAGTGTGCGGGGGAACCCGTCAAAGATGAACCCGGGCGCATCGGTCGTTTCCAGCTTTTCCCGGATGAGGCCGATGACGATTTCGTCCGTGACGAGTTCGCCCTTGTCCATGACGGCTGCGACAACCCGCCCCATCTGCGTTCCTGATGCGCGCGCTTCGCGCAGCATGTCGCCGGTGGAAAGCTGAACAAAGCCGCGCTCCTCCTCCAGTCGGCGCGACTGCGTACCTTTGCCCGCGCCGGGCGGGCCCAGCAGGATGATGTTCGTTGTCGTCAACGTGTCCCCCGTCGTCTGTCTTGCCGTGGCCCTGTCATTCAAGCGCGGCCCGTTTCGGGGCCGCGCATGACGTCGTGTCAGCGGCGCGCCGGCGCCTTGCGTGGTTTGGCTTGCCCCGGTTTGCGCCGCCCGCGCAACTGCGACTTCTCGATCAAAGACTCATATTGATGGGCGAGCAAGTGGCTTTGCAACTGGTTGATCGTATCCATGGTCACCGAGACGATGATCAGCAGCGATGTCCCACCGAAGTAGAAAGGCACGCTCAGCTGGTTGCGGATCACCTCGGGCAGCAAGCAGACTGCGGCCAGATACAGCGAGCCGATGACCAGGACCCGGTTCACGACGTAATCCAGATACTGCTCGGTCCGCTTGCCGGGACGGATGCCCGGAATGAAGCCGCCCTGGTTCTTCAGGTTGTCTGCCACATCGTCGGATTTGAAGGCGACGTTCTGGGTGTAGAAGTAGCTGAAGAACACGATCATCAGCGCGAAGAACAGCAGATACAGCGGCTGTCCGGGACCGAAATAGGCAAGGATCGTCGACATCACCGGACCGGCATTATTGCCCGAGAAGGTCGAGATCGTGACCGGCAGCAACAGCAGCGACGAGGCGAAGATCGCCGGGATGACGCCCGCCGGGTTCACCTTGATCGGCAGATGGCTGGACTGGCCGTCATACATCTTCATCCCGACCTGACGGCGGGGATACTGGATGCGGATCTTGCGCAGCGCGCGTTCCATGAACACGACAAACGCCATGACGACGATCACCAGAATGATGATCCCCAGCGTGACGGCGGTCGAACCCTGGCTTGCGCCCTGTTGCAGGAACTGCGCGATATGCGCCGGCAATTCGGCCAGAATACCGACATAGATGATCAGGCTGATGCCGTTCCCGATCCCACGCGCGGTGATCTGTTCACCTAGCCACATCAGGAACATCGTCCCGCCGACCAGCGTGATGACGACGCTTAGACGGAAGAACATGCCCGGCTCGTGTGCCATGCTGCCGTGCTCCAGACTGACCGCCAGACCATAGGCCTGAAACAGCGCCAGAACGACCGTCGCATAGCGGGTGTACTGGTTGATCTTCTTGCGGCCCTGCTCACCCTCTTTCTTGATCGCCTCCAGCGCGGGCACCATCGAGGCCAGCAGCTGAACGATGATCGAGGCCGAGATGTAGGGCATGATGCCAAGGGCAAAGATCCCCATGCGGCCAAGCGCACCGCCGGTGAACATCGACAGGATGCCCCCCAGGCCGGTCTGCGCGCTGTCCATGAAGTTGCGCAGCGCAATGCCGTCGATGCCCGGGACGGGAATGTACGTCCCAAGGCGGTAGATGATCAAAAGACCGATGGTAAACCAGATTCGCTGGCGCAACTCGGTCGCCTTGCCCAACTGACCCCAGCTGAGGTTCGCGGCCATCTGTTCTGCGGCTGAAGCCATCTGTGCCCTCTATTTCGCGCATCCGGCAGGGGCCGGTATCATGACAGCGCCGCCGATCGGCTTCCCGACGGCGGCGCTTGGAAAACTTGCCTGCTATCTATTGGGCGCGGGTGCGCCCTTCAACAGCTTATTGCGCCGCTTCCGCCTCGGCGCGTGCCGGACGGGTCAGGGTCAGCGTGCCGCCAGCGGCTGCAATCGCATCCTGGGCCGACTTCGACGCACCCGAAACGGTCAGTTTCAACGCTGCGGTCAGCTCGCCTTTGCCAAGAACGCGGATACCGTCCAGCTTGCGCTTGGTCCCACCAGCCGCGATCAGGGCGTCTTCATCGACCTCGGTGCCAGCCGTCAGCTTGCCCGCGTCGACCATGGCCTGAATCTGACCCAGGTTGATGACCGAGAATTTCAGCGCGTTCGGCTTGGTGAAGCCACGCTTCGGCAGGCGGCGATACAGCGGCATCTGACCGCCTTCGTAGCCGTTCAGCGCAACGCCCGAACGCGAGGTCTGACCCTTGATACCGCGACCGGCGGTCTTGCCCTTGCCCGAACCCGGGCCGCGCGCGACGCGTTTCTTGGTGCGGGTTGCGCCGTCGTTGTCGCGCAATTCATTCAGTTTCATATCGCTTCTCCTAATCCGGAAGCACCCATTGAAGCGAAGAAGGGTGCACACGGCATGATGTTGATGTTCGGTCAAAGCGGCGGCCTTCGCCCCACCTTGGCCAAGCGGTCCCTATAAGGCTGTGCCCGACCGCGTTCAATAGAAAAGACAGGGGTTCAGCAGTGTGCGTGAGGGCTATCGCACGCCAGGTTTGCGGCCGATCATCAATTGACGATCAGATCGGCATGCAGCGCGCCGGCCGCATGCACGGCCTTCAAGATATCGATCAATTCACGCGGCCGAACCCCCAGCGCGTTCAGACCCGCAACCAGATCGGAGAGCGACGCTTCGCCCGAAACCTCGGCAAAGCCGATGCCCGGTTCCTGGCGAATCGACGCCTCGGTCCGGGGCACGACTACGGTTTCACCGGCGGCGAATGGGTTTGGCTGCGAAACCATCGGCGTTTCGCGCACTCTCAATGTCAGCGCCCCTTGCGAGACGGCGACGCGAGAGATGCGCACATCTTCGCCCATCACGATCGTGCCTGACCGGTGGTCGATCACCACGCGCGCCGGTGCCTCTGGCTCAACCCGCAGCGCCTCGATCCGTTGGGCGACATGGGCGGGGCTGACCTGTCCCAGCGACGCTGTATCGACAGCCACGGTGCCCGCGTCGGTCATCATGGCTACACCGCGGCCCAGTTCACGGTTGATCGCCGCCTCGATCCGCGCAGCCGTCGTGAAATCGGGTGTTTTCAGCCCGAGTCGAAACTGCGCCATGGTGGAGAAATCGAACTCAACCTCTCGCTCGACCCGCGCCCCCGACGGCACCGTGCCGGCGGTGGGCACACCCTGAATCACGGTCGCGGCCTCTCCCCCTGCCGCAACGCCCCCGGCGATGACCGAACCCTGCGCGACGGCATAGACGGACCCATCAGCCGCGTTCAGCGGCGTCATGATCAGCGTCCCGCCCAGCAGGCTTTTGGCGTCCCCGATCGCGGCCACGTTGACGTCGATCTGACTGCCCGCCCGCGCAAAGGGCGGCAATTCCGCGGTGACCATCACCGCCGCGACATTCTTGGGTCGAAAGCTTTCGCCATTCACGTTCGTCCCAAGTCGTTCCAGCAGCGACCCCAGCGCCTCCTCGGTGAAGGGCGCGTTGCGAAGACCGTCGCCGGTGCCAGCCAGCCCCACGACCAGCCCGTATCCGACCAGATCGTTCCCCCTGACCCCGTCGATGGATGCCAGATCCCGAATCCGCACCGGCGCCGCCATGACCATCGCAGGAAGGAGTAGAAAGATCAGCGCGGTGAAAAGTCCCCGCATCACAGATAATCCGTCAGCGACAGCCGGGAGAGCCGCGCGGTTAGCGCGTACAACTTGTTCATCCGCGCCTCTGCCTCGGTCAGTGCCGTCGCCGCCTCATACGGATCGACCGAGACAAGGTTGTTCCGCGCCATCGTCAGATTCGCAGTCATCGTGTCGTTTGACGTCATCGCCCCCTCCACCCCGGCGGCCTCGGCCCCGACCCGGGCGCGCAGCGTGGTGATACCGGCGGTCCCGGTCGCCATGTTCCGCGCCGCATCACCCATGACCACGCGACGTTCGGCGGCGGTCATGTCGGGATCGCCGGCAAGGGCAGCCAAGGTCAACCCCTTCAGCATGGCCGTCAGTCCGGGGTCAGCGGCGATCGCGGGGTTTCCCGTCGACCGGCCATCAGCCACGGCCACACCGCTGACGACGCAGCCGCCAAGATACGCGCCAGCGCCATCAGTGGCGGAAAAAAGATCGTCTACGGCGGCCTGAGGCGTCTTGCCCGGTTCGGCCGCTATGGTGTCCCTGATCCGGGTCAGGATCGCGGTCGACGACAGCACCGGGACGTTGGAAACAGCTGTCCCCGCAAAAACATAGCGGCCGCCGCTGGTTGTAGCCAGCTGAGACAGCACCGCATCCAGATCCCCTTGGCCGAGCGTTGCGCTTTGTCGCAGCCCCTGATCGTCGCCTTGCGCGATCTGAGAGGTAATCTCCACATCCTTGCGCCACACGAGTGTGTGGATCGCACCAAGAGCCAGATCGACCGCGCTCAGAGTCGCAGTCACCTGCGCCCCATTTCGCTGATAGGCAGAGATCCGTGTCAAAGTGGCGTCGATGAGGGCGATCTGTCCGGTCTGTCCCCTGTGCGCAGCAGCCACGTCAGCGTGCTGACCGCTGACAACCTCAGCCGTGGCATCCGACAGCTTTTGCCGTGTGGCCGTGTTTGCCGCGCGCAGGAACTGTGCGCGGGCCAGATCGCCGAATGATGCGGATTGGGTCATGTCATCCTCAACAGATCTTGCAGCATGTTATCGACGGCCTGCAGCACCTTGGCATTTGCGGAATAGCTCCGCTCGATCTGCAGAAGCTTTTCCATCTCCGCGTCCGTATCGACGCCGTCCGCCGCAAGGGCCGAGGTGAGCGCCGCATGCGCGGCGCGCGCGCCGACCTGACGATCCTGCGCACTGACCCGAGTGGTGGCCGCGTATTCCGTCAGTCGGGCCGCCGCGCCTGCGGCCGACAGCTGGCCTGCCCCACCCACAATCCGCTGACCGTCAAGGGCCGCCGACAAGCGAGACAGCAGTGACGCGTCAGCGAACCCACTTGGTGCAGTCGTGCCCAAACCGTCCCGCAAACGCCATACACTGTCGGCCCCGAAGGCGTCGTTCAGCGAGAGCCGCTGCGCGAGGCCGATGGTTGATTTACCGAACAGACCGCCGCGATCGGCGAACAGCCCCGGCTGCCCGGGGCCCAGCGTTTTGTCGACGGCCGGATCGGCAAAGCGGTCGTAAATGTCCTTGGCCACATCATCGATCTGGGCCTGCATCTCAGCGGTCAGTTCGTCGCGGATCATGAAGTTGGCGCTCAGGCGACCGCCATCGAAAAGCTGAACCTCTGACGCGGTCAGCGGCTCCCCTTCGATCTCCAGCCGGTGCAGCTGGCCGCCCTCAACGCTCATACCCGGGCTGATTGCACCAGACGGCCGAAACGCAATCTGCACGGGATGCGCGCCGTTCAGCAAAGCCGCCCCTGACTTGGTGTAAAGCGCGACCTGCCCACCCTCCCGCGCGGTTTCGCGCAAGGGAACGATCTGCGACAGATCGTCGATGACTGCCTGCCGCCGGTCCATAAGGGCATTGGCATCGCCGGTGGTGGCCATCTGGACCGTGATCAGACGATTCAGGTCAGCAACTTCTTTCAAACCTGCGTTCAGTCGGTCCACATCGGTGGCGATGGCCTGATCCGCCTGGGTTCGAGTTGCTTGAATAGCGGCGCCGATGGACCGGATCTTGTCGACCAGCCCGCCGGCCTTGTCGGCGACAAGCCCCAGTGTCGTCTGGTCGTCGGGTCGGGCCGTCGCGGCGATCAGGGCCGATTGGAAATCCGCCAATGTCGCACTCAGGCCGCCCGCCTCGCCTGCGGCACCGATCGCCTTTTCCATCGCCATTGCGTGTGCGGCCAGCGTCTGTCGAGAGGCCAGTTCGCCGCCAGAGATGCGCGACTGCGCCAGGATGGACTGCTGAACGATCCGCTGCACCCCGTCGATGCGCACCCCACCCCCTGCCGCGATGTCCGTGCGCGCCGACAGCGAAAGCTCGCGTCGCGCATAGCCCGGCGTGGCGGCATTTGCGATGTTCGATGCCACGACTTCCGTGCCGCGGGCCGCGGCGCGGATGCCCGACATGGCGTTTGACAAGGCATTGGCAAGTGACATGAGTCAGCCCTTTGAAGCGCAAGATCAGCGTTTGATGTTCGTCGTTTCCTGCAGCATCTCATCCACCGTCTGGATGACCTTGGCGTTCGAGGAATAGGCGCGCTGCGTCTGGATCAGATCGGTCAGTTCAGCCGCAACATCTGTCGTTGACCCTTCGCGTGCATAGCCCACGACCGCGCCGGTCGGCCCGTCACCTGCGTCCCACAGGAAAAACGACCCCGAGCTGGGAGAGACCTGATAGGTCTGATTGTTCAGCGCGATCAGACCGTTGCGGTTCGGCACATCGACCAGCGGGATCTGATAGATCGTCCGAATGAACCCCGTGTCATAGGTCGCCCGCACCAGCCCTTTTTCGTCGATTTCGACCGCCGTCAGGTTCCCGACCGGAGAGCCGTCCTTGGTGATGTTCGTCGGCGCAAAGCTGTCGTCCAGCTGCGTCAAACCGTTCGGATCACCCGCGCGTCCGATTCCGACAGTCATCGGACCGCCCGCGACGTTAAGCGCCAACTGACCAGTTGCGGGGTCATAGGCGCCGCCTGAAAGCCGAGAGACCGACTTCAGCGTGCCCCCTGACATCTGGCTGTCGTCGAAGGTCAGTTCATAGCTACCGATCAGGTCGCTGCCATCGGCCGATGCCGAGTCCCGGATTTCCATTGTCCACGTGTTCGACAATAATCCGTCCGCACTCGCCGGTTTGGGCGAGAAGGTGATGTTCAGCGATTCGGACGTCCCCAGGTTGCCAAAGTACTCGACCTTGGTCGTCATTGATTGCCCGGTCGCCCCGGCCTTGGTCGCAAGCGCCGGCAGGTTGATCCCCAATCCCATCTGCGTCGTCGGGTCGGCCGACGTCTGGTTGGCGTTCAGGATCACAGGTTGCAGACCGCCCACTGCATCGCGTGCCATGACCGGGATCGTGCCGTCCGAATTGGCGGGCCATCCCATCAGCACCAGCCCTGAATCTGTCCGCAGAACGCCTTCGGCATCGGGGCGGAACGCGCCGGTCGACGTCATCATCAGGGGTTGGTCCCCCACGCCCCCGGAATTGAGCTGAACCGACGACATCACCGGCAGCATCCCCCGCCCCGAAATGGCGATGTCCAGCGGGTTCGACGTCGAGATCAGCGCCCCTTTCTGGTCGATCAGCCGAGAGGTCGAGGCCCGGACACCACCAGCGGAATAAACCCCTGCCCCCCGTGCCTGGTTGATCACCATTCCTTCGAAATCGGTGTTCACCCGCTTGTATCCATAGGTACCCGAATTGGCGATGTTGTCTGCGATGCCCGCCAGACGCGTTGCGTTGGCGGCCAGGCCGGCCACGCCGGCATTCAAGGAAGATGAGATCGTCATTCGGGATGTCCTTCAGCGATTCGCGTTATCCAGAAGCCTGTTCCGGCGCGGGTTAATACGGCGCTAATTTGCGCAAGGTCGGGGTTGGTCATCGCAGCAGAATGACCTCGATCCGGTTATTTGCGGGGTCCATGGCGTTGGCGGTCAGGTTGCGGCGGTCACCCCAAGCCGTCACCCGCTTGATCCGGCGGGGCGCCATGCTTTCGGACAAAAGCTCGCGCACCACCTGCGCGCGGCCGTCCGACAGCGACCAGACCGGAGAGTTGATCATCATTTCCGGAAAGCCCCGGACATGGCCGGCCAATGCCACGTCATTGCGTACCCGGCCGAGGATTGGACCCAGAATCTCGGTCAGATCGCGCAGCACGGGCGTCGGGTCGGCGGTATCGCCGACGAACAGCGGTTCTTGTGCGATGTCGCCCAGTTCTATGACCAGCCCTTCGTCGGTCATGCGGGTCACCACATGGCGCAGAAGGTTGACGCGCTGCATCGACTCGGCACCGGTGCCGGTCAGCTGTTCGTGCAGATCACGGGCGATCTGCGCCAGTTCCTGACCGTCAGCACCGGCGGCAGGCTCGGTCGCGTCAGGGTTCGCGGGGTCGATGCTCTCGCCGCTGTCAAAGCCTTGCTGTCCGCCATTCATCGTCTGAATGATCGTCGGATCGAAATAGTCAGCCAGTCCCTGACGCTGTTTTTCAGTTGTGGCGTTCAACAGCCACATCAGCAGGAAAAAGGCCATCATCGCGGTCACGAAATCCGCATAGGCCACCTTCCACGCGCCCCCATGGTGCCCACCCCCTGCGGCAGCAGCGACGCGCTTGATGATGATGGGCCGTTTGCCCTTGGCAGCCGCCATATGCGCCCCCGATCGATCTTCGTTCCCGGGTTCTTGCCTGTGCGGCGGTGAAAATCTGCTTAACAGATCAAATCGTCGATATTTGGTGGCCGTGACCGCACCGCGTCTTCGCGGCAACGTCAGGTAACTGCATGCGCATTTGACTGGCGCGATCCTTGCGCAATGCTGGCCAGAGATTATCCTTGGACCATGATCGAGGCAGGACAATACGACCTGAAGACGGGTGCGGGGCTGATTGCCTGTCCGCGATGCGACGCGCTGCATGTCGATCAGGAAATCCCACCGGGCGAAACATCGCGCTGCGTGCGCTGTCACGGCGTGCTGGCCCGGCCCCGGGCAGGCGCATTCACCCAGATCGTCGCCCTGTCGGCCACGTCGGTCATCCTGATGATCGGTGCGATCTTCTTTCCGTTTCTGGAAATCTCGCGGATGGGATTTGGCAACGCGACATCGCTATTTGGGGTGGCGCTGGCGTTCTCGCATGGGTTCATGCTGCCCCTCACATTCGTTGTGCTGATCCTCATCGTCGGCCTGCCGGTCGTGCGCGCGGGTCTGCTGATCTATGTCTTGTGGCCGATGCGGAACGGCGGGCTGCCCGCGCGGTATGCCGTCCCCGCCTTTCGCTGGTCCGAAGAGCTTCGCCCTTGGTCAATGGCCGAGATCTTCATCATCGGCACGTCGGTCGCCTTGGTGAAAGTCGCGGGACTGGCGAATGTGGGCTTTGGCCCCGCGTTCTGGGCGTTCTGCGCGCTGATCGTCGTGGGGGCCACCAGCAACATCTTTACCTGCGCCCAGACCATCTGGGATGAGTTGGAAGATGGGGGCGCCCGCATCGACGGTCGAGAGGTCGTCGCCGACCCTGACCTGACGGCCTCCAGACGCGCGGCACGCGATGCGATGACCAAGCCCAAGGCGGCCGGCGCATGAAGGTGCCGTCCCTGCGCAATCCAGACGGCACACCCCGGATCAAATCGCCGAATCTGCCCCCCGTACCCGACATGTTGCGTCCCGCGCCCGTGGCCCCGCGCGAAGATGCGCCGCTGCTGACCGCACATCGGGCCCATCTGGTAGGGTGCCGGCGATGTGGTCGGGTCTGGCCAGATGGGGAAACCGAATGCCACCGCTGCGGTTCGATGATCTATCCGCCCGACCGGCGTTCGCTAAACGCGGTTTGGGCATGGCTGATCGCCGGGCTGATCTTTTACATTCCCGCCAACCTGCTGCCGATGCTGAAGACCGAGACCTTCGCGGGCCTTCGTGGCAGTAGCGAGGCGACGATCCTTGGGGGTGTGGTCGAGCTGATCCGCTATGGCAACTGGGGTGTGGCGGGGATTGTCTTTGTCGCATCCGTCATCGTGCCGATCTTCAAGTTCATCGTCATCGCATGGCTGGCGCAGGTCGCCGGGCGACCCGCCACGATCAAAGCGGCCAAAAGGCGGCTGGTGCTGTATGAGATCGTTGAATTCATCGGACGCTGGTCGATGATCGACGTCTTCGTCGTGGCGATCCTGTCGGCGCTGGTGCAGCTTGGCTTCGTGGCCTCGATCCACCCCGGCCCTGCGGCGGTCAGCTTTGCGCTGTCTGTTGCCTTCACGATGCTTTCAGCGCAAAGCTTTGATCCAAGGCTGATCTGGCGCGGACTGCCGCTGCGCAGCCGCAAGGAGAATACGCCCACATGACCGACACGCCGCCGCCCGGCGACGCCCCGCGCGATCCATCCGCCCCTCAGCGCGACGATCAACAGGATACCCCCGCGAACCCGACCCTGTCGGGACCATCGGGAATGCGGCCGTCCAGCCCGGTGCGTCGCACCGCGGCACGCGCGGCCCGGGCAGGCAGCAAGCTGATCTGGATCGTGCCGGTCATCGCCCTTCTGGTAACGCTAGGCTTTGCGTGGAAAACCCTCAGCGGGCGGGGCACGCTGGTGCAGGTCTCCTTCAGCGATGCAACCGGTATCACCCCCGGCGAAACCCTGCTGAAATTCCGTGAAATCTCTGTGGGCAAAGTCGAGGCGGTTCGATTCACTGCCGATCTTCAGCGCGTTGTGGTCGACATCCGCGTCGACAAGGACGTGGCGCCCTATGTTGATGATACTGCCGAATTCTGGATCGTGCGCCCGCAGGTGTCAGCGCAGGGTATTTCCCGCCTCGATACGGTTCTGACCGGCGTCTTCATCGAAGGGTGGTGGGACGCTGACCCGGATGGAAACTCGGTCCAGGTCCACGAGGGGTTGGAGCGTCCGCCCCTGACGCGCAACAATCAGCCCGGAACGTGGATCACGCTGGCATCTGACACGGCCAAGGGCATCAGCGAGGGCGCGCCTGTGTCCTTCCGCGGCCTGACCGTGGGCCACATGCAGAACCTGCGGCTGGCCGACAAGGATGAAACCGTGCTGGCCGATGCGTTCATCGCAGCGCCGCACGACCAGCGTCTGACGACGACGACCGTGTTCTGGGACACATCCGGCTTTTCAGTGTCTCTTGGCGCGCAAGGCCTGGCGCTGAACGTCACGTCGGTCGCATCGCTTCTGCAGGGAGGCGTGGCGTTCGCCACGCTCAGCTCTGGCGGGCAGCCGATCCAGTCGGGGCATATCTATCGCCTGCAGGCGGACGAGGCATCAGCGCGTGACAGCCTGTTCTCCGCTTCGCCCGATCAGGAACTCAAGATGACGGTGCTGGTCGATGACGCCGTGCGCGGTCTGACCCAAGGCGCGGACGTTCAGTTTCAGGGGCTCAGCGCAGGGCGTGTGACCAACCTCGCCGTCCGGGTGGAACCGCCGACCGAACCCGGTGGGCGTGGGCGCGTGCTGCAGGACATTTCGATCGCGCTGGACCCGCAACGCATGGGCTTGCCTGAAACCGCCGGCCCGACCGAGGCGCTCGCGTTCCTGGAGTCGCAGGTTGCGGACGGTCTGCGTGCACGCATCGCGGGTGCAGGATTCCTTGGCACATCGCTGATGATCGAACTGACCCCGATCGACGGCGCTGCCCCGGCCACCATCGACACAACCGCCGAGCCGTTCCCTGTGATGCCATCGGTTCCTGCTGATCTGGGCGACTTTTCAGCCAGCGCGCAGGGCCTGATGTCCCGCATCTCCAGCCTGCCGCTGGAGGAGCTGTTGAAATCGGCGACGGACGCGTTGAACAGCGTGACGGCAATCGCCAGCTCTCAGGACACGCGCGCCATACCGGGCAGCGTTCGCCGCACCGTGGACGAGGCACAGACCACCATCGCCGATCTGCGTGGCAGGGTAGGCACCGCCGTCGACCGCATTTCCGCTGCCGCAGACAACATCGACGCGGTGACAAGACAGATCCGCGACAACGGTTCGGCCGACGGCCTGCGGACGGCGCTTGATGATACGTCGCAGGCCATGCAGGCGGTGCGCGACGCCGCCAAGGACGTGCCTGGAATGGTCGATCAGATCGACTCGGCCGCCGAGTCCATTGATGAGTTCGACTTCGCCGGCATCAGTGCCGAGGCGAAGGGTATCCTGGAAGACGTGCGTCGCATGATCGGCAGCGACGATGCAGCGCAATTGCCGCGGAACCTGTCTGATACCCTGCAGGCGGCGTCGGGCCTGCTCAACGACCTGCGCGACGGCAACGCGGCGGGCAACCTGAACAGCACGCTCGCCTCGGCCCGTGCGGCAGCTGACAACATCGCAGAAGCCGCGCGGCGCGTGCCGACCGTCGCCCAGCGGTACGAGGAACTGGCTCTGCGCGGCAGTGCTGTCATCGCAGCCTATGGCGATCGCAGCGCGTTCAACACCGAGCTGATCAACACGCTGCGGACCCTGCGCGGCGCGGCCCAATCCTTCGGCAGCCTTGCCACCACAATCGAGCGCAACCCACGCGCCTTCATTCTGGGACGTTAACGATGCGCCTGTATCTGCCTTTGCTGTTCGTGGCCCTTGCCGTGGCCGGGTGTTCGAACCCTGAAAAGACCGGTCGCTATCTGATCGACCCGCCGGACATGGGTCGCGTGAACAACGCGCTGGGCACGGCTGAACTGAAAGACGTGTCGCTGCCCGAATACGCCGCGGCGGGTGAGGTGTCGTGGCAGACCGCCGACGGCGCGGTGCGTTCCAATCCCCGCAGCCTGTGGGCCGACAAGCCAGAGCGCGCGTTCACCCTGACCCTGGCGCGGACGATTTCCGATATTTCGGGTGCGACCGTCATTGCCGAGCCTTGGCCACTGGCGGAACCCCCCAAACGCCGGGTCGAGGTGCGGGTTGAACGCGCCTTGGCGCAGTCGAACGGCATCTACCGTCTGACGGGGCGGTATTACGTGTCGAACGACAGTTCAGGCGGGGCGAACTATGCCCGGTCGTTCGACATTCAGGTGCCACTAGCGGCCGAGGGGCCGGGACCGATCGCTCGCGCGCAATCGCAGGCGCTGGGTCAACTGGCTCGCCAGATCGCAACACTTGGCGGCACGGGATCGACTGTGCGCACGACCGCACCCAAGATGGATCCATTGTTCGGGCCGCTCTCGCTGGCCCCTGTCGAGGGCAGCTGATCAGCTTGCCTTCGGGCTGAACGCACCAAAATGACCGCCCGCGAAGACCAGCGGACGGTCGCCTGCGCCGGTCGTCGTCACGTCCAGCACCTGCCCCACCAGAATCGAATGATCACCGCCATCGTGGATCGCGTGCCGGCGGCAGTCGAACCGGGCAGCCGTGCCCGGGATCACCGGCACGCCATTGTCGGTCATGTCATAAGGCAGGTCGTCGAAACCAAGGCCCGTACCTGTGAACAGCAGCGAATGTTCCAGCTGTTCCAGGCCCAGCACATGGATCGACCAGAAGTCCGCATCGACAAAGGTCTGATAACGGGCGGACGATTTCGCCGGGCTCCACAACACCAGCGCCGGGTCCAGTGATACGCTGGCAAAGCTGTTTGCGGTGATACCGACGGGTCCGGTCGGGCCCGCAACGGTGACGATGGTGACCCCGGTCGCGAACCGGCCCAGCGAATGACGAAACTTCCGTGGCTCGGCCTCGGGGGAAAATCGTTCGCCGTCGTGCGGGACAGTTTCAGGCAAGGTCGTCATGCAGCAGCCCCCAGTTTCGGCGAAAGTGCCGCGATCAGCTTTTGATGCAACTTCGGGGCGGCCACAACCGCCCCCGATGTCTGCGCGGTGGGCGAATTGAACTTCAACGTCCCGCCCGAAGCATCTGTCACGACACAGCCAGCGCGCGCGGCGATCAGGCTGGCCGCGGCGATATCCCATTCCCAAGTCGGGCGGATCGACAGCGCCGCGTCAAAGCGGCCTTCGGCCACCAGACAGAACCGCCACGCCAGCGACGGGCGGAACGCGCGGCGCAGAGGTGGCACGTTCCCGTCGCGCCATAGATCGGGCTTCAACGCCGCGCCATTCGTCAGCACACTCGCGCCGTCAAGTCCTGCCGCAGGATCGGTCGGGCCAATCGCCATCCCGTTTCGCAGGGCCGGGCCGTCGGCGGTCGCGGTATACATCACATCGCGCGCAGGCAGATACACGACGGCAGCCGTCACCTCCGTGCCGTCAGTAATGGCCAAGGCGTGCGCGAACCCATCCTGTCCGTCGATGAACGCGCGGGTCCCGTCGATGGGGTCGACGATAAAGCAGCGTTTGGTCGCAAGTCGGGCGGGGTCGTCGGGGGTTTCTTCGCTGAGCCAGCCGTAATCGGGACGGGCCCCCGTCAACACGCCGCGCAGGCGATCATTGACGGCGAGGTCAGCCTCGGTCACCGGGCCAAGTGCGCCACCCTTGTCCCATGACTTCGGATTGCGCTTCCAAAACCGCATCGCGATGGGGCCGACCTCGTGTGCGGCCGCAATCAGCAGTGCCAGATCTTCATCATGCGCCGGCAATGGTCATCCCCTGCACCAGAAGGCTTGGCACGCGATGCGACCGCCAGTCCGGCAGGTCGGTGGCCGCGATGATCCCGCCCAGCATGTCGCGCAGATTGCCCGCAATCGTGCATTCGTTCACCGGATAGGCGATTTCGCCATTCTCAACCCAGAAACCCGCGGCACCGCGAGAGTAATCCCCGGTCGTCGCGTTGATCGACGACCCGAGCATCGACGTCACGATCAGCCCCCGCCCCATGTCGCGGATCAGGTCTGCTCGGTCGGCCGTGCCGCCCGCCAACGTGACGTTCGACACCCCGGGTGACGGCGGCGATGATATGCCGCGCACCGCGCTGGCCGTCGACGTCATGCCCAGCTTGTTGGCCGTCGCGATGTCCAGCGACCAGCCGGCCAGCACGCCGTCCCGCAAGATATCGCGGGGGCGCGTCGCCAACCCTTCGGCATCGAATGGCCGCGACGACGACATCCGCGGCAAACGCGGGTTTTCGATCAGGGAATAGGCTTCGGGAAGCACGACTTCGTGCAGCGCGTTGCGAAGCCAGCTGCCGCCACGGGCCACGGATGCCCCATTCGCCGCCGACAGCAGATGGCCGATCAGCCCAGCCGCGATGCGTTCATCGTAAAGGATCGGAAAGCTGCCGGTGGGGGGTTTGCGCGCGCCAAAGCGTTCTGCGGTGCGCTGACCGGCCAGTGCGCCGACCTCTTCGGGTGACGGCAGATCATCGGCCCAGATGCGGGATTCGGCGGCCCAGTCGCGCTCCATCGCAAGCCCTTCGCCCGCAATCGCCACGGTCGAGATCGAATGTGCGCTGCGGGCATAACCGTTGGAAAACCCGTTCGATGTCGCAAGCCACGTCCCGCGGCGGATATAGGATGCGTTCGCGTTGTCAGTGCGCGCAACGCCGGCCACGTCGGACGCTGCCGCCTCGGCCCGCAGGGCGCGGTCAAGCAACGTGTCAGGGGTCGGCGGTGCGGACGGGTCCATGATCGCCAGATCGGCCAGATCCCCTGCCCCGCAATACAGATCGTCCGGATCGGCCAAGGCGAGGTTGTCGTCGACCGGCGCCTCTCGGGCCATCGCAATCGCGCGTTCGGCCATTTCGTTGATCGTACGCGCAGATGTTTCGCTGGCTGACACCGTCGCCTGACGCCCACCCAGCAGCACACGCAGGCCGATTTCCACCCCGTCGGCGCGTTCGGCGTGTTCCAACGCCCGGTCGCGGGTATCGACCGACAGCGACGAGCCACGCACCGCCACGGCATCGGCCTGATCGGCGCCGGCCTTGCGTGCCGCAGTCAGCAAAGCCTCGGACAGGTCCTGAAGATCGGCAGTGATATCTTGCATCGGATGCTTTCCATTGGCTGCGCAGGACACGAAGAAGGGGCCGACACTGGCCGGCCCCTTGGTCTTAGTTCGCAGGTCACAGCACGTCGTTTGACGCCTGCTTACTTGATCTGCTGACCATTCGCAAAGATCGAGCCGCCTTCCTTGAACTCCAGGTCGGTCGTCAGGACGTCATTGCCTTCAGCGGGTTTGGCAAACATCGCCATCATCATGCGAATGCCCGACAGCTGATCCTCGGGAACCAGCTGCGCCTCAACCAGCTTGCCCAGCAGGGTATTCAGGCCTTCATATCGCGCGTTGATCGTCCCGATCGGTGTTTCCAACGTGCCACCTTCGGGGGCCTTCAGTTCACCCTCGGCGTTGATCTTGGCGCCCAGCCCGCTCAGCGCGATCTGGTTGATGGTCAGTTCGGTCGGCGCGAAAGGCTCCGGCGTGTCGACGACATCGGCGTCGGTCGTATCGGTGTTGGTCGTATCGGTGCCGTCCGTAACGTCCGCATCCTCGGCTGGCGCGGTGGTGTCGCTCGGGTCCGGGGTACCGTCTGCCTGCGTGCCATCCTCCAGCGCCTGCATCGCAGCGGGGTCAAGGATATCGACGTTGACCTTGGCGGCACCGGTCAGATCGATCGCCAGGCTCATCGGATCGCGCGGCAATTTCTTCTGGGAATCAAACAGGTTCCAGATTTCGTCGCCCATCGTCACGCCAGCCAGTTCATAGTTCAGCTTGAACGGCGCAGGCGTATCCGACTTCTGGATCGGGAACTGCAGGCCCGTCGTCACGCTGTCCATGGCGAAGTTGATCGGGAATGGCGCGCTGTTGGTGGTCATCGCCACCTTGATGCCGTCGGTATCGACCAGATAGGTCAGACCATCCGCCGCCACCTTGAACGTCCCGGTGATGGCCGCCGTGTCCACGTTCGCGTCGATCTTGTCCCGCTGGGTGCCGTCTTCCTCATTCGGCACGTCCATGTTCAGGACCAGCTTGCTTTCGCCGGCCTGGAACGTCCCGTCCCCGTCCAGCCCAGCCTTGATCGCTGCATCGACATTCTCACTGATGTTGACGTTGGCGGGAATCGTGCTGGTCCCGGACGATTGCAGATTTTGAACAGTCCAGTCCGCCTTGACGACGACCGGCTGGCCCTCGTCATCCTTGCTGTCGACGTCGACCTTGGCATTCAGCGATGCCACCGCGCCCTGAATGTCCGCCTTGGTGTTGGCGTCGGTGGTCACGATATGCTGGGTATAGGAGGCGTCTGTCCCGGTGATGGTCAGCAGGTTCGCCAGCGTCTTGTCGCCGGTTTTCACCTCGTCGACAGTGATCGCCAGCTGGGGCAGCGTGGCCTGATGGGTCATGTCGGCCTTGTCGCCCGAAGACACCGTCGTCGCGCCCGGCATCTTGATGGTCGCTTTGACGTCGACGTTTTTGTCGTCTTCGGTCTTGAACGCGCCCACGATGCTTGACGTGTCCGACATGGTGGTCGTGACCTTGCCGTCACCGGTGCCCTTCAGGTTCACTTCCGGGATCGTGACGTTCAGCGTGCCGCCTTCGGTCTTTTGCGACAGCACGACATCTTTGACGATCAGCGTATCGCCGGCTTCTTCACGTGCGCCTTCGGCCACTTCGTAGCCATTCGCCTTGTAAAAATCGACCGAGTTCTGCCACACTTCAGCGGGGGTCACATCCGCAAGAGCAGGCACCGACATCGCCATCAGTGCAATGGCAGAGGTCCGAGCTTTCAGGAACATCAGGCAGCCTTTCTTGGATAATCAGACAAATTAAACTTTGCAAACTGTGGCACATCCACAGCGGGCGTAAAAGCAGTCGGGGTCTTCAGGCGGCGCCCGGCGGGGCATTCCGCGTCACGACAAACAACGCGACCAAAGCCAAAACGATCACCTGCCCTATCCAAAAAGGCAGCGGCAGCAGAAAAAAACTGACGCACAGACCAAAGGCCATGCTGAGACAGACGATATACTTGACCCGGGTCGAGATCGCCCGGTGCTCCTGCCAATCATGAATCTGGGGGCCAAAGACAGGATGATTCATGATCCGGCGGTGAAGACGCGGCGAGGACCGTGCGAAGCCAAACGCCGCGATGATCAGAAACGGCACGGTGGGCATGACCGGCAGAACCGTGCCGATCAATGCCAGAACCAGTCCGACGACTCCAACCGCCCCCCAGATCAGCTGCATGTCAGTAGCGATAATGCTCCGCTTTGAACGGACCTTCGGGAGTGACCCCGATATAGTCCGCCTGTTCCTTGGACAGTTGAGTCAGCTTGACCCCGATCTTGTCCAGATGGAGACGCGCGACCTTTTCGTCCAGATGCTTGGGCAGGATATAGACGCCAGGCGCGTATTCGTCGCCCTTGGTCCACAGCTCGATCTGTGCAAGCACCTGATTGGTGAAGCTGGCCGACATCACGAAGGACGGGTGACCGGTCGCATTGCCAAGGTTCAAAAGGCGCCCTTGGGATAGCAGGATGATGCGCGCGCCGGACGGCATCTCGATCATGTCGACCTGATCCTTGATGTTCGTCCATTTGTGATTGCGCAGATTGGCGACCTGAATCTCGTTATCGAAATGGCCGATATTGCCGACGATCGCCATGTCCTTCATCTCGCGCATATGCTCGATGCGGATGACATCCTTGTTGCCGGTGGTGGTGACGAAGATGTCGGCGCTGCCGGCCACGTCTTCCAGCGTCACGACCTCGAACCCGTCCATCGCGGCTTGCAGCGCGCAGATCGGGTCAACTTCGGTCACCTTGACGCGCGCGCCCGCGCCACGCAGCGATGCCGCGCTGCCCTTGCCGACGTCGCCGTACCCGCAGACGACCGCGACCTTGCCGGCCATCATCACGTCAGTGGCGCGACGGATGCCATCAACCAGCGATTCCTTGCAGCCGTACTTGTTGTCGAACTTAGACTTGGTGACGCTGTCATTCACGTTGATCGCGGGGAACGGCAGCAGGCCCTTTTTATGCAGATCGTACAGGCGATGCACGCCGGTAGTGGTTTCCTCGCTGACGCCGCGGATCGCGTCGCGCTGGCGGGTGAACCAGCCGGGCGACTGAGCCAGACGCGTGCGGATCTGGGCAAAAAGCGCCTCTTCTTCTTCGCTGGTGGGGGTGTCGATCAGGCCGGTTTCGCCCGCCTCGACCCGCGCGCCCAGCAGGATGTACATCGTGGCGTCCCCGCCATCATCCAGGATCAGGTTCGCAGGTTCACCGTCAAAATCAAAGATGCGGTCGGTGTAGGACCAGTATTCGGGCAGTGTCTCACCCTTGATCGCAAAGACCGGAACGCCCGCATCGGCAATGGCGGCGGCCGCATGGTCCTGGGTCGAATAGATGTTGCAGGACGCCCAGCGCACATCCGCACCCAACGCCACCAGTGTTTCGATCAGGACACCGGTCTGGATCGTCATGTGCAGACTGCCGGCGATGCGCGCGCCCTTCAGCGGTTGGGCGGTGCCGTATTCTTCGCGCAGCGCCATCAGGCCTGGCATTTCGGTTTCAGCGATATCCAGTTCCTTGCGGCCAAAGTCAGCCAGCGTGATGTCACGGATGATATGGTCGGCCATGGGGTATCCTGTCAGTCTGATGTTCGCGCGCACATGTCACGAAGCGTCCGCAAACGCAACAAAGCCGCCCGATATGGACGGCTTTGCGATGAGTGGTCGGGGTCAGCGCAGAACCACCGAATAGATTCTGTCGGGATTGCTGGCATCACGGTAACCGGTGCCAGAACCAACCACGCAACTGGTCTTGTCGGCGCGCGGCATGACCAGTGTAAACGTGCCTGCCTCGTCCGAGCCATACAGAACCAGACCGCCCTGACTGGCGATGCGCTGTTCCCCGAATTCGATCCGCAGCGATTCGTCGATTGCGCCGGTCAGATCGCACCACGGTTGCGCCGGGTCGATCGTGGTGGTGGGAAGCGTGCGGGCCACAGCCATGACATCGCGAACCGACATCCCCTCGATGGCCGAATACGCGCGGGGCGCCGCTGAGTGCATGTCCGTCCGCGGCTGGACCGACGACTGCGCGCCGACGACGGGAAGGGTAATGCCAAGCGCGGCAACAACGGCAAGAAGGATAGGGCGTGCGGTTTTCATCTATCAACTCCCCAGCGGGGCCAATTCGGGTTTGTTCCTGTTGACAGAGAAGCCCCGCCATGCTTGCCGAGTTCCGTGTCCTTTTTGTCACGCGGCGCGGCAAGGGGGGTGACACGCGGGTATTTTGTCTGCTTATCAAGTCGTTAAAAATTTCTCAGGAAATGCGAAAATGTTCGGAATTGTAGCGGATATCGGGGGCACAAACACCCGTTTGGGGGTGGTTCGGACAGGGGAATCACAGCCGACGCGAATCGTCCGCTTTCTGAACGAAAGCTACAGCGACTTTGCCACAGTTCTATCCACATATCTGGATCAGGTCGAACAGCCGCAGGTGACGGGCATCGCCGTGGCACTGGCCGGTCCGGTCACGTCCGGTGCGGGCCGACTGACGAACCGTGACTGGCACGTGACCGAGGACGCGCTAGCCGAAACGCTGGGTGCCCCGGCCTTTCTGATCAACGACATGACAGCCCTGGGGCTGGCTCTGAGCGTGCTCGAGCCGTCAGGATTCGACGTTCTGCGACCTGCCGCAGACGGGCGACCGTTGAACCGCCAGGCGCTGGTCGTCAACGCCGGCACCGGCGTCAACATCAGCGCCGTGCGCCGTCAGGACCAAGGTGCCGACTGGGTCATGGAATCCGAGGCAGGCCACGCCGCCCTGCCCGCCCGGATTGCAGACCTGCTGCGCGACGCCATCGGCCCTGATGCGCAGCAATTCCAATCACTTGAAGATCTTTTCGCGGGGCCGGGGCTGCTGCGGCTCTACCGCCTGCGCGCGGGGCATGACGCGGCGCATCTGCCGACTGACGCAGATGCTGGTGTGACGCTGGCAGTCGACACGATCGACCTGACGGCACGGCTTTTCGGGATCGCGTGTGCGGACATGGCAGCGCGACACTGGCCGGGTGACGGCATCTGGCTGGCGGGCAGCGCGGCCCGCGCGATGGGCCTTCGTCGGAAGGCATTTCTGGACGGCATGACCGCCGCCGGGGGCCGGATGGCCGAGCCGATTGCCGCAATGCCGGTCGGCATCATCACCGATGATTACGCCCCCCTGCGCGGCTGCGCGACACTGCTGGCAAAAAAACCGTCATAAGTTAAGGATTCGGTGGCATTCGCGCCCTGTCCCTGCAAAACTGTCCGCAAAGCAAAAGCAAAAAATGGCTGGCGGGACATGAGCGGGACGAAATACTGGCAGACGCTGCGGCTTGGGCACGCCGCGACATTGGCGCTGATGGCTGCGGCGGTCGTTGCCACGCCCAGTGTGCTGTCCGCGCAATCATCGTCGTCATCCCCCTTCTCGGGGCTGTTCGGCCGGGGCGATCCGCTGAAGGACAGCCCGGTCAAACTGACCTTCGACATGAAGGGCGGCGATGCCGATCTAAAGCAGCAGCTGCAGAACACCTCACTGATGACCGGGTCGCTGCAAGAACGCCGCTATACCGGGCAGGACATTCTGGCGGCGGCGCGCGCGGATTACGCCCGGCTGCTGGGAACGCTGTACGACAACGGCTATTACAGCAGCACCATCGACATCACGCTTGACGGGGTCGAGGCTGCGACGATCGCGCCTTTGGACGCCCCGCAGACGATCCGCAATGTCGTCGTCACCGTGACACCCGGCCCGCTGTTTCACTACTCCCGTGCGCAGATCGCACCCGTCGCGCCGGGGACGGACCTGCCTTCGGGTTACAAGACCGGCAAGATCGCACGGACATCCACCATCAAATCCGCTGCGACGGCAGGGGTGAACGGCTGGCGGGATTACGGCCACGCCAAGGCGGCAGTACAGGACAGCAACATCATCGCGGATCATGCCAATGATGTCATCGACAGCCGCATCGCCCTTGCCCCCGGCCCGACCGTCAGCTTTGGGCAGATGACCATGCGCGGGTACGACCGACTGCGCCCGCAGCGCCTGCGCAAGATCGCCGGGTTTCCGACCGGCCAGCGCTATGACCCCGAAAAACTGGAGCAGGTGCGCAAGCGTCTGCGGCGGACGGGCGTCTTTTCCTCGATCACGTTGGAAGAGGCGGATCGCCTGAACGCCGACAACTCGATGGACGTGGCACTGACCGTCATCGAACAAAAGCCGCGCCGCCTGGGCGCGGGGGTCGAACTCAGCACGCAGGACGGTGCCGCGATCTCGGGTTACTGGATGCATCGCAACCTTGCCGGCGGGGGTGAGCGGTTGCGCTTTGACGGGTCGGTGTCCGACATCGGGTCGGGCACGTCGGGCCGCGACATCAAACTGTCCACACGTCTGGAACGGCCCGCGACGTTCAACCCCGACATCACCGCCTATGTGACCGCACGGGGCGAACGGCTGCTGGAAGAAGATTACGATCAGGACATCGCGGTGATCGGTGCCGGGGTCCAGTGGCTGCCGAACGATCGCGTCACGGGCAATGCCGGCTTCGAACTGCAGAAATCACGGGTCAAGGACGACGACGAAAACGTCACGGATTTCAAGCTGGTCGCACTGCCGATCGATCTGACCTGGGATCGCCGGGACGAGCCGACGAACGCCAAGCGCGGTTATTGGCTGTATGGCAGCCTGACGCCGTTCTATGGCATCGAAGACACCGGATCGGGTGTACGCACCTTGGCCGAAGGGCGGTATTACCGCAGTTTTGGCACCGACGACCGCATCACACTGGCAGGTCGGGCGCGTGCCGGGTCGATCTTCGGCCCCTCGATCGAAGAGACACCGCGTGATTATCTGTTCTTCTCGGGCGGCGGTGGGTCGGTCCGCGGCCAATCCTACCAATCGCTGGGGGTCGAGGTCATTCCGGGGCTGGACGGGCCGGTCAAGACGGGCGGCATGAGCATCGTCAACACCACTGCCGAAGTCCGCTATCAGCTGCGCGAAAAGATCGGCGTGGCGGCATTCGCCGACGCAGGTCAGGTCTGGACCGACAGCGGCTGGTCCGGGAATAGTGGCTGGCAGGCGGGTGCGGGCGTGGGTCTGCGTTACAACACGCCGATCGGGCCGCTGCGGTTCGACGTCGCCCACCCCGTCGGTGGTGGCGCGACGGGTGACGGCGTGCAGGTTTACCTCGGCTTGGGGCAGGCATTCTGATGATCAAGCGTTTTCTTTCTGCTGCGGCCGTGTCGTTTTCGCTGGCCCTGCCCTGCGCTGGCTTTGCCCAAGACACACCACCGGCGCCCGAAACGGCACCCGCGAATGCCCCCGCGGCCGAGGGCGGCGGGCGCGGTATCGGAGAGTTGGCCGAGCTGTCGGCCAGCGTCGATGATGACCGTGGCTTCATCACGCGCCTCCTGGAACGCAATCTGTCGGATGCGGGCCGCAAGGTTGAAATCACGGGTTTCCAAGGCGCGCTGTCATCGCGTGCGACGTTTGAAACGATCACCATAACCGACGATCAGGGCGTCTGGATCACGCTGCGCAACGGCGCGATCCAGTGGAACCGGGCGGCGCTGTTCGCGCGTCGGATCGACATCCAGGAACTTTCGGCGCAGGAAATCGACCTGCCGCGCATGCCGGCCCCGGTGGCCACCACGACCACGCCCGAAGCGACCCCATTCCAGCTGCCGCAACTGCCCGTGGCAGTCAACATCGCCAACATTTCCGCCCAGCGCGTCAAACTTGGCCAACCTGTTATCGGTGAGGCGGCGGAAGTGTCGGTCGCGGGTTCGATGAACCTTGCGGGCGGGGAAGGCACGGCTCAGCTGGCCATCAACCGCGTGGATGACAAGCGCGGCCAGTTTGCACTGGACGCCGCCTTCTCGAACGCGACGCGTGTTCTCAAGCTGGACCTCAGCCTGGATGAAGATCGGGACGGGCTGTTTGCCAACATCGTCAAGCTTTACGACCGCCCGGCCGTCAAGGCGCAGATCACCGGCGAAGGCCCGCTGTCAGATTTCGCGGCCAACATCAAACTGGCAACTGACGGGCAGGACCGCATCACCGGCGTCGTGTCCGCAAAAGCCCAGCCCGGCGCCAATGGGACCCCCGGCACCGGCTTTCACGCCGAGGTCACGGGCGACGTCGCAAGCCTTCTGCCGCCCGAAAACCGCGCCTTCTTTGGCGCGCGCGCCCAGCTTCTGGCCGAAGGATGGCGGGGCGAAAACGGGGCCGTATCGCTGCCGGTTCTGATGGTCGACACCGACGCGCTGAAGCTGACAGGCAGTGTCACGACAACCGACAAAGGCGCACCGCAGTCTGTCGTGATGTTGCTGACGCTGGGTCAGGATGCGGGCGCGTCACAGGTACCTGTGCGCCTGCCCACTGGCGGCACGGCGACCGAGGTGACGTCGGGCAGCCTCCAGATCAGCTATGACGCATCACAGGGCGACGGTTGGAGCCTGAATGGCCGGGTCGGTAATCTGACCCAAGGGGGTAACCGCATCGGTGCCCTGACGCTGAATGGGGGCGGCACGATCACCCTGGCCGACGGCGCGCTGCAGAAGATGGACGGCAACATCACGTTCGGCGGACAGAACGTCGCGCTGGCGGACGCCGGACTTCAGCAGGCGATCGGGGCCAACGTATCGGGCCAGACCAACTTCGAATTCATGCCCGGCAATGCCCTGCGCGTGACTAATCTGGCCATGAACGGCGAAGATTACCGGGTGACCGGCGACGTCATCGCCAACGGGCTGCAAAGCGGGATCACCCTGAACCTTGACCTGAATGCCGCCTACGAAAATCTGGCACGGCTTTCGACGCTGGCCGGGCGCAAGATGGCAGGCAGCGCAAATGCGAAGCTGACCGGTTCCTACACCGTGCTCAGCCGCGGGTTCGATCTTGAGGCGCAGGCCAATGGTGTCGACATTTCGGTCGATCAGGAACAGGCCGACCGCCTGCTGGGCGGAAACTCGACCATCAATCTCAGCGCGCGCCGGGATGAAACCGGGATCAACCTGCGCCAGCTGTCCGTGAACGCCCGCCGTCTGAACCTCAGCGCGCAAGGCATGATCGCCACGGACAGCGCCGATGTCCGCGCCAACCTGAAGATGTCGAGCCTGACAGATGCCGACCCCTCGATGGCCGGCGCGATCGAGGCCGAGGCAACGCTGACCGGTGCATCGGGCGCGCGGCGTCTGACCCTGAACGGCAACGCCCAGGATTTGGTCGTGGGCATCAAGGAACTGGACGGCGCCCTGAAAGGTCGCACCGACATCGCAGCCATCCTTGGCCAGCAGCGCGGCGGCTATTCGATCGAGACGCTGCGACTGGCCAACCCGCAGCTGTCGGTCGATGGCCAAGGCATTATCGCGCGTGATGCGCTGGATGCCCGGCTGGATATCAACGTCCCGCAACTGGCGGTTCTGGGCCGCGACTGGTCGGGCTCATTGAATGCGCAGGCGACCGCGCGTCAGGAAGAGGACGGTACCCGCGTTCTGGACCTGACCGGCAAGGGGCAGGATCTGCGAATCGGTCTGGCACAGGCGGACGGCGCCTTGACCGGCACGACCGATCTGTCGGTGTCGGCAGCCGAAAAGGACGGCATCTTCAACATCCGCCGCGCGACGCTGTCAAACCCGCAGGTGAACGGCGATGTCAGCGGGATCTGGGGACCAAACGTCACCGACATCACAGGCAAGCTGGCGGTGACGTCGCTTGCCGCGATCCAGCAGGACTGGCAAGGCGCGCTGAACATTCAGGGCACCGTGGCCGATGACGGGCAGGGCGTGCGCCGGTTTGACCTGACGGGCACCGGCGACAACCTGCGCTTTGGTCAGGCACAGGCCGACAGCGCGCTGACGGGTACGACCAACCTGGCCGTGCGCGGCACGCAGCAAGGCCAGTCCTTCACGATCGAGGAAGGCAGCCTGACGAACAACCAGACCCAGATCACCGCACAGGGCACCTATGCCCCCGGCAACACCAATCTGACCGCCCACGCCAACGTGGGCGATCTTGCGCCGCTGGGCCTTGGCTGGCGCGGCGGGATCAACGCCGATGCGACCTATCGCGACGACGGCACGGGTGCGCGTCGCCTGCAGGTGGACGGCGTCGGGCGTGATCTGTCGTTTGGTCAACAGAATGTCGACAGCGCGCTGGCCGGTGAAACCCGCCTGACCGTGCGCGGCAACGAACGGGGCGGGCTGTTCACGATCGAACAGGCCACCATCGCCAACCCCCGCCTGAACGCCGAGGCGTCCGGGACCATCGTCCAAGGCGGTACCGACGTCACCGCCAGGATCGAGGCCGGCAATCTGGGCTTTCTGGGCAACAACATCCGCGGCGCGCTGAACGCGCAGGGGCGACTGGTTGAACGTGACGGACAACGCCATGTATCCGCGCAAGGGACGGCCAACGGGCTTGGCATCGGCAACGACCGTATCGACCCCCTTCTGGCGGGCCAGACGACATTCGATCTGGCGGCCCATCAGGGGCCGCAGGGGATCGCCGTTGAACGGCTGATCGCGCGCAACGGACAGGTGAACATCACGGCGGACGGAAACCCGCAGGGCGCGATGAACCTGAATGCATCGCTCAGCGATCTAGGGCTGGTCGTGCCCGGCTTCCCGGGGCCGGTCACCGCGCGTGGCACGCTGCGTGACGAAGGTCAGGCCTATGCGGTCGACGTCGCCGTGACAGCGCCCGGCGGCACCCGCGCACAAATTGCAGGCACCGCAGCGAAGAACGGCCAGACGACCGATCTGCGCCTGTCGGGCATCAGCGATGCGGCGGTGGCGAACCCGTTCCTGCGGGTCCGATCCGTCAGCGGTGCCGTCGAATTCGACCTGCGCATGCAAGGGCCACCATCGCTCGATGCGCTGACCGGTCAGGTGCGGCTGCCGAACATGCAGCTCTCGGACCCCAAGCTGGGCCTGCGGGTCGAAAACCTGTCGGCGACGGCCAATCTGGAACGTGGGCTGATCAACATCGACGCCGCAGGCTCTGTGCAAGGCGGCGGACGGCTGAGCGTTACCGGCCCAATCGACCTGCGGGGGGCCAGCCCCCGCCTGGACCTGCGCGTCGGGTTGGACGGCGTCGTGATGCGCGATCCGAACCTTTACCAGACGGTCGCGTACGGCGAAGTAACGGTCAGCGGCGTTGCGTCCGAAGGTCCGCTGATCGCAGGCACGATCGAATTGGGCGAGACCGAATTCCGTATTCCGTCCACCGGCATGGGCGGGGCCCGCGCGATTCCACCGATCACCCACCTGCATGAACGTCCGCCGACGCGCGCCACACGTGCCAAGGCGGGGTTGCTGCCCTTCCCTTCGGCAGACTCGAGGATCGCGGGCATGACCTCGCCTGCCGCGACACCGCCGACGAACCCCGCGCGGCTGAACGTGACCATCAACGCGCCCAACCAGGTCTTCATTCGGGGCCGGGGCGTGGATGCCGAAATGGGAGGCTCCATCCAGATCACGGGTCGGGCAAACAACGTGGTCCCGGTCGGTCAGTTGGAACTGATCCGCGGACGCGTCGATCTGCTGGGCAAGCGGTTTGACATGACGGAAGGGCTGATCGAGTTGCAGGGCAGTCTCGTCCCGGTCCTGCGGTTGGTCGCGGAAACCACGCAGGACACGATCACCACGCGCATCATCATCGACGGCGAGGCGCGCGACCCGGACATCACGTTCGAATCGTCACCCGAACTGCCCGAGGAAGAGGTCGTCTCTCACCTGCTGTTCGGGCGCGGTCTGGACAACATCTCGGCGCTGCAGGCGGCGCAGTTGGCCAATGCGCTGGCGGTGCTGGCGGGTCGGGGTGGTGAAGGCATCGTCAGCCGCATTCGCGAATCGACGGGGCTGGACGATCTGGATTTGGCCACCGACGACGAAGGAAATGTGTCGGTCCGCGCCGGCAAGTATCTGTCGCGCAACGTCTATACCGACGTGGCGGTGGACAACGAAGGCAAGTCCAAGATCAACCTGAACCTTGACGTGACGCCTGCACTGACCGCGCGCGGATCGGTCGGCAGCGATGGCGACAGCTCGATCGGGCTGTTCTACGAACGCGATTACTGACGAAAAAGGGCGGGGTTTTGGCCCCGCCCTTTCCAGATCACGTGATGACGTCAGGCTCTGACTTGCCCGTATGCTGCCTGATCTGAGCCAACTCCTCAGCCGCAGCGACGACACCGGCCAGGGCATCAGCAACATCGTCCCCGTGCCGCGCCGGTTCCGGCTCATACCGTTCCAGATAGACCCGCAAGGTCGCGCCCTCGGTCCCCGTCCCGGACAGGCGGAACACCACGCGGCTGCCGTCGTCGAACAGAACGCGTATCCCCTGCCGGGTAGAGGTCGAGCCATCGACCGGGTCGTGATAGGCAAAGTCATCCGCGCCTTCGACCGTCAGACCGGCGAATTCCTGACCGGGCAGAAACTCCAGCATCGACCGCAGACGATCCATCAGGGCATTCGCCTGATCGGTCGGCACGGCCTCATAGTCGTGACGACTGTAGAAATCGCGGCCGTATTCGGCCCAATGCTCGCCGACGATCTGCGCCACGGACTGGTCGCGGCTGGCCAGAATGTTCAGCCACAGAAGTACGGCCCATAGCCCGTCCTTTTCGCGGACATGGTTCGACCCGGTCCCGGCGCTTTCCTCGCCACAGAGCGTCGCCAGATCCGCGTCCAGCAGGTTGCCGAAGAACTTCCACCCGGTCGGCGTTTCAAAGCTGTTGATGCCCAGCTTTTCGGCCACGCGATCAACCGCACGACTGGTAGGCATCGACCGCGCCGCGCCGGTCAACCCGCCCGCATAGCCGGGTGCACGCGTGGCGTTTGCCGTCAGAACGGCCAGACTGTCTGACGGCGTGACATAGATGCCCCGCCCGACGATCATGTTGCGGTCCCCGTCGCCGTCAGATGCGGCGCCAAAATCCGGCGCCTGCGCCGCCATCATGGTGTCGATCAGGTCCTTGGCCCAGACCGGGTTCGGGTCCGGATGCCCGCCCCCGAAATCGGGCAGCGGTGTGCCGTTCACCACCGTGCCTGGAGTTGCACCAAGACGCCGCTCCAGAATCTCGGAGGCATAAGGCCCGGTGACGGCATGCATCGCATCAAAGCGCATGCTGAATCCGTGCGCGAACATCGCGCGGATCGCGTCGAAATCAAACAGTCGCTCCATCAGTGCGGCGTAGTCCGCGACGGGATCGACGATCTCGACCTCTGTCCCGGCCACTTGGGTCGTGCCCAAAGCGCTCAGGTCCAGATCAGGCGTGTCGACCGTCTTGTAGTTGGAGAGTTCCAGCGTGCGGGCAAAGATCGCGTCAGTGACACTTTCCGGTGCAGGTCCACCGTTCGCGCCGTTGAACTTCATGCCGAAATCCTCGGCTTCACCGCCGGGGTTGTGGCTGGCCGACAGGATGATGCCACCATCGGCGCCGCGCTGACGGATCAGGTTCGACGCGGCGGGCGTGGACAGAATCCCCCCCTGCCCGACGATCACACGGGATGCGCCGTTCCCGGCTGCCATCCGCAGGATCGTCTGGATGGCACGGTCATTGAAAAACCGCCCGTCCCCCCCCAGCACCAGAGTCCTGCCACTGACGCCGCCGATCGCGTCGAAGATGGCTTGGGTGAAGTTTTCGACATAGCCCGGTTCCATGAACACCTTGGTCTTCTTGCGCAGGCCGGATGTCCCGGGCTTCTGCCCCTCGATTGGCTTGGTCGAAATCGTCTGGACGTTGGCGGCCATGGCGGCGGATTCCCTGTTCGGTTGTATTGGCAGATTACTAGGCGAACTTGGTGCCACTGCACAGATGACACGAAAAAGGCGGCAGCGAAATCGCTGCCGCCCGTGTGGAATATTACGGAAGGATCAGCCGCAGCTGACCGCGACCAGCTTGCCGGTCCGGTCGTATTCAAAGTTCAGCCGGTCCTGCTGCAGATCCATGGTCAGCGGATCACCCTTGCGATAGTGGCGGAAGTTCGTTCCCGCGGGCAGAGTGATCTCGGGCGACTTTTCACCCACGAAGTGCTGATACTGCGACGCGTGACATTCGTCACCGGGCGGGCCGGGCACGACGGTCGCAGGAACGACCACGACAGCTTTGTCGCCAGGAACGATCATCGAATTCGCCGGCGGGCTAAGCGGCTCGATGACCTGCTCGCTGGTGGTCGCCTGCGCGAACGCCGCGCCGGATGCCAGCGCCGAAAATGCCACCACACCGGCAATCAGTTGATGCTTGAACATTTTTAAACCTCTTCAATCGTTTGCGGTATCTGCCCATCAACGCGCATCCGGTCAGAGTGGTCCGTCAGCACTACTCACGATTGCGAGACTGTGGAGATGGAAAAAGGCCCCGGCGCGATGCCGGGGCCTTTTCGATACAGCTGACCCGAAGATCAGGCTTTTTCTTCGATGATGACGGCCAGATGCGGGATCTTGGCGACCATGCCGCGAACGGCCGGGGTATCCTCCAGCTCGCGCGTGCGGTTCATCTTGTTCAGGCCCAAACCTTTCAGCGTGTCGCGCTGAATGGCCGGACGGCGGATCGGCGATCCGATCTGTTTGACGACGATGGTTGCCATGGATCAGGCCTCCTGCACTTCGGCGACAGCTTCCGCAGCCGGCTTGGTGTCGGTTTTCAGGATGTCCGCAACCTTCTTGCCGCGACGCTGCGCCACGTTACGCGGCGACGCTTCGGCTTTCAGGCCATCGATGGTGGCGCGGATCATGTTGTAGGGGTTCTGCGAGCCCAGCGACTTCGCGACAACGTCCTGCACGCCCAGCATCTCGAACACGGCGCGCATCGGACCACCGGCAATGATACCAGTCCCCGGAACGGCCGTGCGCATGACGACTTTACCAGCGCCGTGACGGCCTTCGATGTCGTGGTGCAGCGTGCGGCCATCGCGCAGCGGGACGCGGATCAGGCCGCGTTTGGCCTGCTCGGTCGCCTTGCGGATCGCTTCCGGCACTTCCTTGGCTTTACCCTTGCCAAAGCCGACGCGACCGCGCTGGTCCCCGACGACGACAAGTGCAGCAAAACCAAAGCGCTTACCGCCCTTGACGGTTTTGCTGACGCGGTTGATCGCGACCAGACGGTCGGCAAATTCCGGGGTCTCTTCACGCTCTTCGCGGCGGCCCCGACGGTTCTCACGTTCTGCCATGTGGCATTTCCTTTATCTGGCGCGCGATCGGCGCCGGTTATGTCCGATCCAGGTGGGCGCCCGATATGGCAGCCCCCGGATCATCGGGGTGGCGCGAACGCCACCCGCAGTATCAGAACTTCAGACCGCCTTCGCGGGCTGCGTCTGCGAGCGCCTTGATCTTGCCGTGGAACAGGAAACCGCCGCGATCGAACACGACTTCTTCCACGCCCGCCTGCTTGGCGCGCTCGGCAATCGCCGAACCCACTTTCGCAGCCGCTTCGACGTTGTTCTTGCCCACGAGGCCAAGATCTTTCTCCAGCGTCGAAGCCGAAGCCAACGTCACGCCCTTCACATCGTCGATCAGCTGGACCGAAATGTTCTTGGACGAACGGTGGACGGACAGGCGCGGACGTCCAGCGGACATCTCGCGCAGTTTGTTCCGAACGCGCAAGCGGCGCTTCTGGAACAGTTGTAGTTTGTTCAGTGCCATTTGCGTGATCCTTACTTCTTCTTGCCTTCCTTGCGGAAGACTTGTTCGCCCTTGTAGCGGATCCCTTTGCCTTTATAGGGCTCGGGACGCTTCCAATCGCGAATGTTGGCGGCGGTTTGACCGACGGCTTGCTGGTCGATCCCCTCAACCGAAATCTCGGTCTGTTTGGGGGCCGTGACCGTCACGCCTTCCGGAGGCTCAAAGTTGACGTCGTGGCTGTAGCCCAGTGCCAGCTTCAGGGTCTTGCCCTGCATGTTGGCCCGGTAACCCACACCCTGGATTTCCAGGTCCTTCTTGAAGCCTTCGGTCACGCCGGTGACGAGGTTTGCCACCATCGAACGCGACATGCCCCACTGCTGACGCGCCCGCTTGGACAGGCCGCGCGGCGTCACGGTGACCTTGCCGTCTTCGACTTTCAGCGTGACGTCGTCAGTCGCGGTGAATTTGCGGGTGCCTTTCGGACCCTTCACCTCGATCGTCTGACCGCTGATGTTGGCCGTCACGCCCGAGGGCAGATCGACCGGTTTTTTACCAATCCGAGACATCCTGCCCCCCTTAGAACACGGTGCAGAGGACTTCGCCGCCAACGTTGGCATTGCGAGCCGCTGCATCCGACATCACGCCTTTCGGCGTCGAGACGATGGAAACGCCAAGACCGTTGCGAACCGAAGGCAGTTCACGCGCGCCGGCATAGACGCGGCGACCCGGCTTCGACACCCGTGCGAGTTCGCGGATGACGGGCGTGCCTTCATAGTACTTCAGGCTGATTTCCAGCTCGTTGTGACCGGCGTCGGTGGTCACTTCTTCATAGCCGCGGATGTAGCCTTCGTCTTTCAGCACATCCAGAACCCAAGCGCGCAGTTTGCTGGCAGGGGTGCGGACGGTCGATTTGCCGCGCATCTGGGCGTTCCGGATGCGGGTCAGCATATCGCCGAGAGGATCGTTCAAGTTCATAGTCGCCCCCTTACCAGCTCGATTTGACCATGCCGGGGATCTGACCGAACGAGCCAAGCTCGCGCAGCATGATCCGCGACAGTTTCAGTTTGCGGTAGTACGCATGCGGACGGCCGGTCAGTTGGCACCGGTTGTGCAGGCGTGTCGCCGAGGAGTTGCGCGGCAGTTCGGCCAGCTTCAGCGTGGCCTTGAACCGCTCTTCCATCGGCAGCGATTGATCGTTGATGACGTCGTTCAGCGCGGCGCGCTTGGTTGCATATTTCGCAACCAGCTTCTCGCGCTTCTTCTGACGCTCGACCATGGATTTTTTAGCCATATCGTGTGTTCCTTTGCGCGATCAGCTGTTGAACGGCATGTTGAAGTGCTTGAGCAGCGCTTTCGCCTGAACGTCGTCCTTCGTGGAAGTCACGAAGATGATGTCCATGCCCAGAACCTCATCGACCTTGTCGAAGTTGATTTCCGGGAAAACGATGTGCTCTTTCAGCCCCATGGCATAGTTGCCATGGCCGTCGAACGCCGAGCCCTTGACGCCGCGGAAGTCGCGGACGCGGGGCAGCGCAATGTTGATGAGGCGGTCAAGAAAGTCGTACATGCGGTCGCCGCGCAGCGTGACCTTGGTACCCAGCGGCATCTCTTCACGGACGCGGAAACCGGCGATCGATTTCTTGGCCTTCGTGATGACTGCCTTCTGGCCAGCGATCAGCGACAGTTCGTCCGCCGCCTGCTTGACCTTCTTGGTGTCTTTGACCGCTTCGCCGACGCCCATGTTCAGGACGATCTTGTCCAGACGCGGGATCTGCATGTCGTTCTTGTAACCGAACTCTTCTTTCATCGCGGCGCGGATGCGGTCGCGATATTCGGTTTTCAGACGCGGGGTGTAGGTTGCTTGGTCCAGCATCAGATCACGTCTCCCGTGGTCTTGGCGAAACGCACCTTCTGGTCACCTTCCACACGGAAGCCGACGCGGGTTGCCTTGCCGTTCTTGTCCAGCAGCGCCAGGTTCGACAGGTCGATCGGCATCGCCTTGGGGATACGGCCGCCCTGCGAGGTCTGGGACTGGCGGGTGTGGCGCAGCGCGATGTTCACGCCGTCAACAACTGCCTTGTTGTCCTTGGGCATGACGGCGGTGATTTCGCCCTGCTTGCCCTTGTCCTTGCCGGCCAGCACGACGACCTTGTCGCCTTTTTTCAGCTTGGCAGCCATTACAGCACCTCCGGCGCGAGCGAGATGATCTTCATGAAGTTCTTCGCGCGCAGCTCACGAACGACCGGCCCGAAGATACGGGTGCCGACGGGTTCGCCCTGGTTGTTCAGGATGACGGCGGCATTGCGATCGAAACGGATCGAGGTGCCGTCCTCACGTTTGACTTCCTTGGCGGTGCGCACGACGACGGCCTTCCGGACGTCACCTTTCTTCACGCGACCGCGCGGAATGGCTTCTTTGACGGAAACGACGATGATGTCGCCGACCGACGCATAGCGCCGGTGCGAACCGCCAAGAACCTTGATGCACTGAACCCGGCGAGCGCCGGAATTGTCAGCAACATCCAGATTGGTTTGCATCTGGATCATGGATTACTCCCGACCTTTGGGAACGTGTCCCAGGGTTTCGACAAGGGCCGCAGCGGTCACCCGCCCCGGCCACATTCACTTAGGCTTGCGCGGCTTCGTCCGTCAGGACGGTCCAACGCTTCGATTTCGAGATGGGCGCACATTCGACGATGCGAACGGTGTCACCAACCTTGAACTGGTTTGCTGCGTCGTGCGCCCGGTATTTCTTGGACGACCGGACAGTCTTGTGCAGCAGCGGATGCTTGAACCGGCGCTCGACCAGAACCGTGATGGTCTGCTCGTTCTTGTCGCTGGTCACCTTGCCTTGCAGGATGCGTCTGGGCATGGGTCCGGCTCCTTAGTTCGCGGCAGCCGCGTCAGCGGCTTTCTGGTTCAAAACGGTTTTGACGCGGGCAACGTCGCGACGGACCGTGCGCATGCGCGCGGTCGATTCGCTTTGTCCCGTGGCTTGCTGGAAGCGCAGGTTGAACGCTTCCTTCTTCAGCGCGACAAGCTGCTCACGCAGCTGTTCGGGCGTCTTTTCTTTCAGTTCCTGCGCTTTCATGCGCCGCTTCCTTTCAACATCACCGGAGAGCCCCTGACAAACAGGGCCACCCTGATTCCGGTGGAGGTTCGAGATGAAGGGTCGCCTATAGACGGGATGGGCGTGGGTGGCAAGCGGTAATGATTGGGCGGCAGTTGAACCATTCGCGCGGCAACGGGGCCCCTCGCATTCACCAAACCTCGCCCGGAACTAAAAAGACCCCCCTTCACCCCGCCATCGGACCGCACAAAAATGCATCCCTAGTGAGTTGGCGGGCGTGACCTTTAGTCTGGTGTGATGTCCAGTGAATTCTTCAGTTCGTTTGTTGGCCTAGTCCAGAGTTACCTCTCGGACTAAAAGAACATGAAATAATCGTCCCAATCGATGTCCGGGTGCTCAGCCACGACCTCTTTGTCCATCGGAAAACAGAAGCAGGGAAAATGCTTGAAAAAGTGATCGCTCTCCGCTTCATCGGCTAACTCCGTTTGCGGCCAATAACTCTGGAAATAGCGGACAATCTCATCAGCATCGGCTATCCAGTAGGAGGCTCGTTCGCCAGTTACGACATTGCCGATCAACTTCGTTCCCAAACGAGGGCTGTCAGCGAACGGAGGCTCCATCGTGTATAGTTTCCTTTGCTCAACGGCCCGATGCAGTGCAGTAAGGTAAAGCTGTGTGGCGTCGTCGTAACTCAGCTTTGGATACTTCGAGCGGAAATATTGCCAGCTCAAAGCGGGGAAGTAGCCAGCGCACACAAAATCTTCCATTTTACCTTCATCGGGACGGTGATTGCCAGAAGAATGGTGAGGTGATTCCCCTTTTTCGAGGTTCGTCATTTTCTAACTCCTGACGCTCCGTTGCCAGCTTTCAGATTCTGGAATGGGTATAGGCTACAAGCGCCGTGAAACAATCGCGTGTGTCCGGTTTGAGGCGCGTACGAGCAGAAAAAACGCCGCATTCCGGTTTTGGCACCTCAGCTGCGTTTCGCCGAGAACCTGTCAGACTTGGCCCGACATATTTGTGGCTCGGATCGCTGCCAGCTGTGTCCGGCGATAGAGCATTGAGCCGGTTGGAACGCCTTTGAAAAGAAAAAGCCCCGCTGTCTCCAGCGGGGCTTTCCAATTCAACACTATCGCCAGACTTACCAGTCTTCGCGGTGAACCACGCGGGTCAGGACCGGCAGTTTCATCGCGCCAAGGCGCAGAGCTTCACGGGCGATATCGTCGGCGACGCCGTCGATTTCGAACATGATGCGGCCGGGGTGAACGCGGGCGGCCCAGTAGTCGATCGAGCCTTTACCTTTACCCATCCGCACTTCGACCGGCTTCGAAGAAACCGGAACGTCCGGGAAAATCCGGATCCAGACCCGGCCCTGACGTTTCATGTGACGGGTGATCGCACGGCGGGCAGCTTCGATCTGGCGTGCCGTGACGCGCTCGGGTTCCGTTGCCTTCAGGCCAAAGCTGCCGAAGTTCAGGCTGGACCCGCCCTTCGCCTCGCCGTGGATGCGGCCTTTGAACTGTTTGCGGAACTTGGTCCGTTTTGGTTGCAGCATTCCTTGTTACTCCTTAGCGCGCGTCGCGGTCACGACGCGGACCGCGGGGTGCCGGGCCGTCCTGCGCCTCCGTGGCGCGACGGTCGCGGGCCTGCGGGTCGTGTTCCATGATCTCGCCTTTGAAGATCCAGACCTTCACGCCGATGATCCCGTAAGGGGTCGACGCTTCCGACAGCGCATAGTCAATGTCGGCACGCAGCGTGTGCAGCGGAACGCGACCTTCACGGTACCATTCGGTCCGCGCGATCTCGGCGCCACCCAGACGGCCGGCGACGTTCACGCGGATGCCAAGGGCACCCATGCGCATGGCGTTCTGGACCGCACGTTTCATCGCGCGACGGAACGACACACGACGCTCAAGCTGCTGGGCGATCGACTCGGCCACCAGCTGGGCGTCCAGCTCGGGCTTGCGAACTTCAACGATGTTGAGGTGCAGTTCCGAGTCGGTGAAGTTGGCCAGCTTCTTGCGCAGGGTTTCGATATCGGCGCCTTTTTTGCCGATGATCACACCCGGACGCGCGGCATAGATCGTGACGCGGCACTTTTTGTGCGGACGTTCGATCACAACGCGGCTGACGCCGGCTTGCTTGGCTTCGTCGTGGATGAACTCGCGGATCTTCAGATCCTCGAGCAGCAGGTTGCCATAGTCTTTGCTGTCGGCAAACCAGCGGCTGTCCCAGGTGCGGTTGACCTGAAGACGCATCCCGATGGGGTTAACCTTCTGACCCATTATGCGTTCTCCTCAGCGGGGGCGGCAGCAGCCGGCTTGGCAGCGGCGGTCTTCTTGGCAGCTTTCGCAGCAGCGGCAGCGGCGGCATCGACTTCGCGCACCTTGATCGTGATTTCCGAGAACGGCTTCATGATCTTGCCGAACCGACCACGCGCACGCGGGCGACCGCGCTTCATGACCAGGTTCTTGCCAACCCACGCTTCGGCCACGATCAGCTGATCGACGTCCAGGTTGTGGTTTTCTTCAGCGTTGGCGATGGCCGACTGAAGGCACTTCTTCACGTCGCCTGCGATCCGGCGCTTGGAGAAGGTCAGGTCGGCCAAAGCCTTGTCAACTTTCTTTCCGCGGATCATGGCGGCAACCAAGTTCAGTTTCTGCGGCGAGGTGCGCAGCATCTTGGTTTTCGCGAATGCCTCGTTCTCCGCCACGCGGCGCGGATTTTGTTCCTTACCCATGGGGATTACTTCCTTTTCGCTTTCTTGTCGGCCGCGTGACCGTAATAGGTCCGCGTCGGCGAATATTCACCGAACTTCTGGCCGATCATCTCTTCCGAGACGGCAACGGGGATGTGCTTCTGACCGTTGTAGACGCCGAAGGTCAGTCCGACGAATTGCGGCAGAATGGTCGAACGACGCGACCAGATCTTGATGACGTCCGAGCGGCCCGATTCACGTGCCTTTTCAGCCTTTTTCAAGACATAGGCGTCGACAAAGGGGCCCTTCCAGATAGAACGTGCCATGGATTAACGCCCCTTCTTCGCGTGACGCGACCGCAGGATATACTTGTCGGTCGACTTGTTGGTCCGGGTCTTCTTGCCCTTCGTGGGTTTGCCCCACGGGGTCACCGGGTGGCGACCACCCGAAGTCCGGCCTTCACCACCACCATGCGGGTGGTCGATTGGGTTCATGGCGACACCGCGAACGGTCGGGCGAACGCCCATGTGACGCTTGCGGCCTGCTTTGCCCAGGTTCTGGTTCGAATGGTCGGCATTCGACACGGCACCGATGGTGGCCATGCATTCCTGACGGACCAGACGCAGTTCACCCGACGACAGACGGATCTGCGCATAGCCACCGTCACGACCGACGAACTGGGCATAGGTGCCAGCCGAACGTGCGATCTGACCGCCCTTGCCGGGCTTCATTTCGACGTTGTGAACGATCGTGCCGATCGGCATGCCGCTGAACGGCATCGCGTTGCCCGGCTTGACGTCGACTTTCGCGCCCGAGACGACCTTGTCGCCAACAGCCAGACGCTGCGGAGCCAGGATATACGCCTGCTCGCCGTCTTCGTATTTGATCAGGGCGATGAACGCGGTGCGGTTGGGATCGTATTCGATCCGCTCAACTTCGCCTGCGACATCGAATTTGCGACGCTTGAAATCGACGATGCGGTAAAGGCGCTTGGCGCCGCCACCCTTGTGGAACATCGTGATCCGTCCGGTGTTGTTCCGGCCGCCCGTCTTGGTCAGACCCTCGGTAAGGGACTTGACAGGGCGACCTTTCCAAAGCTCCGAACGGTCGATCAGTACCAGCCCACGCTGGCCAGGCGTCGTCGGTTTATACGACTTGAGTGCCATGGTTTCTGTCTTCCGTTTTGCCTTGGACCAAAGGTCCGTTTCGTCAAAAAGAAATTACGGCCCCCAACCCGGGGCCGTAACATGTCGGTTGGCTTACAGGCCGGTGTTCACGTCGATGCTGTTGCCAGCTTCCAGTTGAACATAGGCCTTCTTGACGTCGCTGCGCACACCGGGACGGCCGCGGAACTTCTTCGTCTTGCCTTTGGTGATGGTCGTGTTGACCGACTTCACCTTGACGTTGAACAGCGTTTCGACCGCGTCCTTGATCTGCGGCTTGTTCGCCGATTTCGCGACTTCGAACACCACCGAGTTTGCCAGCTCGCTCGTGAGCGTGGCTTTTTCGGTGATGATCGGCTTCACGATCACGTCGTAATGCTCGGGCTTCGCGCTCATTTCAGTCGGGCCTCCAGGGCTTCGACACCTGCGCGCGTGATGACAAGCGTATCACGCTTCAGGATGTCATAGACGTTGGCACCGATCGAGGGCAGCACATCAACGCCTTCCAGGTTGCGGGCGGCGCGTGCAAAGCCTTCGTTCACTTCGGCACCGTCGATCACCAGAACACGCTTCCAGCCGTTTTCCTTGACCGCTTTGGCAACGGCTGCGGTTTTGGCGTCAGCGATGTCCAGGTTGTCCAGGATCACCAGCTTCCCGCGCGAGGCCTTCGCCGACAGCGCGTGCTTCAGACCCAGGGCGCGGACCTTCTTGGGCAGTTCGAACGCGTGGCTACGCGGCGTCGGGCCCTTGTACACACCACCCTTACGGAAGATCGGCGCCTTGCGGGAACCGTGACGAGCGCCGCCGGTGCCTTTCTGGCGATAGATCTTCTTGGTCGAGTAGCTGACGTCGGACTTGCCCAGCGTCGAGTGCGTACCAGCCTGCGCCTTGGCGCGCTGCCAGCGCACGACCCGGTGCAGGATGTCCGCGCGCGGCTCCAGCCCGAACACGTCGTCGGCCAGGTCGATATCCCCGGACTTGCCCGAGGAAAGCGAAATCACATCGAGTTTCATTCTTTTTCCCCTTCCGGCGCAGCAGTGTCGCCGTCGGTCTGGTCGTTGTTGCCGTCTTTGTCAGCAGCGATCGACGCTTCGGCTTCGGCCAGCGCAGCTTCCTGCGCAGCGGCTTCAGCTTCTAGCGCGGCCTGACGTGCGGCTTCTTCCTCGGCGGCTGCAGCGGCTGCAGCTTCCTCGGCCAGACGTTGGGCTTCACGGGCTGCTGAACGCAGGGCGGCCGGATAGATCGTGCTCTCCGACAGCGGCTTCTTCACGGCATCCTTGACGGTGACCCAGCCACCTTTGGAACCGGGAACCGAGCCCTTGACCATGATCAGGCCACGGTCGTTGTCGGTCTTGACGACCTGCAGGTTCTGGGTGGTGACGCGAACGTCGCCCAGATGACCGGCCATTTTCTTGCCTTTGAAGACCTTGCCGGGATCCTGACACTGGCCCGTAGAGCCGTGCGAACGGTGGCTGATCGACACACCGTGCGATGCGCGCAGACCACCGAAGTTGTGACGCTTCATCGCGCCGGCAAAGCCCTTACCGATCGAGGTCCCGGCGATGTCGACGAACTGACCCGCAAAGTAGTGGGCAGCGATGATTTCTTCGCCAACCGGAACCAGGTTTTCTTCGGCAACGCGGAATTCCGCGACCTTGCGCTTGGGGGCGACATTGGCCTTGGCAAAGTGACCACGCACAGGCGCGGACACGTTTTTCACCTTGGCGTCGCTGGCACCCAGTTGCAGCGCGACATAGCCGTCCCGCTCCTGTGTGCGTTGTGCGATAACCTGAAGGTTGTCGATTTGGAGAACGGTGACAGGCACTTGGCGCCCGTCTTCCAGAAACAGCCGGGTCATGCCCAGCTTCTTGGCGATTACACCAGTCCGCAGCATGATGGCTCCTTACACCTTGATCTCGACGTCCACGCCAGCGGCGAGGTCGAGTTTCATCAGGGCATCGACGGTCTGAGGGGTCGGATCGACGATATCCAGCAGACGCTTGTGCGTGCGGATTTCCCACTGATCGCGGGATTTCTTGTCGATGTGCGGACCGCGCAGAACGGTGAATTTTTCGATCTTGTTCGGCAGCGGAATCGGGCCGCGCACTTGCGCGCCGGTCCGCTTGGCGGTGTTGACGATCTCTTGGGTGCTGGCATCCAGCACGCGATAGTCAAACGCCTTGAGCCGGATACGGATTGTCTGGCTTTGCATTGTCATCCCTCTGGCGGGGAGTTCCAGTCGAGAGGCTGACGGCACACCACGTGGCGCCAGCGTCGGACCGTATAAAATAGTGCAGGCCGCCCCCTTAACGGACGGCCTTCGTCATTGCAACCGAATCTTGTGGGTTAGCAGCGATGGGCGCTTGTGCAGGATCGGTGGTCACCTGTCAAGACGGTCGCCGGGGAAGACGCCGTGGATTCCCACCAATCCGGACGTGGCGGCTGCCCTGTGCTCCGGCGTCAGGCAACCACCAGCGGCTTGCCATTGTCGACGTGACGCACCGCCATCTTGCGCGCCTGCCGGCCTGACGGCAGAAGCCGCGCGGCGACCGGGGTGTGATCCATGTCGCGCAGCTCTGGAAAGAACGTGAACAGTTCCTCGACCGATGCCTTGGGCAGCGCCTTGATGGCCTCTCGCCCGGGGTAAAGCGACTCGGTTTCGGCGCCGTTGGCGACGATGATCTCGTGCTGATCAAAAAACAGGTGGAAATACTCGACCTCGGCCAGGTCATCGGCCACGTCGATCCCATCCACCTGCAGCAGCTGCTTGGCCGCGACCAGCACTTCGGCGGTGTTGAACATCCGTTCGACGATGGTTGACCGGACAAGGATCCGGTGCTGCGGCGACACCAGAAGATCCTGCGCCGGGGTGTCCGGACCAAGGGCGCCCGCCCGGATACGGATGGGCCGCACGATTGCTTTGGCCGATCGTGTCAAACCATCGACCTTCTTTGAACCGATCCAGCGGATAGATTGCAGGCCATGGTCCTTGGTCACGACCAGATCGCCGACTCGCAGATCTTCGACAGCGATGGAGCCGTCTGGTGAATCGATCAGCGTTCCGCGGACGAAACAGGGAATGATCGTGATTTCTTCGATCGTGTACTCGACATCCGTCTTCATCTGCTCGGACGGGGTATAGAAGGAGTAGGTCCGGTCCCCATCAGAGATGAAATAGACCGCCACCTTGACGTCGGAACCGTCACTGCCGCTGAAGCTGTACAGGCCCTTGTACGTCGCCCGAAAGTCGGTTGAGATATTGTCGTCTGTCAGGCCCGCGATCCGCATGATCTTGCCGGGCTCGGTGATGTCAGCATTCGGGTTGTCGGCATCCATTTCGTTGGAAATGGAAAAAGAGCTTTGCGCGTCGCTCTCCGAATACATTTGCGGCCTGACCCTGACGGTGGTGCCAATCTGAATATTGCTCCAACCGCCGGACACATCGAAGTATGACCCGTCATAGCCTGAAAGCGTCGCCACCATTTTTGTCGTTCCTTTTGGCACAGCCGAATTGATACGAGCCCATCGCCGAGCGCTTGTCGGCCGCGGCGGGGCCGGCCACATCTACAAGCAGACGGCGGTGTGTTCTGAAAATTTCATGAACCTAAACAATGGTTTTGAATACTGCCTTTTTCGTCAGGCGCGACAATTCAACGCAGGCGAAGAATCCCCGCCGAACCTGCCCCGTTCCGATCCGCCCGCAACACCCCTCCTACGAAAAAAGCCCGCCCCTTTCGGGACGGGCCTTTCGTGTCTTTGCGGGGCCGGTGGTGTTGGTGGGGTGAACCCACCCTACGGCCGTGGCGGGCGGCGGTGCGCTGGTGCGCCCCGCCCCTCACATTACGCGAGGATCTTCGAGACGACGCCGGCGCCGACGGTGCGGCCGCCTTCGCGGATCGCGAAGCGCAGTTTCTCTTCCATCGCGATCGGCGCGATCAGCT
>QFNE01000105.1 GCA_003240735.1 Paracoccus denitrificans | reverse complement strand
GCGGGGGTTGTGTTTGTGTCCGGCCCGCCTCACGGTCGGCTGACGGCAATTCCAGGAAGACAGATGTCCAAGACCAGCCACCCGTCGACGAACCGCCGCCGGACCGGCCGCCCCAGTCTTGCCGAAGCGCTGCGCCTGCGGCGCCAGTCCGGCGGCCCGGCCCGCGGCCAGCCGCAGGTCTGGCGCGAGCCGCCGAACCCGATTCGCTTCGACATCTGGACCGGACGCTCGCTGTACGAGGCGGGCCGAGAGCTTGCCTCGACCCCCCGTCCCGACCTGCCCGACGCGCCGGCCAGGCCGGTGCAGCGGCTGATCGACAACCAGGCCGCGATCCGGCGCAACTACCTGGACGGGGTCGCGGCCGAGGAACGCGGCGAGGCGATCACGCCGGCCGCCGAATGGCTGATCGACAACCACCACATGGTCGAGGAAAACCTGCGCCAGCTGCGCCAGGCCTTCGGTCCGAACTTCCTGGACCGGCTGCCGCGGGTGGCGCTGTCGGGCGGCGGGACGGCGCCGCGGGCGCTGCTGCTGGCGTGGTATTTCGTCGCGCTGACCAACTCGGAAATCACCGCCGACGACCTGACCAGCTTCCTGCGCGGCTACCAGTCGGTGCAGACGCTGACCATCGCCGAGCTGTGGGCGGTGCCGACCTTCCTGCGCTACGCGCTGGTCGAGAACCTGCGCCGCCTCTCGGACCGGGTGTCGCTCGCGCGCGAGCGGCGCAGCGCCGCGAACCGGATCGCCGATGCGCTGGCCGATGCCGAGGGCTCGGCCGCCTGCGCCGCGGTGATCGACCGCAATGCCGCGCTCGTCGTGGACGACACGGTGGCCGCGCAACTTCTCTACCGGCTGCGGGACGGGGGGCCGGACAGCCAGGCGGCGCTGATGGCGCTCGAGCGGCGGCTCGGCGGGCCGCAGGCGGGCGAGCGGGCGGTGCAGACCGAATACGCGCGCCAGTCCTCGGGCAACGTGACGGTCGGCAACATCATCCGCAGCCTGCGGCGCACCGGCGAGATCGACTGGCTCGACTGGTTCGAGGGGGTGAGC
>QFNE01000104.1 GCA_003240735.1 Paracoccus denitrificans | reverse complement strand
TGGTGACGATGGCGCCGACGATGATCTTGCGGCGGGTTTCGGTGGCCTTGGCGCGAGCCTTGAGGCGGGCGAGCTTGGCCTCGGCTTCGGCAATCTGCTGATCGACAGTGCGCGCCATTCTTTCGTCCCCCGTTCGGCTATAGGTTGCAACTGTGCCGCCCGAGAGGTTAGGGTGCAAGACACGAAGTGCCCACTTATACAAACGTGTGCCGCGTTTGTGTGGGCGGGGGAGGCTGCGCTTCCCCTCGACCCCTTGGCTTGAGCGCGGCGTGACCATGGCGATCTATCACCTGCGGGCCTCGATGATCTCCCGCTCGGCCGGGCGCAGCGCCACGGGCGCGGCCGCCTACCGCGCGGGCGAGCGCATCCATGATGCGCGCACCGGGCTCGACTTCGACTACCGGGCGCGCAGCGGCGTCACCCATGTCGAGATCCTCGCCCCCGCCCATGCGCCGGACTGGGTCCACGACCGCGCCGCGCTGTGGAACCGGGTGGAGGCCGCCGAGACCCGCAAGAACAGCCAGCTCGCCCGGGAAATCCGCGTGGCCCTGCCGGCCGAGCTGGGCCACGAGGCGCGGGTGGAGCTGGTCCGCGACTTCTGCCAGCGGTCCTTCGTGGACCGTGGCATGGTCGCGGACATTGCGCTCCACGCGCCGGGACTGTCGGGCGACGAGCGCAACCACCACGCCCATATCCTGCTCACCACCCGCGAGATCGACGCGGACGGCTTCACCACCAAGAACCGCGACTGGAACGCCGTGGCGGTTCTGGAGGACTGGCGGGAAGCCTGGGCGCAGGACAGCAACCTCGCTCTGGAGCAGGCGGGCCATGCGCTGCGGGTGGATCACCGGACGCTGGAGGCGCAGCGCGAAGAAGCCCTGGAGCTGGCCGCAGAGGCGCGAGAGCGAGGCGATGAGGTCGAGGAGCTGGCCCAGACGGTGCGCGCCGTCTCGCTGGACCGGGAGCCGTTGCCGCAGCTGTCGCTCGGGGCGTGGCAGCTCAAGGAGCGCGGGATCGAGGTCGCGGCGGTGCGGGTCTGGCACGAGGTCCGG
>QFNE01000103.1 GCA_003240735.1 Paracoccus denitrificans | reverse complement strand
GCGCCACCGTCTCGCCGCGGCCCACGGTGAAGCTGACGCCGCGGACGGCGAGGCTACGGCGGCCCTCGGTGCGGAAGGCCACGGTGAGGTCGCGGACCTCGAGGACCGGCGCGGGGTGGGGTGCGTCGGACCGGGGCGCTTCCCCATGCCCGTAGACATCCACCCCCGGGATATTTGGGTCCAGCCCGAGGGGGGCGGGGGCCGAGGGCGGGGCCGGGACGGCCGCGGCGGCGCCGGGCGCGGGTGGCACGGGCGGGACGGCCGCCGGGGGGTGCAGCGGATCGCTCATTTGAAGGTCTTGCGCGGGTCGAAGGCGTCGCGGATGCCCTCGAAGATGAACACCAGCAGCGACAGCATGATCGCGAAGGTGAAGAAGGCGGTGAAGCCGAGCCACGGCGCCTGCAGGTTCTGCTTGGCCTGAAGTGCCAGCTCGCCCAGCGAAGGCGCCGAGGCAGGCAACCCGTAGCCGAGGTAGTCGAGCGCCGCGAGCGAGGCGATGGTGCCGGTCACGACGAAGGGCAGCATGGTCAGCGTCGCCACCATGGCGTTCGGCAGGATGTGGCGGAACATGATCGTGCGGTCGCCGACGCCCAAGGCACGCGCGGCGCGGACATACTCGAAGTTGCGCGCCCGCAGGAACTCGGCCCGCACGACGCCCACCAGCGCCGGCCAGCCGAACAGGATCGAGACGAACACCAGCAGCCAGAAGCTGCGCCCGAGGATCGCAAACAGGATGATGATGACGTAGAGCGAGGGGGTCGAGCCCCAGATTTCCAGCAGGCGCTGGAAGATCAGGTCGGTACGGCCGCCAAAATAGCCCTGCACCGCGCCCGCCGCGATGCCGATGACCGACGAGACGGCGGTGACGATCAGGGTGAAGAGGATCGAGACCCTGAACCCGTAGATCACCCGCGCGGCGACGTCGCGGGCGGTGTCATCGGTGCCGAGCCAGTGCGCCCGGTCGGGCGCCGAGGGGGCGGTGCCGACGTCGTTGATGGTGCGGAAGTGATAGGGGATCGGCGGCCAGATCGCCCAGCCCCTCTCGACCCCCTCGGTCA
>QFNE01000030.1 GCA_003240735.1 Paracoccus denitrificans | reverse complement strand
GAACACAGCCATCACCACCACGGCGTCGATCCGCACGCATGGCTGAACCCGCAGAACGCCGCGCTGTGGCTGGACGCGATTGCCGCCGATCTGGTGAGCAAAGACCCGGACAACGCCGCTACCTACAAATCCAACGCGGACGCAGCCAAGGCCAAGGTGGATGCGCTGGACAAGGAACTCGCGACCGAGCTTGCGGGTGCGAAGGACAAGCCCTTCATCGTCTATCATGACGCCTACGGCTATTTCACCGACCATTACGGCCTACCTGCCGCGCTGGCCGTGACCGGCGGGTCGGGTGGTGCGCCCTCGGCGGCTCAGCTGTCCGAAATCAAGGCCGCGGCCCAGTCCGGCGTGACCTGCGCCTTCCCCGAGGCGAACCACGACGCCCGCCTGATCAACGCCGCGATCGAACAGTCGGGTGTGCGGCTGGGCGGCGCCCTTGACCCCGAAGGCAGCAAGGTCACCCAAGGTCCGGACCTGTATCTGGACGTCATGAAAAACCTTGGGAAAAACATCACAGACTGCATCGCGGGCAAATAGTCGCCAATACCCGAGTATTTTCGTTTGACTATTTCCGAGTATTTTGGTCAGACTTGTGGAAGGAACACAGGAGCCTTCCACATGACTGCCACCCCTCGTGCTGCTGAATTCAACCTGCCGGGTGCCGTGCGTTTGCCCACCCTGCCCGTCCATGACGCGACCGAGCTGACTGCCGGTGGCAATCAGGCGCTGATCGCGCTGGGTGATCAGGTCTACAACCTGCGCATCACCCGCGCCGGAAAGCTGATACTGACGAAATAAGAAAAGGCAGGGTGCCACCCCTGCCTTTTTCATTTTCACATTTTCCGTCCGTCACTCCGACCGGGGACGACGTGGCCCATTTCCGGGGCCGCGCGGACCACCGCCGGGCTTGCCGCCGCCACCGAACGGTTTGGGGCCGCGACTGCCGCCTGGACCGCCCCGCACGCCGGGTTTGGGTCCGAACCCGGATCCAGAGCCGTCCGCCTTGCGCGGACGACCAAACGACTGCCCGCCCGATTTGCGCGCGTCATCTCGTTCCCTTGGCGCGCGCGGGGCACGGTCGGCACCGCGCTCGTCGCCATCACGCGACGGGCGCGGCTTGCTCGACCCGAACTTGTTGCCGAACTTGCGCGGCCCACCTGCCGAATCGCCCGAACGTTCGCCTGACCGTTCGTCGCGATTGAAACGCGGACCACGGAAACCGCCTTCGCGGTCGCCCGATTGCTCGGCTTGCTTGTCGCGATTGCCGAACTTGCGCCGATCATCCTGCGAACCGCCGCCGAAACGCGGGCGATCAGACTTGTCACCAAAACGGGCGGGGCGCGGTCCACCGGGCTTGCGGGCGAACGGGCGCGCATCGTCGCCGTCACGACGCGGACCGCGCGGGGTGAACCCTTCGCCGCCCTCACGCCATTCGCGATTGCCGAATCCCTCGCGGCGGTCACGGTTGCCCGACCCCTCGCGGCCTTCACGACCCTCGCGGTTGCCATACCCTTCACGGCCTTCGCGGTTGCCAAAGCCTTCGCGGTTGCGCGGACCGTCACCATCCGACTTCTTCCAGCGCGGCTTGCGGGCCGCATCGCCGTCGCGGGCCGGGCGGTCGAACGACCGTGCGGGACGTTCCCCCTCCGGGCGCGGGCGGCGCTTGAAGCCTTCGGTCATGACCTCGCCCACGTCGCCCTGCCGTTCCCTTGGAGCGCGGGGTTTGCGGTCAAAGCGATCACCACGGTCACCACGCTCGGCCCGGTCACCGCGATCACCGCGCTCGAACCGACCGCCGCCATCACGATCCCGCTCACCCAACGGCTTTTCACCGGCCGCACGGCGGGCGTTGTTGGCACGCGGCTTCTGGTCCATGTCGCCTGTCAGCAACCCGCCCAGCTGGTCGCGCAACACGCGGCGCTTTACCTCGGTGACCTGATTGGCCTCCATCCCGGTCAGCTTGAACGGGCCATAGCCGATGCGGATCAGCCGGTTCACCTGCAGACCCACATGCGACATCGCGCGGCGAATCTCTCGGTTGCGGCCTTCGCGGATGCCGACGGTCAGCCACGCATTCGCGCCCTGCTGGCTGTCCAGCTTGACTTCCATCGGCTGGAAATCCTCGCCATCGATGGTCACGCCGCGGCGCAGCGGATCGAACGTCAGTTCGGTCGGATTGCCGTTCACGCGCACCCGATACCGACGCAGCCACCCGGTCGAGGGCAGCTCCAGCCGACGCTTCAGCTCGCCGTCATTCGTCAGCAGCAACAGCCCTTCGGAATTCAGGTCCAGCCGACCCACGGTCATCACGCGCGGCAGATCACGGGGCAGCGCGTCAAAGACCGTCTGACGGCCCTTTTCGTCCGACTCGGTCGTCACAAGACCGACCGGCTTGTAATAGATCCACAGACGCGTCTCCTGCGGCTCGTCCATGGGCTTGCCGTCGATGACGATCTTGTCGGTCGGCTTGATGTCCAGCGCGGGGCTGGCGACCTTCTTGCCGTTCACCGTCACGCGGCCCTCGACGATCATGCGCTCAGCCTCGCGGCGGCTGGCGACGCCAGCACGGGCCATGGCCTTGGCGATCCGCTCGCCGGATGCCGCATCGGCGGCATCGTCAGCCTTGGGCTGCGGCTCGACCGGGGCGGACGTGGCGTCCGTCTGATCATCCGCCGCAGCGTTTTGGGGCGTGGCATCGTCAGCGGTATTATCGGGGGTGTTTTCGTCGGTCACGGCGATCTCCTGCGCAATCCTGCGGGGCGAATGGGAAAGCAAGCGTCATAGCTTGAACGCGCGTCCCCCGAAAGCGGTTCTTGTCTGCGCACACGATGCTGTGCAGGGATGCGCCCATGCGATTTCTCAGCCACATGCCCGCCGCACTTGATCAGGCCCGCGCCGCAGCCCAGCGCGGCGAGGTGCCGGTGGGCGCCGTCCTGTGTGATCCGACCGGCCGCCCCGTCGCGGCTGACGGAAACCGGACGCGCGAACTCTTCGACCCGACTGCGCACGCCGAGGTGCTGACGATCCGTGCCGCCTGCCGTGCCGCGCAGTCCGAACGCCTGCCGGGCTACAGCCTGTGGGTCACGCTGGAGCCCTGCCCGATGTGCGCCGCCGCCATTTCGGCCGCGCGGATCAAGACGCTGTATTTCGGCGCCGCCGACCCCCGCATGGGCGGCGTCCTGCATGGGGCGCGGGTGTTTTCGCACCCCCAGTGCCATCATCGCCCACACGTGTTCGACGGGATCGAGGCCGCCGCGTCGACGGCCCTTCTGCGGCAGTTCTTCGACGCGCGCCGCTGATCCAACGATTATCTTGCAGTTGCAGCATTGTTGGGAAAAGCTGCTGCCCAGCAGGGAGGACGTGAATGTTTCACAAGATACTCGTCGCCAACCGGGGTGAGATCGCCATCCGCGTGATGCGTGCCGCCAACGAGATGGGCAAACGCACGGTCGCGGTCTATGCCGAGGAAGACAAGCTGGGCCTTCACCGCTTCAAGGCGGACGAAGCCTACCGCATTGGCGAAGGACTGGGCCCGGTCGCGGCGTATCTTTCCATCCCTGAAATCATCCGCGTGGCCAAGCTGTCGGGCGCCGACGCGATCCATCCGGGCTATGGCCTGCTGTCGGAAAACCCCGACTTCGTGGACGCCTGCACCGAAGCCGGCATCACCTTCATCGGCCCGACCGCCGACACCATGCGGGCGCTCGGCGACAAGGCATCTGCCCGTCACGTCGCGGTCAAGGCAGACGTGCCCGTGATCCCCGCGACCGAGGTTCTGGGCGATGACATGGACCTGATCCGCCAGCAGGCGGAGCAGGTCGGCTATCCCCTGATGCTGAAAGCCAGCTGGGGCGGCGGCGGTCGCGGCATGCGCCCGATCCTGTCGCCGGACGAGCTGGCCGAAAAGGTCCGTGAAGGCCGCCGAGAGGCCGAGGCCGCATTCGGCAATGGCGAAGGCTATCTTGAGAAGATGATCCAGCGCGCGCGCCACGTCGAAGTCCAGCTTCTGGGCGACGAACATGGCGGGCTTTACCATCTTTATGAACGCGACTGCACGGTTCAGCGCCGAAACCAGAAGGTCGTCGAACGCGCCCCCGCGCCCTATCTGACGCCCGAACAGCGGGCCGAGGTCTGCGGGCTGGCGCTGAAGATCGGTCAGGCGGTCGGCTATCGCAATGCCGGCACCGTCGAATTCCTGATGGATATGGATGAGGGCAAGTTCTACTTCATCGAGGTGAACCCCCGCGTTCAGGTCGAACACACCGTGACCGAGGAAGTCACCGGCATCGACATCGTCCAGGCGCAGATCCGCATCGCCGAAGGCGCGACCCTGGCCGAGGCGACGGGCGCCGCGACGCAGGCCGACGTGCGCCTGTCCGGGAACGCCATCCAGTGCCGCGTGACGACCGAAGACCCGCAGAACAACTTCATCCCCGATTACGGCCGCATCACCGCCTATCGCTCGGCCACCGGGAACGGGATCCGGCTGGATGGCGGCACCGCCTATTCCGGCGCGGTCATCACCCGGTATTATGATTCGCTGCTGGTGAAGGTGACGGCATGGGCGCAGACGCCCGACGCCGCAATCCGCCGCATGGACCGGGCACTGCGGGAGTTCCGCGTGCGGGGCGTTTCCACCAACATCGACTTCGTCATCAACCTGCTCAAGCATCCGACGTTCCTGTCGGACAAGGCAACGACCAAGTTCATCGACACCACGCCCGAGCTGTTCGACTTCGCCCCCCGCCGCGACCGCGCGACGCGCATCCTGACCTATGTCGCCGACATCTCGGTCAACGGGCACCCTGAAACCAAGGGCCGCCCCCGCCCGGCGCTCGCCAAGGCGCCGACGCCGCCTGCCGCCCACGGCCCCGTCGTCGACGGCACCCGCCAGCTGCTGGAGCGCGAGGGTCCGCAAGGCGTCGTGAACTGGCTGGAAGGCCAGTCGCGCCTGCTTCTGACCGACACCACGATGCGCGACGGGCACCAGTCTTTGCTGGCGACGCGGATGCGGTCCATCGACATGATCCGCGTGGCGCCCGCCTATGCCGCGAACCTGCCGCAGCTTTTCAGCGTCGAATGCTGGGGCGGCGCCACGTTCGACGTGGCCTACCGGTTCCTGCAGGAATGCCCGTGGCAGCGCCTGCGCGACATTCGCGAAAAGATGCCCAACATCATGACGCAGATGCTGCTGCGAGCATCGAACGGCGTGGGCTACACCAACTATCCCGACAACGTGGTGCAGTCCTTTGTCACCCAGTCCGCGCAATCTGGCGTGGATGTGTTCCGCGTCTTTGACAGCCTGAACTGGGTCGAAAACATGCGCGTCGCGATGGACGCCGTGATCGACACCGGCAAGGTCTGCGAGGCAGCGATCTGCTACACCGGCGACCTGCTGGACCCCGACCGCTCAAAGTACGACCTGCGCTACTACGTCGACATGGGCCACGCGCTGAAGGCCGCGGGCGCGCATATCCTGGGCGTCAAGGACATGGCGGGCCTTTTGAAACCTGCCGCCGCCCGCCAGCTTTTCGCCGCGCTGCGCGATGAGGTCGGGCTGCCGGTCCACTTCCACACCCACGACACCAGCGGCATCGCCGGCGCCACGGTGCTGGCGGCCGCGCAGTCGGGCGTAGCCATCGTCGACGCGGCGATGGACGCGTTTTCTGGCGGCACGTCCCAGCCCTGCCTTGGTTCCATTGTCGAGGCGATGGCCCACACCGACCGCGACACCGGCCTTGATATCCGCGCCATCCGCGAGATTTCGAACTACTGGGAACGCGTCCGCGACCAGTACACCGCGTTCGAGGCGGGCTCTCGCGCGCCCGCGTCCGAGGTGTGGCTCCATGAAATGCCCGGCGGTCAGTTCACCAACCTCAAGGCGCAGGCCCGCAGCCTCGGGCTGGAAGACAAATGGCATCAGGTCGCCCAGACCTATGCCGATGCCAACATGATGTTCGGCGATATCGTCAAGGTGACGCCGTCATCCAAGGTCGTCGGCGACATGGCCCTGATGATGGTGTCCCAGGGCCTGACCCGCGCCCAGGTCGAAGACCCGAGCGTCGAGGTCGCCTTCCCCGAATCGGTCGTCGACATGATGCGTGGCAATCTGGGCCAACCGCCCGGTGGCTGGCCCACCGCGCTGCAGGCGAAGGTCCTGAAGGGCGAAACCCCGATCACCGACCGCCCCGGCGCGCTGATGCCGGCTGTCGATCTGGCCGCCGCCCGTGCCCAGCTTGAAGCCGAACAGGACGCCCCCGTCGATGATGAGGATTTCAACGGCTGGCTGATGTATCCTAAAGTCTTTTCGGACTACGCCGACCGTCACCGCACCTATGGACCGGTCCGCACCCTGCCCACACCCGCGTTCTTCTATGGGATGCAGCCGGGGGAAGAGATCAGCGTTGAAATCGACCCCGGCAAGACGCTGGAAATCCGGCTGCTGACCATCGGCGAAACCGATGAGACCGGCGATGTGAAGGTGTTCTTCGAACTGAACGGCCAGCCACGTCAGGTCCGCGTGCCCGACCGCGCGTCCAAGGCCAGCAGCGCCGCGCGTCCCAAGGCGGACGCGGGCAATGCCGCCCATGTCGGTGCGCCGATGCCGGGTGTCGTGGCGTCGGTCGTGGCCAAACCGGGCGCCACCGTCCAGCCGGGCGACCTGCTCCTGACGATCGAGGCGATGAAGATGGAAACCGCGATCCATTCCGACCGCGCCGCGACCATCAAGGCCGTTCACGCCGCCCCGGGCCAGCAGATCGACGCCAAGGACCTGCTGATCGAATTCGAGGAATAGCGCGGGCTGACGCCCTTGGGCGTCAGTTCCCCGGCAGATCGGGCATGTCAAAGACGATGCAATCGCCGTCGCGCTGAAATGACCGATAGCCGACCGGGGGCGGCGGCAACTCGAAATCCGCGCAAAGGCGGTATTTCTGAGCCGATATCTGCTCTGCGCGGATCGTCGTGCCGGTAAAGGGGTCGACGGCGGCTTCGGGACTGGGGCAGGCCGGCGTGGGTGCGATTTCCGTCGGAACTTCGCTCTGGCCGGATTCGCGGATCAGGCAGCTAACCTGCCGATCCAGATCTGACAGCAGACTTTGACGTTCAGCGTCGCGTCGCTCCATTCGTGCATATCCCGGGCCGCCCGCGACGATTAGCGCCGAAATCGCGGCCGACGCTGCCATCGCCACGATGCCGCAGCTCGCCCAGCCCTGACGCAGCAGATTAGGTCGCATTCAGCTCGTCCCTGTAATACGCAAACGCCAGCACGCCCATCACGGCCACCACCAGCGCCTTGGTCACAAAGCGCAGCGTGACGTCACCGTTCAGCGCGGCATAGACCACCGCCACCAGATCCCCCAGCAATGTCAGCACTGCCAGCAGCATCGTCACGGCCGCGAACCATCGCCGCACCAGTGACCTACGCTGCCCCTGATCTGCGTCGGACGCCGCCTGCACGCGGGCATTCATCCACAAGAATACCGGCACGGTCGCCACCAGCGTCGCAATGCCGAACCGCGTTGAACTGGATGCGCCATACCGCTGATCCGGTTCGGGCAGCAGGTAATTGACCGTGCCGAACCAAAGGATCACGCTGTAACAGCAGATCGCCCCCAGCGTGATGAACAGCAGCCCGTAAACCAGCGCCTCTTTGGCGGAAACATAGGCGCGGGGACGCGGCACCGGCGCGCCGCCATCAACTGCGACCCATGCATTCAGCGCCTGCGCGATCTCGCCGTCGCTCCAGCCGGCGTCGCGCATGACGCCCGCCAGCTCCTCGGGCTCGCGTCCTGCGCCCAGCCCGTCGCGCACGAAAATCACCAGATCGTCCAGTCGCGCCATGGTCCGCTCCGTCTTTCCGCTTTGTCCCCGATCAGACAGTGCGCGGCGTCAGTTGTCAAACCTGCAGCCCTGGGACGCCCCCCGACAACGCATTTTCGTTTTCGCCTGACCCCCCGCATTTTTCCTCTTGCGCACCCCGCCGCCCTTCCTTATTCAGCCCTTCACCAGCGGCGGACGCCACTGGAACTGGAGTGCGGGCGTAGCTCAGGGGTAGAGCATAACCTTGCCAAGGTTAGGGTCGTGAGTTCGAATCTCATCGCCCGCTCCAACAAAATCAGGTAGTTAGAGGAAAGGTCACAACAAACCTTTTCGCCGCAGGAAGCATATAGGAAGCAGATGCTTCTTGGCTGCTCCATACGATCTGATCCGAGTCGCCAGACTTCATGGGCGAAGGAACACGTCGAACGCTCACCTGAACACGGCTCATCCAATACGGATCTTCAGCCTCGCCGTTCATGCGGGGAACAAGGGGAACGCGGGGAACATTACTGTTTTTGCTTGATAAATCCCTGTTCCCCCAGCTCGCCGACCGTGGGGAACAGGGGAACAGGCGCCCAGAACTGTGCAGTTCTCAAAATCTCCAATTCGGTCATATCTTGCACGACGCTCCCCGCGCTGGTCCCCACCTTAAGGCAAAAGTCTGGAACCACCCCCCGGTGCCCTCGCCCGATCCGGGGGCGGCCAGAGGGCAAATCCGTCACCGTGTCGGGTTTATGGGGCTGGCCTGATAAAGCCGGGGCGCTCACGAGAATGGCCATGACTGCCGGATGGTGCCGGTCTGTATCTGCCTGACCCTCTGGCGTGTGTCAGTCGATCCAGCCCCATGCCTCGGCGTCCGTGGCGCAGACCGCTATCAACTGAATGAGCAAGGGCTGACCGCCTCCAGCAAGGGCGGCGCAATGGTGCAGGGTGAAGCTGGCACGGGTGGCCAATCCCCCGGCAAATACGAAACCGTTTCGGATTTAGGCTGCTGATCGTCCGCCCTGGTGCAACCTGCGTCTCCAGTTCCCTACGGTCTGCGGACTGCACCCGACACGGCGGGCTATTTCCCGGTCAGCCAGCTCCGGCTTGGTGGCCAACAGATCCAGCACGGCGGTGCGGCGCTGGGCGGGACGCTGGGGCGCGGGCTGTGACGCCCCCTGTCCAGATTGGACGAATACCGCGAAGTCGGCTTGCAGGGATGCCACCAGCACCCGCTCCTGTTCCGGGTCGGGGGCCATGTCCTGATTGGCACGATGTTCCAGCCATGCCAACCGCGCGGCGATGCCTTCCGCCGTTGGGGTCCGCAGGTTGTTCAGCAGGTGTTCCAGCGCCGAACGCCATGCCTCTGCCCATTGCCAAGAGGTATAGTCAGGGTCGAAGGTCCAGCGGGCATGTGTGCGGGCCTCATGGGCTTGGAATGCCTCCCATGCCTCTTGCACGGTATCGGGAACGCGCACAGCCCCACGCATGGCGTCCCACATGTCGGCGGTCGGGCCGTTGCTGTAACTGAAACCGCGATAGGACCACAGGCTATTGCCGTCATCTTCAAGGTGAGCCAGCGCGTCGCGGATGGCGGCTTCAATCTCGGTCGGAGCGAATACAGCATCCTCGGACCCATATTCGGCCAGCAGTTCCTTGCAGCGGGCAAGGCGCGTGGCCTCCTTCTCGGCTCGGCGCTGGGCCTCTCTGGCCTTCCAACCCGGTTCCTTCGCCTCCATCCAGTCGCCAAAGTCCTGAAACGGGTTCTTCGCCGTGAAGGGATTGCCCGCTTGCGTTCTGGCCTGTGCGTCCAATCTGGACAGCGCGGCTTGCAGGGTCAGCCCAGCGCGGGCGGCGATTGCCGTTGCTTTGGTTCTGGCCGCTTGGCGTTCGCCCTCTGTCTTGCCGCCATCCATCAGCGCGCGAACCTTGCGCAGCTTGTCCATTTCCAATGTGGACAGACGAGACCCAGAGCCGGTCGGCTTCCGCATTATTGCGCCCCCCCTCGTGGCCTCCGTCCGAACCCACCTTCTTTCCGAACGTTCTTTCGCGAATTGCACGGCCGGCACATGGGCTGCCAGTTCGCAGGATCCATCCTGAGGGCATTATCGCCCTTGAAGGCGACCTTGTGGTCCACGACTGTCGCCTGCTTTCCACAGATCACACACCGCTGGTTTTCTAGACGGCTCAGGAAGCGCTTGGCTGCCAGCTCCCATTCCTTGTCATATCCACGCTGCCGCGCGCTTGGGCGCTTTGCATCATAGATCCTGTCGCTCTCCCTCTTGCAGGCCTTCTGGCATTCGCACCTGACACCGGCCGGGACCACCTTGCCGCATGAACAGATCCTTGGGGCTCTTGTAGGCATCACTTACTCCTGCCTGCCTAGTGTTGGGGAACGCGGGGAACATGGGGAACATCCCTGCATTTATTGGCATTTTCCCTGTTCCCCAGATGGAGACACCTTGGGGAACAGGGGGAACAGTGTCAGTCGTCGGCAAGGATGGACGACGAAACAACATAGCAGCGGGCAGGCTTGCCGATCCCGGGAAGGCGCTGCTTGACCTGCGGCTTGCCATCACCCCCGGTCAGCATGAAACCGCGATCGACCAGCACCTTTGCGACCCGCCCCGGATCCATGCTGGCGCAGACTTCCTTCCATGCTTCAGGCAGGAAGAGGTATTCTCGATCATCGCCCCGGGGCCTCACGAAGCCTGCACGATTGATGATTCGGCTGTCCATGCCCTGATGGTCAGGGTCGGTGATGGTGATCTGCTCGAAGCGGCTCGAGCCATGCGCCTCGAGGAACCGCCGGACCAAGGCGACAGCGTCGCGGTCTTCAGCCGCATCGGTGCCACCGCGCCCCGTGATCCACGCCTCGAAGCACGTCCGGGATGAAGCGAAGGCATCACCTCTTTGCCAGGGCAAGACCTTCAACTCGGTCGCGAGTTCTCCAGCAGCTGCGACAAGCCCGAAGCGAGCCAAGACGCGGGACACCTGTCCATCGGCACCCGCGACCATGTTCCTCTCTTGAAACTGCTTCATCAAGGCCGCAACCCGCTCGATGTTCTCCTTCTGATTCGCAACGAGCTTGGTCAGGAAGGCGATTGCTGGATGCCCATAGTTCTTCGCAGTCGCAGCCCTGAAATGACGGGCGAATGCGTCAGCGCTCGGAAAGCCCTGCAACTCCTCGAATATCCCCATCCCGGCACCGGCATCGGCGGCAACATCGACGATCCGCACCTCCTGGCCCGCCATCACACGGCGGTTGCGATTGTCCTCGGCCATCTTCTGCGCAAGGCTGATCTCACCCGACGAGAGAAATAGGACGCGCCATTCTGCCGATTTCCGCGCCTCGCCCCCGCGGCCGGCGCGAGCCTTGCCCTGGCCGTTGGACAGCATGTAGGCGACCTGCCCAGCCTCACGCGCATCTATCTGTCCGATCTCATCCAGGCAGAGCAGCGTGTCGCAGTGCAGCGCCGCGATGCCTTCCAGCCCGTTCGAGGTCGCGCGCCACGAGCGCACGTAGCCGTTCAGGCCACCCCCACCCCAGACAGAGCCAGCGATATGGAGCGCGGTCGTCTTGCCCGTGCTGGACCCGCCCCGGAAGTGAAAGCCGCCCCCTTCAACGCCGAGGGGCTGAAGGAGGGGCCCTGCGAAAGCGGCCGATGCGCTCAGCATCAGGCGGCTGTTCCCCAGGACGTTCTTGCCGATCTGCTCCAGCCAAACCTGGAGCGATCCGGCGCAGCGGTAGGGATTGTCGAGCGGCGTGGCGCTCTGGAAGATGACGTGCTCGGTCATGTCAGAAGGTCCCGATGGTCTGGTTGGGGAGGACGAAGGCGCCGCCGCTCCAGCCGATCCGGGCGACACAGCGCACCTTCTCGTCAGGCTGAGCAGAGCCAATGTATTGGAGGAGGGCTTGCCGGGCGTCCCGTGCCTGCGAGGGGACAAGGCCAAGAGAGAAGAGGCGGTCGCGGATCGCGCTCCCATCTCCGGCCATCAGCGCCATAGGCATGGCCCACCGTTTGCGACGGCCGTCGCGGTCGACAACCTCAAGCAAACGGCCCCAATCTTCCCCGTCCGCGTCGCGCGTTTCGGCACGGACATGCAGTTCAGAGCAGACGGGCATCCACCTCGTCGTGATCTGACCGGTTTGTTTGTCCATTCGATCAATACGCTTCCAAACGCCATTCTTGTTCACCCTGAACGGCCAGTCCGAGGGCGCGGCCTCGTCAGCCCCCGTGGCGGCCTCGTCAGCTTCTGCGGCAGCTTGGTCGTCCTCATCGGCTTCGCCAGCCTCCGGCACGTTGGTTTCGGCTGGAGGTGCGTTCGGTTCCTCTGTGCGATCCCTCAGGCCTGCCTCCTCGGCATATTCCCGGACGGCTGCGGTGAGATCGCCCTCCTTCTCGAAGTGCACGTATAGGTCGAACGCATCCCCGAACCGGTGCCCGGCCGGGGTAGCCTTCCCGATCTCGGCCGCTGCATCGCTGCCTGACAGGCTGATCCAGTGGTCGCCGAACTCCCGGGTGGCATAGCTGCCGGAAGTCTGCATCGGGCTGCGCCAATCACCCCCCTGTCCCGCCTGCTTGTAGCCATACCGTCCGAGAAGATCGGCCACGGAGTGGTTCTGGTTGAAGTGATCCACCGGCGTCTCATCCCGCCCGACCGGCTTCACCCGAGCACGGCGCTCGCGCTCCTTTCGGGCGAAATCCTGGGCGGCCTTGATGCGCGCGCGGTTCTCCTCGCATCGGACGAGGATCGGATGATCGGCATCAAGGTTCAGCGTCTTCCCTCGATGAACATGGAGTTCATAATGCTCGCCCCGGTTCGGCAGGTAGACGAGTTGGCCAGGACGGCACAAAGCGCGGTCGGGAATCAACACCCCTTCGCTGGCGGCTTCCAGCAAGTCATAGAAGGCTTCGAGGGTGTCACTATAATCAGCACCAGCAACTGCCACCTTCAGCGGCAAGAGCGCGCGCCACTTCCGGTTGTCCTCGGTCGAGGAACGCGACGAATAGATCAGGCAGGTGGCTTCCGGTGTGACTGCCTGAATAGAGGAAAGCACCTCTCCGCAAGTGAGGTTATTCTGATCGATATCGACGGGAAGCCAGAAGAACGCGCCATGCTGTCGCTGGGCTTCGTGACTGCGTGCGTCGGGACCACGATAGGTCGAAGGGATGAACCAACGCGCCTTTTCCTTGGGAACGCTGGGCGGGTTCTGGAGCATCACCATGATCTGCTTCGGCTCGATCACGTCATAAGGCGTGCCGGCAGCCTGCGAAGGGTTGGGACGGCCGTCGCTAAGGGTGACGGTGCGGGTATCGCTCTGACCCAGACCGGTAGCGAAGGCGAGCGCTGCGCTTGTATGGGCGTTCATTGTTCCGCCTCCTTCAATTTGGCAAATATGGCGCGCAGCCATGAGGCCTGCTTTTCGGTGGGCGTTCCGCCTAAAACCGAGCGGTTCATCATGTCGCGGACGAACTTCGCCTCCTTGGGCGAGAGCAATGACGATCGGGAAGTGCACCAACCGGCCAACTCGGCCCAGCTGCGGGGTTCATCAGACACAGGGCGCGGGACACGGCCGAGGCGGGACACCAGATCATGCCAATCGGTGCCTGCCGCTTTCAGTTGCTTGCCGATCTGGCGGGCAGTCGCGACCACCTCTCCATCCGCATCACTCGCGAGACGCGGCAGCAGTGCCAACACCTTGTCAGGAATGATGGGAAGGGCAGTCATGCTCTACTCCTCTGACGTCGAGTCGCGCAGTGGGCCCAGCTTTTCCAGCGCCCACCCATCGATGGCAGAGCGGGGATAAAGAGGGGTGCGATTTACCTTCTGGAATGGAGGCCCCCCGCCGCGCGTTGCCAAAGTAGCCAAGGTCGCCGGAGCCATGATGATGCCATGGGCCAGTTCCAGATACTGGCTGGCCTCATCGCGACGCAGGCGCGGTTTTCTCAGGGCAGGCGGAAGGCAAATCTCCTCCGGTCCCGCAAGCGGGTTGTTCTGCTCGATCATGCTTTCATTTCTCCGGATTTATCGGCGGGGGCCGCTATCGGGTGATGTCCCTAATTTTAGGCCTGCTGGTGAAAATCCAAAGATCCTTGTTTGAGGTTATCCACATAAACCGGCATTTGGCCGGAGCACCGGGAAGGGGAAGAAAATTATGAGCTGTCATCATCCAATCCACCCAACAGCAGTTCGCTCATATCAACGAAAAAATTATAGCCAATCCACGTGGAGCGACCCCAAGATCTGCCGGCAAATGCTTCGGGGCCGTGCTCTTCCAAGGCTCTTTCAACATCTTCCCGGTGATGGCTTTGGAAGCCGATGGTGAACCCCTGATTGCCATCGTCCAGATAGGCTTCGACGCTGCCAAAGATTGCGTCTCTCGCAACTTCATTGATCGTAACCGACATGTTCGTCACCCCGACCATATCGTCCGGGCAGTCGTCGCGACGGGGCTCTTCTAGCAAAAGGCTTGCGAGAAACGAGCCGAAGCTTTCGGTCTGTTCATGAAACGACCAATGAGGCAACTCGTCCTTCGCGAGCGCCAAATTGCCGCCATCCAAGTGAAGATTGGGATTGAGCTTCGCGCTCTTTAGCACCTCTACGGCATGAGGGGCATCAACCGCATCGGACGCCCCTGCCAAGCCGATCACCAGGTTGGCAACCTCCAACGGATGTAGATCGGGCGCGCCCCGCCCCCGCTTGCCCTTCGGCAAATAGCCAGCTTCACGCAAGACGCGCGCATAGTTGGTGATCGTCGGAACGGAGCGTGTATCGTGCTTTGCGATCAGATCGATGATTGCAGGTAGCTTTGCCATAGGGTCGCCTTCCTCTTCAATTGTGAGTAAAACACACAATGACGAGGCGCGCAAGTATTTTGAGCTTTACTCAGAATTACCTCTCAGCCCCCCATTCCATGCCTAGACCATTTCGGCAAGACCTTCCAATCCGTCACCACGTCGGATTTCAGCATCACGAAAACCGATCCGACTGTCTGATGCGAAGCTGCCTGTCCTCGTCCTTCTGTCCCCCGATTGAATGCCGGTCGATCCAGCGCCACGCTTGTGCGTTGCTGTCGCAGACGGCCAGGACCTCACCGGCCACCGTCTGCACCTCATGCTTGCCATCCAGTCGGGCCACGACCCGAAGCCCATCCTCACGCATCTGGGGCCACCTGAACCTCACCCCACGCTTCAAGCGCCTGGTCGATACAGAGCCGGGCCAGCCGAAGGCGAACGGCGTTCACCTCGGCATAGCGGGGCTGGCGGCGGCGCTTCCTCGCCCCTGTCACCAACCTGCCGGTGAACAGCAACAGTTCTTCGGTCGGGATCAGCGGCACCAGATCGGCCAAGGTATCATCAGCTGGGGCCATGATGACGCTGTGACTGTCGCGAGCAAACGGGCCCCCGGGGATATGCAACACCCGGCCATCAGTCAGGCGAACGCTGATCATGCCTTGCCCTCCATCCCCATGCAGGCGCGGAAGGCGGTAACACGGTCCTGCCCCTCTTTCAGCATCCGCTCCACCTCGGCCTCACATTCGAGGCGACGGGCCAAGAACAGCAAGGCACCGCCTGCCACGCCCAGATGCTCATGCAGGGCGTCCAGCGTCTCGCCAACATCGCGGAAGCTGGTGCGGTCGGTGCTGTCAACCAGGCGACGGCCAGTCAGGGCGATAGAGGCCGCGCTGACGATCAGTTCGGGCGTGGTCGGTTCCCGGTTCATACCGCGACCTCCCCCATAATGCGGCGCATGTCGCGCAGGGCATGGCGCAGGTAGCTGCGGGCCTCGGGCATCTGCCAGCGGCGGGGCTGGTCGCCCTCGGTGGCGTCCAGAGCCAGCACAAGGCAGTCGTGGATTTCGTGAAGGGTTTCAGAAGGCAAGCCGGTAGCGGCTGCCGAAACGCGGTTGCGTGGCATTGCGGGGTCTCCCGTTGTCAGCTATTGTCCGAAAGCGAACATAGATCATTGTCCGAAACCGGACAAGATGAAATGTGTCATTTCGGACATGGGGCTAATGACGACACCCGAACAGCTTAGAGCCGCCCGCGCGATGATCGGCATATCACAGGCTGAGCTTGCCGAACGCGTTGGGCAATCAACAATGACTATCAGGCGCGCGGAAACCTCAGGGGGACCAATAGTGGCTGCTCAGACCATAGACGCCATCCGTTCTGCCCTCGAAAAAGCAGGAGTGGTTTTCCTTGCCGAGAACGGGAATGGTCCCGGCGTGGCTATCAGGAAGGGTGATTGACCATGCCGGGTAAGGTTGTGCGCATCGAGAGAACCAAACCGCGCGGCGGAAAGCAGGAAGCCCCGTGGCTGACCCCATCCGGTTATTGCTTGGGTGATCCACGTCACGGCAACGAGAAGCACCATGAGCGCAATGCGGTCTATGTGCGGACCCTAGATGAAGCGGCGGACCTTGTCGCGCGGGGCTTCTCTCTAAGGATGACTGGCGCAGGCAAGGTGCCGTCGTTAATTTCTCCTGCTGGTTTGCGCATCGTGAGAAGTTATTAATGCCGCCATCCAAAAGCGCCGGGGTCGAGTTCATCGCCGAGAACGGCGAGGGAACTGGGGTAAGGCTGAGGAGTAGGGCAGAATGATTGGCGAATTCGCTGGCGCAGCCGTAGCCTTGGCGGTTGGTCTTCTGACACTTGGCTATCAAGTGTGGCAAAAGAGAGCGGAGGACAGGGCACGGGAACAAGACGAAATTAAGCGAAGAAAGCTGGCCGTGGTATCCGACTTGGTTGCTTATAGATTCGCTATCACGAATGGAGACAAGGCAACTTCATTCGACATATCAAAATTTAACGCTGCACTTTGCAGTATCCCTATCGAATTCATCGAAGACCACGATGTCATCGCAATATATCGCGGGCTTGGAACAGATTTTACAGGCGCTAAGTTGGTAAAAATCGTCAATGCGATGGTCAAGGCCGCCGATCCCTCGAAAGCTCGTTATGATTTTGCCGCCTTGGTCAGCATCCCGTCAGTCGGCGTGAAGCCGCTTCCTGTCTGCCTGTCGGGAATGACGGTTGAGCACGTGCCGCATACCGTCGCCTCAGATGCCGAGCAGGTTTCTACCGAGCCGGACGCGCCATTGAACCAAACGGTGTAGGTATGTGGGATTGGTGGAGAGGCTATTTCACGGCTTGGCGACATGTCGCAACAACGGCTGATTGGATCAATCCCGTCACGCTACAGGTTTTTGCCGCATTTCTCTCTGCGCTCGCAGGCTTTCTTGCCTGGCGAGTTTCTCAGCGGGTTGCAAGGCAAGGTGAATGGGAAAGACTGTTTAGGGCGCAGACGAGTGCGAGGTCTGCTGCCCTGCAGTTGCATCAAAGAGCGGCCCTGGTCTCTGAGGAGCTTCGACCTTCTTTCCGAGAGGGTAAGGTGATTGCAAAGATGCGAAGGGGGCCAATTTCTGAAAGAGGCGTTGATGAGGCGATGCATCAAGCAGATGGGCTCCGAAAAGCCTACACAGATGCCGCCCAAAAATACATGAGCAGCATCAATGATCAAAATAATGCTTTCGAAATCGAAGCCTCTAAGGGGCAGATCGACCTAGACCTTGCCAAGCTTGAATTTGATATCGCGGGGATAAAGCGAAGGCTCACAACTGAATGGCCAATTCACAGCGACATGCCTTGGAACAAAGACAGGGGCTAGATTCAGCCCAGATGCCCGCTGAGCCACGCCATCAGTTCACTCTTGAAGGCGACATATGACCCTTGCCCAGCTGGCCGCTGGATCTGAGAGCGGAGTGATGCTGCCAAGCGCTTTGTGGAAACCTTGGGTGCTCCCAATAATGAGCGGACTGGCTCAAGATACGGGAGGGCGTCGAGATTGGGAGAATAAGACACTGATCTGGAGGAGCTGAACCGTCAGCATGCGCTGCGGGCGCACCAAGTTCATTACTCCTATCTCGATAAGGGCAATGAAGCCGCGATTTCCAGCGGGCAGGCGGCGGTCAAGAACCTTTTCCTTATGCATGGCGGGGCTCTGATCGCTATGTTGACATTTACTTCCGGCATCCTGACGAACAGCACCTCTCCAGTGCGAGCGGACAGCTTGGTTGATCCGATGATGCGTTTCGCGTTCGGCCTCGCGTGCGCTGCCGCCGCATCGGCCGGAACCTACCTGACGAATTATTGCTACTTGGCCGGTGCGCACAATCAGACATTGATCTGGCAGCACCCCTACATCGAAAAGGGCCGCGCCTCGAAGCGTTGGGAAGGCATCGGCGTTGCTTTTCATGTCACGACCGTGCTTTTGGCCGTCGGCTCGCTCGCCTTGTTCGTTTGCGGTTTCTGGGGGGTGAAGGAGGCACTGTCAGCAGCACGTAAACCTCCGCAGGTCGAAAACGCCCGAGGGATTGAAGTAAACGGTCCTGAAGCGCGAGCTTCCGATCCAGTCGATACGGGACCCGAGGTTCAAGCAAGGGCCGGTGATCTCGTTCCAAAACAAGATGATGCCCCATGAAGATCCGCCTCCCGTCCCCGGTCGCCGACATTTATCGCACCGTCGAAGCCCTGTCCGCCGCTTACTCCGGTCGGAAGTTCACGCCAGACGGCCAACTTGTCGGATCAATTGGCGAAGTCGTCGCGGCCGAGGCCCTTGGCCTGACGCTCTACCCCGGGTCGCATCCAGGGCATGACGCCGTCGATGCTGACGGCAGGGATGTGCAAATCAAGATGACGGGCGGCAAATCCGTATCGCTTTATGCGACCTGTGACAGGCTGGTGGTGCTGAAGGTGGTGTCGCCCGAGGAGGCCGAGGTTGTATATGACGGACCGGGGGCTCCGGCATGGGACGCGGCAGGAGCCATGCAGAAGAACGGACAGCGCCCGATCAGTTTGAAGAAGTTGCGCGCGATAAAGGTTCTGCATTCCTCAAACAGTTGATCGAGATTGGAAACATAGTTCTCCAGCATAGGGAGTTTAAAGTTAGAACATGACTATTCGAATTAAAGAGGTGATAGAGGCTTTCGAGCTTCTGTTTGACGGGCTGCACAACCGAGATTTCAGAAAGACTCTGTCCTTAACGGAATACAGAGAGCGAGACCTTAACCCTTTGGTGCGAACATTCCTTCTGGGATACTTTGGCGCTGTATCACCGGAGGTTCGCTCCGCACTGCCAGGGAGTCTCACGGGGGAGGGGAGCATCGATTACGTGATTGGAGATGTCGCGGTAGAGTTTGCCGTCAGAAGGCCCCATGATGCCCGCTTGAACCTGTCTGCTGTTACAAACGCAACTGAGGTCAAGAAGCTCACAAAATGGAAAGGGAAAAGCCTGCTCGTGCTCTTTGATTTTTCTCGCGATCCATTTGAGCGGTCTGATCTTGAACGATACCGTGAGTGGCCGTCATTGGGGAAAGGAAATCATAAGAAAAATGCATTCACGGTCGCATACTTCAATCGCGGAGCGTCATCCTCTCCAAAGTTGATGCTCGAGAAACTATTGATCCGCCCCTGATGAATCAAGTGAGGGTGGCCGGTTGATACACGTCTTGGCATCAGAAGAGATTGCCTTGCGGATCCTCCGGAGGCAGCCGAAGGTCGCATGTGCCGATCACTCTGATCCCAGCCCCGGCATCCTTCCAAATATCGCCATCGTCAGAATAGATGACTTCGGCACCGGCGAGACGGGCGATGGCGATGATCTGGTCATCGAACTTCGCTTTCCGCTTGCCCTGTGGGATGGGCCTCGGACGCTCGATCATCCTCGCCGCGTGCTCAGTGGCCGCGAGTTTATCGAACTGGCTGACCACGAAATGCGGCGACTTTTCGATGATGCGGAGCCACTCCGGGCCCGCTTCCCCGGCATTGACCAAGATTTCGGCTAACGCTGGTGTGGGAATGACAATCTTCGCCGAGTTCGCCTGGAGCTCGGCAACCAGATGGTTGACCCGATCGTAGCATCTCAGGAGCGGCTCCCCAGTGGCTTCATCAATTGGAGCGCTGGCATCGCGTTCGAAAAGGAAGATCAGAATGCTGGCATCAATGGCAACGATCAATGTGGCCCCCCATCACCATTTCTACCGGCGAGCAGATCCGACACGGGGTCAGGCACTTCACTCCATTTGCTTCCCTTGGCCGCCCGCAGCCGAGCGATGACATCGCCAAGAGGTGCATCGTCCAGTTCATCGAAATCGGTGATGCGAAAATTGAGCAGACGCCATGTCCCGGTTGCCTCACGGACCCAGGTGCCTGTGCCATGCACCCTGATCGCCCCCCGAGATAGTGATGTGCTAGCCGCCGCGCCATATCTTCGTTTGCTGTCAGCCCGGTTAGGACCGTGTCACCATCGCGCAGGTGAACCGGGATGGTTGCGTCTTTCCCGCCGACTCTGACCACCTGTCCCGTCAGGCTCCCCTCCTGTCTGATGGGACCGAAAACGGGGGGAAGCTTCCTCTTGATGCCAGGAAAGGGGATGATTACCCGCTCACCCCAGTCACGAAGGCTGCCGGTCGCATTGTCCTTCCGAAGCATTTCATCCAACACATCGAACGCCTTGGCGAGATCTTTGGGAGCATCTGGACTGTTTGCTGCCTGGATGCGCTCTGCGACCCGCAACTGTGCTGCGGCATCGACGTCCACGTTAACCGCCACGCTGCCTTCCTTGACCTCGGCAAGGTGGACGTTTGCCTTCTCTCCAAGGAACTGGGCAAGCGCTTGCAGATACTCCCCCAGTCGATCCATCGGGATGGTCTCAGGCTTATAGCTGCCATCGATGTGAAAGCTGTATTCCAAGGTTTGCGCTCCGGACTTCGTTTTAGCTTACGCCACCCAAGCTGATCTTGCGATAGTCCCGTGCCCCGCTACGGTTCGGGCCTGCCGGAATTGACCGGCTGTTAAATCGCATCCGGGAAGACCGCTTCCTTCTGCTGGATCTGGGCCTCGAGCTGGGCGTTCCGCAGGGCCATCGTCTCCCGGTATTCCTGCGCCTCGATATCCCTGAAGAACGACGCGCCTGGGGCAAGACGGGTCACGGCCTCCTCGACCTGGTCCAGCGAGACGCGGAAGAACTCCTTCCGCATATTGGTGGCGTTAACCCGCTGCTTGGCGAACTCGGTGTGCAGGGCCCGCTCCAAGGCCGGGGCTTCGTCGCTGTAAATGATGGCATGGGTATCGAAGAAGAATGGAACGCTGGCATCGCCCAACTCGCGCACCCGGTCTGTAGGGTCGAGCCGCCGTGTCAGTCCAATTTTCACCATGTCAGGCCCGAACGCCCCCATGTTCGAAATGATGTAGACATAGCCCGAGCGCGTCATTTCGGCCATCGCCTGCGCCCGCTCGACCTTCGCATGAGCCTCGGCAAGGTCGCGTTGGAGAATTTCGATTTGATGCGAGTAGGCTTCCAGCTTCGCCCCATGGGCACCGATGGCGTCGGTCTTGGCCTTCTCAAGCAGCTTCTGGTATTTCGCCTCTTCCCGTTCGGCCTCCTCCATCTCGCGGATAAGCTTCTGCTCTTCGCGGGCAGCCCGGGCATAGCCGATGCGCTTGACCATGGCGTTAGCGTTGTTCCAGCGAACATTGGCGATGGCGGCGTCACATTCATTGTTGAAGGCCCGGAGGGTCAACCTGATGTTGCGGCCGGTCATGGTCTGTCCTTTGGACTTGCTGCCATCTACCGTCCAGTTTGTCGCGCAGATCGCGGCGGTCTTCGCGGAGACCATCGCTTTCTGCTCGGCCCGGACACGCTCGATGGCATCCTTGAACTGCTCGCTGTCCGTGAAATCAAAGTGGGGTTCATAGACGCCCATTTCCGCGAAGGCGAGGCGTTCATCGAACAAGGCGACTTCCGAGGCAAGCCGGTCATATATGACCTTCTTCTCGGCATACTGGCGGCGAAGATCAGCGATGCTTGATGCGACTGTTGCAGCTTCCCTCTTGATGGATGCCGCGCTGCTCTCGGCCTCGCTGATGATCTGCTTTGCGGTGGCATCTGCGTCGATCACCGGGGCGAAGCGCACCTCCAACTCTGCCAGCTTGCCCTCGACCGCTTTGCGCTTGGACGACACCTTCAGGATGACGGCAACTAAAACCAAGAGCACGGTGGCCGCTGCGACCAAAGCTGGCATGACCAGAGGTCCAGGAATTTGCATCTTCAATCCGTTCTTCGAATATTCGTTGATGAGCCTATGCCGGGGTGTCATCGTTCGGGAAGCAAAAATCTCCCGGCGGTTGCATCATGATCGGTTCGGCCTGCTGGTCAGCTCCGTTTGTTGGGGTTTGTGCGGCGTTGAGGTGCGGCGTCTTTCCCCATATTGTCGGCATGAAAACAGCGTCCAGTATGTTTTACGAATCTTTTCGGCATTCAAAGTCGGAAGCTTTTGCCGTCGAGCAGGGATGCATCGAGGCACTGTGGAGAGCAGGCGCATGACCGACGACACGCCCAACATTGTGCATTCCGGCAAGAGCCAGTCGGTGGTGGTCGACGGCCTGCGGTTCGACATCCAGATCTACAGGGGCGAGGACGAGAAGGACTGGATCCTCGAGGTGGTCGACGCAGAGGGCACCAGCCATGTCTGTGAGGATCGGTTCGCCAGCGACCGGGACGCGCGCAACGAGGCGATCCAAGACCTCGAGAAGCACGGTGCCCATGCGTTCATGCGCGGCGATGAGGCTGGGAACGTGGTGCCGTTCCGGAGAGGGTGAATTGTCTTCGTATCGGGGGCAGAGCAACCTTGTATCAAGGTAAGCCTCGAGCCAAGAGGCGCTGATTTACTCGGATGACCACAAGATGGCGATGGATCTGATTGCGAAGGGGCTGATGTCGTGATGGAGTGTCACATTCTGGCTTGACAAACGTTACTTCCCTTGTCTTGTCCGTTGGCGTAGAGTGACTACCTGATAGACCTGCCCAGATCGCTCTTCCGTCATCGGCGAGGGCTTGTGAGATATGACCCGCGTTCGCTTCAAGATCGACTACAATAAGTGTATCCAAGGGATGCAGTTCCTGGCTTCAAAGAAGCCTGGGATCACACAGTATTATGTCGGCAAGATCTTCTTTTTTGCTGACCGGGAGCACCTTCTGGACTGGGGGCGGCCCATTTCCGGCGATAGGTATGTGGCTATGAACCATGGCCCTGTCCCGTCCGAAATATACAATCTCGTCAAGAATGATTCTGGAATGCCCGATGAGCTCCTGGATATGATACGTGATCGCATTTTGTTCGAGAATGAAGGCAATAAAATTCACCTCTTTGCGAACGATGATAAGTTGAATTTTTCTGCTCTGTCTGGCTCAGATATGGAATACTTGGACACATCGTTGAAGACATACGGAGAAATGTCCTTCGGGCAGCTTCGTGAGCTTTCCCATCGTGACGCTGCTTATGAGGCAGCTTGGGCAAAGCCTGGCCTGAATAATGAGATGAACCCGCATTACTGGTTGGCTGAACTGGGCGAGGCGGATGCTGTGCTGTCGAGCCTAATTGACTCGCCCATGATCGACCGCGCAGCAACAAGACTTTAAGAGGCAGCCGGTGCAGAGGTGGGAGATTGTTAGGGTCTGGCGGCCGGACTTGTCGCAACCCCATGACAAATTCTGTATCTGCATAGACTGGGAGGCGCGATGGTTCCTCTACTTCAATTCGGAACCGCCTCGTTTTCGTAAGGCTCGAGAGTTGGTTGTGACCGTTGAAAATTTTGAAGTTGGCTGTCTGCGAAAGCAGTCTTTTGTCGATACTACCTTCATTGTCGATGATCTGCCC
>QFNE01000102.1 GCA_003240735.1 Paracoccus denitrificans | reverse complement strand
GATCCTGCTGGCGCTCGCCTCGCCCGAGCTCGAGGTGCTGGGGATCACGGCGGTGGCGGGCAACGTGCCGCTGCCGCTCACCCTGCGCAACGCCCGCGCCATCTGCGAGCTGGCCGGGCGCGACGACATCCCCGTCTACGCCGGCTGCGACGCGCCGCTCGAGGGGCGGCTCGTCACCGCCGAGAACGTCCACGGCGCGACCGGCCTCGACGGAATCACCCTGCCCGAGCCGACCATGCCCGTGCAGGACCGCCACGCGGTGGATTTCATCATCGAAACGCTGCGCCGGGAACCTGCGCGCACCGTCACCCTCGTCCCCATCGGCCCGCTCACCAACATCGCCGCGGCCTTTCGGCAGACACCCGACGTCATCGCCCGCGTCGGCCGGATCGTCTTGATGGGCGGGGCCTATTTCGAGGTCGGCAACGTCACCCCGGCAGCCGAGTTCAATATCTTCGTCGACCCCGTCGCCGCGGCCGAGGTCTTCGCCGCCGGCGTCGATCTCGTCGTCATGCCCCTCGACGTCACCCACCGCGCGCTCACCAGCCGCGCCTGGGTCGAAGGGATGCGGGCAAGCGGCCGGGTGGGCGAGGTCGTGGCGAGCTGGACGGACTTCTTCGAGCGCTACGACCGGGCGAAATACGGCCACGACGGGGCGCCGCTGCACGACCCCTGCGCGGTCGCCTATCTCATCGCGCCCGAGTTGTTCTCGGGCCGCCGGATCAACGTCGAGATCGAGACCGAGGGCCGCTTCACCCGCGGCATGACCGTCGCCGACTGGTGGGGCGTGTCCGGGCGCCCGGCGAACGCGCTCTTCATCCGCGACCTCGACGCGCCGCGCTTCTTCGACCTGCTGACCGAGCGGATCGGGCGGCTCGACGCCCGCCGGTGAGGGAACGCCCGGCGGGGCAGCCTCGCCCCACGCTGGACAACCGCGCGCCGATCGGGCATCGCGCGGGCCATGAGTGCCACCTCGCCCGCCGCCATCGCCCATCCCCACAGCCGCGCCGAGGATGCCCAGGGCATCCTCTTCGGCGGGGTCATGGCCGCGTTCGGCGCGCATCTG
>QFNE01000029.1 GCA_003240735.1 Paracoccus denitrificans | reverse complement strand
GCCGCCGAACACCCCGAGGTTCAACTGGGATCCGTCACCCCGCTTCGCAGCCCGTCGGCCATCGGCGTTCGCATCACGGATGCGCAGGTAAACACCCCTGACGGACCGGTTACCGCGCCTTGGCTGGTCGTGTCTGCGGCACCCACGGCACCGAACGACATCACCATGCACTTGCCGCCCAGCATGACCATACCACTGAACGGCGGCGTGTCTGTGTCGAGCACTGATGGCAAGCTGTCCTTCGGGGTCGCACCGCTCAAACGGATGTCGGTCAGCAGGCTGGGATTCGATGCATCGAACTTGGCCGCTGATTACTTCAACGCGTCGACGCTCGCCCTCGATCATCAGGCTTTGGCACGCGATCTGCACGCAGGGTTGTCGATGACGACACTGGGGTTCGGTGCACCGGCGTCAGCGACCGCCGCATACAATCTGACCCTCGGGCTGTCGGATGTTCTGCCGGGCGCTATTGCCTCGGTGACAGGCACGTCCGCCCCTGCGATAACCGATCCCCTGTCAGCGGACGGTTCGACAACGCTGTGGTTCAGTCGCCCCGTCAGTATCGAAGACCTGCAATCGCAGACACTGCCGCCATTGGTGGGGCTGAAGACGGACGGTGTGAATGTGAAGATTGGCCCGAACAGCGCACGGATTCTGGCACGCGTGAATGCGGACGCGCAGGGTTTGGCCAGCGGACAGGTCTTTGTCGATACGGCCGATTTATCCGGCTTCATCGACATGGCCGTGGCCGCCGGCGTGATACCGCCTAATATGGCCCGGCTCGCCCAGGCCGCGGCAACCTCCATGGGATCAGCGCCCCAGACGACCGGCACCGACCAGTGGCCGCCTGCCCCCGCGCAAGGTCAGGTGCGGTTGCCGCTGACGATGGCGGACGGTCAGATCAGGCTTGGTCCTTTGGGTCTTGGCCCTGCGCCGCGGATGCTGAATCGTTGACGCGCGCCGCCACATCGCGGCCAAAGTTCGGCACGGCAGAATCCTGACCGGCGTCGATGATCCCGCGACGAATGGCCCGAGTCCGGGTGAAGTATTCATGCAGCAGATCGCCGTCTTCCATGCGAATAGCGCGCTGCAGGACGAACAACTCCTCGGTAAAGCGGCCGAGGATATCCAGCGTCGCCTGTTTGTTGTGCAAAAACACGTCGCGCCACATGGTCGGGTCAGACGCCGCGATCCGGGTGAAGTCCCGGAACCCCGCGGCTGAATACTGGATCACCTCTCCCTGCGTCACGCGGCTCAGGTGATCGGCAACCCCCACCATCGTATAGGCAATCAGGTGCGGCGTGTGGCTCGTTACCGCCAGCACGAGGTCGTGGTGCGCGACGTCCATCGTGTCGACCTTGGCACCCATATCGGTCAAGAGCGACGTCAGCCGCTCAATCGCTTTCGGATCGGTGTCGGGAAGGGGTGTCAGCATCCACCAGCGGTTGACGAACAGCGTCGCAAAACCAGACCGGGGGCCGCTTTCCTCGGTCCCGGCCAGCGGGTGACCGGGGATGAAGATGACATTCTCCGGCAAGTTCGGGGCGACGGCATCGACCACCGACTGCTTGACGGAGCCCACATCGGTGACGATCGCGCCGGGCTTCAGGCGCGGCGCGATGGCCCGTGCCACATCGGCCATGGCCCCCACGGGCACCGCCAGGACGACCAGATCCGCGCCATCGACAGCCTCGGCGGCGCTGTCGAATACCTGATCGACCAGCCCGATATCCTGCGCAGTCGCGCGTGTCTCAGCACTGCGCGCATATCCGGTGATGGTGCCGGCCAGACCCTTTTCGCGCATTGCATGCGCCATCGACCCTGCAATCAGGCCCAGCCCGATCAGCGCCACTTTATCGAAACGTTGAGTCATTTTTCGTCCGGTTCCGTCTTCGCGGCAGATGCGCGGTCGGCCATGAACTGGCCGATGATGTGCACGACACGGCGGCAGGACGCCTCATCGCCGATGGTGATCCGCAGGCAGTTCGGCAGGCCATAGCCGCCAACCTTGCGCACGATGATGCCGTCCTGCTTCAACGCCGCGTCGCACGCGTCTGCGGTGGATGCGTCGTCGAATCGGGCGAGGATGAAATTGCCAAAGGACGCATCGGACGGCACCCCCCGTTCGGCCAGTGCTGCGGCCAGCCAGCCGCGCAAGCGTTCGTTTTCTGACCGTGCGTGATCCACATGGACGCGATCGCGCACAGCCGCCTCCGCCCCGTCCAACGCGGGCTGCGACAGGTTGAACGGTCCGCGGATCCGGTTCAGGACGTCGATCACATCGCGCGAGGCATAGCCCCAGCCGACCCGCAGCCCGCCCAGTCCGTAGATCTTCGAAAACGTCCGCGTCATGACGACATTCGGCAACCGCCCGGCCAGTTCGGCCCCGCCGTCGTAGTCGTCGCCAGCATATTCCGCATAGGCTGCGTCGATCACCAGAAGAGCCTGCGGGACCGCCAGAGCCAGCCGTTCCAGCTCTGCCAGCGGGACCATCGTGCCGGTGGGGTTGTTCGGATTGGCCACAAAGATCAGCCGCGTCGCAGGCGTGGCGGCGGCGATCAGCGCATCGATGTCGGTGACACGCTCGCGTTCGGGTGCAGAAACGGGCGTTGCCCCGGCGGCAAGGGCGCTGATCCGGTACATCGAAAATCCGTGTTCAGTATACAGCACCTCGGTCCCCGGTCCGGCATAGCACTGGCACAGGAAGTGGATGATCTCGTCCGAGCCGTTGCCGCAGATGATCCGCGCGGCGTCCAGCTTGTGAACTTCGGCAATCGCCTGCCGCAGCTCCGCGTGATCGGTCGAGGGATAGCGGTGCATGGAATGCGCGGACCGAACGACCGCATCGCGCGCCTTGGGCGACGGCCCAAAGGGATTTTCGTTCGAGCTGAGCTTGATGATATCGGTCCGATCACCCAGCGCGGAAACCCCCGGCTGATACAGAACGATGTCCATGATGCCGGGCTGCGGTGCAATCTTTTGCGCCATGGCTGCCTTCCCTTTGATCCAACGGCACTTCTAGGGGGCAGGACGAGTGTTGGAAAGAGGAACGATCGTCAGCACGCGATCAGGCGATGCCCGCCGCGCGTTCCAGTTCAGACAAGCGGGCGCGCAATTCAACAGGATCAGTCGTGTCGGGCGGACGGCGCATCGCCAAGGCGCGGTCGGCGCGGCGGACGGCGTCAGACGACAGAACGCCAGCGGCTTTCACCGCCGCCTGCATATCTTCAGCAACGCCAGAGCACTGCAGGACCACATCGCAGCCTGCGTCGATGGATGCCTGCGCACGTTCACCGATCGTGCCAGCCAACGCGTTCATGCCGATGTCGTCGCTGAACAGAAGTCCGTCGAAGCCGATCTGCTGCCGTATGATTCCGATCATCCGGCGGGACGCCGTCGCCGGTTGATCGTCAAGCGCGGTAAAGCGGATGTGGGCCGTCATACCCATCGGCAGGTCCGCCAAGACTTTGAACGGGGCGAAATCAATCGCGGCCAGTTGGTCGGGTGACGCATCGACGACCGGCAAATCCTTGTGGCTGTCAACGACCGCAAGGCCGTGCCCGGGCATATGCTTCATGCAGGGTAGAACGCCCGCTGCCAGCAAGCCGTCCGCAACCGCGCGACCCATCCGGGCCACCGTGTCAGCGTCATGCCCGTGGCAACGGTTGAACAGAAACGGATGCGTCGCCTCGCGCGCCACGTCCAGCGTGGGTGCTGCATCGGCGTCGATGCCGACGGCGCGCAGTTCCTGCCCCAGCAGTTGGTAGCGCAGCTTTGCCGCCTGGGGCCCCGCGACTGCGGCATCCAGAGGTGCGGGAAAGTCGGTCCAATGCGGCGAGCGCAGGCGCTGAACGCGCCCACCTTCCTGATCGACCATCACCATGGCGTCGCGGCCGACCACTTCCCTCAGATCGGACGTCAGACGTCGTAGCTGATCGGGGTTGTCCACATTGCGGGCAAACAGGATGAACCCAAGCGGATTGGCGTCGCGCAGAAAGCCGCGCTCCCACTCTGTCAGTTCCAGCCCTGAAACGCCCAGCATGATAGCGCCGGACGTCAGGGTCGTGGCATGATCGCTCACTTGGAGGTGGCCGGGATACAGTCGGTGCCCGCCGCTATCAGACTGGCGCAGAACTTACGCGCGGCATCGCGGTTTTCAAACCCGGCGACGCGCAGACGCCAGAAGGTACGGCCACCGGCCTGATGCTTGACGACCACCGGCGATTTGCCGGCGAACAGATCGCCGTAGCGGCCCGAAACCCGGGCGAATTCCGACTGCGCGATCGCATTGCTGTCGAACGCGCCGATCTGAACCAGCGGTGCCCCGCTGGCGACGTGGACAGGGTCAGCCTCAGCCTGAGTCACCTTGGCCACTTCGGCCTTGGCGGTTGGGACATCTTCCACGACAGCGACTTCGGCGGCCTCAACGGGTGCTGCGACAGGAACGGTTGCCGCGGCGGCAGCGATTCGCTGCGGACGCGGTGCCGGACGGTTGGTCCCGGCTTGCGCCGCCTCGTTCAGTGCGGTCGAAATCGCGGTTTCCTGCGTCTGAACGCCGGCAAGATCGGTCACTGCTTCGTTCACCGGTGCCTCGACACCCGGCAGACCGGGGGTCGCGCTCGCCTCGACTTCGGCGGCGGCTAGGGCGGCGGCCTCGGCAGCTTTCTTTTCTTCAGCGATACGGGCTGTGACTTGCGCATCGGTCATCGCGATGACCGGCGCCTCGTCAGCCGGAACAGCCTCTTCTTCGGCAGCGACGCCGGGTTGCGCGGTTGCGCCAAGCTGGCCCATGGCCACGTCCTGCGCATCAAGTCCGGTCGCTTGCGGGGCGATGGCCACGCTGTCGGCAGGCCGCGCGGCGACGCCACCGGCAACCTGGTTGACGGCCAGACCGGTGCGGTCGCTCAACTCTCCGCCGGGGTTATCGGGGGCGGTGCGCGCCTCGCCTTCCAGGGCGCGGATCACGGGGATGCCGGATACATCGACGGTGACGAGGCGATAGCCCCACACGCCCAGACCCAGCATCAGGATGACCGACAGGATCGCGCCAAGATAATGGCCCAGTCGCGCGACACGGCCGACCAGCGAATCGCGCTGGGTCAGCGGGACGTCAGGCGATTGCGTGGCAAAGCGCGCATCGTCCCATGCGTCATCGTCATATTCGGCTTCGGGGGCTTGCTGATAGAAACCGTAGTCCCGCGCGTCATCGCGCCGGACGCCGTCGAATCCGCCACTGCGGAAATCCACAACCGTCATAACTGTCCCGCCTGTCTCGCGCCGGTTTGCCCGGCTTGCCGTTGACTGCCTTCCAAACCCCGTCGAAGGGCGCGCCTTGTATCAGCGCATTTCCTTTGCCGGAGTGACGCCCAAAATACCCAAACCGTTCGAAATGACAACGCCAACTGCGCGGACCAAGGCGATTTTCGCCGCCGTAGTGGCAGGATCGCCATCCTGCACGAAACGCAGTGACACATCGTCATTGCCGCGGTTCCACAGCGCATGCAGGTCCGACGCGAGGTCATAAAGATAGAACGCAATGCGGTGCGGCTCATTGGCGCGGGCGGCGATTTCGATGACGCGCGGCCATTCGGCCAGCTTGGCCGCGACGCCCAGTTCTGCGGGATGCGAAAGCCGAGACAGGTCGGCTTTGGCTAAACCCGCGTCGGACACATCGACGCCCATCTCCTCGGCGCGCTTCATGACCGAATTGACCCGTGCGCTGGCGTATTGGACGTACCAGACAGGGTTGTCCTTGGACTGCTCCAGAACCTTGTCGAAGTCGAAATCCAGCGGGGCGTCGTTCTTGCGGGTCAGCATGTGGAAACGGGTGACGTCGGCGCCAGCCTGCTCGATCACGTCGCTTAGTGTGACAAACGTGCCGGCCCGCTTGGACATCTTGAAGGGCTCGCCATTCTTGAACAGCTTGACCAGCTGGATCAGCTTGACGTCCAACGGCACGCGGCCATTCGACAGCGCGCTGACTGCGGCCGTCATGCGCTTGACGTAGCCGCCATGATCGGCGCCAAACACGTCGATCAGAACGTCAAAGCCGCGGTCGATCTTGTCCCAGTGATACGCGATGTCAGGCGCGAAATAGGTCCACGATCCGTCCGATTTCTTCACGGGACGGTCCACGTCGTCGCCATGCGCGGACGACCGGAACAGTGTCTGCTCGCGCGGCTCCCAATCCTCTGGGGTCTTTCCCTTTGGTGGCTCCAGCATGCCTTCATAGATCAGCCCTGCATCGCGCAGATGATCGATCGCAGCCTCGATCCGGCCCGTGCCGTACAGCGCCTTTTCGGACGAATAGACGTCCATCTTCACCCCAAGGCTCGCGAGATCATCGCGGATCGATTCCATCATCGCCTTAGTCGCGAACTCGCGGATCTCGGCAAGCCAGACGTCCTCGGGTTCGTCCAGCAGCGTGTCGCCGTACTTCGCCTTCAGAGCCTCTCCGACAGGAATAAGATAGTCGCCGGGATACAGCCCCTCGCTGATCTGGGGTTCAAGCCCGTGGGCCTCGCGGTAGCGTTCAAAGGCCGAGCGTGCGAGCACATCCACCTGCGCGCCGCCGTCGTTGACGTAGTATTCGCGCGTGACGTCATAGCCGGCAAAGTCCAGAAGCGCGGCCAAGGCATCGCCGAAAACCGCGCCGCGCGTATGGCCGACATGCATGGGACCGGTCGGGTTGGCGCTGACGAACTCGACGTTGACCCGTGTCCCCTGCCCGATCCTTGACCGTCCGTAGGTTGCGCCTTCGTCCAGAACGGCGCTGACGACACCTTGCCACTCGGTCGGCGCAAGACGCAGGTTCAGGAAGCCCGGGCCAGCGACCTCGGCCGACGTGATGCGGGGGTCTTCCGCTAGTTTGGCGGCGAGCTTGTCAGCAATCTCGCGCGGTTTCTTTCCCGCAGGTTTCGCCAGAACCATGGCCGCGTTCGTGGCCATGTCACCATGCGCGGGATCACGTGGCGGTTCGACCGTGACGGCGGCGAAATCCAATCCTTGCGGCAGCGTGCCATCGCGCGTCAGTTCATCCAAGGTGGACAGCACGAGGGCGCGGATATCGGCGAAAAGGTTCATGGCGGTGCTTTCTTGGCCGTGCGCCCAGATGGCGCGGGCTTTTCATGTCCAAGGATACGTTCCCTGCGGGATAGCGAAACGCAGCCACGCCCGCAACCAAGGCATCCAGTGCATCCGCAGCGGCCGGGATTGCCGTTCGGCGTAAACCCGATTGCGGGTGGCGTGTTTGGCCGCGATGATCGAAAAGCGCGTCATCACGGCCGCGTGCGCCCAGACACAAGGATGGCAGATCATGGCGGGACTTCTCGCTTTACTCGACGATGTGGCAGCGATTGCCAAGATTTCTGCGGCCTCGATCGACGATGTGGGTGCGATGTCCTTAAAGGCCGGAGCAAAGGCGGCGGGCGCGGTGATCGACGACGCGGCCGTCACACCGAAATATGTGCAAGGCTTCGACCCTGATCGCGAAATTCCGATCGTATGGAAAATCGCCAAAGGCTCGATCTTCAACAAGATCGTCCTGCTGCTCCCCATCGCGCTGCTGCTGAGCGCATTTGCGGAATGGGCGATTTCACCCCTGCTGATGCTTGGTGGGTCGTACCTGTGCTTCGAAGGTGCCGAAAAGGTGTGGCACCTCATCCATCCATCGAAAAACGACCACGTCGACGCCCAACAGCTGGGCGACGCCACCCAGCTTGAAGAACAGCAGGTCAAGGGGGCCATCAAGACCGACTTCATCTTGTCGGCTGAAATCATGACGATTGCCCTGGCCAGCATCCCCGAGGAGCACAACATCCTGATCGAGGCGCTGGTGCTGGCGCTTGTCGGTCTTGCGATAACCGTGGCCGTCTATGGGTTCGTGGCCTTGATCGTGAAGGCCGATGATTACGGCGTGGCGTTGGCCAAAACACGAACAGGTTTTCTCGCGGCAAGCGGTCGCGCCATTGTCAGGGTGATGCCCAAGTTCATGACGGCGCTGACCATCGTCGGAACAGCCGCGATGATCTGGGTCGGCGGCAACATCGTCATCCACGGCCTGCACGAACTTGGCCAGCACCAGCCTTACGAATGGATCCGCGAACATGCCGAGGCAGCCGCGGCAACCCTGCCGGCAATCGGGGGAGTCGCCAACTGGTTCACCACCGCGTTCTTTGACGGGGTGTTCGGACTGATCTGGGGCCTGATTCTGATCCCCGTCGCGACCTATGTCATCAGCCCCATATTCAGGCTATTCAGCCGCGACAAAGGCCCGCAGAAGGCCGCTCACTGACCGCAAAATCAAAAAGGCGCAGGAAATTTCTGCGCCTTTTTTAATTGCTTACCCAATAATCACCGCTGATCGCGAAGGTGTCACACGAACGTCACAATTTAGTCAGAAAATCGTTGCATCGTACGGCTAGTTGCGTACCGTTCCACACGACCCATCCAACAAGGGGAATCCATGAAACGCCTCATCTCTGCGACCGCGCTTGCGCTGATCGCCTCTGTCTCGGTCGCCAGCGCAGCCACGGAAATCCAGTGGTGGCACGCCATGGGCGGTGAACTGGGCACGAAGCTTGAAGAAATCGTCAAAGGCTTCAACGACTCGCAGACCGAATACAAGGTCGTCCCCTCCTTCAAGGGCACCTACCCCGAGACGATGAACGCCGCGATCGCCGCGTTCCGCGCCAAGCAGCAACCCGCCATCGTGCAGGTGTTCGAAGTCGGTACCGGCACGATGATGGCCGCCAAAGGCGCGATCAAGCCGGTCTATCAGCTGATGGAAGAACAGGGTCAGCCCTTCGACAAGTCGAGCTTCCTGCCGGCCGTCGTGGGCTACTACACCGACCCGGACGGCAACATGCTGTCGTTCCCTTTCAACAGCTCGACCCCGATCATGTACTATAACAAGGACATCTTCGAAAAAGCTGGGCTGGACCCCGAAACGCCGCCGAAGACTTGGGCCGACGTCGAAAGCTTCTCCAAGAAGATCAAGGACTCGGGCGCGGCAAAATGTGGCTTTACGACCGGCTGGATCAGCTGGATCCAGACCGAAAACCTGTCGGCTTGGCACAACCAGCCGATCGGGACCGAAGAAAACGGCTTCGGCGGGCCGGGCGCGCGCCTGACCGTGAATGGCCCCGTGCAGATCAAGCACTGGGACAACATGAAGAAATGGGCCGACGAAGGCGTCTTCAAATACGGCGGCCCGGTCGGCGGCGACAACGCACCTCCGCTGTTCTATTCGCAGGAATGCGCGATGGTCATGAACTCGTCGGCGTCGCTGTCGGGCGTTCTGGCCAACGCCAAGGACTTCAAGGTCGGCTTCGGCATGCTGCCCTACTATGACGACGTCCCGGGCGCGCCGCAGAACTCGATCATCGGCGGCGCTTCGCTTTGGGTTCTGGAAGGCCGTCCGGCCGAAGAATACAAAGGCACGGCCGCGTTCCTTGAGTACCTCTCCTCGCCTGAAGTTCAGGCCGACTGGCACCAGTTCTCTGGCTATCTGCCGATCACCACCGCAGCGTATGAGCTGGGTCAGCAGCAGGGCTTCTATGACAAGAACCCGGGTCGCGATGTGGGGATCAAGCAGATCAACCTGAACCCGCCGACCGAAAACTCCAAAGGTCTGCGTTTCGGCAACTACAGCCAGATCCGCAACATCATCGACGAAGAGTTCGAGAGCGTTCTGGCAGGCCAGAAAGACGGCAAAGCGGCGCTCGACAACGTCGTGGCACGCGGGAACGAACTGCTGGAGCAATTCCAGGCTCAGTCCCAATAACGCCAGCCCAGATCAGGGGGGCCACGGTTCGCCGTGGCCCCTTTCTTGTCATGCCCGGACCAAGGGTATCCGACACTTTCCGACCGACGCATCCCGACCGACGGAGCCTGCATGAAGCGCGCGATATTCGGCAACAAGCTGCTGCCCTGGCTGTTGCTGTTCCCCCAGCTGGCTGTGACGGCAGTCTTCTTTCTCTGGCCAGCCGCCCAGGCGGTCCGGCAAAGCTTCCTGCGCGAAGACCCCTTCGGCCTGTCGACTGCGTTCGTCGGGCTTGCGAACTACAAGGCGTTGTTCAACAGCCCCGAGTATCTTTATTCGATCAAGGTGACGGTGATCTTTTCGGTCTCGGTCACGATCCTGTCGATGGGGTTCGCGCTGCTGATGGCGCTGGCGGTGGACCGGATGATCCGTTCCGGTCGCGCCTATACGACGCTGCTGGTGTGGCCCTATGCGGTGGCCCCGGCGGTGGCGGGGATCCTGTGGTGGTTCATCTTCAACCCGACCGTCGGCATCCTGCCCTATGTCCTGCGCGGTCTGGGCTATGACTGGGACCACATCCGCGACCCGAACGACGCGATGATCCTTGTCGTCCTTGCCAGCGCGTGGAGCAGGATCAGCTATAACTTCCTGTTCTTCGTCGCCGGGCTGCAGTCCGTTCCTGCGTCCTTGCGTGAAGCCGCGGCTATTGACGGTGCAGGTCCCTTCAAGCGGTTCTGGACGATCACCCTGCCCCTGTTGTCGCCGACCACGTTCTTTCTGATGGTCGTCAACATCGTCTATGCGATGTTCGAAACCTTCGGTGTGATCGATGCGACGACGGAAGGCGGTCCCGCCCGTTCGACGTCGATCATGGTCTACAAGGTCTGGTATGACGGGGTCGTGGGCAATAACCTCGGCTCGTCCGCGGCGCAGTCGGTGATCCTGATGTTGGTCGTCATCGTCCTGACCGTGATCCAGTTCCGCTGGATCGAGAAGAAGGTGGCCTACTGATGATCGAGCATCGTCCGTTTCTGAACTTCCTGGCCCATCTTGTCCTGATCTTCGGTGTGGCGATGGTCGCGCTGCCGGTGTGGGTGGCGTTTGTTGCCTCGACCCACGGGCCGACCGACTTCATGTCGGGCACGATCCCGATGCTGCCGGGTCCGCATTTGGTCGAAAACTATCACCGGATGCTGACGGGCGGCCTGTCGACCTCGGGCACGCCGCCGCTGGGTCACATGCTATGGAACAGCCTGATCATGGCACTGGCGATCGCCTTCGGCAAAATCGCCATCTCGATCATATCCGCGTTCGCCATCGTCTATTTCCGTTTTCCGTTCCGCATGTTGGCATTCTGGATCATCTTTGCGACCCTGATGCTGCCGGTCGAAGTGCGGATCATGCCGACCTTCAAGGTGGTCGCCGATCTTGGCATGCTGGACAGCTATGCCGGGCTTTCGATCCCGCTGATTGCGTCGGCGACCGCCACGTTCCTGTTCCGGCAGGTATTCCTGACAATGCCGGATGAACTGACCGAGGCTGCCCGCATTGACGGCGCCGGACCGATGAAATTCTTCTGGGACATCCTGCTGCCCCTGTCGCGCACCAACATCGCGGCGCTGTTCGTGATCATGTTCATCTATGGCTGGAACCAATATCTCTGGCCGCTGCTGATCACGACGAAACCCGAATACTACACCATCGTCGCGGCGATCAAACGGATGGCCGCTGCGGTCGACGGTCTGCCGCAATGGCATCTTGTGATGGCGACCGCCGTCATGGCGATGCTGCCGCCCCTGCTGGTGGTGATTTTCATGCAACGGCTCTTCGTCAAGGGCCTTGTCGATACGGAGAAGTAAGTTGGCCACCATCACGCTGGACAATCTGGGTAAGGTCTACGCCGGTGGCACGCGCGCCATTGGGGACGTCAACATCGACATCGCGGACGGGGAATTCATCGTTCTGGTGGGACCGTCGGGCTGCGGCAAGTCCACCCTTCTGCGCATGATCGCGGGGCTGGAGACGATCACCGAAGGCACCTGTCGCATCGGCGACCGGGTCGTGAACGAGGTCGAGCCTGCGGACCGTGACATCGCGATGGTGTTTCAGAACTATGCGCTTTACCCGCATATGACGGTGCGCCAGAACCTTGCCTACGGTCTCAAGAACCGTCGCAAGCCGAAGGATGAGATTGCGCGTCGCGTCGCCGACGCCTCCCGCATCCTGCAGCTCGATCCGTATCTGGACCGCAAACCCCGGGCCCTGTCAGGCGGTCAGCGTCAGCGGGTCGCCATGGGTCGTGCCATCGTGCGCGAACCGGCCGCGTTCCTGTTCGATGAGCCGCTGTCGAACCTTGACGCCAAGCTGCGTGTCACGATGCGGTTGGAAATCAAGGCACTGCAGCGGCGGCTGGCCACAACTTCGATCTATGTGACCCACGACCAGCTGGAGGCCATGACACTGGCCGACCGTCTGGTCGTTCTGTCGGCTGGCCGCGTCGAACAGATCGGCACTCCGCTAGAGGTGTATCGCCGTCCGGCCACCGCGTTCGTTGCGGGCTTCATCGGCAGTCCGGCGATGAACCTGATCCCTGCGGAAATGCTGCCCGGGATGGGTGCCACGGGCCAACTGATCGGCCTTCGCCCCGAAGATCTGATCGTCACCGCCGACGGTCCGATTGACCTGCCGGTCGAAGCGGTTGAGGAGTTGGGCCCCACCCGGCTGATCCACGGCCATATCGGCGATCAGCGGATGTCGGTCAACATGCCGGCGCATGGCGATCTGCCCGCACGCCTGCGGCTTGGGCCGGAAACGCCTGGCCATGTTCACCGCTTCGATGCCAAGACAGGCCTACGGATCGACCGGGCCGCCTGACGGCGCACCCGGCAAATCAGGGGGCGGCCATGCTGTATGCTTATCACTGTTCCGAAGGCGCGCTTCGCCCCGTCGGTGCAGGCCAGCCGCTATCGGATGCCGATTGGATCGACCTCTATCGTCCGGACACCGGTGAAATCGCCGCGGTCGAGGCCTTGGGCGTGCCGGTACCAACCTTGGCAGACATGGAGGAAATCGAGATTTCGAACCGCCTCTATCGCGAAGGGGCGCTGACCTACATGACGGCGGTCCTGCCGGGCATCATGCCTGAGGGACAGACCGCCAGCATGCCGGTCACGTTTATCCTGTCCCAGAACCGGCTGGTTACGGTTCGCCACCACGCGCCCCGCCCGTTTGAAACCTATCCCGCGCGCGCCGAACGCAGCGCGGTGCCGGCACATTCGCCCAATCAGGTCATGCTGGGGCTGGTGGATGAAATGGTGGCGCGCCTGGCCGACCTGTCCGAGGCCGCAGGCCGTGGTCTGGATGATGTATCAGCTCTGGTTTTCACCCATGCCAGCAAGACCCGCTCTGACATGCTGGAAAAGGCGCTGCAGCGCATTGGACACGAGGCGGAATCGATGTCCCGAGTCCGGTTGGCCCTATTGTCCCTGGAACGTCTTTTGGCCTTTTACGGGGTGGGGCTTGACGCTCAGCACACCAACGACAACGTCAGGCCTGTTATCAAAGGGTTACAACGTGATATTCAGGCGCTTGAGGTTCACGCTGAATTCCTGAGCGGGCGTGGCAGTATGCTTCTTGATGCGACACTGGGGATGATCAACCTTCAGCAGAACGACACGTCGCGTATCCTGTCGGTCGTCGCCGCACTGTTCCTACCGCCGACGTTGATCGCCAGCGTGTATGGCATGAACTTTGAAAACATGCCCGAGGTGCATTCGCGCTGGGGCTATGTCTGGGCGCTGGGATTGATGGTCGGAACGTCGCTGGGGACATATCTGCTGCTGCGGATCAAACGTTGGCTGTGAAGCATTTGCTTGCTCCGACGCGGGGTTGTCCCTATCAGTCCGCAACATCTGTCAATTATCCGTCATCGCAAACGTGACAGCGAAAAGAGAGGGGCAATGCGGACCACACTCAGCTATATGAAATGGCCGTTGATCGTGACGGCAGCCGGCATGGCCCTTGCCGTCTATCTGGGTTTCCAGTTCCACCACACGACCGCGGGCATGCTGTCGTTCGTGCTGATCGCCGCGGTGCTGGCGGTGCTGGAAATCTCGCTCAGCTTCGACAACGCCATCGTCAACGCGCAAAAGCTGCGCACGATGACGCCGGTCTGGCAAAAGCGGTTCCTGACTTGGGGGATCATCATCGCCGTTTTCGGCATGCGGATCATCTTCCCGCTGCTGATCGTCGTCATCGCGGCCAAGATCGGCCCGATCGCTGCGATCAAACTGGCGGCGACCGACCCCGAGCAATACGCTACCCTGATCGGCGACGCGCACCTGCCCATTGCGGCATTCGGTGGATCGTTCCTGATGCTGGTGGCACTGAACTTCTTTTTCGACCAGTCGAAAGACGTGCATTGGCTTGGCGGGTTGGAGCGGACGCTGAGGCTGTTCGGCCTGATCCGCGGCATGCAGGTCGGCTTTGTCCTGATCCTTGTGGTGATTTTTACTATCCTGCTGCCCCCGCACGAAGAAGGCCGGTTCATGTTTGCGGCGATATGGGGGATCGTGACCTATCTGCTGGTGGACGGATTCGGCACCGTTCTGGACAGCTGGGGCGGTGGAAGTTCCTCGACCGCTCAAGCAGGCCTTGGCGGGTTCCTGTATCTTGAGGTTCTGGACGCATCGTTCAGCTTTGACGGAGTGATCGGGGCGTTCGCACTGACACAGAACCTGTTCCTGATCGCCATCGGACTGGGGATCGGCGCGATGTATGTCCGCTCGATGACCATCATGCTGGTGGAACGCGGCACGCTGGCGCAATTCCGGTTCCTTGAGCATGGCGCCTTCTGGTCCATCCTGATCCTGTCGATCGTGATGTTCAGCCAGACAATGGTGCACATCCCCGAGGTGATCACCGGTCTTGCAGGTGCCGTCATCATTGGTCTGTCGCTGCTGTCGTCCTTGCGCTGGAACAAGGCGCACCCCGACGAAGGCGTCGATCTTGACCATCCGCATGGCGGCCATCACGCGCACGACTAAGCGCGTCGGACAAAAGGAAGGGTGCCTCCTTGCGGTGGCACCCTTCGCGCATTTCAGGTTGCGTTCGGCAAAAGCGAACGTAACGGTTTAGTTTGCCTATAAGCTCAGCAACCTCATCCGTTGCGGCTAAAGTATTCGTTGATCTTCTTGTCGGCGTCGTCTTTGGCCCAGCCATAGCGTTCCTGCAGACGCCCCGAAAACTTGTCGAAATCACCGTCTGCCTTGTCGACGTCGTCGTCGGTCAGCTCACCCCATTCGCGCTTCACGTCGCCTTTGAGTTGGCTCCATTTGCCCTTGATGATGTCCCAGTTCATAGCATCCTCCTAAGATGATGGTCGATCTATGGCCCTAAAACGCGTGGGTTTGGGGCTAGGTTCCCCGTTCCCTTTGCCGGGTCAGGCGACGCGGTCTGGCAAAGGACGGCCATCTGCAGCGGCCTTCAGGTTGGCCAATGCCCGCATCCCCATGTTGGTCCGCACGCTTTCTGCGGCGGTCCCCAGATGGGGCAGCAGCGCCACGTTCGGCAGCTCGCGCAGCGCCACCGGCACCACAGGTTCGGCGGCATAGACGTCCAGCCCGGCACCTGCGATTTGCCGGTTCTGCAAGGCGGCGATCAGGGCACCCTCATCCACCACGTCCCCGCGCGCGATGTTGATCAGATGCGCTGACGGCTTCATCCGCGAAATCTGTTTGGCTCCAATCATCCCGCGCGTCTCAGCGCCACCCGGAACAGCGATCACCACGAAATCCACCTGTGCCATCAGGTCGTCCAGATCAGCGACCTGCGTTGCCGGAAAACCGACGTCTGACTTGGGTGAGCGGTTGAAGAACCGCACGTCCATGTCGAAGCCATAGTGGCAGCGTTTTCCGATCGCCTCTCCGATCCGCCCCATGCCGACGATACCGACCACAGCGCCGGTCACATGGCTGCCCAGCAACTGCGTCGGCTGCCAGCCTGTCCAATGTCCTGACCGGACCAACGCCTCACCTTCCGGGGCGCGCCGTGCGGTCATCAAAAGCAACGTCAGCGCGATGTCGGCTGTCGCGTCCGTCACGACGCCGGGCGTGTTGCTGACCATCACGCCTGCCGCCTCTGCCGCCTTGGCGTCGATGTGGTTGTAACCCACCCCGAAATTGGCCAGCAGTTTGCAACGCAAATCACCGCCCCCGAACGCCTCGACGTCGAATTTATCGCCCAGCGTCGGCAGGATCAGGTCGAAGTCGCGCATCGCTTGCGCGGCTTCGGTCGAGGTCAAAGGGGCTTCGTCGTCGCGGATCGTGGTGGCAAAAGCTTCCTTTAATGCAGCCTCGACTGCATCGGTCTGGCGTCGGGTAACAAGCAAACGCAACATCAAAACAGTCTCCCGCCATTCGGCACCGGGTGATCCGGGGTAATCAGAACGACTTCGCCTTCGGCATCCGGGACGCCCAGAACCAGCACTTCGGACATGACCGGCCCGATCTGGCGCGGCGGAAAGTTCACGACCGCCACGACCTGAAGCCCGACCAGAACGGCAGGGTCATAGTGCCGGGTGATCTGGGCAGAGCTGCGCTTTTCGCCGATCTCGGCACCAAAATCGACCCACAGCCGGATTGCGGGCTTGCGCGCTTCGGGGAATGGCTCGGCCCGGACGATGGTCCCCACACGGATGTCGACGCGCATGAAGTCGTCATACGTGATCTGCGGGATGGCTTCCGACGGCCCGCTCATGCGCCCAACTCGCGCGAACGGTTGGCCGCCGCGTGGACCGCCCGCGTCAGAAGCGAGGCCAGTCCATCATCCGCGTTCATCAGCTGCGCCAACCCAGCCTGCGTCGTCCCGCCAGGCGAGGTCACACTTTCACGCAGCGTCGAAGGAAGCTCTTCGCTTTGCTTCGCCATCGCGGCGGCGCCTGCGACGGTCGCGCGCGCCAACTGCAATGCAAGGTCAGGGGGCAACCCCTCCGCCTCGGCGGCGGTGGCCAGCGCCTCGATCATGTGGAAAACATAGCCCGGGCCTGACCCTGACACCGCCGTGACCGCGTCCATCTGGCCCTCATCCTGCAAACGGACGACGTCCCCCACCGCGGCCAGCAGCGTTTCAGCCAGCGACAGGTCGTCCTCGGTTGCCTTATCATTCCCGATGATGGGGGTGATTCCCTGCCCGATCGCCGCAGGAAGGTTTGGCATCGCCCTGATCAGGGCGTGATCCGGGGCGGCCTTTGCCATCGTGGCCAGCGTGACGCCAGCCGCGACGGACAGCACGACCGTGCCGGCCGGAATGGTCAGTTCGGCCAGAACCGTCGGCACCATCTGCGGCTTGACGGCCAGCACCAGAACGGCTGGCGCCTTTGGCATCTTGCCCGACACATCGACGCCCGCATCCTTGATCCAGTCGCGCGCGGTGGGAGAGATAACCGTGATCGACGACGGCGTCACCCCGCGATCCAGCCAGCCGCGCAACATGGCGCCGCCCATGTGGCCAGCGCCGACCAGTACCACGCCACGCGTGTTCAATTCCGAAAGATCCGACATTCCGCCCCCAGCATCTGCGTTTCGCGAACGCTAGGGATTGCGGTTCAGCATGTCCAGCAAGGCGCCGTCAGGCGCGGCCATAGGCCTCGGTGATGGCAATGTTGACTGCATCCTTTGGCGCACTGTCGCCCCAGGCGACCAGTTGAAAGCTGGGATAGAACCGCTCACACCCCTCGAACGCCGAGGCGATCATCTGGTCGATCTGTTCGGGACCCGCGATGTGGTCACCGGTCAGAACCAGACCATAGCGCCATGCCATCAGCTTTTCGGGCGCCCAGAACGTAAAGCCGCCGTCCCAGACCTGATCGTTCACCAGGTTCAGAAGCTCGTAAAGCTGGGGGATTCGACCGGCGGGGGGATCCAGATCAAAGGTGCAGATCAGCCGAAGAACCTCTTCCCGCGCCGACCACGCCAACGTCAGGGAATAGCTGCGCCACTGACCTTCGATCACCATGGCGATTTCATCGTCTGCAAGACGGTCAAACTGCCATTCCCGCTGCGATGCCACGCTTTCGACAACGTCGATCGGGTGGATGTCGTCGCTGTGAAACACGCTTTGTGACTGCGCCATGATGGATGCCCCCGTCAGGATCGGCTGCGAATCTAGTTCTAGTGCAGCAAACAACCCACAGGGGGTCGTTCAAGTTGCCCACACCATATCTAGTCCAGCAGAATCAGGACGAGAGTAAAGCTGAATCTTGTGGATAGAATTTCGCGCCGCGATCAGCGCCACTTGGCCAAGGGCGGCAGGCTCATCAGGACCGCCTCGGGGTTATGGCCGGTTTCCAGACCGAATTTGGTCCCACGATCATAGACGAGGTTGTATTCGGCATAGAGGCCACGGTGGGTCAGCTGCGCGTTGCGATCTGCGTCAGTCCACGGCTGATCCTTTCGGGCTGCGACCAACGGAGTGAACGCTGGCAGGAACGCCCTGCCCACGTCCTGCGTGAACGCGAAATCGGCATCCCAGTCGCCGCTGTTCAGATCGTCGAAGAAGACGCCCCCGACACCTCGCGCCCGATTGCGGTGCGGGATGAAGAAGTATTCGTCGGCCCATGCCTTGAACCGGGCATAGTGGCCCGGGTCATGCGCATCGCATGCCGCCTGCAACGTCGCGTGGAAATGCGCGGTGTCTTCGGCATACTCGATCGCGGGGTTCAGGTCGGCACCGCCCCCGAACCACCAAGCGTGGGGGGTCCAGAACATGCGCGTGTTCATGTGAACGGCAGGTGTGTGCGGGTTCACCATGTGCGCCACAAGGCTGATGCCCGACGCCCAGAACCGTGGATCGCTGTCCATCCCCGGCACGCCGCGCGCGGCCATCGCCGCCTGCGCACGGGGCGCCAGCGTGCCATGGACCTCGGACCAGTTCACGCCGACCTTTTCGAAGACCTTGCCATCCCGCATGACAGACATGACCCCGCCGCCGCCGTTTTCGGCACGGGTGGTTGGCGTCACCTCGAACCGCGCGGCGCTGCCCGCCTCGGCCTCGATCGCTTCGAAAGCGGTGATGATCTGGTCGCGCAGGGTCCGGAACCAGGCTGCGGCCTTCTGACGTTCGGCGACCATGTCCATGCGGAACCTCTTTCGTGAATTGCCGGAACGGGTTTGCACAGATAAAATGAGCCGTCACCCCAGCGAAAGGTCGCACCCATGCCACGGAACAAAGTCCTTGTGAACGGCGTCCTTGCGGTGGGACTTCTGGCCCTTGCCGCCTGCGGCACGCCGCAAGAACAGTGCATCGGAAAAAACACCCGTGAATACCGGACCGTCACCAATCTTCTGGGTGAGGTCGAGGGCAATCTGGCCCGCGGCTATGCTTGGGAAGAACGTCAGGTGAGTTCAGTCGAATGGGACGAATGCCGTGATGTCGTCAGGGGCAAGGATGGCAAGCACATTATCAGCTATCGCCCGTGCTTGCGTAACGTCGTCGATACCGAACGTTATCGCGTTCCGATTGACCCCATCCCGGAACAGCGCAAGCGGGACAACCTTGTCGCCAAGCAGAAATCGTTGGAGGCGCAGGCACAGCGCGCGGTCCGTGCCTGCAAGATCGCCTACCCCGAGTAACTAGCGGCGCGGACGTGCAGGTTTCGCGCCTGTCCGCCCAGCTGTGCCCTTGCCGGCACCGGTTGCCGTGATGACCTTGAACCGGTTGTCACCACCCAGTTCACTGACATCCGCAAAGTGTTCCGCCAGCACCGTTTCATACGGCAAATGGCGGTTTGCGACCATCCAAAGCCGACCGGCGCCCGTCAGCAGGCTTGCGGCCTTGCGGATGAAACGCGCCCCAATCTGGGGGTCTGCACTGCGCCCATCGTGGAACGGCGGGTTCATGACCACCCCGTTCACCGGCTCCTTGAGGTGGAAGTTGAGCGCGTCCGCCCAGTGAAACTGCGCGCGCGGGTCGGTCACGTTGCGCTTGGCGCAGTCCAGCGCAGCATGGTCCGCCTCGACCAGATGGACGACTTCGACACCGGGGTGGGTCAGCACCTGCGCCGCGAGCCAACCCCAGCCTGCGCCAAGATCGACAACCCTGGTCGGAAGTTTCTTCGGCATAAGGTCCGCCAGCATCTGCGAGCCTGGATCGACAGCGTCAGCAGAAAAGACCCCGGGCCGGGTCACAAAGCCCTCGGTCGCAAACTGATCGGCGCCTTGCCAGTCGGCTGGCAACCATTCGCCTTCGGGAACGGTTACGCGAAAAATCTTGCCGTGGGATTTGGACTGAACATCGTCCACTTGGGCCAGCGGCTGAAGGGCCTTCAGCATCGTGTCGATGCCGTCCGTCTTCTGCCCGTCGATCCACAGGCTGGCCCCTGCAGGCAACGCGTGTGCCGCGTCCCAGACCCGCGCATGGGCCGCAGCCTTTGCACGCGGCAGAAAGACAACTGCGGCCGTCGCCGGACCCTGCGCTGCCTGCGTCACGGTAAATCCGCGTGACGCAAGCGCATCGACATCGGGGCGAAATCCCTGGACCACCTGCGTTGTCGCCGGGTCGAACAGGGACAGATCGTCCGTCGCACGGGGACCAATCAACAGAACGCCGCCCGAAGGCGGCGCTATCAAATCAAGCCGTGATCCGGCCATATCATTCCTTCTCCATCGTGCATTGCAGCGGGTGCTGCTGCCGCCGCGCCAGTTCCATGACCTGCGCAACCTTGGTTTCCGCGATCTCGTGCGAAAAGACACCGACGACCGCCAGTCCCTTGCGGTGAACGGTCAGCATGATCTCGATCGCCTCGGCGTGGGTCATGCCGAAAAGCCGTTCCAGCACGTGCACGACGAACTCCATCGGGGTGAAGTCGTCATTCAGCAGCAGCACCTTGTAAAGCGGCGGCCGCTGCGTTCTGGGCTTTGTCTTGGTCGCCAGATCGACATCGTCCTGATCGTCGGTCGGTGGCACGGGTCCTGAACGGGTCAAGAGCAAATCCTGCGGCAGTAAGGGTGGATGTCGCTCTATATAGCGTCGGACAGCGGTAATGGAAGTCCGAGCGCAGCCACTATCCGCCGATGATGAAAAAGCAAATGCGAAAAGCCGCTTTACGCAGTTTCACTGCGTCGTGAATGGTGTTATCGTTACTTCATTAACGAAGGGCACGCTATGACGTGTCCTCACTCTGGCAGAGAGATCGGGACAGTGCAGTATTTCGTCAAGTTCTTCACCGTCGGGTGGATGGCGATCATCGCCTTTCTTTCCCCTCAGGTTTTGTCCGCAGCACCATTTGCGGCCTATGTCATGGACGCCCGAACCGGCAAAGAGATCTATTCGCAGAACGCGAATGCCCGGCTTCACCCCGCATCCCTGACCAAGATGATGACCCTGTACATGGCCTTTACGGCCATTGAACGCGGGCAGGTCCGTCTGGACAGCAAGTTCACCGTGTCGCAGCACGCGGCTTCGCAGGCGCCGTCCCGTCTGGGGCTGCGTCCGGGCCAACAGATCGAGCTGCGGTATCTCATCCGTGCCGCGGCGGTGAAATCAGCCAACGATGCGGCCACGACCATCGGCGAAGGGCTTGCGGGCAGCGAGCCGAAGTTTGCCCAGCAGATGACGGCCATGGCGCGCGCCTTGGGGATGTCGAACACGAACTTCGTGAACGCGAACGGTTTGACAGCGGCGGGCCACTATTCCAGTGCGCGAGACATGTCGATTCTGGGTCGGCGGCTGTTTTATGATTTCCCGCAATACTATTCGATCTTTTCGCGCCGGTCCGCCGACGCGGGCATTGCAACCGTGGCCAGCACCAACCGGCGGTTCCTTGACAGCTATCAGGGCGCCGACGGCATCAAGACCGGCTATACCCGCGCGGCAGGGTTCAACCTGACGGCATCGGCGCAGCGCGGAAACAAGCGGATCATCGCAACCGTGTTGGGCGGCACCTCGACCGCGATGCGTAATACGACCATGGCGCAGCTTCTGGATATGGGCTTTGGCAAAGCCCCAACACAGGTGCGGGAAATAAAACCTGCGGCCCCCACATATATGGTCGAACGCAAGCGCAGCATTCAGGTCAGCCCCGCTGATCCGGCACCCGTCGTGACCGCCGCGGCCCCGGTACGTCGCACCAAAGGCTCGACGGTTCCGCTGGCAGCCGCGGCGCAGCCTGTCAGCGCGCCGGCAAAGGCCGGCACAGCCGCACGCCCCGCGGTTGCGCCGTCGCCGGCCGTCGCAGAAGTTGACGGGACCACGCGGCCCAACCGCCGGCCTGGCGCGGCAGTGAATACCGATGCTGCCGTGGCGTCGGCCCTGAAGGATGCGCCCGCCAAGGCTGACACGGCGAACCGGCCCACGGCATCGCCGCGCCGCCAAAGCGCCGTTACTGAAACGGCCCCGGCCGCCGTGGTCCTGGCTTCGGCACCTGCGCTGATCGAAGACGGTGAGGTGATTGAGGAAGGCGATGCCACCGATACATCGGTCGCGCCGTCCGCGTCCCCTGCGCCGCAGAAGAAAAGCGAAGGCATCATTCTTGCGGCAATGGACCTGAACAGTGACGAAATGCCCGCCACCGAAACCGTGACCCGCGTGCGGGTTGGAAAAGGTGGCTTCGGCGTCACGCTTGGCGCGTTCCAGACCCGCCGCGAAGCCGAGTCGGTTCTGGTGAAAACCGCGCTGCAGGAAAGCGGAACACTCAGCGGTTCTGCACGTAGCGTATCGGATACGAGAAAAGGCTTTGTCCCGAATTTCGGCGGGCTGAGCCGGGCGGCGGCGCAACTGACCTGCGACAAGCTGAACGCGCGTCAGGTCAGCTGCAACGTCATCGGCGGCTGAAGCCCCGCCCCTCTTCCTCTCTGCAGCACCAGAAAAAAATGGCGCCCTCGCGGTGCCCTTTTTGCCATCCCATCGTTCATCATCGACGCTTTGCGTTTCTGGCGGTTGCGTGTCAGAACAGCCCGTGAACGGATCAGGGAACAGCAGATGACCGCCGCAACAGACTCCAGCCAGACCCCGAACCAAATGGCCGCATTTGGCAAAGGCAGCCACTTGCACCTGATCGACGGATCGGCCTTCATCTTTCGCGCGTTCCACGCCCTTCCCCCGCTGACGCGGAAATCCGACGGTCTGCCCGTCGGTGCGGTTGCTGGCTTCTGCAACATGCTGTGGCGCTATATCGAAGAGGCGCGCGGCGCGAATGCACCGACCCACGCGGCAGTCATCTTTGACCACTCCTCTCGCACGTTCCGAAACGCGATCTATGGCGATTACAAGGCAAACCGCCCTGAGCCGCCCGAAGAGCTGCGCCCGCAGTTCCCGCTGACCCGAGAGGCCACCCGCGCGTTCCAACTCTCCTGCATCGAGCTGGAGGGGTACGAGGCCGACGACATCATCGCAGCCCTGTCCTGCCAGGCGCGCGATGCAGGCGGACGTGTGACGATCATCAGTTCGGACAAGGACCTGATGCAGCTGGTGGGCGACGGCGTCGAGATGCTGGACCCGATCAAGGCAAAACGCATCGGCCGCGACGAGGTGTTCGAAAAGTTCGGCGTCTTCCCCGAACGCGTGGTCGATGTGCAGGCCCTGGCCGGTGACGCCATCGACAACGTGCCGGGCGCACCCGGCATCGGCGTCAAGACCGCCGCGCAGCTGATTGGGGAGTACGGCGATCTGGAAACGCTGCTGGCGCGCGCAGACGAGATCAAGCAGCCCAAGCGACGCCAGACGCTGATCGACTTTGCCGACCAGATCCGGATCTCGAAACGACTGGTTGAGCTCGATTGCAACACGCCGCTGGATTTCACGCTGGAAAGCCTTGAGGTCCGCGACCCTGACCCCGAACCGCTGATGGCGTTTCTGAACGACATGGAGTTCCGGACCCTGACGAAGCGCGTGGCCGAGCGTTTCGATCAGCAGGCCCCCGACGCGCCACCGCCACCACC
>QFNE01000046.1 GCA_003240735.1 Paracoccus denitrificans | reverse complement strand
TCGTCGCTGAAGAACCTGCGGACGCATCCGAGGTCCTCCTCGGTGGTGATGATCGCGACTGTCGTCACGGTGGTCTACACGCACAACCTCGCCATCGGCGTGCTGGTGGGTGTTCTGCTCTCGGGCATCTTCTTCGCCGGAAAGATCGCACAACTGTTCAAGGTCGGATCCTACGCCACGCCTGACGGCCGGGTGCGCACCTATGTCATCGAAGGCCAGCTCTTCTATGGCTCGGTCGAGGATTTCATGGACGCCTTCGATTTCAGGGAGGCGGTGGAAAAGGTGATCATCGACGTCAGCCGCGCCCATATCTGGGACATTTCCTCGGTGCAGGCGCTGGACATGGCGATCCTGAAGTTCCGCCGCGACGGGGCGGAGGTCGAGATCGTCGGCATGAACACGGCATCCGAAACCATCGTCGACAGGCTTGCCATCCATGACAAGCCCGGCGCGATGGACAAGCTGATGGCGCATTGAGGGAGGAAGACATGAGCGAACAACCGCAGAAGATCGTCGCCCTCTTGGACGGCTCGGCTTATTCGGCCAGCGTCTGCGACCATGCCGCCTGGGTGTCGGATCGCACTGGTGCGCCGGTCGAGCTGATCCATGTGCTGGGTCGCCGCGAGGCCCCGGAAAAGCAGGATCTGTCCGGCGCTATCGCCCTTGGCGCGCGCACGGCCCTGCTTGAAGAACTGGCCGAACTGGATGCGCAGCGCGCGAAACTGGTCAGCCAAAGGGGCCGCGCCATCCTGGAAGATGCCCGCGCCATCCTGGAAAAGGCGGGCGTGGCCGAGATTACCACCCGGCTGCGCCATGGCGACCTGATCGAGGCGGTCGCCGAGGTCGAGGCTGATGCCCGCGTCATCATGATCGGCAAGCGCGGCGAGGCTGCCGATTTCGCCAGGGGTCATCTGGGCTCGAACCTCGAACGGATCGTCCGAACCAGCCACAAGCCGGTCTTCGTTGCCTCCCGCGCCTTCCAGCCGATTTCAAAGGTGCTGGTGGCCTATGACGGCGGGGTTTCGGCGATGAAGGCTGTCGATCACATTTCCCGCAGCCCGCTGTTCCAGGGGCTGTCGGTGCATGTCGTCACGGTCGGAACCATCACGCCCGAGGCGCAGAAGGGGCTGACGGATGCGAAAGCCTCGCTGAAGGCCGCCGGGATCGAGGCCGAGACCTCGATCCTGCCGGGCCAACCGGAAACCGCGCTCGGCGAGCTGGTGGATGAGGCGCAGTTCAACATGCTGGTGATGGGGGCCTATGGCCACTCACGCATCCGCAGTCTGATCATCGGTTCGACTACCACCGCAATGATCCGGTCCTGCAAGGTTCCAGTCGTCCTGATACGGTGAAAGGCGGGAAGTGGCAGCGAAGTCCCGCTCTGCCACCATCCGAGCGGTGGAAATGCTGCGCGATGCTCGAACTTCCGGTTCGGTGAAACTGCGCGGCGGCATCGCCCCGCCTGCGAATGGCAGCTGAGGGCCGGGTGCGTCGAGTGTTCGACCGATCCTTACCGTTTGCCGGATGACGGCTCACACGTCATACGCTAGGCTGCCGCCATGCATTTCGCCTTTTACGATCTCGAAACCACCGGCATTTCGCCCGCATTCGACCAGCCCCTGCAATTCGCGGCCATTCTGACGGATGACGCATTCCGGGAGATCGAGCGGGTCAATCTGCGGTGCCGGATCGCGCCGCATATCATTCCATCGCCTTGGGCGCTGGCAGTCACGGGCCTGCGCCCAGCGCAACTCGTTGATCCGACCCTACCGAGCCACTTTGAGTTCACCCAAGAGATCGCCGCTCTGATCGAGCGGTGGTCGCCCGCGACATGGACCGGGTTTAACAGCATCCATTTCGACGAGGAGATGCTGCGCCAGGCTTTTTTCCAGAACTTGCAGCCGGATATTTTCGCGACCCAATTCAATGGCAACACGCGGCTTGATGTGCTGACATCGCTTTATGTCGTCTGGTACCGACATCCTGATCTGTTCGAGTGGCCGGTGGATGAGACGGATCGCGTGCGCTTCAAGCTTGACCTTTTGGCCCCGCTGAACGGTTTCGTCGCTCATAACGCCCATGATGCGCTTGGTGATGTTGAGGCGACAATTCATCTCGGACGGCTGATCGCCCAGCGCGCGCCAGAGCTTTGGGCAGAGATCCTGTCCAACCGGGACAAAACTGCCGTGCAGACCCGGCTTGCCAGCTTCCAGCCCATGGCGCTGGTCGAGCGTTTTGGCGGCGGCCCGCCCCGCGCCACGATCGGCTGCTTTTGCGGCACGTCGGCCAGTAATGCCAATCAGGCTGCGTTCTTCGACCTCGACGCTGCCGACCCCGCCGATCTGCTGGCCGCCGATGATGCCACGATCTTTGCCGCGGTGGACGCAACGCCGAAGATCATCCGCTCTCTTGCCACCAACAAATCGCCCGCGCTTCTCGCTGTGCACACCCCGAGCCCCGTGCAAATCCAACGCGCAGAGGTCATCGCGCAGTCACCCGATTTCAGAGGCCGCGTGGGCAATGCGCTGGCCGCGCGCTTCCCGCAGGATCCGGAGGCCCCACCGCCCCCGGTTGAAAAGCAGATCTTCGGCGGGTTCTACAGCCACGCAGACAAAGCCCTGCTAACCGAGTTCCAGCGCGCTGACTGGTTGCGGCGTCAGGAGATTGCTGCGACCCTCACAGACGCGCGTCTGCGTCAGCTGGGTAGACGCCTTGTGGCGCTCCATGCGCCTGCTCTGCTCTCCCCGAAAGAGCGCGGTCAATTTGATGCCTGGCTTCGTGAACGCTGGTTTGCGCCCAATGCGCCGGACATCGAATGGACGGGCTTGGCGAAAGCGCAGGCCGCTCTGGGTGAATTGCGCGCAAAGGCAGGGGTTGATCAGGGATTGGTCGGAGAGATTGAAGCCTATCTGAAACGTTTCGAACTCTGAGTGCTCTCGGGCAAAGCTGGCTTCCCGGGCAGCGCGTGATCGCAAGGTGCAGGCAAGGCACGAATTTCAGGATGTTGGAACCAGGCCGAAGTTGTGCCTGTAGGTCCTAACTGAAGCACTGCCTTTCCCAATTCGTGCCTGCGTGAACCATGCCCGGCCGTCCTGCCATGAACAGCCGCACTTGCAGGGTTCATCGCGCCTTATAGAGGCTTCGCGCTGCTGCTGATCATCCTTGGATCGATCTCCGGTGCATCCCACTTGTCCGCAACGCCCATCCAGCGTTCGATGGTCGCTTGGAGCTTGGGTTCGTCTGCATGCAGGTGAAACGTATAAAGGCGGTTGACGATGTCGCGCATCAGCGCGCGCATTTCATCTTCATCGAAGCGCGAGACTTCGGTCCAAGGGATGCGGCGGCCATCGGCATCCAGAACAACGACGTCAGAGTAGTCGCCGGTCCGCGTGATGGGGGTCAGGCCGGCATGCAGCGTTTCGAGCTGCGTGTTGCGCACGCAAAGCATGGCCATGATCTTGGCCAGCTTTGCCGCAATACGCTTCTCATCGTCGGGGTCCATGTGGCCAGCTTAGTGCGCGCTGGGCCGTCCGGCCAAGGCGATTTTGATGTGTCGGGGTTCAAGGTGTCTGGCACGCCCGCGCCTGCGCGCGCAGCACAGCATAATCGGCCAGCCATTCAGCAATCACGGCCCCCCCGGGCAGCGCGGCCACTTCTGTCGCGACGCGCGCCTGCTCGGCTCGGCTGTACTCCACCACAGGCGGGCAGGCTCGCCGCGGGGTGTCAGAATTCCCCGCCGCGCAGGCGGTCAAGAAGATCGTCGCGGCTGCGAGGGCGGCGCGCGGCTGCGTCCAGCATCTGGCGGTAAACGGCATCGTGACGCTCCAGTTGGTCCAGCCGCTCGGCGGCGCGGCCAGCGCGCTCGGCTGTGCGGCGAGAGTTGAGGATGAACAGGGTGATGGTGAGTGCGGCAAGGGCGAGGGCCACCACTTGCCGCGCCCATGGCCGGGCGAGGGCTCCGATCAGCAAAGAGCCCCACATCAGCGCAGGCCCTTCTTCCAGTCATCGACCCGCGCCCAGACGGCGACCGCGATCCCGCCCAGCGCCAGCGCGATAAAGAGCCAGCGGAGCGTGTCGAGATAGGGCAGCAGCGGCAGAACCGCGCCCTGCGCCTCGGCCAGCACCTCCTGCGCGACCTCGACGCCAGCTGCGCCAACAGTTGCCACGCCCGCCGCCCCGGTGCCGCGCAGGGTGCGACTCTCGGCAAGCGCCTCGCGCGCTGGGCGCGTCTCAGCCACAAACGGAACCGCGCGGACTGGAAACGGCTCGCCCCAGGACCGCGCTGGGCCGAGGTCGATGTGCATGAAGCCCGAGCGTGGATAAGTGCCGAAACCAAGGAAACCGACCGCGCGTGCGGCTTCGGCAAAGCTGACTGGATCATGGTTCGACATGGCAATGTCAAACGCCGTGCCCTGCATGTGCTTCGAGGCCGGTGCCCCGCCGACGGCGCGGTTGTGGCTGGGGCTGCGATAGCCCGACCGAACGATCAGCGGCTTGCCGAGACGGTTGCGCAGGGATTGCAGCTTGTCCATGGCCTCGGTGTTGATCTTGATCGCCCCGGTGCCGCGGCAGGCGATCTCGGCGGGCGAAAAGCTGGGCCAGGCTGCCCAAGCAGATTCAGGCACGTCGCGGAAATGGGCATAGGTCGTGGTCGGCATGATGGTCTCCAGAAATGCAAAACCCGCCTCGGGGGCGGGTGGGGGGCAGGTTCAGTGGTTGGTAGGTGGGTCAGTCGGTGCGGCCGCGCTGGAACGCCTCGAACATCACATCCCGCATGGCGCGGATGTCGGTCTCAATCCGCTCCAGCCGGTCAGCATCGGCCTTGCGGTCTTCGGCGCGTTGTTTGTCGATCCGCTCGCGCTCGAGGTGCAGTTCCCGGTCCAGGCGTTCCAGCATCGCTTCGTTGGTAAAGGCTTTGCGGGTGACGGTGGCAGCAAC
>QFNE01000101.1 GCA_003240735.1 Paracoccus denitrificans | reverse complement strand
GTGCAGGAAGCTCAGCCCGCAGTCGTCCACCAGCCGCAGCGAGTTCTCGAAATGCGCCTCGGTCTCGGTCGGGAAGCCGGCGATGATGTCGGCGCCGAAAACGATGTCGGGGCGCAGGCGGCGCGCCTCCTCGCAAAAGCGGATGGCGTCGTCGCGCAGGTGGCGGCGCTTCATCCGCTTGAGGATCAGGTCGTCGCCGTGCTGCAGCGACAGGTGCAGGTGCGGCATGAGCCGCGGCTCGGTGGCGATCGCCTCCATCAGCTCGGGGTCGGCCTCGATCGAATCGATCGAGCTGATCCGCAGCCGCGGCAGGTCCGGCACCATCCGCAGGATGCGCCGCACGAGGTTGCCCAGCCGCGGCGTGCCCGGCAGGTCGGCGCCCCACGAGGTCAGGTCCACCCCGGTCAGCACCACCTCGTTGAAGCCGCGGTCACGCAGGCGGCGGATCTGGTCCACGACCACCCCCGCCGGGACCGAGCGCGAGTTGCCGCGTCCGAAGGGAATGATGCAGAAGGTGCAGCGGTGGTCGCAGCCGTTCTGGACCTGCACGTAGGCGCGGTGCCGGCCAAAGCCGTCGATCAGGTGGCCGGCGGTTTCCCGCACCGGTTTCCCGCACCGACATGATGTCGTCGACCATCACCCGCTCGGTGCCATAGTCGGGCGCGGCGAGGCCCGCCCAGGTCGCGGGCTGCATCTTTTCGTGGTTGCCGATGACGCGGGCGACCTCGGGCATGGCGGCGAAGGTCTCGGGCTCGGTCTGGGCGGCGCAGCCGGTGACGATGATCGGCGCGCCGGGGTTTTCGCGCGCCAGCCGGCGGATCTCCTGGCGGGCCTTGCGCACCGCCTCGGCGGTGACGGCGCAGGTGTTGACGATGACGGCGCCCGACAGGCCGGCGGCCTCGGCCATCTCGCGCATCGCCTCGGATTCATAGGCGTTCAGCCGGCAGCCCAGCGTGGCGAGGACCGGAGGTTTCGCGGGAGCGTTCAGGGGCGCGTTCATGGCGCGAGCCACGCGGGCGACAGCACCCCGTCAAAGACCCGCGCCACCGGCCCGGTCATCCAGACACCATCCTCGCGCCAGTCCACAACCAGCGTGCCGCCGTCCAAGTCCAGCGTCACCCGCCGCCCGGTCAGCCCGCGCCGATGCGCCGCCACGGCGGTCGCGCAGGCGCCCGAGCCGCAGGCGAGCGTTACCCCGGTCCCCCGTTCCCACACCCGCATCCGCAGCCGGTCTGGCCCGGTGAGGCTGGCGAATTCGACATTGGTGCGCTGCGGAAACAGCGGGTCGTGTTCGACCTGCGGGCCGCGGGTGGTCAGCGGCACCGCCTCGGCATCATCGACGAAGAACACGGCGTGCGGGTTGCCCATGCCCACGGCAGCCGGCGCGCCCTCCAGCGGCAGTCGGTCGGTGTCGGTGGCGTGCGCCAGCGGCACCTCGGCCCAGCCGAGTTGCGGCGCGCCCATGTTCACCCAGACCTGCCCCTCTGCGCGCACCGCCCGCAGCAGCCCGCGGCGGGTGGCGAAGCGGACCTCGTCCCGGCCCAGCGCCTCCATCATCAGCGCCGCCACGCAGCGCGAGGCGTTGCCGCAGGCCCCCGCCTGGGTCCCGTCGCTGTTCCAAAACACCAGCCGGTAATCGGTCTGCGGGTCGTCCGTGATCTCAGCCAGCTGATCGAAGCC
>QFNE01000100.1 GCA_003240735.1 Paracoccus denitrificans | reverse complement strand
CGGCGAGATGCTGCTGGCGATGGACGCGATGCCGGTCAACGTGCTGCTGCTCGGCAAGGGCAACACGGTGTCCGAGGACGGCCTGCACGAGCAGCTGCGAGCCGGCTGCGGCGGCCTCAAGCTGCACGAGGACTGGGGCTCGACGCCCGCCGCGATCGACGCCTGCTTGCGCGTGGCCGACGCGAGCGGCGTGCAGGTCGCGATCCACACCGACACGCTCAACGAGGCCGGCTACCTGGAGTCGACGCTGCGCGCGATCGGCGGCCGGCCGATCCACGCCTACCACACCGAGGGCGCGGGCGGCGGGCACGCCCCCGACATCATCCGCGTGGTCGGATCGCAGAACGTCATCCCGTCCTCGACCAACCCGACCCGGCCCTACACCGTCAACACGATCGAGGAACATCTCGACATGCTGATGGTGTGCCACCACCTCGACCGCAAGATCCCCGAGGACGTGGCCTTCGCCGAATCCCGCATCCGGCGCGAGACGATCGCGGCCGAGGACATCCTGCACGACCTCGGCGCGTTCTCGATCATCTCGTCGGACAGCCAGGCGATGGGCCGGGTGGGCGAGGTCGTGACCCGGACCTGGCAGACGGCGCACAAGATGCGCGTTCAGCGCGGCCGGCTGGACGGCGAGACGGGCGAGAACGACAACCTGTGCGCCCGCCGCTACGTGGCGAAATACACCATCAACCCGGCGGTTGCGCACGGGATCAGCGCCCACGCGGGCAGCGTCGAGCCGGGCAAGCGCGCCGATCTGGTGATCTGGCACCCCGCCTTCTTCGGCGCCAAGCCCGAGATGGTGCTGGTCGGCGGCCAGATCGCCGCGGCGCAGATGGGCGACGCCAACGCCTCGATCCCGACCCCGCAGCCGATGGCCATGCGGCCGATGTTCGGGGCGCTCGGCCGGGCCCGTCACGCCGCCGCGGTCAGCTTCGTCAGCCGCGCGGGGTTTGAGGCCGGGGCCTTCGACGGGCTGGGCAAGGCCGCCGTCGCGGTCGAGGGCACCCGCGGCATCGGCAAGCGCGACATGCGCCTGAACGACGCGACGCCGGTGATCGAGGTGGACCCCGAGACCTACGAGGTCCGCGCCGAC
>QFNE01000099.1 GCA_003240735.1 Paracoccus denitrificans | reverse complement strand
CAACGAGCTGCTCATGCAGTTCCAGGCGGACCTGCTGCGCGTGCCCGTCGTGCGCCCCAAGGTCATCGAGACCACCGCTCTCGGCGCCGCCTACGCCGCGGGCCTGGCGGTGGGGTTCTGGGCGTCCCAGGACGAGCTCGTGGCCAACTGGGAAGAGGACAAGCGCTGGGAGCCCACCATGGACGAGGAGGAGGTTGAGCGCGCCCTGCGGCTGTGGAAGAAGGCCGTGGAACGCTCCCGCGACTGGGTCGACGAGGACGTCGAGTCGGCCCAGGGCTGACCGTCCGGTCCGTAGGCCGGTCCGGCCGACCCCGTGCGCCCCGTGCGCCCGGGCCGGTCCGGGCCGACCCGGCCCCTCCGGAAGGACCCCGTGCAGGACTACCCCCTCGTCGGCCGCCTGCGCGCGGAGCGGGGCGGAGTCGGTGCCGTTGCCATCGGCGCAGTGGCCAGGCCCGAGGTGCCCGGCTGCTCCGACGTCAAGCTGTCCTCACCCAGGGCGTCCTCTTCCCCCGCCGCTTCCGCCCACGGCGGCGGTGGCCAGGCAGGCGAAGTGGTCCGCATCCACGTTCCGGCTGTCCTTGATGGCGCTCCGCTGTGGAATCTCCTCGGAGAGGTTCTCCCCGGCCGCGTTGTTCGCCGAGGCCACCACCCTTTCGAGGCCGGCCACCTCAGGCCGGAGTTCGCGCGCCCGTCGTCGCATCCTGCCCTCGCCGGTCCACTCATGGCTGCGTTCGGTGAGGGCGTCGAATGGGTTCTCACACGCCGACAGTCGGCGTGCTCGTTCGACGACGTTGGACGCCAGGATGTCCCTGAGCATCGTCGTCTTGCCGGTCCCGGGTGGGCCGTTCACACCCATCAGACCTGGCCCGCCCGCCTCGACGACCTCGGCCCGCGCGACGACATCAATGCGGGCGGCTTGCAGATGCCCCGTGTGCTCGTGGGCAGTCACATTCGAGGAATTCAGCGGTGGCTGCAGTGCCGGGATGGCGCACTTGCCCTCCTCCCCGAGGCTCGGCGCGGGCACTCCCTCCCCCGCCCGCCCCTCGCCCTCTTCCCAGGACGACGACGCCACCTCAGTTCCGGTTCAGCCCGAACCGACGCGTC
>QFNE01000045.1 GCA_003240735.1 Paracoccus denitrificans | reverse complement strand
GCTGGACGCCGTCGAATACATGGTGCCGAAAGGCAAGCACATCCCGGTGCAGGAAGGCGACTTCGTGCAGAAGGGTGACTACATCATGGACGGCAACCCCGCGCCGCACGACATACTGCGGATCATGGGGATCGAGGCGCTGGCCGACTATCTGATCGACGAGGTGCAGGACGTCTATCGACTGCAGGGCGTGAAGATCAACGACAAGCACATAGAGGTGATCGTTCGTCAGATGCTGCAGAAGATCGAGATCCTGGACAGCGGCGACACCACGCTGCTGAAAGGCGAGCACGTCGACAAGGACGAGTTCGTTCAGGAGAACGCCAAGATCGAAGCCCGCGGCGGTCGTCCGGCGCAGGGGGAACCGGTGCTTCTGGGCATCACCAAGGCGTCGCTGCAAACCCGCAGCTTCATCAGTGCCGCGTCGTTCCAGGAAACGACACGCGTGCTGACCGAAGCCGCCGTTCAGGGCAAGCGCGACAAGCTGGTCGGCCTGAAGGAAAACGTCATCGTCGGCCGTCTGATCCCGGCCGGGACGGGTGGCGCCACCTCGCGCGTCAAGCGCATCGCCGAAGACCGCGACAACGAGGTCATCGAGATGCGCCGTTCCGAGGCCGAGGCGGTTGCCGCACTGGCGCAGGAGCCCATCGAAGAAGCGGTGATCATCACCGAGACCGAAGAGTAATCGGTTCTTCGCAACGCTTTGGAAAGGCCCGGCCCAGTGCCGGGCCTTTTCGTTTGCGGGTGATGGGGTGGAATTTACGGCATACCCCGCCTATTTTCGCGCATATGAATCTTGCAGGTGACCACATCCATCACATGACTGGGGGCCGCTGATGCGGGTCCAGATGATCGGCCTGTGTCGATTTTCCTATGTCGGGCAGGGTGGTTATCAGGTGGCCCACCCCACCATCGAGGCGCAGCGGGCCTTCGTCTATGACCCTGAACGACTGGCCCGGCGGTGGTACTGGTTCGAAAACGTCACTCTGCCCGCGTTGCTGCGTCAAAGTGATCCGGACTTTACGCTGGTGATCCTGACGGGGGACGACTTGCCGCAGCCTTACCTGTCCCAGCTACGCGACCTTGCCGATTTCATGCCGCAGGTCCGGCTGGAGCTGCGGCCCCCGGGCGGTCGTCATCTTGCCGTCTGCGCCGATGCGGTGCTGCCCCATATCTCATCCGACGCCGATGTCGTGGGCCATTTCCGCCAGGACGACGACGATGCCGTGGCCGTCGACTATATCGAGCGGGGGAAGGCCGACTTTTCGCTTCTGAAGCCGGTGTGGCAACGGGCGAAGGGCCAGGCTTACATCGACTATGGGCGGGGATTGTTGCTGCAGGCCCATGCGGACGGCGTCGACGTCAGCGGACATGTTCTTTACCACAACGTGTCGGGTCTGACGGCGTATCTTCGGCCAAAGGCCCGCAAGACGATCATGAGCTTTTCGCATTTTCGGATCGCCATGCATATGCCGGGTCTCATGATGAATGAAGCAGCCATGTATGTTCGGCTACTGAACTACGACAACGACTCCGCCACCAAGGGGGCAGGGCATGTGTGGGGCGAAAAGGGCGATGTTGACTGGCAGGAAATCCTGGCGCGGCGGTTCATGATCGACCTGCCGACCCTGCGCAAAGGTGCGATCGACTTTGGTCTGCCGACCGCACTGCGCCGTGATCGGCTGGCGCAGATCCGGGCCATCGGACGGGCGTCTGCAAAGCCCCAGTGACCCCCCGCGCGTTGACAGTTGGGGCGATTGCCCCTATACGGCGCCACACCTGAGGCTTCGGCATCGGGGGACCAGGACCGTCTGACGGTCAGATCCGGGCGGCCTAACTGCCTCGATCCTCTGGAAATCACAGCCTTTTCCAACCCTTTGCAGGGCTGGATGGGCTTGGCATTTTGCGATTCGCGCAAGGTGCCGTCGAGAAGTGGCGCAGCGAAGGCTGCGAGTATTGACGAAAGCAACACGGGGAACCGAATGCCGACGATCCAACAGCTGATCCGCAATCCGCGGCAGCCCAAGGTGCAGCGATCCAAATCGCAACACCTTCAGGGAAACCCTCAGAAGCGCGGCGTCTGCACGCGCGTCTACACCACCACGCCGAAAAAGCCGAACTCCGCTATGCGGAAGGTCGCCAAGGTTCGCCTGACGAACGGCTTTGAGGTCATCTCCTACATCCCAGGTGAAAAACACAACCTTCAGGAACACAGCGTCGTGCTGATCCGTGGCGGCCGTGTAAAAGACTTGCCCGGTGTGCGTTACCACATCCTGCGCGGCGTTTTGGATACCCAAGGCGTCAAAGATCGTCGTCAGCGTCGTTCGAAATACGGCGCCAAGCGTCCGAAGTGAGGTTCTGAGAGATGTCCCGTCGTCACGCCGCTGAAAAGCGCGAAGTTCTGCCCGACGCCAAATACGGCGATCGCGTGCTGACCAAATTCATGAACAACCTGATGGTTGACGGCAAAAAATCCGTCGCCGAAAAGATCGTCTACAACGCGCTGGAGCGTGTTGAATCGCGCCTCAAGCGCGAGCCGATCGAGGTGTTCCACGAAGCTTTGGACAATGTGAAACCTTCGGTCGAGGTGCGTTCGCGCCGCGTCGGTGGTGCCACCTATCAGGTTCCGGTCGAAGTTCGTCCGATCCGCCGTGAGGCGCTGGCGATCCGCTGGCTGATCGACGCGTCCAAGAAGCGCAACGAAAACACCATGGAAGAGCGCCTTGCGGGTGAGCTGTCCGACGCTGTCAACAACCGCGGCACCGCGGTCAAGAAGCGCGAAGACACCCACAAGATGGCCGACGCCAACAAAGCGTTCAGCCACTACCGCTGGTAACGTAAAGGAAGGCCCCACATGGCACGCGAATATCCGCTTCAGCGTTATCGCAACTTTGGGATCATGGCTCACATCGACGCGGGTAAAACCACGACGACCGAGCGGATCCTGTATTACACCGGCAAGTCCCACAAGATCGGCGAAGTCCACGACGGCGCCGCGACGATGGACTGGATGGAACAGGAGCAGGAGCGGGGGATCACGATCACCTCTGCTGCGACGACCACTTTCTGGCAGCGTCAGGAAGATCCGTCCACCGAAGGGACGTCCGATACGAAGTACCGCTTCAACATCATCGACACCCCCGGCCACGTCGACTTCACCATCGAAGTTGAACGCTCGCTGGCTGTTCTGGATGGCGCGATCTGCCTTCTCGACGCCAACGCAGGTGTCGAGCCGCAGACCGAAACGGTCTGGCGTCAGGCGGACCGTTACAACGTTCCGCGCATCGTGTTCGTCAACAAGATGGACAAGATCGGCGCCGACTTCTTCAACTGCGTCCAGATGATCAAGGACCGCACTGGCGGCATCCCGTGCCCGATCGCGCTGCCGATCGGTGCCGAGGACAAGCTGGAAGGCATCATCGACCTGATCCGCATGGAAGAGTGGGTCTGGAAGGGTGAAGACCTTGGCGCAAGCTGGGTTCGTCAGCCCATCCGCGAAGAGCTGGCCGATCTGGCTGACGAATGGCGCGGGAAGATGATCGAGCTGGCGGTCGAGCAAGACGATGCCGCGATGGAAGCCTATCTCGAGGGTGAAGAGCCTAGCGAAGACACCCTGCGGGCACTGATCCGCAAGGGCACGCTGTCGCTGTCGTTCTTCCCGGTCACCGCCGGTTCGGCCTTCAAGAATAAGGGCGTTCAGCCGCTCCTGAACTCTGTCATCGACTTCCTGCCGTCGCCGCTGGACGTGCCGGACCTGATGGGCTTTGCCCCGGACGATGAGTCGGAAACCCGTGACATCGCCCGCAAGGCCGATGATGCGCAGCCCTTCTCTGGTCTGGCATTCAAGATCATGAACGATCCCTTCGTCGGTTCGCTGACCTTCACGCGCCTGTATTCGGGCACGCTGAAGAAGGGCGATTCGATGATGAACTCGACCAAAGGCAAACGTGAACGCGTTGGCCGGATGATGATGATGCACGCGATCAACCGCGAGGAGATCGAAGAAGCCTATGCAGGCGACATCATCGCGCTGGCCGGTCTGAAGGAAACCACCACGGGTGACACACTGTGCGACCCGACCAAGCCGGTGGTTCTGGAAACCATGACGTTCCCCGAGCCGGTGATCGAGATCGCGGTTGAGCCGAAGTCCAAAGCCGACCAGGAAAAGATGGGCCTCGCCCTTCAACGCCTGGCAGCCGAAGACCCGTCGTTCCGCGTCGAAACCGATCTGGAATCGGGTCAGACGATCATGAAGGGCATGGGCGAACTTCACCTCGACATCCTCGTCGACCGCATGCGTCGCGAGTTCAAGGTCGAGGCGAACATCGGTGCGCCGCAGGTGGCTTACCGTGAGACCATCTCTCAGTCCGCTGAGATCGACTACACCCACAAGAAACAGACGGGTGGTACGGGTCAGTTCGCGCGCATCAAGCTGGTCATCGATCCGACCGAGCCGGGCGAGGGTTACTCGTTCGAATCGAAGATCGTTGGTGGTGCGGTGCCGAAGGAATACATCCCCGGCGTCGAAAAAGGCATCAAGTCGGTCATGGACTCCGGTCCGTTGGCAGGCTTCCCCGTCATCGACTTCAAGGTCGCTCTGATCGACGGTGCCTATCACGACGTCGACTCCTCGGTGCTGGCGTTCGAAATCGCGTCCCGTGCAGCAATGCGTGAAGGCCTGCGCAAGGCCGGTGCAAAGCTGCTGGAACCGATCATGAAGGTCGAAGTCGTGACGCCCGAAGAATACACCGGTTCGATCATCGGCGACCTGACCAGCCGTCGTGGCATGGTTCGGGGGCAGGACGCGCGCGGCAACGCCAACGTCATCGACGCCTTCGTGCCGCTGGCCAACATGTTCGGCTACATCAACAACCTGCGTTCGATGTCTTCGGGCCGCGCGGTGTTCTCGATGCAGTTCGACCACTACGAGGCCGTGCCGCAGAACATCTCGGACGAGATCCAAAAGAAATACGCCTGATCGGGATGGCGGGGTCACACCCCGCCTCCTTTCCCAGTACAGTTCAATTCAAGGAGCCCTGCTTATGGCAAAGGCAAAGTTTGAGCGTAATAAACCGCACGTCAACATCGGGACGATTGGTCACGTTGACCACGGCAAGACGACGCTGACGGCTGCGATCACG
>QFNE01000098.1 GCA_003240735.1 Paracoccus denitrificans | reverse complement strand
CGACCTGCTGGTCGGCGAGCAGGGCGACGACACGCTGCTGGGCGACGCGGGCAACGACACGCTGATCGGTGGCGACGGCAACGACAACCTGTCGGGCGGCCTTGGCGATGACAGCCTGATCGGGGATGCGGGCAACGACATCCTTGACGGCGGAGCCGGGAACGACTGGGTGTCAGGCGGCATCGGGGACGACACGGTTCAGGGCGGGCTTGGCAACGACACGCTTCTGGGCGGGGTCGGCAACGACGTCATCTATGGTGACGACACGGCCGGGACCGACACGGCAGGTGGCGCGGATTATATCGACGCGGGCGAAGGCAACGACACGGTCCGGGCCGGGGCGGGCGCGGACACGATCATCGGTGGCCGGGGTTCGGACGTTCTGAACGGCGACGCCGGCAACGACATCATCTATGGCGATGACAGCCTTGGGACCGACACCGCGGGTGGTGCGGACACCATCGACGCTGGCGACGGCGACGACACCGTCTATGGCGGGTTCGGCGACGACTATATCCTTGGCGGTGCGGGCAACGATTACCTGTCTGGTGATGCCGGGAATGACATTCTGTCCGGTGGCACCGGCAGCGACACGCTTCTGGGCGGACTTGGCAACGACATCCTGTCTGGCGGAGACGGTGACGACTCGCTTTTGGGTGGGGCTGGCAACGACACGCTGCGCGGTGATGCGGGCAACGATTCGCTCTGGGGTGGCGACGGCAATGACAGCCTGTCGGGCGGCGATGGCAACGACCTGCTGGTCGGCGAGCAGGGCGACGACACGCTTCTGGGTGACGCGGGCAACGACACGCTGATCGGTGGCGACGGCAACGACAACCTGTCGGGCGGCCTTGGCGATGACAGCCTGACCGGGGATGCGGGCAACGACATCCTTGACGGCGGAGCCGGCAACGACTGGGTGTCAGGCGGCACTGGCGACGACACGGTTCAGGGCGGGCTTGGCAACGACACGCTTCTGGGTGGGGTCGGCAACGACGTCATCTATGGCGACGACACGGCCGGGACCGACACGGCAGGCGGCGCGGATTATATCGACGCGGGCGACGGCAACGACACGGTCCGGGCCGGGGCGGGCGCGGACACCGTCATCGGCGGC
>QFNE01000097.1 GCA_003240735.1 Paracoccus denitrificans | reverse complement strand
TTCATCTGCCGGTCGGCGTCGGCGTCGATCAGCTCGGCCCCATACTCCGGCCAGTCGCCGTGCACGAGCATCCGGTCGCGCGAGCCGGTCAGGGCCCAGATTTCCTCGGTGACGAAGGGCATCACCGGGTGCAGCAGCGTCACCGCCTGGTCGATGACCCAGGCCATCGTGGCGCGGGTTTCCTCGGCGTGGTCGCCGTCGAACAGGGGCTTGGCGAACTCGACATACCAGTCGCAGAGCTTGCCCCAGACAAAGGCGTAGAGCCCCTGCGCCGCGTCGTTGAAGCGATAGGCGGCCAGCGCCTCGTCAAAGGCGAGGCGGGCGCGCGCCGTCTCGCCCATGATCCAGCGGTTGACGGTGTGCCGGGGGGTGGGCGTGCCCGCGCGGGGGGCGGCGAAGACGCCGTTCATCTCGGCAAAGCGGGTGGCGTTCCAGATCTTGGTGACGAAGTTGCGGTTCGCCTCGACGTGCTTCGGACCCAGCTTCGGATCGCGGCCCATCGCCGCCATCGAGGTCAGCGTGAAGCGCAGCGCGTCTGCGCCGTAGTCGTCGATCAGCGTCAAGGGGTCGATCACGTTGCCCTTGGACTTGGACATCTTGGCGCCCTTTTCGTCGCGCACCAGCCCGTGGACATAGACGTTGCGGAACGGCACCTCGCCGGTCAGCTCAAGCTGCATCATCATCATCCGGGCGACCCAGAAGAAGATGATGTCGAACCCGGTGATGAGCGTGTCGGTCGGGAAATAGCGGCGCAGCTCGGGCGTGTCGTCGGGCCAGCCGAGCGTTCCGATGGGCCAGAGACCGGACGAGAACCAGGTGTCGAGCACGTCCGGGTCGCGCCAGACCGGATAGACGAGCCGGGTCGGATCGCGGTCGATCTCGTATTCGCCCAAGCCCAGCGCGAAGGCGTGGACCGCCGCCGCGCGGTCGGCGACCTCGATCACCCGCGCGCCGTGCAGCGGGGCGGGCAGCCCGGCCAGCACGTCGTCGAAGCGCGGCGCGACCTCGGCGAAGCTCGCAGCGCAGTGCTGGACCTCGCCCGGGCGCACCAGCCGGTCCTCGTTCAGCAGGCGGAACATCTCGGACGGGTCGATGGCGCTGTCGCCCTCGTCGTCGTGA
>QFNE01000096.1 GCA_003240735.1 Paracoccus denitrificans | reverse complement strand
CGTGAGCGGCAGGCGGCGCAGGACCGCTTCGACGTGGGCGAGATCACCACCACCGACGTGGCGCTGGCCGACGCGCAGCTGGCCGCCACCCGCGCCTCGCTGGCCGCGGCTGAGGGGCAGCTCGCCGTCGCGCGCGAGGCCTATACGGCCGCCGTCGGCCGCAAGCCCGGCAAGCTCGACGCCCCGCCGCCGCTGCCCAAGCGGCCGAAATCGCTCGAGTCGGCCCGCGCCACGGCGGTCAAGACCCACCCCGCGATTCGCCAGGCGCAGCGCGCCGTAGCCGCGTCCGAACTGGGCGTCGCCGCCGCCGCCGCCGAGCGCCGCCCCGAGGTGACCGGCTCGCTGGGCCTCGGCACCACGCGGCGGCCGCAGCAGACGATCTTCGGCCTGGGCGACCCTGAAACGACCACGACGCTCTCGGGCAGCATCGAGGCCAAGCAGACGATCTACTCGGGCCGCAAGCAGATGGCCCAGCGCGACGCGGCGCGCTCGGCGCTGCTCAACGCCTCGCGCCAGGTGGCCGAGGCGGTGGGCAAGGCCTGGGCGAGCATCGACGTGGCCCGCGCACAGATCGGCGCGATCGACCAGCAGATCTCGGCCGCCCAGCAGGCCTATGACGGGGTGCGGGAGGAGGCGACGCTGGGCGCCCGCACCACGCTCTTACAACGCGGTGCGCGAGGCGCCCTATACCAGCACCCAGGGCGAGAATCTCGACCGGGTGCTGCGCGCCATCGGCCGCGATCCGGGCAAGCCGCGGAACTGACCTCTCTCAGGGCAGCGGGCGATGACCGACCCGCTGCGGCTGGACCGCCCGCGCAGCCGGCGGGGTGAGGACATCGGCGACGTGCTTGCCTCGATCCGGCGCCTGATCGCCCAGGACGCCGCGCCTTCGGGGCGGGCTGCGGGCGCCGAGCCGCCGCTGCGGCTTGAGCCGGCGGGACGGGGCGAGGGGGCCTTGGGGGCGGCGCCTTGTGCGGGGGGAGCGGAGTGGGACGCGCGGGGGCCGGCTGTGGCGCCGGATGAGGTGGAGACTGCCTCGAACCCGGCTGCGTCGGCTGTCGCTGGCTCGTCCTTTGATGCTTCGCCCATTGGTGCGTCGGCTCAAGCGGCGGCGTCGCGAGGATCACAATCGTCCTCAGAGGCCGCGCCTGCTGGAGCATCGCCCGCGGTCCCCTCGACCACGCCCTTCCGAGCTTCGCCCGCGCCGGCGTCGGCATCGCCCCTCGGTGCATCGCCCGCAGCTGCTGCACCAGCCGCCGCTATGACCGACGGGGCATCGCCGCTCGGAGCTTCGCCCTTGGCGCAATCCCGCGACGCCGCGACACCCGACGGAGCATCTCCCCCCCCGGTAACTGCCGTGGCCGAGCCCCCCTTCTCCGCATCGCCTTTCGCGGCCGCTTATGTTCCCGCTCCGCCGTCTGCGTCTCATCTCGCACCGCCCGGTAAAGCACGGCCAGACGCAGCCTCGCCTGACACCGCACCGCCCGTCGCAGCTTCGCCCGCCGACGGACACCTCGTCGCGCCCTTCCGCGGGCCGGCATCGCCGTTCGGGACGTCGTCTGTTGCCGCACCGCCCGTCGATCCATGGAGCGGCGCAGCCCTCCCCAGCACGGCACCGCACGTCGCACCACTGCACGACGCGCCCCTAACCACAGCAGCAGCCCTGTCCGCGTCGCCTGTTGTCGCTCAGGCCATGGCGACATCGCTCCCGAATGCACCGTCCGGGGCGGCCTCGGCAGCGAATGAGGCGGATGACATGACCCCAGCCGGTCGGCCCAACGACCCAC
>QFNE01000008.1 GCA_003240735.1 Paracoccus denitrificans | reverse complement strand
GTATGCGCCGGCTGCCCGATAACCCGCAGCGGATCGGGCGCGGCGTGGCGGCGGGTGTGTTCATCAGCTTCACGCCTCTGTTCGGGATTCACCTTCTGGGGGGCATGGCGCTGGCGTGGCTGACCGGAGGCAACATCCTTGCGTCGGTTTTTGGCGGTTTTCTGGGAAACCCGGTCACGATCCCTTTCATCGCGATCATGTCGGTCAGCCTTGGGCGCTGGATGCTGGGCATCGACGGCAGCGCATCGGCCGGGGGGATTCTGACGGCATTCAGTTCAGCCACGAACGAGCTGATTTCAAACCTGATGGCCGTGTTCGACGGCCGAACCGTTCACTGGCAGAATCTGGCGAACTTCTTCGAGGTGATCTTTCTGCCGTATCTGGTGGGCGGGTTTCTTCCCGGTATCGCGGCGGCGATTCTGGCGCATTACCTGACCGTGCCGGTCGTCACCGCCTATCACAAACGGCGCGTTCAGCAGATGCGCAAGCGTGCTGAACAACGTGCCCGCCTGATGGCGGAGGCCGCCGCCATGCACGCCGCACGGCAAGAGCAACCGCCCCGCCTGCCTCCTAAGTCGCGAGAAACCCGTTGACGACTTTAAGGCTCGGTCAGGTCGCGATCTGGGCATGGTTTGAACGGCTGAGCAAGTTGGCAGGGCTGAGGCGACGACTTGATCGAATATTGCGCGCAGAATTGACTGCGACGTCACGCGCGCTCGGCGGCCTTGGCGGCGTCCCATAACGCATCCATTTCCGCAAGATCAGAGTCCTCGGGGCGTTTCCCCTGCGCGGCGAGTGCGGTTTCTATATGGCCAAAGCGGCGCGCGAACTTGGCGTTGGCGCCGCGAAGGGCTTCCTCGGGGTCGATCTTCAGGTGACGGGCCAGATTGGCCATGACGAACAGCAGATCCCCAAACTCTTCCGTCATGTGGGCGTGGTCGCCGCTGTCCTTTGCTGCAACCAGTTCGGCAGTTTCCTCATGCAGCTTGTCCAGAACCTGTTCGGTCGCCGGCCAGTCGAAACCCACCCGCGCGGCACGGTTCTGCAGCTTGACCGCTCGTGTCATAGCGGGCAGCCCAAGGGCCACGCCATCCAGAACGCCCTTTTCGGCGCGACCGGCACGTTCGGCCGCCTTGATCGCCTCCCAGTCCTTCACTTGCTGTTCAGCCGATTTGTCCCGCGATTCGTCGCCGAAGATGTGGGGATGGCGGAAAACCAGCTTGTCGCTGATGGCGCGAGCGATGTCGGCCATGTCGAACATGCCCTTTTCCTGTGCCATGCGTGCATGAAAAACGACCTGCAGCAGCAAATCCCCCAGTTCGCCGGGCAGCTCGTCCCACGCGTCGCGCGCGATGGCGTCGGCAACCTCGTGCGCCTCTTCGATGGTATAGGGCGCGATCGAGGCGAAATCCTGTTCGATATCCCAGGGACAGCCCGTGTTCGGGTCGCGCAGCGCGGCCATGATCTCGATCAGGCGGGCGACTTCGGTCGTGGCGGCAGTCGTCCGTTCGGTGATGGGCAGGTCGGGATCAGTCATGGACAAACCTTTCGCGCTGACGGCATCCTTGGGTTTCGTCCTGATCACCTGACACAGGACGCGTCCCAATCCAACGCCGGAACTTCGAAAATGCCCGTCCTGAACCGTATTGCCGCCTTTGCCGATGACATGACCCAGTGGCGTCGCCACCTGCACCAGAACCCCGAAACGTTGTTCGATCTGGAAAAGACCGCGGCCTTCGTGGCCGAGCGGTTGCGCGAAATGGGCGTCGATGAACTGCACGAGGGCATCGCAAAGACCGGGATGGTCGCCATCATCAACGGGCGTGGTGATGGGCCGACCATCGGGTTGCGCGCCGACATGGACGCGCTGCCGATCCTTGAGGCGACGGGTCTGGACTACGCCTCCCAGACCGAGGGCAAGATGCACGCCTGCGGACATGACGGGCACACGACGATGTTGCTGGGTGCCGCACGCTATCTGGCCGAAACGCGCAACTTTTCGGGTCGGGTCGCGCTGATCTTCCAGCCGGCGGAAGAAGGCGGGCGGGGCGCCAAGGTCATGTGCGACGAAGGCATCATGGACCGGTTCGACATTGGTCAGGTTTACGGCATCCACAACTCTCCCAATCAGCAGGTCGGCAGCTTCGCGACGACGGCAGGGCCGATCATGGCGGCGGTCGACGAGTTCCATATCCACATCAGCGGCAAGGGCGGGCATGGCGCGCACCCCGATGAGGCTGTGGACCCCGTCATCGCAGCAGCAGGCATCGTTCAGGCCCTGCAAAGCATCGTCAGCCGCAACCATCGCGCGACGGATGATCTGGTCGTGTCGGTGACCCAGATCCACACGGGCAGCGCGCACAACGTCATTCCCGACAAGGCCTATATCAACGGCACGGTCCGCACCTTCGACCCGGCCGTCCAGCAGATGGTGATTGAGCGCATGGGCCAGATCGTCGCAGGTCAGGCGGCGTCTTATGGCGTGACGGCCGAGCTGGATTACCAGAAGGGCGACCCGGCCACCGTCAACGATGCCGAGGCGACGCGCTTTGCCGTCGATGTGGCGGCCGAGGTTGCGGGCGTGGCGAATGTCGACAGCGACATGACCCGCGTCATGGGGGCCGAGGACTTCAGCTATATGCTGCAAGCCCGTCCGGGGGCTTATCTTTTTCTGGGGCAGGGGCCCAGTGCGCCGCTGCATCACCCAGAATACAACTTCAACGACGACGTTGCCCCGGTCGGAGCCAGCTTCTTTGCGCGGCTGATCGAACGCGCCCAACCGCCAGCGGCCTGATCTGGCGAACCCGTGACCGCGGGCCGCGGTCCGGTCACGGTCGCGACATGTCGGGAACCGGGGGCGCGCTGTTTTCTGGACATCGTCCGCCCCCCGGACTAGGTTCTGCGCCAATTCGCCGCCGGGCACCCTACCCAGCGGCCCAATCGGGTCTCGCCCGGTGACCGGTGAAACAGCGCCTCGACGGGCCATTTGCAAGGAATACAGATGTTCGTGACCCCCGCCTACGCCCAAGCCGCATCCGCCGGTGGTGGTGCATCCGCTTTTGCGCAGTTCGTGCCGCTGATCCTGATCTTCGTGATCATGTACTTCCTGATCCTGCGTCCGCAGCAGAAGAAGGCGGCCCAGCACCGCGCCATGGTCGAGGCGCTGAAAAAGGGTGACAACGTCGTCACGCAGGGCGGTATTCTGGGCAAGGTCACCTCGGTACGCGACAACGAGGCAGAAATCGAAGTTGCGTCGGGCGTCCGCATCCGCGTGGTCCGCGCCTCGATCAGCCAAGTGGTCACCGCACAAGCGCCGGTCGCTGCGAACAGCTAAGTCGCGGCACGCTGCCGTCCGAAGAATCGTCCCCACTATCCGGGCCTGTAATCAATGCTGCAAATTTCCACGTTCAAGCGGGTCCTGATTCTGGGTCTGACCGCGCTCGGGCTGCTGCTGGCGATGCCGAACCTGTTCTATTCGCGCGTCGAAACCCACAACGACGCGATCGAACAGATCGCCAAGACGGGCGTGGAAACGCCTGAACTGGTGGCCGAACGCGCGGGGTGGCCGAACTGGGCGCCGTCTGCGCTGGTCAACCTTGGGCTTGATTTGCGCGGTGGCGCGCATCTTCTGGGCGAAGTGCAGGTCGAGGAAGTCTACAAATCCCGCATGGACGGACTTTGGCCGGAACTGCGCGGCAAGCTGGCCGCAGAACGCGACGCGATCGGTGCGGTGCGTCGTCTGCCCAGCAACCCCGATGAGCTGAAGATCGAAATCGGCAACGCCGAACAGATGAATCAGGCCGTCCAGATCGCCCGCACATCGGCGGTGCCCGTTGTGTCGCTGACGGCGGCTGGGCAGACCGACCTGAACATCACCGGTAGCGGTCGCGTGCTGACGATCCGGCTGACGGACGCCGAGAAGGCGGCGATCGACGACCGCACGGTTCAACAGACGCTGGAAATCGTGCGCCGCCGCGTGGATGAGGTCGGGACCCGCGAACCGACGATCCAGCGCGAAGGCAAGGATCGCGTCCTGATCCAGGTGCCCGGTATCGGTTCCGCCGAAGAGCTGAAGGACCTGATCGGCACGACCGCCAAGCTGACGTTCAACCCGGTCGTCGGGCGCGGCATCGACGCCAACGCCCGGACAGAACCTGGGCAGGTCGTCCTGCCGTCGCAGGATGAGGCGGGCGTTTATTATGTCGTCGAGCAGACCCCGGTCGTAACCGGCGAAGAGCTGGTCGATGCGCGCCCCTCATTCGACCAGAATGGCCAGCCAGCCGTCGACTTCCGCTTCAACCCGGCGGGCGCAAAGCGGTTCGGCGCGTACACGTCGGCCAATCTGGGCCAGCCTTTCGCCATCGTTCTGGACGATCATGTGATTTCGGCCCCGGTCATCCGCGCCGCCATCACCACCGGCTCGGGTCAGATTTCGGGCGCGATGGACGTCGACGGATCGAACCAATTGGCTGTCCTGCTGCGCGCCGGCGCGCTGCCGGCCAAGATGACCTTCCTTGAAGAACGCACCATCGGCCCAGAGCTGGGGCAGGATTCGATCAACGCGGGCCGCACCGCATCGATCATCGCCACGGTCGCGGTCGTGGCCTACATGATCGCGAGCTATGGTCTTTTCGGCGTCTTCGCGTCGCTGGCTGTTGTCATCAACGTCATCATGATCCTGGGCATCATGTCGGTGATGGGGGCGACGCTGACGCTTCCCGGTATCGCCGGGATCGTGCTGACCGTCGGGACTGCGGTAGATGCCAACGTCATCATCTATGAGCGGATCCGAGAGGAGCTGCGCGCCGGCAAGAAGGTCGTGCAGGCCATCGGCGACGGCTTCAAGGAAGCCATGTCCGCGATCATTGATGCCAACGTGACGACGTTCATCGCGGCGCTCGTGATGTTCTTCCTGGGGTCCGGGCCGGTCAAGGGCTTTGCGGTGACGCTGGTCATCGGGATCGTGACCTCGGTCTTCACCGCGATCTATCTGACCCGTCTGATGATCGTTCTGTGGCTGCGCTGGCGCCGCCCGACGCAACTGATCCTGTAAGGGAAAAGCGCCATGGCATTTCGTCTCAAACTTGTCCCCGAAGTCACCCACATCAACTTTTTCCGGTGGCAGTGGCTGACCTTCGGCATCTCGGCCGTGCTGATGGTGGCGTCGGTCATCGTCACGCTGGTGATGGGGCTGAATTTCGGCATCGACTTCAAGGGCGGCACCACGATCCGCACTGAAAGCCCGACCGCGTTTCAGGTCGCTGATTATCGTGAGGCGCTGTCGGGGCTGGGTCTGGAGGACGTGGCGATCACCGAGGTCTTTGACCCCTCCTTCGGCGATCAGAAGCACGTCGCGATGGTTCGGATCGGCACCAGCAGCGACACAGGCTCGGTCACGCCGGAAGAGCTGAACCGGATCGAGGGCGCGCTGCATCAGGTCGATCCGCAGGTCCGCTTTGCGGCTGTGGAATCGGTTGGTCCGAAGGTTTCGGACGAGCTGATCGGAACCGCGTTCAAAGCCGTCGGTTTGGCGACGTTGGGCATTCTTCTCTACATCTGGCTGCGGTTCGAATGGCAGTTTGCGCTGGGTGCCGTGGTTGCGCTGATCCACGACGTCCTGCTGACCGTCGGTGTTTTCGCGCTGTTCCAGATCAGGTTCGACCTGACTACGATCGCCGCATTGCTGACGATTCTGGGGTATTCGGTCAACGACACCGTCGTCGTCTTCGACCGGCTTCGAGAGAACCTGATCAAGTACAAGAACAAGGCGCTGATCGACCTGATGAACCTGACGGTCAACGAAACGCTGTCGCGGACGTTGATGACCGCCGTGACCACGGCCCTCGCCTTGGGCGCGATGCTGATCTGGGGTGGCGACGTGATCCGCGGGTTCGTCTTCGCGATGTTCTGGGGCGTGTTCGTGGGTTGTTATTCGACCATCTATGTCGCCAAGAACATCGTGCTATGGCTGGGCGTGAAACGCGACTGGACCAAGACCGAGAAGAAGCGTCCCGAGGAGAAGGACGATCTGGAAGGGACGCCGTTCCAGAACGTCGGAAAGACGCGCTGATCATGCAGATGGAGCCTGCCTCATTCGACGGCGCGGCACCGGTGGACGGATACGGCCCGGGGTTTTTCCGGGTCGGAGGGCAGGTCTTCCATGGCCCCGTTCTTGTCACACCGCGTTCCGTCCTGTCGTGGGGCGGGTTCGACGACCTTGAGACGCTGAAAACACTGATTGGCCAGATCGATGTGGTATTTCTGGGGACCGGCGCCGAAATGGCGCTTGCCCCCGCATCGATGATCCAGACGTTGGAGCCACAGGGCGTAATGGTCGAACCCATGGCGACGCCAACGGCGGCCCGCAGCTATAACGTCACGTTGGCAGAGGGGCGGCGCGTCGCCTGCGCGTTGATCCCGGTATGACGCTGCTGTCGGCCCGCGACCTGTCGGTGGCGCGGGGTGGGATACTGCTGCTGGAGGGGGTGTCGTTCGACGTCGCCGCCGGTGACGCGCTGATCCTGCGGGGCGCGAATGGCATTGGCAAAACCAGCCTGCTGCGCTGTCTCGTGGGTCTGCAACGGCCCGTCTCCGGTCAAGTGAAAGTGGCGCCCGACTGCGCAGCGTATGCTGCCCATCTGGATGGCATCAAACCGACCCTCAGTGTCAGCGAGAATCTGTCCTTCTGGCGCGCGGTGTTTGGCGGGCCAGCGATCGAGCCGGCCATAACTGCCATGAACCTGGCGGCCTTGGCGCAGCGAGATGCGGGTGCCCTTTCTGCAGGTCAGCGCCGCCGGGTCACGATGGCGCGTGTCATGGTCAGCGGCCGCCCGCTGTGGGTTCTGGATGAGCCGACCGTTTCCATGGATGCAGCCTCCGTCAGCTTGGTCGAGGACGCGATCGCGCAGCACCGTGCGGCTGGCGGGGCCGTCATCGTCGCGCTGCACGGCCAGACCGACATTCCGGAGGCACGCGTTCTGGACCTGACGGCCCACCGTGCCGCGACACCGGCACATCCTTCCTTCGATGAGGCATTTGCGTGAGGGGGCTGTTCCTACGCGACCTGCGGCTGGCGTTTCGCGCAGGTGGCGGTTTTGGCCTCGCCCTCGCGTTTTTTCTGATCGTCTGCACATTGGTCCCTTTCGGCGTTGGCGCCGAGCGTGACGTGCTGGGACGGATCGCGCCCGGCATCCTTTGGGTCGCTGCGATTCTTGCCTGCCTGCTGTCGCTGGACCGGATCTTTGCGTTGGATGCCGAAGACGGCTCGCTTGATCTGCTGGCCACATCTGCCTTGCCGCTGGAAGGTGTGGTCGTCGTCAAGGCGGCGGTGCACTGGCTGACGACGGCGTTGCCGCTGATCGTTGCGGCGCCGCTGTTCGGTCTGCTTCTGCATCTGCCGGGGGCAGGCGTGCGCTGGCTGGTGCTGTCCTTGCTGGTCGGCACACCGGCGCTGTCGATGCTGGGGGCGTTTGGTGCATCCCTGACCGTTGGCGTGCGTCGTGGCGGGTTGTTGTTGGGACTGCTGGTCCTGCCGCTCTACATCCCGACACTGATCTTCGGGGCCGAGGTGGTCGGTCGCGGGGCGCAGGGTGTGACGATCGCAACGCCGCTTGCCTTTCTGGCCGGGGTGTCGCTTGCGGTCTGCGCGGTGATGCCGTTTGCCACTGCGGCAGCACTTCGGGCGAACCTACGATGACGGGGCTTCACCTTCGGTGCGCGGGAACATAGGAAAAGCCATGTCGCTTTGGGAATATGCCAACCCCGCCAAGTTCATGCGCACGTCGGGCGCTATTCTGCCGTGGGTTGCAGGTCTCACGGTCGTCACGCTGGTCGGGGGACTGGTTTGGGGATTTCTGACCCCGCCTGATTATCGTCAGGGATCGACAGTCAAGATCGTCTTCCTGCACGTCCCGGCCGCCATGATGGCGATCAACGTCTGGGTGATGATGCTGATTGCATCGCTGATATGGCTGGTTCGTCGTCAGCATGTCAGCGCGCTGGCCGCCAAGGCCGCCGCACCGGTGGGCGCGGTGATGACGCTGATTGCGCTGATCACAGGCGCAATCTGGGGCCAACCGATGTGGGGCAGCTGGTGGGAATGGGACCCGCGGCTGACCAGCTTTCTGATCCTGTTTCTTTTTTATGTCGGCTATATCGCGCTGTGGCAGGCCATTGAAAACCCCGAAACCGCCGCCGATCTGACCGCCGTAATGTGCCTTGTCGGGTCGGTTTTTGCGGTCATTTCCCGGTATGCCGCGCTGTTCTGGTCCCAGGGCCTGCATCAAGGCGCATCCTTGTCGGTCGCCAGCGGAGAGCGGATGAGCGCGGTCTATCGCTATCCCTTGTATCTTTGCATGTTGGGGTTCGGGCTGCTGTTTCTGACGCTGGTGCTTCTGCGGACCCGGACCGAGATTCGCCGCCGTCGACTGGCCGCCCTGATTGCCCGAGAGGTGCGCGGATGATCGAACTTGGAAAATATGCCGGGCCGGTACTGGCCGCATGGGGAATTGGCCTCGTGTTGCTGATCGCGCTTGTCCTTCAGTCCGTGATGGCTTCGCGTCGCGCTCGGCGCGCGTTGCAGTCGCTGGAAAGCCGCCGCGATGGCTAGGTTTTCGCCGCTGATGGCGCTGCCGCCGCTCGTGTTCGCCGGGATCGCGGGGCTTTTCCTGTGGGGGATGGGCAAGGATGATGGGGCTGGTGCCACGTCTGTTCTGGTCGACAAGCCTGCGCCAGCATTGCCCGAGACGACATTGCCCGGGCTGTCGCCCGTTCTTTCCGAAGATCTGCGCACGGGCAAGGTCACGTTGGTTAACGTCTGGGCCAGCTGGTGCCCGCCGTGCCGGGCAGAGCATCCGACCCTGACCGCACTGAAAGAGGAAGGCGTACCCGTCGTGGGTGTGAACCTGCGCGATAACGAAGCCAATGCGCTGGCCTTCTTGCGTGAACATGGCAACCCCTTCGCCAAAGTCTCGACCGATCCGACGGGGCGGGGTGCCATCGACTGGGGCGTGACCGCCCCGCCCGAGACATTCATCGTCGACGGCGACGGCACCGTTCTTTACCGACATGCGGGACCGCTGATCCGCGAGGATTACACCGGACGCTTTCGCCCGCAGCTCGACAAGGCCCTGGCGGATCAACGCCAACCTTGAAACCACGGCAACTGACGCTATATTGCGTCTATAACCGTGGAGGTTGGTATCATGGCCTTGGTTGCCTATGCCGAAGGTGGGAAGTTTTCCCCGCGTCTTATCGCTGCATCCCTGCTGACGACGCAGGACGAAATTGCCCGTTCGGTCGGGCTGGGACGCGATGCGATCTCACGCAAGGATCGGCTGGCCAGTCCCCGCACGCAGTCGCGTCTGCGCGAGATGGTCGAGATCCTGAACCGGGTCACGCCACGGTTCGATTCCGAATTGCTGGCGTTTGCGTGGTATCGGTCGACTCCGCTGGACGGCTTTGACGGGCGCACGGCCATGGCGCTGGTGCGCGAAGGACACGCCGACTGGGTGATGGAGTATATCGATTCCGTGGATAACGGCGTCTTTGCCTGACCTGCCACGAATCCGCTTTGCCGGCACCGTCTATCGCGCGCTGAACCCCGTCTGGCACAAGCAGCCACTGTCCGGCGAAGGCGCGCGTCTCGGCGGCGGACGTTTCAACAAGAAGGGCAGACCGGCCCTTTACACGGCGTGCGATGTGCAGACGGCGTTGGCCGAGGTCGGTCGTGTGGGGCGACCGCTGCAGCCGACGACGCTGGTCAGCTATGCCATCGACATGGCGGACATCTTTGATGCAACGGATCCACTGGCGTTGCAGGCGGCGGGAACCACAGCGGCCGCTTTGGCTGCGCCCGACTGGCGGATCGTCGCGCTGAAAACAGGCGCCGCGCCCGTCCAGATGTTTTCGGAAACGCTGATCGCGCACGGTTTTCGCGGGATGATCGCGTCAAGCTATGCGCCTTCGGCCCAACCAAGCGCCCGCAATCTGGTCCTGTGGGATTGGTCTGATGGGCTGACGTTGCACGACGAAGAAGGTCGCCTGAACCCATGAAAAAAGCCCCGGCGAACCGGGGCTTTTTCTTTTCGTGAGGCAGGCGCTTACGACTTTGCGAGGTTGCGCAGAACGTAATGCAGCACGCCGCCGTTCTTCAGGTACTCGATCTCGACCTCGGTATCGACGCGCGCTTTCAGCTGTATCGTCTTTTCCGTGCCGTCTGCGTACTTGATCGTCGCCGGAACCAGCGACAGCGGTTTGAAGTCGCCCGACAGTCCGTCGATCGAAATCACCTCGTCCCCGGTCAGGTTCAAGGTCTTGCGGTTGTCGCCGCCGGTGAACTCGAACGGGATCACGCCCATGCCGACTAGGTTCGAGCGGTGGATACGTTCGAACGATTCGGCGATGACCGCCTTGACGCCCAGAAGGTTCGTTCCCTTCGCCGCCCAGTCGCGCGATGAACCTGCGCCGTATTCGACACCGCCGATGATGACCAAGGGCACGCCCTTGTCTTCCCACGCCATCGCCGCGTCATAGATCGCCGTCTGTTGGCCATCCGGACCCTTGGTGTAGCCACCTTCGACACCGTCCAGCATCTCGTTCTTGATGCGGATGTTGGCGAACGTGCCGCGCATCATGATTTCATGGTTGCCGCGGCGCGAGCCGTAGCTGTTGAAATCGGCGGGCGCGACCTGACGCTCGGTCAGGTATTTGCCGGCAGGGGTGCTCGGTTTGAACGAACCGGCCGGGCTGATGTGGTCGGTCGTGATCATGTCGCCCAGAACCGCCAACACGCGCGCATCGTGGATGTCGCTGATGACGCCCGGCTCGCGGGACATGCCCTGGAAGTAGGGCGGGTTCTGGATATAAGTCGAGGTCGGCGGCCAGTCATAGGTTTCGCTGTCGGTGGTTTCGACCGCGCGCCACAGCTCGTCGCCCTTGAAGACGTCGGCGTATTTGGACTGGAACATCTCACGCGTGACGATGCTCTGGACCAAGTCTGCGACCTCTTTCGAGGTCGGCCAGATGTCTTTCAGGAAGACGTCGTTGCCGTCCTTGTCCTGACCGATCGGGTCGCGCGTAATGTCGATGCGCATATCACCGGCAATGGCGTAGGCCACGACCAGCGGCGGTGAAGCGAGGTAGTTCGCCCGGACGTCGGGCGAAATCCGCCCTTCAAAGTTGCGGTTCCCCGACAGGACCGACACTGCGACCAGATCATTGTCGTTGATCGACTTGGAAATCGCAGGCTCCAGCGGGCCGGAGTTGCCGATGCACGTCGTGCAGCCAAAGCCCACGAGGTTGAAGCCCAGTGCGTCCAGATCGTCCTGCAGACCAGCGGCGCGCAGGTATTCTTCGACCACCTGCGACCCGGGGGCAAGCGAAGTCTTGACCCAAGGCTTGCGCGTCAGACCCAGTGCATGCGCCTTACGTGCAACCAGACCCGCGGCCATCAGAACGGACGGGTTCGAGGTGTTGGTGCAGGACGTGATCGCCGCAATGACGACCGAGCCGTCGTTCAGCGTATAGTCCTGTCCTTCGACCGGGGCGTTGACGCTCGGATCGTCGGCATGATCGGCGCCGGGGATGGCCCAATCCGGTGGGTTTGATCCACCACCTTCTTCCTTCATCGCCACCTTGGCTGTCACAGGTGCATTCGGCTCTTTGCGGATGCCGTCGATGTATTCGATGAAGGTCTTGGCAGCGACGTCCAGCGCAACGTGGTCTTGCGGGCGTTTCGGGCCCGAGATGGCCGGAACGACGTCGGCCAGATCGAGCTTGAGGGTCGAAGTGAAGACCGGCTCGACCGACGAATCACGCCAAAAGCCGTTTTCCTTGGCATAGGCTTCAACCAGCGCGATGCGATCTTCGTCTCGGCCGGTCTGGCGTAGGTACCGCAGGGTTTCGGCATCGACCGGGAAGAACCCGCATGTCGCGCCGTATTCGGGGGCCATGTTGGCGATGGTTGCGCGGTCGGCCAACGGCATGTTGTCCAGACCTTCGCCGTAGAATTCGACGAACTTGCCGACGACCTTGTGGTCGCGCAGCATCTTGACGACTTTCAGAACGAGGTCGGTTGCCGTCACACCTTCGCGCATGGCGCCCGTGACCTTGAAGCCCACGACTTCAGGGATCAGCATCGAGATCGGCTGACCCAGCATCGCGGCCTCGGCCTCGATCCCGCCGACGCCCCAGCCCAGAACAGCCAGACCGTTGACCATGGTGGTGTGGCTGTCGGTGCCCACCAGCGTGTCGGGATAGGCGACGTTGGCGCCGGTCTGGTCGGTATCGGTCCAGACGGTCTGGGCCAGATACTCTAGGTTCACCTGGTGACAGATGCCGGTGCCGGGCGGCACAACGCGGAAGTTGTTGAACGCGCCCTGACCCCATTTCAGGAACTGATAACGCTCCATGTTGCGCTCATACTCGCGGTCCACGTTGAACTGGAACGCGCGCGGCGTGCCGAATTCGTCGACCATGACCGAGTGGTCGATGACCAGATCGACCGGGTTCAGCGGGTTGATCTTCTGCGGATCGCCACCCAGCGCCTTGATACCGTCGCGCATCGCGGCGAGGTCGACGACGGCGGGAACGCCGGTGAAATCCTGCATCAGCACGCGGGCAGGGCGGTAGGCAATCTCACGGTCCGACTTGCCGCCGTTCTGCGCCCAGGCACCGAAGGCCTTGATGTCGTCGACCGAAACGGTGAACCCACCGTCTTCGAACCGCAGCATGTTTTCCAGCACCACCTTCAACGAGGCGGGAAGCTTGGAGAAATCCCCGAGGCCTGCTTCGGTCGCGGCGGGGATCGAGTAGTAGACGAATTCCTTGCCGCCCGCAGACAGTGTCCGGCGGGTCTTGGCGGTGTCGGTTCCGGTGACGATAGGCATGGCGTCCTTCCTGTCTGACTGGATGGGTGGCTGCGCCGAACCGCTTGCCCCGAATCCGGGAAACACGCAAGTTGGCGTTTGGTATGCATCTGTATACAATCACGACCGACGGGGTGCAAGCGCCGACGGATGAATGTCCCCCTGTGCCCCCAACGCCACAGGGGGCAATTTCGGTCATCACGCACGCGCGCCTAACGCAGGGGTGATTTTCCCTCGGCCGGCTTTTTGTCCTAGGCCAAGGCTAACGCGATCCCATTGGGCCTGACCTTGACGACAACTTTCCCGCTCCGACCGTGCCGCCGCCCTTTTTGGGCGACTTTTGCGCTGATCATGTCCGTCGCGATTGGTCCTGTCGCTTGGGCGCAGGAGATGGGCAGTCCCGGCGGCGCCGATCCTGCCAGTGATGCCGACCGTTCGGGACCCTCACCGAATGATGATGACCTGTCGGTGACCGTTGACGTCGACGCGCCCGAGGGCCTGGGGACGGACACGGGCTTCCCCAGTGTACCTATGACAGACGGGGTGTCGGCCGAAAGTCTGCTGGAAAGCACGCCCGTCCAGGGCGCCGGAGGTGCGACCGTGGCCCCTCGTGCAAGCACGCCAGCCGAGGTCGCGGCGGGCATCCTGAACACACCGCTGCCACCTGCCGCCCAACAGCGTCGGGGCCGTGCTGCGGCTGGCGACCCGCAGGGCGACCAAGGCGTCGTGGTGGTCGAGCTGTTCACGTCCCAGGGGTGCGCGTCCTGCCCGCCTGCCGACATGGTGATGTCCGAACTGGCCCAGCGGCGCGATATTCTGGCATTGGCTTGGCACGTCGATTACTGGGACTATCTGGGCTGGAAAGACGAATTTGCCCTGCCCGAAAATACTGATCGGCAGGAAGGCTATGCGCTGACCGCAGGCGAGAGGGGGGTCTATACCCCTCAGGTGATCGTGGATGGGCAGGATACGCTGATGCATATGCGCCCCACCGATCTGATGGGGATGATCGCCAAAAACGCGACCCGACAACCGGCTGTTGGCATCCGCATTGCCCAGCAGGGTGGCCAGCAGGTCGTCGATCTGTCGCCGCGCACTGCCGTTCCGGGCGGCGTCGCAGTAATGTTGATCCGGTATGCACCTGAACGAACCGTCACGATCAAGGCCGGTGAGAACCGCGGACGGCAGATGACCTATGCCAATGTCGTGCTTGGGACCGAATTGATCCAGCGCTGGCCCGCAAAGCGTGCGCTGCGCCTGCGCATCAGCCCCCGCGCCGGGGCGACAGGGGGCTTTCCGTCGGACACGCGGCACGCGTTGATCGCGCAGCAGATCCTGCCCCCGCCGCGCGTCGGGCCGATTCTGAACGCAGTTCCGCTGGACTAGAACCGCGCCGCGCGCGAAAAGACCCGCAACCAAATTCCATCCGCTGAGGCCTTGATGCGCAAGATTGATCCGAAAACCAAGATGGCGCTGGAGCTGGGTCCGCTTGTCCTGTTCATGCTGGCGTTCTTTCTGTTCAAGCGCAGCGGCCTGACCATCGGCGGGACGCATTACGACGGGATTGTCGCGGCGACGATCCGGTTCATGCCTGCACAGATCATTGCCAGCATCGCCATGTGGCGCCTAGCGGGCCGGATGACGGCCATGCAGGGCATTACACTGTTTCTGGTCGTGGGTCTGGGTGGCGCCGCGATCTGGTTGAATGATCCGCGCGTCTTCAAGATGAAGCCGACCGCGATCTATGTGCTGTTCGGGGTCGTGCTGGGACTGGGTCTGCTGCTGCGGCGCAACTGGCTGGGGCTGGTTCTGGGCGATGCGATCCCGTTGACCGACAACGGGTGGCGTATCCTGACCGCCCGCCTGACCGCGATGTGCTTTGCCTTGGCCGTCATCAACGAGATCGTCTGGCGCACCCAAAGCGATGAGACTTGGGTTCTGGTCAAGACCATTGGTCTGCCGGTCCTGTTCTTTGCCTTCTTCGTCCTGAACGCTGGGCTTTTCAGCCGCTACGCCCTGCCGAAAGACCCGGGTGAGTGAGGCCATTCCAGAAGGCGCGACCAGCGCCGGCTGGAATGCCCATCTGCCGCCTGTCGAAGCTGGATAAGGCTCAGCGGCCGATTGGTGCAAAGAATTGCCCGATAAAGATCGAATACCCCGTCCCGCATATAAGGTGACCAGTGGCAGATTCGATGCGCCGTGGTCCCGATGGAAAAGCCGATCTGCGCCAGACCGGTGATCGTGTCGGCGTCGTCGATCTGAACGTCCACCCAATTGTCGCGGCGACGGGATAGCCCCTGACCCACCGCCCGACCCAATCCGCCACGCAGCATCACCTCAAGCGCCAGATCGTACAGATCATTCTCTCGGGATGTGACGTTGACGATCTCTGCCAGAATGCCTGCGGGACTGGCGGCCGCCGCCTCGGCCCGGTCGCGAAATTCCGCAGCAGCCAGCAGGACGACGCGCCCGATGACCCCCGGTGCGACCGATGCCAGCGCGGACAGCGCGACCCTTGCCTCCAACGAATGGGCAATGATTGCCACGGGACGCCGTGCCGCAGTCGCAAGTAACGTGACCAGCGTGGCCAGATCTTGCCCTGCCTGCGCCGCCTGACGATAGGCGCGGCGCAGACTGCCGCGCGCTTCCCATCCGAAACCGACGGCTAGCCCTTCGTCGCCATCTGCCGAAAAACCCAATCCCCGTGGCCAAGACACCGCGTGGCGCGCGCCCGCCATGGGAACAAGCGACAGAATATCGTGGTGGGGGCAGGCGGATGGCAGGGACGGGGAAAATCGGAAACCGTGAACCATCACGACGATCGGCGCGTCTGGGGGAAGTGTCGCCGCCCGGGCCGCAAGGTGCGGCGGAATGGCAGCATCTGTTGCATTGACTGCGATCAGCGCCACGATCTCATGCTCCTGTTTCAGGGGGCGCGTGGACTATCGGCGATTCCGGCAACGCCCCTATGACCGAAGCATGACGGGTTGATGAAGGTTCCACCGGCCCCGCTTGCAGCCGCGCGCGCGGGTTTCTATAAGCGCAGCATGCTGAAAACGGGCTGGATATTTCGAATTAGCCGCCCGGTGGTGTGACCGTGTCCCGCCGCCGGGAAAGTCAGTGTCCAGCCTATTTTGCCGCAGCCAAGGATTCCGCCCCAGATGAGCGCCGATACCACCGTCGAGCCTGACGCCTCCGCCACCCCCGCGCATGATTACCGCGACACGGTGTTTCTGCCTGAAACCGATTTTCCGATGCGCGCCGGACTGCCGCAGCGCGAACCGGAATGGCTGGCACGCTGGGAACGGCTTGGCGTCTATGATCGCCTGCGCAGTTCGTCGGCTGGACGTAAGCCGTTCATTCTGCACGACGGCCCCCCCTATGCGAACGGTCACCTGCATATCGGGCACGCGCTGAACAAGATCCTCAAGGATTTCATCACCCGCAGCCAGCAGATGATGGGCCGCGACGCGCGCTATGTTCCCGGCTGGGACTGCCATGGACTTCCGATCGAATGGAAGATCGAGGAACAGTATCGCAAGCTGCAGAAGAACAAGGACGACGTCGATATCGTCGAGTTCCGGCAGGAATGCCGCCGCTTTGCCGAAGGCTGGGTGGAAACCCAGCGCGAGGAATTCAAGCGTTTGGGCGTAACCGGCAAATGGGAAGACCCTTACCTGACCATGAACTACCACGCCGAGGCGGTGATCGCGGCTGAGTTCATGAAGCTGGTGATGAACGGCAGCCTGTATCAGGGTTCAAAGCCTGTGATGTGGTCGCCGGTCGAGCAGACCGCACTGGCAGAAGCCGAGGTCGAGTATCACGATCACACCAGTCATCAGATTTGGGTGGCGTTCCCGGTGGCCTCGCAGCGCGACTTTGCGCCGCTTGACGGGTGCATGCGCACTGATCTGCTGGACGCCAAGGTTGTCATCTGGACCACGACGCCCTGGACGATCCCCCAGAACCGCGCAGTCGCCTTCGGCCCGGGCATCGCCTATGGGCTTTATCAGCTAAATGGTGAAAAAGCCGGAACCTATCTTCTGGCCGATGCGCTGGCGGATGGTGTCTTTGTGTCGGCCAAGGTCGAACCGGAAGCTGTCACGCGCCTGCGCGATGTGTCTGCAGAGGAATTGGCATCGCTGGTCCTCGCCCACCCCTATCGCGGCATCGATGGCGGCAATGGCGAATGGGATTACGACGTGCCGATGCTGCCGGGGGACCATGTCACAGACGATGCGGGCACGGGCTTTGTGCACACCGCCCCCAGCCACGGGGACGACGACTATCAGCTCGCGCTGCGCCACGGCATCCCCATGACGTACAACGTCATGCCGGACGGCACCTATCGCGCCGATTTGCCGGTTTTCGGCGGGCAGGGCATTCTGACGCCGGAAGGCTCGGAAGGTCCGGCGAACGTCAGCAACATCAAGGCGCTGGCGGGGCAGGGTGCACTGTTCGCCAAGGGCAAGCTGAAGCACAGCTACCCCCACAGCTGGCGGTCCAAGGCGCCGTTGATCTATCGCAACACGCCCCAGTGGTTCGCCGCGATCGACAAGAAGCTGTCCGATGGCATGGGCGATTACGGCGACACGATCCGCAGCCGCGCGCTGACGTCGATCGATCAGCTGGTGAAGTGGACGCCACAGACGGGTCGCAACCGCCTGCATGCGATGGTCGAAAGCCGTCCCGATTGGGTTCTGTCCCGTCAGCGCGCCTGGGGCGTGCCACTGACGGCATTCACCAAGATCGGCACGCGGCCCGACGATCCTGACTTCCTGCTGCGCAACGAAACGGTCAACGCGCGCATCATCGAGGCGTTTGAAAAAGACGGCGCGGACGTCTGGTATCAGGACGGTTTCAAGGAACGTGTCCTGTCCGGTATCGTCGATCCTGCCGAGTATCAGCAGGTGATGGACGTGCTGGATGTCTGGTTCGACAGCGGCTCGACCCACGCGTTCGTTCTGCGTGACCGCGCGGACGGTGCACCGGACGGGATTGCGGACCTGTATCTGGAAGGGACCGACCAGCACCGTGGGTGGTTCCAGTCGTCATTGCTGCAGGCCAGCGCCACGCGGGGCCGTGCGCCCTATCGCGGGGTGCTGACGCACGGCTTCACGCTGGACGAAAAGGGCATGAAGATGTCCAAGTCTGTCGGCAACACGGTCGCCCCGGAACAGGTGATCGACCAGTACGGTGCCGATATCCTTCGCCTGTGGGTCGCGCAGTCCGACTACACCGCCGATCTGCGTATCGGGAAGGAAATCCTGAAAGGAACGGCGGATTCCTACCGTCGTCTGCGCAACACCATGCGCTTCCTGCTGGGTGCGCTGGACGGGTTCACCGATGCTGAACGCGTTGATCCCGCAGACATGCCCGAGCTGGAGCGTTGGGTTCTGAACCGCCTTGCGCAGCTGGATCAGCGCGTCCGCGAGGGGTATGCGGCGTACGACTTCCAGGGCGTGTTCCGGGCGCTGTTCGACTTTGCCACGGTCGATCTGTCATCGTTCTTCTTCGACGTGCGCAAGGATGCGCTGTATTGTGATGCACCTGACAGCCTGCGGCGGCGGTCGGCACGAACCGTGCTGGACCTGCTGTTCCAACGCCTGACGACGTGGCTGGCGCCGATGCTGCCGTTCACAATGGAAGACGTCTGGTTGTCGCGCCACCCGTCCGAGGAGGACAGCGTCCATCTGCACGACTTTCCCGATACGCCTGCCGAATGGCGCGACGAAGCGCTTGCGGCGAAGTGGGACGCGATCCGTCGCGCCCGTCGTGCCGTTACAGCGGCGCTGGAGGTCAAGCGGACCGACAAGACCATCGGCGCCAGCCTTGAGGCTGCGCCCGTGGTTTATGTCGCGGATGACGCGTTGCGCAGCGCGCTCGAGTCGGTCGACCTTGCCGACGTGTGCATCACCAGCGCGATCACGGTGACAGGTGATCCGGCACCTGACACGGCGTTCCGTCTGGCCGACGTGCCGGGCGTCGCTGTCGTGTTCGAACCTGCTGAGGGTGAGAAGTGCGAACGTTGCTGGAAGATTCTGCCCGATGTTGGGACGCACGCCCATCCGGGCACCTGTGCGCGGTGTGACGTCGTTCTGACCGAGGCGGGGCTGTAGCTTCCGACGGTGTAGAAACCGCGCCGGTTAAGCCTGATTAAAACAGTCAGGCTGGACTGGCGCGGTATTATACCCTATATCCCGGACAGCATCGGAGACCGAAGTTGTCTGCATCCCTGTCCGCCCTTCCCGTTGATTGCGTCCATGTCGATGACATCGACACGGCAGGTGGCGTGGTGCCGCGCAACACGGCGGTTCTGAACTGGCTTCGCGTGCTTTTCCGGTCGTGTCGGGCCAAGGCACGGCTTGACCTGTTTCATGCCTGTTCGATGCTGGCCGCTGATCGCAGCGAATCTGCCCAAGCCTATGCCGATGCGCTTCTTCGCGCGCTGTGCGCTGGCTCGCCCAAACCGATCCGTATTCATTCGCCCGGCGAACAGGCGATTTCGTTCGACGAACGTTGGTTGATCTCTCTTCTGGACGCTGTGCGTCGCGATGACATCCACAGCCGCGACTTCCTTCTGCGGTCGCGTCTGTCACACGCGGACCGGCGTCAGATCGGCTGGCTGGCGACCCGCCTGACCGAGTGTTGCCCGATAGAAATGCTAGGTTAAAATTCGACCTAAGTCATTGTTCTGACTAAGTTACTCAGACATTATTTTCGCCGCGACGCCTTGTAAGCGGCCGTTCGTTTTCCCATATCTTGCGCAGGGAACGATAGATTTGGCCGCAGACACGATCTCGTGGCCTTTTGCCAAGGAGCTTCACATGACCCAGACTGCTGCACAGCTGTCGACCACCGCGCAAGAAGCCATCGCCGAAGCGCTGAACCAAGCCGTTGCCGAAACGGTTGTCGGCACCAAGCTGGCCCAGAATTTCCACTGGAACGTGACCGGAATGTCAGCGGGTTCGCTGCACGTCTTGTTCCAGACGATCTACGAAGATCACTTTCAAGCCGAAGACGATCTGGCAGAGCGTGTTCGCGCACTTGGCGTATTCGCCCAAGGTTCGCTGACCAAGATGCTGCAAACTTCGAAGGTCAAGGATTACCACGGCGGTCATATTCCGGCCGAGGAAATGATCCGTCTTCTGGTCGCTGCAGAGGAGCAACTGGCCGCAACGCTTGGTGGCGTTGCCAGCGTAGCCGAACAGAACGGCGACCTGCTGACCCAAGATCTCGCGATCGAACGTGGCCGCGTCCACGAGAAGTTCGCTTGGCTGCTGCGCGCCCATATCGAGGCGTGAGTTTAGATTTGCAGGCAGCCAGCCACCGTTAAGGCAGCCCGCCACCTGCAGAATGAAAAGGGTCGGTTCGCCGACCCTTTTTCATGTTCAGGCCGCGGTATCGTCGCGCAAAGGTGGCTCGACACCCTTCTTTTCGCAGCGGCGACGATATACGCGCACCCAATGGGTGTATTTGCCCATGTCGGATTGCTGATGGATCAGCATGTCGATGAACGCCAGTTGGAGCTTTGGCTTCTTGATCTTCTTGAACAGGGATTTCTGATCCTTGGTCATCGAACAGCCGATGCAATGCCCTTCACGCTTGAACTTGCAGACGCCGATGCAGGGTGATGGGATCTTGGATGACAATGGCCTGCTCCTTGTCGGCGCGACGCTATGGTTGCGGCTCTACCGCCACTCAGTGGCGAAGAAAAGCGGTCAGAACGGGACATCACCCACGTCTGCCGCCGGTTGAACATAGGACGCCTTGACGTTCTTGAACCCTGCCGGGAATTCGATTGTCAGCGTGTCTTCCGCAATCCCGATGACGGACCCGGTGCCGAACTTCTGGTGAAACACCCGGTCCCCCACGGCAAATTTCTCGCCGGGATTGTGGTCGATGACGACCGGGGCGCGGTGCGTGGCCTTGGAATACTGCGCCACGCGGTCCTGCATCCGCTTCCAGCCCGGTGAGTTGTAGACGTCCGCGCGGCTGGCGCGGTCATGCATCGCCGATTCCGCAAACGGTTGGGCCGCCGCACCAAAGCCGCCGCCATAAAGGCCGGGCGGCGTCAGCACATCGATGTGATCTTCGGGCAGCTCGTCAATGAACCGAGAGGGCAGGGAGGACTGCCATTGACCGTACATGCGCCGGTTACCGGCAAAGGTGATCGTGGCCAATTCCTCGGCGCGCGTGATGCCGACATAGGCCAGCCGACGCTCTTCCTCCAACCCTTTCAGGCCGGATTCGTCCATGCTGCGCTGGGACGGAAACAGGCCGTCCTCCCAGCCGGGCAAGAAAACGATGGGGTACTCGAGACCCTTCGCTGCATGCAGGGTCATGATGCTGACCTGTTCGGCCTGTTCGCCGCTTTCGGTGTCCATGACCAGCGCGACGTGTTCCAGAAATCCTTGCAGATTTTCGAACTCTTCCAGCGCCTTGACCAGTTCCTTCAGGTTGTCCAGCCGGCCCGGTGCGTCGGGTGATTTGTCGTTCTGCCACATGGCGGTATAGCCGGATTCGTCAAGAATCCGCTCGGCCAGTTCGACATGGTTGGTTGTTGAATCAAGCGTCTCGCCGTGCCAGCGGCCCATCTGCTGGACGAACTGCCGCAAAGCGGCGGCGCCCTTGCCTGACAGCGCATCCGCTGCCAGCGCGGCTGCCCCGCCTTCCAGCAACGAGAGGTTACGCTCCCGTGCCTCGGCCTGGATGGTTTTCAGGGCCTTGTCGCCCAAGCCGCGTTTGGGGGTGTTGTAGATGCGCTCGAATGCCAGATCATCAGTCGGGCTGATCGCCAGCCGGAAATAGGCCATCGCATCGCGTATCTCCTGCCGCTCATAGAAGCGCGGGCCGCCGATCACACGATAGGGCAGGCCGATCGTCATGAAGCGGTCTTCGAACGCGCGCATCTGGTGGGATGCCCGCACGAGAATCGCCACGTCGTTCAGGCTGCGTCGGCCGATGGCGGCGCGGTGGCCGCCGTGGAACGCCTCGATCTCTTCCCCGATCCAGCGGGCTTCAGCTTCGCTGTCCCAGTGGCCGATCAGGCGGACAGGTTCACCCCCCTCGGCCTCGGTCCACAGGGTCTTGCCAAGGCGGCCCTTGTTCGACGCGATCAGCCCGGACGCCGCCGCGAGGATATGCGGGGTGGAGCGGTAGTTCTGTTCCAGACGGATCACCTCGGCGCCCGGAAAATCCTTCTCGAACCGCAGGATGTTGCCCACCTCGGCCCCACGCCAGCCATAGATCGACTGGTCGTCGTCGCCCACACAGCAGATGTTGCGATGCTTTTGCGCCAGCAGCCGCAGCCACAGGTACTGCGCCGCGTTGGTATCCTGATACTCGTCGACGAGGATATAGCGGAAACGGTCCTGCCACGACTTCAGCACGTCGGGGTGGGCCTGGAAAATCATCACGCAGTGGAGCAGTAGATCGCCGAAATCGACGGCGTTCAGCTCCAACAGGCGGCGCTGGTATTCGCGGTAAAGCTGGACGCCCATGCCATCATACGCCTCTCCCTCGCCCAAGGGCACGTTGGCGGGGCTGAGGGCGCGGTTCTTCCAATCGTCGATCAACCCGGCCAGCATACGCGGCGGCCAACGCTTTTCGTCGATGTTGTGGGCCGAAATCAGCTGCTTCAGCAGACGCAGCTGGTCGTCGGTGTCCAGAATGGTGAAACTGGGCTTCAGGTGCAGATCGGCGTCGCCGACCAGTTCGGCGTGGCGGCGCAGGATCTTGACGCTGACCGAATGGAACGTGCCGAGCCACGGCATCCCTTCGGCAGCGTGGCCAAGCAAACGGCCGATGCGGTCGCGCATCTCTCTCGCCGCTTTGTTGGTGAACGTGACGGCCAGAATCTGGCCCGGGGTGGCACGGCCGAGCGTCAGTAGATGAACCAGCCGCGTCGTCAGCGCGCGGGTCTTGCCTGTGCCGGCCCCCGCCAGCAGTAGCACCGGACCGTCCAGCTTTTCGACAGCCAGCTTTTGTGCAGGGTTGAGCCCTTCCAGATATGGCGCAGCCCGCCCCGCCATCGCACGCTGCGAAAGTGGGACGGGCGCTGTGGCCGCATCGAATGCGTCGAATTCGTTATCGTTCATCATGTGCCCGTTCATTCAGGGCAACATAACCCTCACGATCCGAAACGCAAAGACCATGTTCCTAAGATGTTCACTTCTTCGCCGCGTCGCGCGTCTTGACCAGCGAAATGATGACACCAGTGGCCAGAATCGCGAAGGTCACGGTCAGCGAGATTGTCGGCGGGAACTTGGCCAGCCCGAACAGGTCAGCGACGAACACCTTGGAGCCGATGAAGATCAGCAGGATCGCCAGCGCCGGCTTCAGATAGGTGAACCGGTGCAGGACTGCAGCCAAGGCGAAGTAGAGCGCGCGCAGGCCGAGGATGGCAAAGATGTTCGAGGTATAGACAAGATAGGGGTCGGTGGTGATCGCAAAGATCGCAGGGACCGAGTCGACGGCGAAAATCAGGTCGGCGACTTCGATAACGATCAGCGCCAGAAACAGCGGCGTGACGAAAGTGCGAAGTTTGCCGCCATGTTGCTGACGAACAAAGAACTTGTTGCCGACAAAGCCCGGCGTCACCGGCAGGCGACGCGACAGCCAGGCGATCATCTTGTTGTCGGCGAGGTCCGATTCCTCGTCATCCGAGAACAGCATCTTGATGCCGGTGAAGATCAGGAAGGCCGCAAAGATGTAAAGAACCCAGTGATAGTTCTGAACCAGCGCCGCGCCAAAGCCGATCATGATCGCGCGCAGGACGATGACACCTAGAATACCCCAGAACAGCACCCGGTGCTGCAGGTGGCGCGGAACGGCAAAAAAGCTGAAGATCGTCGCAATGACGAAGACGTTGTCCATCGCCAGCGATTTTTCGACCACAAAGCCGGTCAAGTATTCAACGGCGGGTTGGGGGCCAAGCTGGGCCCAGACGAAGCCGCCGAAAGCCACACCCATGGTGATGTAGAAAGCAGACAGGATCAGGCTTTTCTTGACGCCGATTTCCTGATCGCCACGGTTAAGGACGCCAAGATCCAGCACCAGCAGGATCAGCACGACAGCAAGAAATGTCGCCCACATCCAAGTCGGTTGTCCCAAAAACTGCGCAGTCAGATCCATTCGATCTTCTCCTATGCGGGTTGCGTGATGCGACCGACATCACGATCCGCACGGATCGCCAGAGGGGCCCGGTCTGCGGGGGAAGGTAGCCGCGCCATCGGCATTTTCAAGCCTTCGTGAACAGTTTTTTTTTGCCCCTGTTGCACGGCGCCGTTGGCGGCGCTAACCCATCAGCATGGATCAGAAAACCCCACAGAACCGCCGCCACCCGCGCACTCAGGCCGTTCACCACGGCACCCGTCGAAGCCAGTATGGCGAGATGGCAGAGGCGCTTTTTCTGACACAGGGCTTCGCCTATGACAGTGCGGAACAGGCCGAGGGCCGTTTCCAGCACGTGGGCCCGGATGAATTCATCTATGCCCGGTATGGCAACCCCACCAGCCGCATGTTCGAAGATCGCATGGCCGCGCTGGAAGGGACCGAGGATGCGTTTGCGACCGCATCCGGGATGGCCGCGGTCAACGGCGCGCTGATGGCGATGCTGAAGCCGGGTGACCGGCTTGTCGCCTCGCGCCAGCTGTTCGGGTCGTGTCTTTACGTTCTGGATATCCTGAAGAAATTCGGCGTCGACGTGGTGACCGTCGACGGCACGTCGCTGGACGAATGGCGCGCGGCGGTGACGCCGGGAACGCGCGGCGTCTTTTTCGAGTCCGTGTCGAACCCAACGCTTGAGGTGATGGACATCAAGGCCATCAGCGAAATCGCCCACGCAGCCGGGGCCACCGTCGTGGTCGACAACGTCTTCATCACGCCGACATTTTCCCGTGCAGTCGAACTGGGTGCCGATGTGGTCATCTATTCGACCACCAAGCACGTCGATGGCGGCGGCCGCGCACTGGGCGGCGTGATCTGCGGCACGCGCCAGTTCGTGCGCGAGGTGGCAGAGCCCTACATCAAGCACACCGGCGGCGCGATCAGCCCGTTCAACGCGTGGCTGATGCTGAACGGTCTGACGACGATGGACTTGCGGGTCCGCGCCATGGCCGATGCCGCGTTGGCAGTTGCCACCGCGCTGCAGTCGGCGGTCAAGGGCGTTGGTCACGTGATCTATCCCGGGCTGTCAGACCATCCGCAGTATCAGCTTGCGGCCGATCAGATCGGCTCTGGCGGGACGATGATCGCGTTCGATCTGGGGTCCAAGGATGCCGCATTCGCGTTCCTGAACGCTCTGGAGCTTGTGTCGATTTCGAACAACCTCGGCGACGCGAAATCCATCGTGACGCATCCCGCGACAACGACCCACCAGCGCCTTGGCGCGGAGGAGCAGGCGGAACTTGGCATCACGCCCGGTCTGGTTCGTCTGTCCATCGGGTTGGAGCATGAAGACGACCTGATCGCCGATATGCGTCAGGCGTTGGGTGCGGCTGGCTTCAACACCGCCTGAGCCTTTAATATCGCGGGGCGGCCCCCATATCTGGGCCGTTCCCGTCACTTGGGGTGCGAAAGGGCAGTCATGACCGAAAATCCCAAGATGCCAACAGCGGCATATCCTGCGCTCAGCCGGACCTATCCCTCCGATTTCCGCGTGGATGACGCCTATCGTGCTGGGCTTCCCGACTTGCAGAACGGCCCCGCCAGCCTGATCGTGGGCGCGCGCGCACCGATCCAGCATGTCGGCATTTCCAATTTCCGCCTGCCGATCCGGTATCGTCGCACCGATGGCGGCGAAATCACGCTGGAGACCAGCGTCACCGGCACTGTCAGTCTGGATGCCGACCGTAAGGGGATCAACATGAGCAGGATCATGCGGTCCTTCTATGCCCACGCGGAAAAGCAGTTTTCGCTGGGTGTGCTGGCGGCGGCGCTGGATGATTACAAGGAACATCTGGACAGCTTTGACGCGCGTATCCAGATGCGCTTCAGCTATCCCGTCAGGGTCGATTCGCTGCGCAGCGGGCTGTCGGGCTGGCAGTTCTATGACATCGCGATGGAGCTGGTCGATCAGGCGGGCGAACGCCTGCGGATCATCCATTTCGACTATGTCTACTCATCCACCTGTCCCTGTTCGCTGGAGCTGTCCGAGCATGCCCGCGAAACTCGCGGCCAGCTGGCGACGCCCCATTCGCAACGCTCGATCGCGCGGATTTCGGCGGTGATGCAGGGCGACGAAAAGCTGTGGTTCGAGGACATGGTGGCACTGTGCCGACGCGCAGTCGCGACTGAAACGCAGGTCATGGTCAAGCGCGAGGATGAGCAGGCGTTTGCCGAACTGAACGCCGCCAACCCGATCTTTGTCGAGGACGCCGTGCGCGCATTTGCCCAGCAATTGCTGGAAGAGCCGCGCATCGGGGACTTCCGGGTGATCGCCAGCCATCAGGAATCGCTGCATTCCCACGACGCGGTCAGCCTGCTGACCGAAGGGCCGACATTCGCGCAGCTGAGCCTTGATCCGGCGACGTTCTCGGGCCTGCGCGCCTGAGCAAGGCTTTATTGACGACTGCGGCACGCGGCCCTATCTGGGGCGGGCGCGGATGGCTGGATGACCGCGGGCGTGCTTTGCGCGTTCGAGGAAAGTCCGGGCTCCATGCAGGCACGGTGCCGGGTAACGCCCGGCGGGGGCGGCACGGCAAGCCCCACCGGGAGCAATGCCGAATAGGGATCGCGCGCGGGGGCAACCCCGCAGGGCCGCCTGCGCCCCAGCAGATCCGGGTTGGCAGCTAGATCTCGTCGGCAACGGCGGGGGCAGAGGAATGGTCATCCAGGGGGCAACCCCGGACAGAACCCGGCTTACAGGCCATCCGCGCAGATTTCGCCGAATTGGGCGGTTGACTCTGACGCGCGCCCGCGTAAAAGGCGTGCTTCACGATATTTCTTGGGGTATCCGAAGGTCGGGCGCATGCCGATCTGCCCCGCAAAGGAGCAGGACTATGGCGAAGCCGACCACGATCAAGATCCGGCTGAACTCGACGGCTGGCACCGGGCATTTCTACGTGACCAAGAAGAACGCCCGGACCATGACCGAAAAGATGGCAGTCAACAAATACGACCCCGTCGTGCGCAAGCACGTCGAATACAAGGAAGGCAAGATCAAGTAAGATCTGCCCCTTGGAACGACATCCGCCGCCCGCGAGAAATCGCCGGGCGGTTTTTTCTTGGCCGGTCCACGACGCCGGGCGTTGCGCGTGGCACGGTCGGGCACCGGTTTGCGCAACGGCAACGGCCTGGATATGCTGAAACGTCAGCAAATGCTGGGTTCCGGCACGCACAACCCATGCACCATCGATGCACATTTCATGCACGGACCATGCACCACATGAGCGACCCGTTGAACGACCCCCCCGCCAAGCTGGCAAGATTTGACGTCTCGGCCGAGGAGATCGACCGCGTTGTCGCCACCTTCTATGGCGCGGTGCGGCGGCACGAGGTGCTGGGCCCGGTCTTTGCCCGCCACGTCACCGACTGGGCCGCGCATGAGGCGCGGATCAGTGCGTTCTGGCGCAATGCGATTCTGTACGAGCGCGGCTATGACGGGAACCCGATGCGGGTCCATGCGGCAACGGGCGACGTGCGGCCGGGCATGTTCGGGCCGTGGCTGGCGCTGTTTGACGAAACGCTGCGGCGCACGGTGGCGCCCGACGTGGCGCGGGAATGGTCCGCGCTGGCCCACCGGATCGGGGCGGGGCTGCGCATGGCCGTGTCCGAGCCGGTGCGCAAGGGCGATATCCCAAACCTGCGCTAGCGTGGCCGCAGGCGGACGCTTATCCCGCCTTGTCCGCGCACCGTCAGGCGTGCGACTGGCACCGGCGCCACGTCCCCCGGCGTCAGCCGGACGGCCCGACAGATCATCGCCAGCAAAAGCGGCCCTTCGATCATCGCGAACCCAGCGCCGGGGCACACCCGCTGACCCGCGCTGAACGGGATGAACGCGTCGCGGGCGGGCCCTCGGTTTTCAGGCCGGCCCCACCTACTGGGATCGAACGCATCGGGGTCAGGCCACAGACGGTCGTGGCGTTGCAGATGCCATGGCGACAGCACGACCTGCGTGCCCGGCGGCAGGGTGCGGTCGCGGAGCCGTTCGGTCTGCGTGGTCTGGCGCACCATCATCGGCACCGGCGGATAAAGCCGTAGGGTTTCGCGAAAGACGGCGCGGGTGTCGGTCAGTCGCGCAATGTCGGACAGGTCGGGTGCGCGATCGGGCGGTAAGCTCAGGCTTTCAGCGGCAACGCGGTCCTGCCAGTCAGGGTTCGCGGCCAGAAGCCAGAGCGCCCACGCCAGCGCGCTGGCCGACGTTTCGTGTCCTGCCAGAAAGAAGATCGCGACCTGATCGACCATCTCGGCGTCGGCAAAGGTCTGGCCCGTTTCGGGATCGGGCGTCGTCATGATCCGCGTCGCCAGATCGTCGGGTGCGGTCCCGTCCGCGATGGCGCGGCTGCGGTCGGTGACAAGCTGGGTGATCAGCCTGCGGATGGTGGCCGCGGTCTGCCGGGTCTGGCGCGAGTGGAACCGGGGCATCCACGCGGGCAGGGGCACCACCGCCGCCAGATTGACGATGGGCTGGGCATCCTGATGCGACCGGAACGCGGCAAAGATGCGCCGGGCCAGATCATGTTCGATCGGCAGGGAAAACATCGTGCGAAAGATCACGTCGGCGGCGGCGTGGCTGGTTTCTGGCTCGATATCCACCGGGGTGCCGCCGGCGCAGTCAAGCATCCGCGCGACGGCGGCGCGGCCGGCGTCCCACATGGCGGGCAGGCTGTCCCGCAGGCGTCCGCCCGCAAAGGCGGGATCGATGATGCGCCGCTGGCGCGCCCATTCGTCGCCATTCGTGACGAACACCGATCGGCTCAGCAACGGCGCCAACCCTTCGCCAAGACGCGGGGATTTGGGAAAGTCCTGCGGGCGGTCCGTCAGCACCAACCGCACCAGCGCGGGGTCGTTGCACAGAACCGTGCGGATCAGCGGACTGCGGAAATCGGCCATCCATGCGTGGTAAAGATGGGGGGGCAGGGCCGAGAGCACGTCACGGCGAAACCCCCGCGCCAGCCGCCAAAGCGAGTTTCGGCGTGGGCCGGGGGTGGGTTTGGGCGGGGTCATCCGGGTCACGGCGCACCTGTGCGGCGGCCGGGCCAGTCGTTGACGGCGCGCGTGATGCGACCGGGGGAATGGTGGCGGCCCGCAAAGCGTTGGGCCAGCGTCGCAGGCCCCGCCGTGATCGCGAAATAATCGTAATCGCCCGGCCGATCGAACGCACAGAGATACTGGAAATGCAGCCGGAACCAGCGCCCGCGGAGGGCTTTCTGCCTGTCCGGCGAAAGCGTCTGGCGAAACGCGGCGGACAGGACCAGCGGCCCGCGCCGGTCATCGGGTTCGACCGAAGACACCGCGACCGGGTCGCACAGGCCAAAGCAGCAGGCATCGCCCGGTGCGCTGACATCGACCCATGTCAGCGCGTCGCTGGCTGATACCAGCCGCAGATCATCCCGCAGCCGGCCCGCGCGGGGCAAAAACGCCGCCATCGGCACGACATGGCCGAGCGTCAGCAAAGACAACGCCGCGCCCCCCGGTCGACCGGCACGAAGGACATCGGCCAGCACCGACACGGCCAGATAGGCGCCGGATGAATGGCCGACGACCAGCACCTCATCCACGTCGCTGTTCAGTGCGTCGGTGACGGCGGTTGCGAATTCCTCGATCCGGTGGCTTAGCGCGGCGGGATAGGCGCCGCCGTCCCGTGCCGTGAAGGCATAGTCGTGCATCAGGTAGTAGGCGAAGAACCGACCGTCGAGGCGCCGGAACAGGGTCAGCACGCCTGCGACGCCCAGAATCCCGCCAGCCACCCCGAAAACGGATGGGATCAGCGCCCAGACCGCCCAGCCGACCAGCAGCGCGACGGCCAGCTGCGCCAGCAGCACCGCGATGGGATAAAGCGCGGCCAGCACCGGCGCGCGCCGCAGCCGCATCAGCCGAAACAGCGCGCCCGACGCGATATAGGCCCACGCCGTCCGCACCAATTGCGCATAGGTCGCGGGGATCGACCGGCCCATCGACGCGCGCACGACGTCGGACCAGACAAGCACTGTCACATCCGCCCGCGTCTGCTGGCCGCCCATTACTGACGTCACGCCCCAGCCGAAGCGCGTGCCACGCGGGCGGGTCGCCATGGCGATGTCATAGCCGCTGATCCGCGCCTGATTGGCACCCTCGCGGCGATAAAGCTCTCGGTATCGCCGGGGCGGGATGGGGTCGTAGCCGGGGATGTAAAGCACCCGGCGGCGGAAGGGGCGGTTCATGGACGACACGTGATTGGACTGGACCACGTTAGACCCGTGCAGGGGCCTCGCCAAGGCGGGACGTGCATCGGGTCGGGCGGCGTCGGGCGGGCTCAGGGGGCCTCAGGGGCGATGTTCCAGCGCTGCTCCAACGCCTCGATCGCGGCGATGCGGCGGTCGGTGGGCGGGTGGGACGACAGCCACGCCATCGGCCGGGCGCCGCCACCGGCCATGCGGTCGAGCCGCGACAGCAGCGCCTTTTGTGGGCCGGTGCCAAGGCCCGCCTTGACCATCAGCGCGGCAGCGAAGGCGTCGGCCTGAAACTCGTCTTCCCGGGACAGGCGGGCGGCGAGGGCGGATGCGACCAGACCCGCGATCCACGGCCCGATGAACGGGATCATGCGGCCGAAGACGCCGGCGAGGACCGCGCGCACAAGGTTCTGGCCGGCGAAATCCATCATCCGGCGGCGCGTGTGCCCGTGGGCGACGTGCCCCAGTTCATGCGCAATGACGGACGCCAGTTCGGATTCGGTGACCTGGCCCGCGTCCAGCTTGTCGATGAATCCGCGCGTCAGAAACACCCGCCCGTCGGGCGCGGCCAGCCCGTTCACCGGGGCGATTTCATAGACATGGGCCTTGATGCGCGGCAGCTCCATCGCGGCGCCAAGCTGGTCCAGAACCCGCGACAGGCGCGGGTCGGTCAGGGGCGTTGAGCGGGCGTTCAGTTCCCGTTTCAGCCGCCACGCCGAAAACAGCCACATCGCGATGGCATAAAGGATGATCAGCAGGAACGGCGTCAGCTTGAGCATGCACGGCCTTTGGGGTGCGATTTGCGCGGTTTAGACCGCCATCCACCGCTCGATCAGGATCGAGGCGAAGACCCCGATCAGCGAAAATGCCAGCGCGTGGACGATGGCATACTGGATGCGGTCCTTGCGGTCGCCGCCAAAGCGCCGCGCCCGCCAGTCGCCCAGCGCAAGACCCACGATGATGGCAAGGATCACGATCATGCCCAAAGCCATAGCCGTTGGCGCGCGCCCTGTCGACTGCGGCAAATCCGCCGCGTGGTCCATGCAGTCGGACATTGCTGTGTTCACGATTTCAGCCGGCGCGGCCTTGATCGAACGTGCCCCCGCAGTTAGGTTGATCCCAACACGATTTTCGGAGGGCGTGACGATGACGCCCAAGCGTCCCGCGGGTGCGGACGCGATCCCGTCCATAGCGGTTGAGCCTTCTGACGCCCGCAACCTTGATCCCGCGACGCTGTATGCGGCGCTTGATTTGGGCACGAACAGTTGCAGGATGCTGATTGCCCGACCGTCGGGCAACCAGTTCCAGGTGATCGACAGCTTCTCCAAGCCCGTGCAACTGGGTCACGGGCTGGAGGCGTCTGGCCGGCTGTCGCGCCAGTCGATGGCGCGCACGGTCCATGCGCTACAGGTCTGTCGTCGCAAGCTGGACAGCCACGGCGTCAATCGGATGCGTCTGGTCGCGACCGAGGCTTGCCGGCGGGCGCGGAACAGCCGCGACTTCATGCGCATGATCCGTCGCGAAACCGGGTTGCCGGTCGAAATCATTCAGGCCGAAGAAGAGGCGCGGCTGGCGGTCATTTCCTGCGCCCCTCTGGTCAATCTGAAAACCGAACAGCTGCTGGTCGTCGATATCGGAGGCGGCTCGACCGAGCTGGTGTGGATCGACGTGTCCCACATCGACCCGGTCGAGCGCGCGCGCGCAATCATGCGGCTGGGCGACGGGTTTCACAGCACGGACCCCACGGGCGCGCGTGTCGTCGATTGGATCAGTGTGCCGTTGGGCGTGGCCACCCTGCGCGATCAGTTCGAGGATGTGACCGACGATCAGGGCCGCTTTGCGTTGATGAGCTGGCATTTCGAGGAGATGCTGGCCGATTTCGCGCCCTATGCCACCGCGGGGCAGGTTGCGCCGAATTTCCAGATCATCGGGACGTCAGGCACCGTCACCACGGTCGCGGCAAGTCATCTGGGCTTGCGACGATACGACCGGACCAAGGTCGACGGGCTGGTGATGACCAGCGACCAGATCGACCGTGTGATCCGCACCTATCTGACGCTGGGCCCGAACGGGCGGCGCGACGATCCGCGCATCGGACGGGAACGTCATGCGCTGATCATGTCCGGGGCGGCTATCCTGCAGACGCTGATGCGGGTATGGCCCACCACGCGGCTGTCGGTCGCTGACCGCGGTCTGCGGGAAGGGCTGTTATATGCCCAGATGGTTCAGGACGGGGTGCTGGCCCCCGAAGGTTTGCACGGGGTGGCATGATGAGCGAAGGCGGCAAGACGGGCGGCAGCGGTGCGGGCGGCAGCGGAACTGGCGGCAGCGGTTCGGGCGGCGGCAAGGGTGCTGGTGGACCGAGAGGGCGCAAATCCTCGGGTCGGGGGCAGCGGGATCTGCGTGTGCGGGTCAAGACGGCAAAGGGCCGCAAGCTGTCCAGCACGCTGTGGCTGGAGCGCCAGCTGAATGACCCCTATGTCGTCAAGGCGCGCCGCGAAGGCTATCGCGGGCGGGCGGCATTCAAGATCCTTGAGCTGGACGACAAATACGGTTTCCTTAAACCCGGTGCCCGGGTGGTCGATCTGGGCTGTGCGCCCGGCGGCTGGTGTCAGGTGGCCGTGACCCGGGTCAACGCGCTAGGCGACAAGGGCAACAAGAAGCGCGGGACGGTTCTGGGCGTCGACCTGCAAGAGGTCGAACCGATCGCGGGCGCCGAAATTCACCAACTGGATTTTTTGGATGACGACGCAGATCGTCAGGTCAAGGAATGGCTGGGCGGGCCGGCCGACGTCGTGATGTCGGACATGGCGGCATCATCCTCTGGCCACAAGGGCACCGACCACCTGCGCATCGTCGCGCTGGTCGAAGCGGCGGCGCAGTTCGCCTTTGACGTTCTGGAGCCGGGCGGGACATTCATCGCCAAGGTTCTGGCGGGCGGGGCCGAACAGACGTTGCAAACCACACTGAAGCAGAACTTCGACAAGGTCGCGAACGTCAAGCCGCCGGCCAGCCGGTCGGATTCTTCGGAAAAGTTCGTCGTCGCGATGGGCTTTCGCGGCCGTCCCGACGAAATGCCGGCCGAGGCTGACGGCGAAGACGGCTAAGCGCCTTCGATAATCAGCCGGCCCGGCGAAAATCCGCGGGCGGGCGTCCCGTGGCGGCGATAAAGCAGCGCATCATGTGGGGCAGGCCGTTGAAGCCTGTCGATGCCGCAACCTCTTTCAACGGGCGCGGCGATGTGCGCAGCAACTCGATGGCCGCACTGACCTGCCATTGATGGAGCAGTGCCAGTGCGCTGCATCCCCGTTGTGCCAGACAGGCGCGGTCGAGTCCGGTGCCGTCCGTTCCGACCGACTGCGCAATTTCACACAAGGTCCGTCCCGCCGCAGCTTGCGGGACCGCCGCGCGTTCAAATGCCGCGACGATGGCGCGGGCGTCGGCCATTCGGCTCGGCGCAGCCTGCGTTGACGGCGCAGACATCGGCGGGGCCAGCCCCGCAAGCGTCAGGCCGATCAGGTCGAGGCGCGGGGCAATCGTGCGTGGGTCGGACTGGACGGAGAGCGCCTGAATATCCACCATCACCGCGTCCATCCCGTCCGGGGATACGCGGTCGGCATAGACGGTCGTGGGCCATTGATGGGCCATCCGTCCGGGGACCAGAACGGCGACCCCGGCACAGTCGGGCGAGATCTGCACCGCGAACGCGGTGCCGCTGGGTGCATGCACGATGCTGCCGGCACCGACATGCACGCTACGGCGCGGTAACTCGAATCGCACCCGTCCCTTTGTCACGACCAACAGCACATGATCAGCCCGCACGCGCGGCCTAAGCTGCACCGATTCAACACCCCATGCGAATGCCGCCAGCGGCAGGATACGCGTATCGGTCGTGGACCGGGCGGTTCCGATCGGCGGGAGGAGGGGCTGAACGACCCGCGCGCTGAGGCCGTCGTCAAGGACGTTCGGCACCGCGTCGGGGTCGGGTGCAATTTCGAAGTTGATGGCGTCGAGCGGGATCATTTGACTGGCACCGGTTTCGAAGACGTCTGACCATCAAACGTTAACAATTTGTTGATTGTTCCGAGATTCGACGCGGTGTCACGGCGGAAGGAGGGCTGATGCCCTTAGCTCACAGATCCGGACCGACGTTCAGCGTCGTCCAGTCTTTCATGCGGTTGCGAAACCAGATGCGCTGGGATTTCGCGTATTGGCGGGTCGCGATGATCGCCGAGTCAATCGCGGCTTTCAACGTCGTCTCTCCGCGCAGGTGGCGCACCAGTTCGGGCGCGCCGATGGCGCGGGCCCATTGGGCCGTAGGCTGCCATTGGGGCAGGTTCTGCGCAACTTCATCCAGCGCGCCATGTTCGACCATCTGGGCAAAACGGCGGGCGATCCGGTCGGCCAGCCAGTCGCGGTCGGATGTCAGCACGATGCGCGTCGCGTCTTCGGGCGCGATCAGGGGTGGGGGCGTGTCGGCCTGCCAGTCGACCAGTCCGCGGCCGGTGGCGGTCAGCACCTCCCACGCGCGCTGAACACGGGCGGGGTTCAGGGTATCAAGGCCCGCACGCGTGCGGTCGTCCAGCGCGGCGACCATGTCGGAGAGGCCGCCAGACGCCAGCCACGCGTCACCCTTGGCCCGAATCTCGGGCGGCACGGGCGGAATGACGGCAAGTCCGCGGGTCAGGGTCGTCAGGTAAAGCCCGGTGCCCCCCACGATGACTAGCCGTTGACCGCCCTGCAGCAGATTCTGCACATCCACCAGCCAGTCGCCCACGGAATAGCTGCGGGTGGGCTCGACATGGCCGTAAAGCCGGTGCGGCGCGGCCGCTTCGTCCGCGGGCGAGGGGCGGGCGGTCAGCACGCGCCAGCAGGACCAGACCTGCAGCGCGTCGGCATTGACGATCAGCCCGCCCTGCGTCTGTGCGATCTGAAGCGCCAGCGCCGACTTGCCCGATGCGGTCGGCCCCGCGATCAGGACATGGCGCGCGGGGTCGATCCCCGACAGGTCATACGCGACAGTTTGCCTGTCAGTCGGTTTCATGCGCGCAAGGGCCCGGCATTTGGTTGATCCTGCACCCGCTTTGCGACATTTTGCCGGGCAGCGAAACCACCATCCCCTTTCAGCGCCAGGAGTCAGCGATGACCGACCAACCGAACCCGGCTCCGGCCAACTACAATCGCGTGATGCTGAAGATCTCGGGCGAGGCGTTGATGGGGGATCAGGGGTTCGGCCTGCACCCGCCGACCGTCGCCCGCATCGCCGACGAGGTCGAATCGGTCTATAACATGGGGGTCGAGATCTGCATGGTGATCGGCGGCGGCAACATCTTCCGCGGGCTGCAGGGCAGCGCGCAGGGGATGGAGCGCAGCACGGCCGATTACATGGGGATGCTGGCCACGGTGATGAACGCGCTGGCGATGCAGGCCGCACTTGAGGCCAAGGGCATCCATACCCGCGTGATCAGCGCCATTCGCATGGATGAGGTCGCCGAGCCCTATATCCGTCGCCGCGCGGTGCGCCACCTTGAAAAGAAGCGCGTGATCATCTTTGCCGCCGGGACCGGCAACCCGTATTTCACGACCGACACCGCCGCCACGCTGCGCGCCAGCGAGATGGCGTGCGAAGCGATCTTCAAGGGGACCAAGGTCGACGGCGTCTATGACCGCGATCCGAAGAAGTTCCCCGACGCCAAGCGGTTCGACGACATCACCTATGACGACGTGCTGCAAAAGCATCTGGCGGTGATGGACGCATCGGCCATCGCGCTGGCCCGTGACAACAACCTGCCGATCATCGTCTTTTCACTGGACGAGCCGGGCGGTTTCCGGGGCATCCTGGCGGGGACCGGCACTTATACGCGGGTGCATGGCTGAACCCTTTGCCATGGGCGCAGTCATTGGCTAAAAGCCCAGAATACCGACAAAAAGAACAACACCGAAAAACGTAAGGGCAGCGCGCATGGCCGATGAGATTGAAATCGACACCGACGATCTGGAACGCCGGATGAAAGGCGCGATGGAAAGCCTGCGCACGGAATTCGGCACGCTGCGGACCGGCCGCGCCTCGGCTAGCATGGTCGAGCCGATCATGGTCGACGCCTACGGCTCGCCCACGCCGATCAATCAGGTGGGCACCGTGAACGTCCCCGAGCCGCGCATGGTCACAATCAACATCTGGGACAAGGCGCTGGTCAACAAGGCCGAAAAGGCTATTCGCGACAGTGGGTTGGGGATCAATCCTCAGCTGAACGGCACGATCATCATGCTGCCGATCCCGGAGCTGAACGAAGAGCGTCGCCGGGATCTGACGAAGGTCGCCGCGCAGTATGCCGAACACGCCCGCGTCGCCATCCGCAACGTGCGCCGCGACGGCATGGATCAGGTCAAGAAGGCCAAGGCCGCCGGCATGGCCGAGGATGACCAGAAGTTCTGGGAAGGCGCAGTTCAGGACCTGACCGACAAGGCCATCGCCGATGTCGACAAGGCGCTGGAATCGAAACAAGCCGAAATCATGCAGGTCTAGGGGTATGGCACTGGTCGCACCCTTGATGACCCCCACCGCAGGCGGCGACGGTCGTCCGCGCCACGTCGCCATCATCATGGACGGCAATGGCCGCTGGGCGACCGAGCGGGGCTGGCCCCGTCTGGTCGGGCACCGTCGCGGCGCCGAGCGGGTCAAGCAGATCGTGCTGGCCGCGCCGGATTTGGGTGTGAACTGGCTGACGCTGTACGCCTTTTCCACCGAGAACTGGAAGCGCAGCTCGGCCGAGGTGCTGGGGTTGATGGGGATCTTTGCCCGCTACATCCGCCGCGAGGCGGACGCGATGTCGGCGCAGGGCGTGCGCATGCGCTTTATCGGCGGTCGCGAGCGTCTGGACCCGAAACTGCGCGATCTGTTTTCGTGGATCGAGGCGCGGACCGCTGGAAACACCCGGCTGAACCTGACCGTCGCCATCAACTATGGCGGCCGGGATGAGCTGGTGCGGGCATCCGCCCGTCTGGCCCAGAAGATCGCGTCTGGCGAAGTCGCCGCCCCGACCGAGGCTGATCTGGCCGCGTGTCTGGATACCGCCGGGCATCCCGACCCGGATCTGGTGATCCGCACGTCGGGCGAAACCCGGACGTCGAACTTTCTGCCCTATCAGGCGGCGTATTCCGAGTACGAATTCACGCCGACCCTGTGGCCGGACTTCGACGCCACAAAACTGGCGGAGATCCTTGATCGCTTTGGCGAGCGCACGCGCCGCTTCGGCGCCGCATGACACCTGCCCAGCCGCGCATCACGCCGCCGGGCCGCTGGTCCGATCTGGCCGCGCGCGTGGCGTCCGCCGCCATCATGATCGCCATCGGCGTCGCGCTGATCCTGTCATCGGGACTGCCGCTGCGGTTTGCATTGTCGATCGTGACGGGCGTTCTGCTGTGGGAACTGACGCGCGTGACCGGGTGGAAGGTCGACACGCCGGCCCAGCCCGGCCGTTATCTGACGATCGGCATCGTGGGCGGCGTTGCCACATTCCTGACGCTTGTCCTGCCGGTGATCTGGGCGGTTCTTCCCGTCATTGTCGTGCTGGCCGTGGCGCTTCCCGGCACGCCCGCCGCGCAGCGGGTGCCGTTCGTGGCATTCACGCTGGCGTTCTTTATCGCGGCGGTATCCTTCGTCTATGTGCGTGAAGTTGCGGGGCTGGGCACGATCCTGTGGCTGGTGCTGACCGTGATCCTGTCGGATGTACTGGGCTATTTCGTCGGCCGGTCCGTCGGCGGGCCCAAGTTCTGGCCGGCGATCAGCCCGAAAAAGACCTGGAGCGGGACGCTGGGCGGGCTGATCGGTGCGGCCGTTCTTGCGGTCATTCTGGCGGCTTCGGGGCAGGCGCCATGGTATCTGGTCTGGATCGGTGCGTTCATGGCCTTCATCGGGCAGATGGGCGACATCGCTGAAAGCTGGCTGAAGCGGCGGGTCGGCATCAAGGACAGCTCTCAGCTGATCCCCGGTCACGGGGGGTTGATGGACCGGTTCGACGCCCTGACCGCCGCGCTGGTTGCGGCCTATGTGTTTTCGTTGTTTTCCTTGATCCCGCAAGTCGGGGGATAATGAATGCGCTCCGTGTCGATCTTTGGCGCGACCGGTTCGGTCGGGGAAAGCGCATTTGATCTTTTGACGCGCGACGGCGACGTCCGGGCGGTGGCTGTCACGGGTGGACGCAATGTGGCGCGACTGGCCGAAATGGCGCGCGCGCTGAACGCCGAAGTTGCCGTGATCGCGGATGAGACGCTGCTGGACGACCTTCGGGCCGCGCTGTCGGAGAGCGGGATCGAGGCGGCGGCCGGTGCCGCGGCGATTGACGAGGCGGCGGACCGGCCATCCGACTGGTCGCTGTCGGCCATCGTCGGATCGGCAGGGCTCGCGCCGGGTCTGCGCGTTGTCGAACGAGGTGGCACGCTGGCACTGGCGAACAAGGAAAGCCTTGTCGCCGCCGGGCCGTTGCTGATGGCATCGGCACGCCGAAGCGGGGCCAATATCCTGCCGGTCGATTCCGAACATTCCGCGATATTTCAAAGCCTTGGCTCGGAACCCCTAGACTCCGTCGAGAAGATCACGATCACCGCATCGGGTGGCGCGTTGCGCGATTGGCCGGTGGAGCGGATCGCGGGCGCGACGCTGGCCGACGTGTCCAGCCATCCGAACTGGAACATGGGTCAGCGGATCACCATCGACAGCGCATCGATGTTCAACAAGGCGCTGGAAGTCATTGAGGCGCGTGAGTTTTTCGGGATCGACCCCGAACGGATCGAGGTGCTGATCCACCCTGAATCGATCATTCACGCCATGGTCACTTATGTCGACGGCGGCACATTGGCGCATCTGGGACCACCCGACATGCGCCACGCGATTGGCCATGCGCTGCACTGGCCCGATCGCCGCCCGCTGCCGTTGGCCCAACTGGATCTCGCGTCGATCGGCAGCCTGACGTTTCGGGCGCCGTGTCACGACCGCTGGCCAGCGCTGCGTCTGGCGCGCGAAGTGATGGCGCAGGGCGGCGCATCCGGTGCGGTGTTCAACGCCGCCAAGGAGCAGGCGCTGGACGATTTCATCGCCGGCCGGATCGGGTTTGCCGACATGGCGGTGGTGGTTGAATACGCGCTGGAGTGCGCAGCGGGGCGGGCTGGCTTTGGTGACAGCCCGGCGTCGCTGGCGCATGTTCTGGACTGGGATGAGGCCGCCCGTCGGGACGCCGCAGGATGGAGCGTTGGGCGATGATGATGAGCCTTGTTCAGGATTTTGGCGGCCTGCTGTGGACGCTGGCAGCATTTGTCGTGGCGCTGCTGATCATCGTCGGTGTGCACGAATTCGGGCATTACATCGTCGCGCGTTGGTCCGGCATCCGGGCCGAGGTCTTTTCGCTGGGGTTCGGGCCGCGCCTGTGGTCGCGGGTGGACCGGCACGGCACGGTCTGGCAACTGGCCGCCGTTCCGCTGGGCGGATACGTCAAGTTCTTCGGCGACGACAACGCGGCCAGCGTGGGGACGGGTCATGCCGTCGATCCGGCGCTGCGCCGACAATCGCTGCCGGGCGCGCCGTTATGGGCAAGGTTCGCGACCGTCAGTGCCGGTCCGATCTTCAACTTCATCCTGTCAGCGGTGATTTTCGCCATCGTCATCGCATGGCAGGGTATCCCGACGGATCGTGTCACAGTCGGCAGCGTCGCGCCGATGCCGCCCGGTGTGCAGTCGCAGCTGGAACCGGGCGATGTCGTCACGCAGGTCGACGGACAGCCGGTCGCATCGTGGACGGACATGTTTTCGCTGGCCGACAAGGTGCCCGCGGCGCCGACCCAGACCTGGACTGTCGAGCGTGACGGGATCAGCCGCAGTGTGATCGGGCCAGACCTGATGCCCCCGCGCGTGTCGGGCGTAGCCCCGCGCAGCCCGGCGTCCAGCGCGGGTTTGCAGGCAGGCGATGTGATCCTGTCGATTGACGGCCATCCCGTCGACCGCTTTGCCCAGTTGCGCCAGCGTGTTGAGGCCGCCGATGGTCGCCCTGTCGTTCTGGACGTCTGGCGCGAGGGTGTGGGGGAGGTCGACTTCACGCTGACCCCGCGCGAACAGGACATTCCGACCGCGACCGGGTTTGAAAAACGGTTCCTGATCGGCGTGACCGGGGGCGAGGGATATATCGTGCCGGGCACCCGCCACGCCGGCGCGGTCGAAGCTGTCGGATACGGGATCAACCAGACATGGGATGTGATCGCGTCGTCGGTATCGGGGCTTTGGGCGGTGGTGACGGGCGTCATCAGCCGGTGCAACGTGTCGGGCGCGATTTCCATCGCCGAGGTTGCGGGGCAGGTTGCGTCGACGGGCGTGCAGAATTTCCTGTGGCTGATCGCCGTTCTGTCCGCCGGGATCGGGTTTCTGAACCTGCTGCCGATCCCCGTTCTGGATGGGGGGCATCTGGCATTTTATACCTATGAGGCCGTGATGCGGCGTCCGCCACCGCCCCGTGCCATCGGTGTGCTGAGCGCGATTGGCCTGGCCATGGTGTTGTCGCTGATGTTTTTCGGTCTTTCGAACGATATTCTATGCCGTTAGGCGCCCCTTTCTTTTGACACTGCCCCCCCGGCCATATTAACCACCAACCAAAGGCGACCGGGAACATCGGCGCATATGGCGGACACATGAGGGGCGGCCATGACGAATGGAACTTTCGGCAAGGGCGCACTTGCGCTGGTATCAGTCCTGGCGCTGTCGACGCCGCTGGCCATGGTGGCAACGCCTGCTTCGGCCTTTACCTTCTCGCAATTGCGCATCGAAGGGAACAACCGGATCGAGCCGGAGACGATCATCGCGCAGGCAGGGATCCAGCGCGGCACGAATCTGAGCGCGGGTGACCTGAACGACGCGCTGCAGCGGCTGCAGACCTCGGGGCTGTTCGAGACGGTCGAGCTTGCGCCCCAAGGGTCGACGCTGGTGATCCGGGTGCGCGAATTTCCGATGATCGGCGTCATCAACTTCGAGGGCAACCGCCGTCTGAAGGACGACCGTCTGGCCGAGATCACCCAATCCAAGGCGCGGCGCGTCTATTCGCCGTCGCAGGCCGAGGCCGACGCGCAGGCCATTGCCGCCGCATATGCCTCCGAAGGGCGGCTGGCCGCGCGGGTCGATCCGCGCATCATTCCGCGTCAGAACGGTCTGGTCGATCTGGTCTTCGAGGTCCGCGAAGGCGACGTCACCGAGATCGAGCGGATCGGGTTCACCGGCAACCGCGCTTTCAGCGACCGTCGACTGCGCAACGTCCTGCAGACGAAGCAAGCGGGAATCCTGCGTGCCTTCATTCGCCGCGACACGTTCGCGCCGGAACGCACGCAGCTGGACCAGCAGCTGCTGACCGACTTCTATCGTTCGCGGGGCTACCCGGATTTTCGGGTACAGGCCGTGGCGCCGGAAATCGCGCGGGAACGCGATGCGTTCTATGTGACCTATAACATCTATGAAGGGCCGCGTTTTACCTTCGGCAACGTGACCACGGTCAGCGAAGTACCGGGCGTCGACCCTGCGGCCTTCCAGGCCCAGAACCGGGTGCGCCGGGGCGAGGTCTATTCGCCGTCCGCCATCGAAAACACGATCAAGCGGATGGAAACGGTCGCCATTCAACAGGGCCTGAACTTCGTCAGCATCGAGCCGCGCGTCGTGCGCAACATGCGCAACCAGACGCTGGACCTGACATTCGCCCTGACCCGCGGTCAGCGCGTGTTCGTGGAGCGGATCGATATCGAAGGCAACACCACCACGCTGGACGAGGTCATCCGGCGTCAGTTCCGCACGGTCGAAGGCGACCCCTTCAACCCGCGCGAGATACGGAACGCCGCCGAACGCGTACGCGCGCTGGGATATTTCAGCGACGCGCAGGTCGAAAGCCGCGAGGGATCGTCGGCGCAGTCGGTCATCGTCGACGTCAACGTCGAAGAACAGCCGACGGGCAGCCTGTCGTTCGGTGCCAGCTATGGCGTCAACCAGGGCATCGGCTTCAACATCGGTCTGCAGGAATCGAACTTCCGGGGCCGGGGGCAGTCGCTTGGCGTGTCGCTGAACACGGCCAAGGGGTCGCGCGGCTTCAGCTTCAACTTCTCGGAGCCCTATTTCCTGTCGCGCGATCTGCGCTTCAACCTTGGCGCGTGGTACACCACCACCGACCGGCTGAATTCGGAATACAACACCCGGACCGCTGGTTTCACCACCGGGATCGAGTTCCCGGTCAGCGATAATGGTCGTCTGGAAGTGCGCTATCGGCTGAGCTCGGACGAGCTGCTGGACGTCGATCCGATCCATGTCGACACCGAAACCGGTGAGCTGGTCGGGTCGTCCCCGATCCTTTACCGCGAGCAGGGCAAGCGGTTGAGTTCGGGCGTCGGATACAGCTTCAACTATGACACGCGCAACACCGGGCTTGACCCGCTGACCAGCTATAAGCTGCGGTTCTCGCAGGATTATGCGGGGTTGGGCGGTGATGTGAAGTCTGTCACGACATCGGCGCTGGCCGGGGTCGAAAGCCGCGCGTGGCGCGAGGAAGTCACGCTGCGCGCCGAAATCGAGGGTGGCGCCATCCACATGCTGGACAACCAGACCAGCAGGGTGAACCAACGCTTCTCGGGCAGTTCCAAGGTTCGCGGGTTTGAGCCCAACGGCTATGGCCCGCGCGACATCGATGCGCCCAACAAGGACGCGATCGGCGGCAACTACTTCTGGGCCGCGCGCGCCGAAGCGCAGTTCCCGCTGGGTCTGCCGGAAGAATACGGCATCACCGGCGGTCTGTTTGCCGATGTGGGTTCGGTCTGGGGGCTGGATGACACAGCTGGCTATACCGCGACCGTCGATGACAAGATGTATGTGCGCGCGTCGATCGGGGCGTCGCTGTTCTGGACGACGCCGGTGGGGCCGCTGCGCTTCAACTTTGCCAAGGTGCTGAAGAAAGAAGACTACGACGAGACGCAGGCCTTCGACCTGACGATCTCGACCAAGTTCTGATGTGGGGAACGGCCAAGACAGCCGGGGCAGCGCTGCTTGCGTCGCTGGTCTTGGCCGCGCCCCCGGTGCTGGCACAGAACCCAGCCCCGGGTCTTACGCCGGCGCCGTCGCCAACCCAGCAGTCCGCGACCATTCCGATGCCGTCGCCAAACGATCCGGCGGTTCAGCAGGCCATTGTCACTGTCGACCAAGAGGCACTGTTTCTGCGGTCGAAATGGGGGTTGCGGGTTCAGCAGGAACTGGGCAGCCGGTCGCGCACCGTGGCCGCCGACAATGAGCGTATCTTCAACGAACTGAGTGCCGAGGAATCGGCCCTGACCGACCTGCGCAGAACCCTTTCGGCCGAGGATTTTCGCAAGCGGGCGCAGGCTTTTGACGCTCGGGTGACCAGCGTGCGAACCGAACGGGAAATCGCGGCCCGAGAGCTGACCACCCTTGCCGATGCCGAACGGCAGGCGTTCTTTCGGATCGTCGCCCCGCTGATCGGTCAGGAAATGCGGGGGCGTGGCGCGCTGGTCGCGTTGGACCCGCGAACGATCCTGTTTTCATCGGAAAGCATCGATGTGACCGCGCAAGTCATCTCGATGGTGGATGCGCAGGCAGGGGACGGTGCGGGGCAGGTGTCCGTCGATCAGGTCGCGGCCGCCGCCCGGGCCGAGGTGATGGCTATGCAGAACGGTGATGCCGCCACCGAGGCTGCCCCGGGCGGGCCACCCTTGCCGGATGGGGCAGGCACCCCCGGTAATATGGATGATCCGAGCGCGAACGCACCCCCCGCTGATGGCAGCGTGTCCGATCCACCCCCACTCGTGCCGCCGGGCGGCTAGGGCGGTTCCGAGTGATCTTGAACGGACCGCTGGCAATGCCGGGCATGCGCATCGGCCTGTTCGGGGGATCGTTCGATCCGCCCCATGAGGGGCATGTCAATCTGACCGACATGGCCATTCGCCGGTTTCAGCTGGACCGGGTCTGGTGGCTGGTGACGCCCGGAAATCCGTTGAAGTCGCATGGCCCCGCCCCGATGTCCGCCCGGATGGAGATGGCGCGCGACATTCTGAAGGGCGACCCCCGGGTCGAGGTGACGGACATCGAGGCGCGGCTGAACACGCGCCTGACCGCTGATGTCGTGGCAGCGATCCAGCGCCGCTGGCCGGCGGTGCATTTCATCTGGCTGATGGGGTCGGACAATCTGGTCCAATTCGACAGATGGCAACGGTGGCGCGATATCGCAGACCGGATCCCCATCGGCGTGATCGCACGCCCGGGCACCCGACTACAGGGGCGGCTGTCGCGCGCGGCACAGGCCATGTCGCGATATCGGTTGCCCGAGCATCTGGCCCCACGTCTGGCGGTGACCACACCCCCGGCGTGGGTTTTGATCAACGTGCCCATGTCGCCACTGTCGTCATCCGCCATCCGGGCGGCCGATGGTCGCCGCATGTCTGCGCCTTCACTTGCCAATGGCCGTGCGCCTTTGCTAACCGAACGATGAACCGGCGGCACCGCTCGCCCTGAAACCCGGAGAACGCGATGACCGCGACCGATGCCGCCCCGACCGTGGAAAGTGCCGATCTGGCGCTGATCAAGCGACTGATCCCGCATCGCTATCCTTTCCTGCTGATCGACAAGGTGCGCGACATCGTGCCCCACACCTCGGCCGTCGGGATCAAATGCGTCACGGCAAACGAGCCATATTTCCCCGGTCATTTCCCGGATGCGCCGATCATGCCGGGAGTTCTGATCATCGAGGCTATGGCCCAGACCGCGGCCGTCGTCGTGGGGCTCAGCAAAGGGCTGATCGACAAGAACCCGCTGGTCTATTTCATGAGCATCGACAAGGCCAAGTTCCGCCACATGGTGGTGCCCGGCGATGTGGTCGAGCTGCATGTCCACGTCATCCGGGGTGGCGGCAAGATCTGGAAGTTTCAGGGCCGCGCCACGGTGGACGGAAAGCTGGCCGCTGAGGCGGAGATCACCGCGATGATGGATGTGAAAGCCGAGGCGAATGGCTGACATCGACAGCCCTGTGCCCGCTGAGACGTTCGTCCACCCCTCTTCGATCATCGAAGACGGGGCCCAGCTGGGGCAGGGCGTGCGGATCGGACCTTTCTGTCACATCGGTCCCCGCGTATCGCTTGGCGACGGGGTCGAGGTGAAAAGCCACGCGGTGATCACCGGGGATACCGCCATCGGGGCAGAGACCACGGTCTTTCCGTTCGCATGCATCGGTGAGGCGCCGCAGGATCTGAAGTTCAAGGGTGAAAACACCCGGCTGGTCATTGGCGCGCGCAACCGCATCCGCGAATACGTTACGATGAACCCCGGCACCGAAGGCGGGGGCGGGGTGACAACGGTCGGTGATGACGGGCTGTTCATGGCGGGCTCGCACGTGGCGCATGACTGCCGCATCGGGGATCGCGTGATTCTGGTCAACAACGTGGCCATTGCCGGGCATTGTGACCTTGGCGACGACGTGATCGTTGGGGGTCTGTCTGGCGTCCATCAGTTCGTGCGGATCGGCCGGGGCGCCATGATCGGGGCGGTGACGATGGTGACGGCCGATGTGCTGCCGTTCGGTCTGGTCCAGGGGCCACGTGGGCATCTGGACGGGCTGAACCTGGTGGGTCTGCGTCGCAGGGGCGCGGGTCGCGCCGACATTGCTGCGTTGCGCGATCTTCTGTCCGATCTGGACAAGGGCAACTTCCGCGAAGCCGCACGTGAACGCGCCGACAGCACCGCCGTGAACCCGATGGTCCGTGAGGTTCTGGATTTCATCCTTGGCCCGACCGACCGCAGTTTTTTGACGAGCCATTCATGACCAAGACAGCCGTAATCGCCGGACAGGGTCCCCTTGCGGGGATCATCGCCACATCGCTTGACGATGTCTCGATCTACGCTCTGCAGGGATTTGCGCCCGAAGGGCTGACCTCGACCCCGTTCCGCCTTGAGCGGCTAGTCCCGCTGGTCGAGGAGCTGACGGCGGCAGGGGTTAGCCGCGTCGTCTTTGCAGGGGCGGTGCAGCGGCCGCCGCTTGATCCCGAGGCGTTTGACCCCCGCACCGCGTCGCTGGTTCCCCGCATGGTGATGGCGATCCAGTCCGGTGACGATGCCGCACTTCGCGAGTTGGCCGCGATCTTCGAGGAATCGGATCTGCCCGTCGTCGGTGCGCAGGAGATCGTGCCCCAGCTGGTCCCGGATGAGGGCGTCTTGTGCGGCGAGATCGCCCCGCGCGCCCGAAAGGACGCCGATCGTGCGGCCGAGATACTGGCGCTGACCGGAACGTTGGATATCGGGCAGGGTTGCGTTGTTGCTGGCGGTCTTTGCCTTGCAATCGAAACGCTGCCCGGGACCAAGGCGATGCTGGACTTCGTGGCGGCGACCCGCCGCGGGACGGGCGGCGTCTTCTACAAGGCACCGAAGGCGGGGCAGGACCTGCGGTTCGACATGCCGGTGATCGGGCCTGAAACCGTCGCGCAGGCCGCCGCGGCAAATCTGTCGGGCATCGCGTGGCAGGCGGGCGGCGTCATGATGCTGGACCGGGATGCGACCGTCGCAGCGGCAGAGGCTGCGGGCATTTTCCTGTGGGCAAATGCATGACGGCCCGGCCCATCCTGTGAAGGTCTTTCTGATCGCGGGTGAGCCGTCTGGCGACCGGCTGGGCGCGGCACTGATGGCAGGATTTCGTGATCTGGCGCCTGACACCGAGTTTCTGGGTGTTGGCGGTCCCGCCATGCAAGCGCAGGGGGTGGACAGCATCTTTCCCATGTCCGATCTGGCAGTGATGGGGATCGCCGAAGTTCTGCCCAAGTACCGCACACTGAAGCGGCGCATTCAGCAGGCGGCGGCAGCGGTCATTGCGTCCCGCCCCGATGTTCTGGTCACCATCGACAGCCCCGATTTCGGCCTGCGCGTGCAGAAGATCGTCCGCGACCGCGCGCCAGAAGTGGCGCGTGTCCATTATGTCGCCCCGTCTGTCTGGGCTTGGCGCCCGGGCAGGGCGCAGAAGATGGCGCGGACGGTGCAACACGTTCTGGCGATTCTGCCGTTCGAGCCGCCCTTGATGCGCGTGTCGGGCCTGACCTGCGATTTCGTCGGCCACCCGGTCGTGGCCGAACCCCGCGCGACTGCGGCAGATGCCGCTGCGTTTCGTGCGACACATGGCATTGCCACTGACGCGCCGTTGTTGCTGTGCCTGCCCGGTTCCCGCCGGGGCGAGGTGTCGCGGATCGGACCTACCTTTCAGGCCGCGATTGCGGAGCTGATGGCCGCCGCTCCCGACCTGCGCGTGGTCATTCCGACTGTGCCAAGCGTGTCGGAGTTGCTGTCGGACGCGCCCGACACATGGCCGGGTCACCCCATTTTAGTGGAAGCCGAGGACGCCAAGCGGGCGGCATTCGCGGCGGCCGATCTGGCGCTGGCTGCGTCGGGGACCGTCAGCCTTGAACTGGCCGCGAACGACGTGCCGATGGTCATCGGCTATGACATGGCGCCGCTGAGCCGAATTCTGATCGGGTTGCTGATGCGCACCGACACCGTCACCCTGGTCAATCTGGTCAGCGGCACGCGCACCATTCCCGAATTCCTTGGCAAGCATCTGAAGGCCGAACCTGTCGCCGAGGCCTTGGCGCAGCTGTTGACCGACAAGGTCGCGCGCGCCGCGCAGGTGGATGCGATGAACCTGACGATGGAGCGTCTGGGTCGCGGGCAGGAACCGCCGGGCAGGCGGGCGGCGCAGTCGGTGATTGATGCCGTGGCGCGTCTGCGGGGCTGACGAGGCGCCACGCGCTTGGTATCAAGTGCCGACACAGGGACCGAGAGATGTGATGACCAAGCCGATCCTGATCCTGAATGGCCCGAACCTGAACCTGCTGGGCCAGCGAGAGCCGCAGATTTATGGCCACGAAACGCTGGCCGACGTCGCGGCGCGGTGCGCGGCCGTGGCGTCCGATCTGGGACATTCGGTCGAATTTCGTCAGTCGAACCACGAAGGCGAGCTGATCGACTGGATCCAGGGCGCGCGCGATGGTGCATCGGCCATCATCATCAACCCCGCAGCCTTCAGCCACACGTCGGTTGCGATTCTGGATGCGCTGAAGGCGTTCGAGGGCCCGGTGATCGAAGTCCATATCTCGAACATCCATCAGCGAGAGTCGTTCCGCCACCATTCCTATGTCTCTTCCCGGGCGGACGGCGTTATTTGCGGCTGCGGGACGGACGGATATGTTTATGCCGTCCAAAGGGTGGCCGCGCTGCTGTCCCGCAACGCCTGAGGTGGCAGGACAGGTCACGCCGACATCCGCTCACACATTCTTGCGAATGTCGTGAAGTGGTGACAGGTTAGCCCACAGCAATGGCGCCTGTCAGACGATGCGCAACCCGCGCGCCAGCGACGCCACGCCAGCAACTAGCATTATTCACGTGTGGGAGAAGTCAGTTGGCTTCGATTTTGGGTGGTTTCACGGTCGGGTTGTTTGGCCTGATCATGCTGTTCTTTGCCGGCAAGCTCGCCATGGCGGGGGGCAGCTGGTTCTATATCGTCATTTCGATCGGGCTGATCCTATCGGGGATCGAGCTGATGCGCCGGCGCCAGACAGGGTTTCTGATCTATGCCGGGACGCTGATCGTCACGTTCATTTGGACGATCTACGAGGTCGGCTTTGACAAATGGCAGTGGATCCCGCGCGGGGCGCTGCTGGTCTTCATCGGCCTGATTCTGCTGATCCCGATCTTTGCGCGTGACATCCGCAGGTCCGGTCATCCGGCCGCCCCGGGGTATCCCATTCTTGGCGCCACCATCGGCGGGATCGTCATTCTGGGGATCATTTCGTGGTTCATCGACCCGGCGCAGACCAAGGGCGAACTGCCCGTCGCGCAGAATGCAGGCGATCCTGCGGTCGATCCGTCGGGTGTTCCTTACCCCGCCGACGAATGGACCGCCTATGGCGGCACGAACCTTGGCCAGCGCTATTCGGCGTTGAAGGATATCAACCTTGATAACGTGAAGGGACTGAAGGTCGCGTGGGAACATCACACCGGCGACTTGCGGCAAGCCGATCAGGACTCGGGCGAATATACGTTTGAGGCGACGCCGATCAAAGCCGACGGGCGGCTGTATTTCTGCACCCCCCACAACATCGTTCAGGCGCTGGAGCCGGAGACGGGCAAGCTGCTGTGGTCGTTCGACCCGCAGATGCAGCGGGATCCGCAGTATCAGCACCAGACCTGCCGCGGCGTGTCCTGGAACGATTCTAGCGCGTTTGCCGCGCCAGCCGGCACTGACCCGGCGCAGACCGCGCGTCTTGAGGCCGCCATTGCCGAATGCCCGCGCCGGATCGTCGCCACGACAGTCGACGCGCGGCTTTACACGCTGAACCCTGAAACGGGTGCGTTGTGCAAAACCTTCGGCACCGATGGCTATGTCAACCTGCTGGAGGGCATGACCGACACGGAACGCGCGACCTACATGGAAACTTCGGCCCCGTTGGTCACGAACGATCTGATCATCCTGGGCAGCGCGATTGCCGACAACTATTACGAAAACAACCCGTCGGGCGTGATCCGTGCCTTTGACGTGCGCACGGGGCAGGTCGTCTGGAAGTTCGATGCGGGTGATCCGACCAATACCGCACCCCTGCAACCCGGCGAGACGTATGTCCCGAATTCGGCCGTCGCATGGACGCAGCTGTCGGCGGACGAAAACCTTGGCATGGTCTATGTGCCGTTCGGCAACAAATCCCCCGACCAGATCGGCGTTGCCCGGACCGAGGAAGACTATGCCATGGTCGATGCGCTTGCGGCGCTGGACCTGCGGACCGGACAGCTGCGGTGGAAATACCAGACATCGCTGCACGATCTGTGGGACCGGGACAATCCGTCCCAGCCGGTGCTGATCACGCTGCCGCATGACGGTCAGGACGTGCCCTCGGTCATCGTGCCGACCAAGGGCGGCAACCTGTTCGTTCTGGACCGCCGCACCGGCGCACCCGTCCTGCCGGTATCCGAGATGCAGGTTTCCACGGAAACCGACATCCCGAACGAAAAGCCGTCGCCGGTGCAGCCGATGTCATCGCTGACGTTCACGCCGCCGCCGCTGAAGGAATCGGACATGTGGGGCACCACGCCGTTCGATCAGATGGCGTGCCGCAAGACGTTTGTCGAAAACCGCTATGACGGCAACCCGTTCACCCCGCCGACCCTGACCGGGTCGATCGTCTGGCCGGGCAACATCGGGGTCTTCAACTGGGGCTCGGTTGCGGTCGATCCCGTCAACAAATGGCTGATCGGTACGCCGCAGTTCCTGCCCTATCTCTACAAGCTGTATCCCCGTCCGGCGGATGATCTGGATGAGCGTCTGTTCAGCCAACCCGGCCAGACGCCGGGGAACGAAAACCTGGGTGGGCCATATGGCATTTCCATCAAGGCGTTTCGGTCGACGCTGGGCGTTCCATGTCAGGCCCCGCCATGGGGTGTGCGCGTGGGTGTCGATCTGACCAACGGCAAGACAGCGTGGGAGCTGCGCAACGGAACCGTGGCCGGGCAGAAGTTCCTGGGCGTCAAGTTCCCGATCCCGTTCGAAATGGGGATGTTGGCCCATGGCGGCACATTGACGACGGCGGGCGGCGTGGCGTTCACGGCAGCATCGCTGGACGACGTGATCCGCGCCTATGACATGCGCGACGGCACTGTCCTGTGGAAGCAGAAGCTGCCCGCAGGCGGGCAGGCGACACCGATGACCTATCGCGGGAAGGACGGCAAACAGTATGTCGTTCTGGCCGCGGGCGGGCACGGATCGCTGGGCACGACGCTGGGCGATTCCGTCATCGCCTATACGCTCGAATGACCAGGCGGCTGGTGCCGCTGTGACAAACGAAAAGGCGCCGGAAACCCGGCGCCTTTTTCCATTTCGTGGGCGGATCAGGCTTTGTCGGTCAGACCTTCGATCTGCGGCCCCAGCGGCACAATTCCGTTCGGGTTCAGCGCCTTGATCGAATAATAACCCTGCTTGATGTGGTTGATGTGCACCGTTTCGCGGATGCCCGGCAAAGCCAGCACTCGCAGCATGTAGGCTTGAAGGCTGGGATAATCGACCAGCCGCCGCTGGTTGCATTTGAATAGCCCGTAATAGGCCGCGTCGAACCGCACGAGCGTCACGAAAAGCCGCAGATCGGTTTCGGTCAGCTGGTCGCCGAAAAGAAAGCGTCGGTCGTCCCCAAGCAGGTCCTCAAGGTAATCGAGCGTGGCAAAGACATCGCCGAATGCCTCATCATAGGCGACCTGCGTGGTGGCAAACCCGGCGCGATAGACGCCGTTGTTCAGGGGATTGTAGATGCGATCATTCAGCGCATCGATCTCGGCCCGAAGCGGTTCGGGGTATAGATTCAAAGCGTCATCGGCGAGTGATCCGAAGCCGTTGTTGAACATGCGTACGATATCGGCGGATTCATTGTTGACGATGGTCTTCCGCTGGGTGTCCCAAAGAACCGGCACCGTGGCGCGGCCGGTATAATGCGGGTCGGCCAAGGTATAGATTTCGTGCATGTACGACTTGTGATTGACGGTGTCACCTGCCGCACCAGCCTCAAACGCCCAGCCCTGATTTGTCAGCGCGGGCTGGACCACGGTGACCGGAATGACGTCCGTCAGCCCCTTCAACGCGCGCGCCATCAGCGTTCTGGACGCCCACGGGCAGATATAGGCGACGTAAAGATGATAGCGGTCTTTCTCCGCCTTGAAGCCACCTTCGCCGGTCGGTCCCGCCGATCCGTCCGGAGTCAACCAGTTCCGAAAACCAGACGTCTGGCGCACAAAACCGCCCTTCTTGTCGGTCGCCTGAACCGGCTGCCAATCTTCGGACCATTTGCCGTCTACAAGCATATCGGGGCCTTTCGGAGTAGGGAACGAAAACAGATCAGAAATAACTTGGAAGGCTAGGGCCCGCACCATAGTGCGAGCCCGAAGTATTACCGCCAGCCCAGTGCGGGTGCGACGTGGGTCAGGATGCTTTCCATGACGTGGACGTTGTAATCGACGCCCAGCATGTTCGGCACCGTCAGCAGCAGCGTATCGGCCTCGGCGATGGCTTCGTCTTCGCGCAGTTGGTCGATCAGCTTGTCGGGCTCGGCGGTGTAGCCGCGCCCGAAGATCGCGCGCATGTTGTCAATGCCGCCCACCTGGTCGCTTTCTTTCCCGCCCCGTCCGAAGTAACGCCGGTCCATGTCATTCATCAGCGCAAAGATCGAGCGGCTGACCGACACGCGCGGCGTGTGATCGTGACCGGCCTCTTTCCACGCGTCACGATAGATGCGGATCTGCTTGGCCTGCTGGATGTGGAACGGCTCTCCGCTCTCGTCCTCTTTCAGGGTCGAGCTTTGCAGGTTCATCCCAAGGCGTGCCGCCCATTCCGCTGTCGCGTTCGACGCCGAACCCCACCAGATACGGTTGCGCAGCCCTTCGGAGTGCGGCTCGATCCGCAAAAGGCCCGGGGGGTTTGGAAACATCGGGCGCGGGCTTGGCTGGGCAAAGCCCTTGCCATCCAGAAGCTGCAGATAAACCTCGGTATGGCGGCGGGCCATATCGCTGGAATCTTCGCCCTCGGCCGGTTGATAGCCGAAATATTTCCAACCGTCGATGACCTGCTCGGGCGAACCGCGGCTGATGCCAAGCTGCAGACGGCCGCCGGAGATCAGGTCGGCGGACCCGGAATCCTCGGCCATGTAGTACGGGTTTTCATAGCGCATGTCGATGACGCCAGTCCCGATCTCGATCGTCTTTGTGCGTGCACCGACGGCGGCCAACAGCGGGAAGGGTGATCCCAGCTGACGGGCGAAATGGTGGACACGGTAATAGGCGCCATCGATGCCGATTTCTTCGGCGGCGACGGCTAATTCTATGGATTGGGTCAGAACGTCCGACGCGCTGCGGACGGCCGATCCGGCATCGTCGGCCCAGTGGCCGAACGACAGAAAACCGATCTTCTTCATCAGATGCTCCGATAGGTCAGGGCGGCCCGCACGCAGTCGCGCGGGCCAATTGGCTCAATATCCGACGGTGAAACGTTCGCGGTGATGGGCGGGTTTTTCAAGTTCATCGACAAGGGCGATGGCAAAGTCTTCGAACGAGATACTGGACCCCTTGTCGGTCGACAGCAGGTCGTCCTTGCCCAGACGGAACTTGCCGGTCCTCTCGCCGGCGGTAAATTCGGCAGACGGGGACAGGAAGACCCAGTCAAAGCCGTCAGTCGCCCGCAGTTTGTCTAGAAATACGATCCCGCCCTTCGCCTCGGGCTTATAGGCATCGGGGAAGGTCGGGCTGTCGATCAGAGGCTTGCCTTCGACCAGCAAGCTCGCCGCGCCGCCGACGACGAGATAGCGGGGCACGCCGGATGCCTTGACCGCCCCGATCAGCTTGTCGGGGTCGCTGGCGGTGAAGTGCACGGCCGAGATGACGACGTCATGACCCTTGAGCAGGTCGACCAGCGCCGTTTCATCGGACACATCGCCTGCAACAGCGGTCACGCCCGGCAGTTGGGCGATCTTTTCGGGCGACCGAGCGATGGCCGTCACGTCGTGGCCGCGTGCGGACAGTTCTTTCAGAATACGCGAACCGGCATTGCCGGACGCACCGATCAGGGCAGCCTTGGCCATCACTACATCCTCGATTAAAAGTGCGTTTCGTGCACTTGGTCTATATAGTAGACCGAATTATGTTTTGAATGTGGACGAAAGGATGTCGTTCACACGTTTCTGTGAACTGAGTTTTGGATGGCTGACATGGCCGATGAATGGAATGCCGAAAACTGCCCTATCCGCGACGTGCTGGACCGGGTGGGTGATTTGTGGAGCCTGCTGATCCTTGAGGCACTGGAGGGTGGCAAACAGCGGTTCAGCGAATTGCAGCGCAGCATTCCGGACATTTCAAAGCAGATGTTGGCCAAGACCCTGCGCTTGCTGGAAGAAGACGGCCTGCTGCGGCGCACGATCTTTGCCGAAATACCCCCGCGCGTCGAATATGAGCTGACTGATCTGGGGCAGACCTTCCTGCCGCCGCTGAGGGGGCTGATCGACTGGGCCAACGCGCATCATGGCGCCGTCAAGGCGGCGCGTGCCAAGTACGCGGCTGGCGAGTAGGGCGGCGGGGTAACCCGCGCCGCCCTTGCACCTTAGTTCTCGGGTTCGAATGGGATCACCCGCCCCGGGGCCACCTGCTGGTCATCAACCATCACGGCAACGCCGTCGTCGGTGCGGGTCACCTCGATCCGACGGGTGATGCCGTTCTGCTTGATCCGCGCGACGAAGCCCGGCCAGTCGTCGGGCAGGTTCGGGGTGACCAGAATGCCGCCCGGCTGCCGCTGGATGCCCAGGATGCCTTCGACCGCTGCGCGGAAGAACCACCCGGCCGAACCGGTGTACCAGGTCCAGCCACCCCGGCCCGACTTGTCCTGCGCGCCATAGATGTCCGCCGCGACGACATAGGGTTCGACCCGATACCGATCCGACGACGCGCGGTCCGAGGCGTGCGTGATCGGGTTGATTGCGTCGAACAAGCGGTGCGCGCGCGTCCCGTCACCCGACCGCGCAAGTGCATAGATCATCCATGACGCCGCGTGGGTGTATTGCCCGCCGTTTTCACGCACACCCGGCGGATAGGACTTGATGTAGCCCGGCTCCTGCGTGGTTGTCGAAAATGGCGGCGTAAACAGCCGCATGATGCCTGCGTCCTGGTCGAACAGCTGCGCCAGCGCGGCGTCGACACCCCGGCTTGCCCGGTCGGACCGGCCAGCGCCCGATATCAATGCCCAGCTTTGCGCGATGCTGTCGATGCGGCATTCGCTGCTTTCCGATGAGCCGAGGGGGCTGCCGTCATCGAAATAGCCGCGCCGATACCACGCCCCATCCCAGCCAGACTGATCCAGCGCGCGCGCCACCGACTTGCGGTGCTGTTCCCAGCCCTCTGCGCGTTCGTCATCGCCGCGCGCCCGCGCGATCGGCAGGAACGCATCGATCGTGGCGCACAGGAACCAGCCAAGCCACACGCTTTCGCCGCGCCCCTTTTCGCCGACACGGTTCATGCCGTCGTTCCAGTCGCCACCAAGGATCAGCGGCAGGCCGTGCGGTCCTGTCCGGTCCTTGGCCAGTTCGATCCCGCGTGCGCAGTGTTCGTAAAGCGTCACGAAATCGCCGGACTTGTCCGGCTGGAAGAACTTGTCGTGCTGTCCGGGTTCAAGTTCAGGGCCCTGAATGAATTCAAGGTTTTCATCCAGAATGGCCTTGTCGCCGGTCGAGTTGATGTAGTGGGCGGTGATGTTGCCCAGCCAGACCACGTCGTCCGAGATCATGGTCCGGACCCCGGCCCCAGTACGCGGCAGCCACCAGTGCTGGAAATCGCCCTCGGGGAACTGCCGCGACGCCGCATTCAGGATCTGGCGACGGCACAGGTCCGGGTTTTGCAGGATCAGCGCGGCGGTGTCCTGCAACTGGTCCCGGAAACCGTAGGCCCCAGATGCCTGATAGAACGCCGTCCGCGCGTTGATGCGGCACCCGAGCGCCTGATATGGCAGCCAGCTGTTGACCAGGATGTTCAGCTTGGGGTCCGGCGTTTCAACCTGGATGGTGGACAGGAAATCGTCCCAGCCCCCTTGCAGTGCAGCCAGACCTTTTTCGGTGGCATCCGGACCGCGCACCGCCTGCAGGACATCCGCGATCTTGTCCGCATGGGTGTCGGCCAGAACGACGGTGGTTTCGATCGTTTCATCTGGTTCAATCGACATGGTCCACCGGATCGCGGCGCAGGGGTCTGCGTCGGTGGGCAACGACTGCTCCGGTGCCGTGACGGTCGGCCACTGGGTCAGTGCGGTCGGGCGTTTCACCCGCCCGCCACGGCCAAGATAGGCGGTCCGGGACGCGCAGATCCCATCCAGCTTACGGTCGCACGCCAACGCCGTGACGCGGCCCGCGAACTCGGTGGAGTAGGGGTTCGTGACCAGAATGGCCCCAGCCTGCGGGTCGAACTTCGCCTGCAACATGGTCGCGTTCTTGGCGCGATCGTTGCCCAGCACAAGTTCGGCATACGCGATCCCCTGCACACGCAAAGTGCGACCTGTCCGGTTCGTGACCTTCAGCCGGGTCAGCCGCGCCGGCTGGTCGTGGGCGAGCGTCATGATCGCTTCGACGTAGACCCAGCCGAAATCGGCGGCAAAGCGGCTGTAGCCCATGCCGTGGGCTACCTCGAACGTGATGTTGCGGTCGGTACACAGCGCGGGGAAAGGTGTCGCCACACGTCCGGTCTCAGGGTCGTGGATCAGGATCGTCTCGCCAACCGGGTTGGTGACCGGGTCGTTTGACCATGGCGTGACCTGATAGTCGCGCGAGTTTTCGGCCCACGTGAATGCGGCACCTTCGGCCGAGACGTGGAAGCCGAAGTCGTCCCGGGCGATCACGTTAATCCATGGCTGCGGCGTCGGCCGGTCCGGCGTGACGCGCAGGACGTATTCGCGTCCGTCGTCCGAGAAACCGCCATAGCCGTTCCAGAACAAAAGCGGGGTCGGTGGCGGCTGGCGCGGCCGGTCCGGGGCACGGTGATCCAGATCCGGCAGCGGATCGCGATCGGCCAGAATTGCGCGGCTCTCGGGCAGGCGATTCAGCTGATCGGAGAGCTTGCCGTTACGGGTATGCAGAACGACTCGGGCGGCCGCCATCAGCGTGTTGAAACTTTCCGCCGACAGCTGGTCGCGACGGATCGCGTGGACATGACGCGCCGGGTCAGGCCCGCCTGCCTGCGCGATGGCCATGTCACAGCGCGCGCGGATCGCATGCTGTAGATCCTGGACATAGCTGGACGCACGTTCGTTCAGGACAACCAGATCGCCGGGCACGCCGCGCGCGCGCAGGAACTGATGCATCTTCAACGCCTGCACGACGATGGGCAGGTCCGCCTCATCGTCGATGCGGATGACGGTGATCGGGTCGTCGCCCGAAATCCCCATGGGCCAGAGCGATGACTGCGGCCCCAGCCCGGCACGCTGTTCCGCGCCAAGTGCCAGCCGCAGGTCAGGATAGACAAGGAACGCGGCAAAGCGGCGGTAAAGCTGTGCATCCTCGACCGTGATGCCAAGGTGGCGCAGTTGAACCTGGCTCCACGTCCACGCCAGACGCAGCTCGTGGTCAAAGACCTGAGAGTGGGCGTAATGGGCGGCGGCCTCGTCCCGCGCTTCTTCGGTGTCGGCCATGATCGTCCAATAGATGAGACTGACCGTCCGACCGGCAGGAACGCGAATGCGACGGCGGATCGCGAAGACCGGATCAAGCGTATAGCCCTTGGCTCCGCTGAGCGTAGCGCCGGGCAGTAGGGCTGCCGGATCGCCCAGACTGCGCCCCCGTCCGATGAAGGCGCGCCGGTCTGTTTCAGCTTCGACCGGGCTGTCGATCGCGGCGGTGTGCGAGGTGACGAGATGCGCGAGATAACGGCGAGTGCCAGACGGATCGCGCGGCCGACGTTCGGCGACGATCAGGTTGCCGTTGTTTCGAATGTCGGTCCAGACGAACATTTTTGAGAACGCCGGGTGCGCGCGGTCCGCGCCGGGATTATCCAGAACGATTTCGCCGTAGGACGTCACCTCGATGACGCGGTCGCGGCCTGACCGGTTGCGCAAGGTCAGGCGCCTGCCATCGGCGTTCGCTTCGGTCGCGGCGACGACCTCAAGCTTCGACTCAATGGCGTTGGCCGTCTTGAAGAATTCCGCCTTGTGGTCAGAGAAGATGGCCGATGCGCGTTCGTCCTTGCCTTTGAACGGGGCCGGTGTCGCCGACCACCATTCACCTGACTGGACGTCGCGCATCATCAGGAAGATGCCGCCCCGGTCCTTGGTCGGGTCGGCCTGCCAGCGGTTGATGGCGATGCTGCCGACGCTGGATTGGCCTGCGCCGGTCGATGAAATCATCGTCGACAGGTTGCCGTTCGACAGCAGCGCGACCTCTCGCGGTGCGTGGGCCGGGTCGTCGACATAGGTCTGCGCCTCCGACACGGCGGTGGTTGCTCCGCTTCCGTTTTCGGCCATCAAAGGGGCGCGGGTGACCGGCACGACCTCGCGTGGTGACTTTTCCTGAAGCAGCAGTTCGGCTGCGCGCACCACCGGGTCGTCGTGGAAACGGTCGCGGTGGATGCCGTCCAGCACGGTGTTGGCGATGGCCATGATGGACATGCCATGGTGGTGGGCCATGACGTTACGAACGACCTCATGCGTGTGGTCACCGCTTTGCCGCGTCGGCGTGAAATCGACGGCGTCGTAGAAGCCCCATGGCCCCCGCGCACCCAGTTCGGTCAACCGCGCGAGGTTGCGCACCGCCGCCTCGGGCCGGATCTGTGCCGCAAGGATCGTTGCGTACGGCGCCACAACCGGGTCGCCGCCACCGCGTTTCAGCGCCAGCGCCGGAACACCGAATGCGTAATACTGATAATTCATGTCACGGTCGCGGGCGTTGAACGCGCTTTCCGACACGCCCCACGGCATCGACCGCGAACGTCCGTATTCCATCTGCACATCCACGGCCATGCTGTTGGAGTGGCTCAGGATACCGCCATGCCGTTCCTTCATCAGAAGGGGCGGCATCAGGTATTCGAACATGCAGCCCGACCACGACAACAGCGCGCCGCGACTGCCGAACGCCGCAAACGGGCGACCCAGCCGGGACCAGTGTTCCTTGGGCAGATCACCCTTGGCGATGGACAGGAACGAGGTCAGCCGCGCCTCGGACGCCAGCAGGTCATAGCAGCTTTCGTCCAACTCCTCTTCCAGCGGGCGATAGCCGATGGAAAGCAGCATCTTTTCGCGTTGCACGAAAAGGCCGAAGTCCATTTCGAACGCCATCGCACGGGCGCGTTCGGACATGTCTGTCAGACGTTCCGTCAAGGCCGCCAATGCATCGCGTCCACTGGGCGGCGTGACCAGCACCTCGGCGCAGTTGCGCGTCAGCGCCTTGGCCCACCACAGAACGTCTGCACCCGCGCCAGCCTCGGCGTCGTCCGACGTGTCGGCGACGTCTTGTGCCAGTCGTTGGATATCAGCGGCCAGCACCTGCATGTCCTGCAAGCCGATGGGTGCGGTCTTGGGATCGGCCATGACAGAGGCGTGTTTGCTGGCGAAACCTTCCAACCGCTCACCGAAGGTTTCGCGCAGTTTGCTTACGCTGCGGCGCCCAGCGGCGGGCAGGCGGGCATATGCAAGGCGCAACTGTCCCAGCGTATCGCCCAATCCAGCGGGATCGGTCTGCAGGGCCGCCGCGGGCGCTTGCGCCCACATGCGCAGGCCGGCCGACAAAGCGACCAGCAGGCCCGCGAGGTTCCCACTGTCCACGGACGACAGATAGGGCTGTGGCAGGACTGTCAGATTGCGCGTGTCGTACCAGTTATAGAAATGACCGCGATAACGCGGCATCCGCTGCATGGTGTTCAGCGTATCGGTGATGCGCCCCAATGCGGTGTCCATCCCCAACCAGCCAAAGTCCCGGGCCGACATCACGGACATCAGGTACAGCCCGATATTCGTGGGCGAGGTCCGTTCGGCCAGCTTCGGGGCGGGCAGATCCTGGAAGTTGTCGGGGGGCAGGTGGTTCGTCTGCTCGTTGACGAAATCCTCAAAAAAGCGCCACGTGACACGGGCGACGCCGCGCAGTTCCGACCGTTCGTCATTCGACAGGAGCAGCCGGTCTTCGGTGGCCAACGGTTGGGACACGCGCTGGCCCACCCACGGGGCGACGATCCACAGAACGGACATGACCAAGGCGACCGGGATCGCCGACGGGTTGATCAATGCGGTCGCCAGCAGTGCAACGATCCCGATAGCGGGGCTGAGCAGCCGGCGCGCCGCGGGGATGCCGGAATGCGCCGACGCGCTTTCCCGTGCGGTGGTCCATTCAAGTAAGTGGCGTTTGCTGACGAACATCCGCCACATGGCACGGGTGATCGCGTCTATCGAGTTTGCGGCGCGGTCGGCCATGGAGGCCACGCGCAACCCAAGCTCCATGAGGTATCCCAGTGCGTCCTTGGCGATGCCACGGGCGTAGTATCCCATCGCCGCCTCGCGACGGCGCATCAGGATACCGACGTCGAACTGCAAGATCGCGACCAGAGCCAGCAGAAGGATCATCGCGACCTGCCAACCTGCCGCCCACCAACCGGGCAGGGTCAGCCACCCTGCCACCGATGCCAGAAGCCATGCAGGCGACACGATCTCTCGCCGCAGGTTGTCGACCATCTTCCAGCGGGCGAGACCGCTGAGGCCATTTGCCCGATCGAAGATGAATGGCAAAAGCTGCCAGTCGCCGCGCGTCCAGCGATGCTGGCGCGCGGATTCAGTCGAATAGCGAAGGGGAAAATCCTCGACGACTTCGATGTCGGTGACCAATGCGGCGCGAGCCAGCGAGCCTTCCAGCAGGTCGTGGCTAAGCACCCGGTTTTCGGGGATGCGATTGTCCATCGCACGCTCAAACGCGTCGACGTCGTAAATGCCTTTGCCGGTAAAACTGCCCTCGCCGTAAAGGTCCTGATAAAGATCCGACACGGTGAAGACGTAGGGATCCATCCCGCGGTTGACTGAGAAGATACGCTGAAAGATCGACGCGTCCGCGCCGGTCGTCAGAGACGGCGTCACGCGCGGCTGCATGATGCCGTAGCCGGATTTGACGGTCCCGTCCGGTCGCGCGACGGCGCGGTTCACCGGATGCGCCATCTTCCCGACAAGGGACGGCACGGTGTCACGCGGCAGGCGGGTGTCGCTGTCCAGCGTCACGACATAGCGCACGCCCTCGGGCGGGGTCGCGCCGGTGTCGATAAAGCTGGTGGCCGCGCCGCCGCGCAGCAGCTCGTTCAGCTCCGCCAGTTTGCCGCGTTTGCGTTCCCACCCCATCCAGGCGCCTTCATGGGAGTTCCACTGACGGCGGCGATGCAGCAGGAAGAAACGACGCTTGCCGCCGTGATCGTATCGGTCGGCCAGAACCTCGATGCGTTCACGCGCCGCGTCGAGAAGCATCTGGTCGTCCGATAGATGTTCGGTCGGGGCATCGCGCCAGTCGGTCAGCAGCGCAAACGACACGTCACCGCGCGGGTTCGCCAGATAATGCAGCTCCAGCGTGTCAGCCAGCTCGTCGACCGCGTCCAGGCTGCTGATCATTCCGGGGATGACGACCAGCGTACGTGCCTCAGTCGGGGGGCCGTCTGTGCGGAAGTCGTACGCGGGCAGCCGCTTGGGGGTGACTGTGCGGGACACAATGAAGGACACAAGTCGCAGGGCAGTATCGGACGCAGGCCACGCCGCCAGCGCAAGCAACAGAACACGTTGCCAACCGCCGAGCGAGACTGGCAGGAAATAGTTAAGGATCGCCAGCAGAACGATTGTCAGCAGGGACATCGGTAAAACGATTCCCAGCCATCCGAGCCGTCGATAGGACGCACCCAGACGCTCACCCAGGGTCGGGTCATAGCCCGCCTGCTCCGCGAAGCGGTTGCGCGCCTCCCCAACCAAAAGGTGGCCGATCACCGGCAGGCCGTGATCCTGCGCGTTCTCAGTTACGGCGTCAGCGCCGGCAGCTTCCAACGCGCGCTTGGTGACCGCGACCTCGTCCAGCTCTGATCGGCGGGCGATACGTTCGATCGCCGCGCGATAGGCGCTGCGGGTCGGCTGATCCAGACGACCGAACTCGGTCGTGTCGTTCAGCAACGCATCGACCCGGCTGTTGTCTTCAAACCACGTCAACCAGTCGATTTCGCCCATCCGACGCAGGCTGCGCACGATGTTGCCGGTGGTCACGTTGCCGCTGGATTGCCGGGCATATTCGGCTTGAACCGCGCGCTCCAGACTGCCCGGACCACCACCCGACCGTTCAATCGCGTCCAGCGCCAGCCGCGCGCCATCATTGCTGTCACGCAGCCGGTACATCAACTGGGCAGCGACCGTGTCCAGTTTCAACCAATCCCCTTCGCGGGTGATCAGCGCATTGATATCACTGCGGCTGGGGGCGTCGGCGATGGCGTCGGCAATCGCGTTGGCATGGTTGCGCCGCGCGCGCGCCAATGTCACCCGCTTGGCCAGACGATTGAGATTTTCGATCAACGCAAAGCGCAGAAAAACCGGAATTGCCCAAAGCTCTGCGATATTCAGGGTGATGCGCGTCTGATAACCCTGAAGGAATTCGGTGAGTGCTTCGGCCGTGATTTCCGAATTTGTCAGCGCGACGACATACCATGCGATGACCAGCGCGCGTGGCATGTCCCGACCATCGGCCAGTTGCACCAGCGGCAACTGGCTCAGAAACCCACGGTTGAAGCCTTCGCGCAGCTGGCGGATGTTTTCTTCGACCATGTGGTTATTGTCGATCAGCCACTCGGCCGCAGGGGTGACCAATTCGCCCGACGCAGCGGCGGCGACGGTCGCCAGATATTGGTCCTGCAGCTCTTTCTGGTTTTCGTTCAGACGGCGAACAGGTTTCGTCGGCATATCCTGCACGTCAGGACGCGCGTCAGCGGCCAGATCCTGACCCGCCGCAAACAGGCTGCCACCGGTCCAGAATTGAAAACGAATGGGTTCGATATCACCGCTGTCAACCTGGCCTAAGCCCGTAACGCCCTTGCGAGAGCCAAAGTCCAGCATCTGTCACCTCGGTGAAACTGAGTGTCGAAAACCCTGCTTCAACGTCAGGGATGAGTGGTCGCAACGCATGTTGCCCCAGTTTCGGTCCAACCGCGAGAGCGTGTGACGATTGCAATGACGTGACGATGAAATTTTGGGCAGGTTGCGGCCATGGCAGGCGGTGCGTGTCGCCGCGTGCGTTGACCCGCGCGCGTGGTCGGGGTAGGGCGCGGGAATGGCGCGCGCACCCCTTTTACAGCTGACCGACATTTCGCTGACCTACGGCGGAAACCCTGTTTTCAATGAACTGTCCCTGACCGTCCAGTCAGGCGACCGTGTGGCGCTGGTCGGGCGAAACGGGTCCGGCAAATCGACGCTGATGAAGGTGATGGCCGGACTGGTCGAACCCGACCGCGGCACCGTCGTCATGCCTGCAGGCACGAGCGTCGGATACATGGAACAGGACCCGGACCTGTCCGCATTCGAAACGCTGGGCGATTTCGCCGCCGCCGGTCTGCCAGCGGGCGAGGAATACCGCGTCGCCATTGCCGCGGAAGGGCTGAAGTTCGACCCCGCGCGTCCCGTCAGCACTGCATCGGGCGGTGAACGTCGCCGCGCCGCATTGGCGCGTCTGATCGCCCAGGACCCTGACCTGATGCTGCTGGACGAGCCGACGAACCACTTGGACATCGAGGCGATCGGCTGGCTGGAAGAGCAGCTGTCCACCACCCGCTCAGCCTTTGTGCTGATTTCGCACGACCGCGCGTTCCTGCGGGCGCTGACCCGGGCGACGCTGTGGATCGACCGGGGGCAGGTGCGCCGTCAGGATCGCGGCTTTGCCGGGTTCGAGGAATGGCGCGAGGCTACATGGGCCGCCGAGGACGAGGCGCGCCACAAGCTTGACCGCAAGATCAAGGCAGAGGCCCGTTGGGCCGTTGAAGGCATCAGCGCTCGCCGCAAGCGAAACATGGGCCGGGTTCGTGCGCTGCAGGACCTGCGCGCCGAACGTGCGTCCCAGATCCGACGTCAGGGCACGGCGGCCATGGCGCTGGATGCGGGTCCACAGTCGGGCAAGCGCGTGCTGGAAGCCAAGGGCATCACCAAGACGTTCGGCGACCGTACCATTTTGCGTCCGTTCGACCTGCGCGTGATGCGAGGCGACCGGATCGCGTTCGTTGGCCCGAACGGGGCTGGCAAAACCACACTGATCAAGATGCTGACCGGCGAGGTGGCGCCTGATGAAGGCACCATCACCCACGGCACGAACCTTGATGTCGCGGTGTTCGATCAGACCCGTTCGCAACTGGACGAAAGCGTCAGCCTTTGGGATGCGCTGGTCGGCGATCCCGCGATGCGTGTCAGCGGCCGGGCGGATCAGGTCATGGTGCGCGGCCAGCCCCGCCATGTGGTCGCCTATCTCAAGGACTTTCTGTTCGACGACGGTCAGGCGCGTGCGCCGGTTGGCAGCCTGTCGGGCGGCGAAAAGGCACGGCTGTTGCTGGCCAAGATCATGGCGCGACCGTCGAACCTGCTGGTTCTGGACGAACCGACCAACGATCTGGACATCGAAACGCTGGATCTGCTGCAGGACATTCTGGGCGAATACGACGGAACTGTTCTGCTGGTCAGCCACGACCGTGACTTCATCGACCGCGTGGCGGACACCACCGTCGCGATGGAGGGGGACGGTCGCGCCACCGTCTATGCCGGAGGGTGGAGCGATTATCGCAGCCAGCGGGCCGAGGGCGGAAACGACGCCGCGGGCTTTGGGGTCGATGCTGCTGCCGCTAAGGCTGTCGCACCCAAACCGGCCGCGAAGGCTGAGAAGCCAGCCGCTCCAACCGCGCCCGCGGTGAAGCTGAGCTTTACCGAAAAGCACCGCCTCGACACGCTTCCCGATATGATCGCGCGGCTTGAGGCAGAGATTGGCAAGCTGCACGAATATCTCGCGCAGCCTGAACTTTTCCAGACCGCGCCCGCCAAGTTTAAAAAGGCGACTGAAGCCTTGGCAGAACGTCAGACGGCACTGTCCGACGCCGAGGAGGAGTGGTTGGCGCTGGCCGAAAAGGCCGAAGCCTGACCCTTTAACCTGACCACCGCCCATTCCACGCAACCGACCGCCAGTAGGACCACATGGACAAAGCCCAGTCAGACCAGATCGTCGCCAGCCAGCCTTTCGCACAGACACTGGGCGCGCGCGTGGTGTCGTTCGGGCCGGATGAATACGTGGCCGAGGTCAAGGTCGATGGGGCGGTCCTGAACGGAAACGGCGTCATGCACGGCGGCGCGATCATGGCTCTGGCGGATTTCATCGGCGGGGCTGCGACCTATGCGCACCTGCCCGATGGCATGGCGACCACGACGATCGAAAGCAAAACCAACTTTCTGCGCCCGGTTCGTGACGGAGAAACCGCCCGTGCCTCGGCAAAGCCGCTGCATACCGGCAAGACGACGCATGTCTGGCAGACGACGATCACACGCGACGATGGAAAGGTCTGCGCCATCGTGACCCAGACCCAACTCGTCATGAAGTGGCAAGGCTAGGCCAGATCGATGCACTCGGTTGCCGAGCGGATGAACAGGCTGTCGGTCCGACCGGTCCTTGATCTCATCCCGGCCACACGTTCGCAATTTCTGATCATCGGGGCCGGCGCCGATCGGATCAAGGCGCAGCTGCTGCTGCGCAAGCCTACGGCGCAATGCCATGCCGTCGAAGCGGCGACCGAGGCCGATCTGACGTCCGCCAACTTTCCGGCGGGACCTTATGACGTCGTCGTCCTGATGAATGCCGCGCCGCGCGATCCGCGGGCCGCGCTGTCGGCCATGGGACGGCTGGTGGACACGGACGGCGTTCTGATTGCGCAGTTCGCCCACGCCGGCCATTGGCAGCGTATGCGCGATCTGCGCGAGGGCACCGATCGCGCCGACAGTCTGGCCCGCTTCAGCCAGCGAGAAGTCGCAGCTTTGGTGGTCGAGGCAGGGCTGAAGCCGGAACGGCTGCGTCCGATCATCGATACCATGCCCGAAGGGGACCTACCGGATACGTCTACCGTCGCCCAGATGGGCAACGTGGACGACCCTGCGGTGCGTCACCGGCTGCGCACGTTGGGATTTATCGTCTCGGCCCGGCCAGAGCGCGCGGCGCGGTCCCGGCAGTTGCGGGTGCATATGGCCCACCTCGTCCCGCGCCTGATGGACGTGCGCACAACGCAGCCCGCAACCGCGCTGATGGCCGAGCCGACGCTGCACGTCACCTCGTCCGAGCGAGACTTATTCATCCCGACGGGCGACCCCGGTGTTCTGGTCATCCAGCGCCCGCGCGTAGGAGAGCCGGAGCGGATGGTGCGGCTGGTCAGCCGCGCACAGGCGCGCGGTTGGGTGGTGGTTCTGGAATATGATGACGACCCGCTGCTGGTGGCGCGTGTGCGGGGCATGATGAACACGCCGGAAATCTATCACGACTCGGTCGGGTGCGTGCACGCGGTTCAGACCTCGACCCCGGCGCTTGGGCAGCTGTTCGGGCGCCTTAACCCTGAAACGCGCGTCTTTCCCAACGCTGTGCCGGAACTGGGGCCGGTTCGAACGCCTCATGGGCGACCGTTCCATGTGGTTTTCGCCGCACTGAACCGCCTTGGCACAGAGCCGTTCGCCAAGGCGCTCGCCACCACGATCCGTGCACATCCTCAGGTTCGATTTTCCGTCGTGCGCAACAGGCTGTTTTTCGATGCGTTGCCGACAGACAACAAGCGTTTCATGAACCTGCTGCGGTATCCTGACTATATCCGTCTTCTGGGCGATGTGGACGTGGCCCTGTCCCCCCTTCTGCCGGACATCGAGAATCTCGGGAAATCGGACGTCAAATGGGTTGAGGCAGCATCGCGCGGTGCGGTCATGATCGCATCGCCGACCGTCTATGCCGCGACCATCCGGCATGGCGAAAACGGGCTGTTGGCCAATACCCCCGAGGAGTTTGCCCAGCAACTTGCAGAGCTGGTCAGCAATCATGATCTGCGTCGGCAAATCGCTGACAGGGCCCGACGCGACGTGTCAGATTCCCGGTTGCTGTGGCACCAGACCGTGGCCCGCCGAGACTGGTATCGCGACCTTTTCGCCCGCCGGAACGAGGTGTTCGCCGCTGCGTTGGCCCGTTCACCCCGCCTGGCGGAGGCCGTGAACCAGGCGCAATCTGACATGGCGCAAGGCGGGCATAATTGACCGCACCTCAAGGTTGACTTGTGGGCAGAGTTACGTGATAAGGCGCGGGTCCGGCCGGGCGTCAGCCTGTGGCCGGTCATTCAATTTTCACAATCACCTTGCGAAAGGTGCGCTGTCTGCGGCGGGTCAACCCACAAACTCCGACGATTCGGGGCCAAAGGACGCGGAAGACGAAAGACGATATGATGTTCGCAGTCCTCAAGACGGGCGGCAAGCAGTACCGGGTTCAAGCTGGTGATGTGCTGCGCGTCGAAAAACTGGATGCTGAAGCAGGCGACAAGGTCCGCTTTGGTGAGATTCTGATGATCGGTTCGGCGATCGGCGCGCCCACGGTGGCCGACGCTGGCGTGGTTGCCGAAATCATCGACACCATCAAGGCCGACAAGGTCATCACGTACCACAAGCGTCGCCGCAAGCATTCGTCGCAGCGCACCCGTGGCCACCGTCAGACCCTGTCGCTGATCCGCGTTACGGACCTGCTGGAAAACGGCGCCGACTCGTCGGACGTCAAGCTGGCAACCGGTGCACGTGCTGCGCGTATCGCGGCTCACGCCCAAGGCCCTCGCGCCGCTGCTGAAGAAGCACCGGCCAAAGCCCCCACCAAACGCGCACCCCGCGCGAAAAAAGCCGAGGAGAACTGATCCATGGCACACAAGAAAGCAGGCGGTTCATCCCGCAACGGTCGCGATTCGGCCGGTCGCCGTCTCGGCGTCAAACTGTTCGGCGGCCAAGCAGCGATCGCCGGCAACATCATCGTGCGTCAGCGCGGCACCCAGTGGTGGCCGGGCGCCAATGTCGGCATGGGTCGTGACCACACGCTGTTCGCGCTGAGCGACGGTCAGGTCACCTTTGCCAAGGGCATGAAGGGTCGCACCTATATTTCGGTTCTGCCGGTCGTTGCCGCTGAATAACCCGATCTGAAGCCGATAAAATTCGCGCAAGGGGGGTCGGGCAACCGATCCCCCTTCGCAATTCAAGCGTTACGTTTGTGTTGTATTCGGCGGCCGAAAGTCCGCCCGCTTTTTCAGAGTATCCCCATGACCGACTTTGCCGCACTTGCTGAACCACAAGGCATCATCGAAACCGAACGTTTCATGCTGCGTCCGCTGCGCCGTTCAGATGCTGGCCTGATTGCCCATTACACGTCAGATCGTCGTGTCGCGCAGGGCACCCGCGCCGTGCCGCATCCTTTGCCGCCGGGCGCTGCCGAGGCGTATGTGACACGCGCTATCGCGCATGAACGCGACGAGGACGTCTGGGCGATCGATTGTTCGTGCACCGGTCTGGGCGAGCTGGTCGGCGTCGTATCCCTGACGCGGGTCGATGATGCGCAATCCGAGCTTGGCTTCTGGATTGGCGCGGGTTTCTGGAACACCGGCTTCGCGACCGAGGCGGTATCCGCGCTCGTGGCCGCCAACCCCCACGATTCGCGCACCCTGTTCGCCGAAGCATTTCAGGATAACCCCGGCTCGGCCAAGGTTCTGACGAATGCTGGTTTCAGCTATCTGGGTGACGCAGAAAGCTGGTCGGTCGCACGCGGCGCGCGCGTCCCGACCTGGACCTATCTGCGCTGCATGAAGCCCAAAGCCTAACGGCGGACCGTCACTGCGTTCTGCGCGCCGCTGACAACGACCTGTGACATCCGCGACAGTGCGCCGCTCGGCACGCTGATCGCGGCTGTGATCAGATCGCCTTGGCGGGCTGGGCGCCGCGCCTCAACGCTGTCGCGGGGGGGCGGATTGCCGACCAGCCGAAGCCGTAGGACGCCGTCGGCATCGGTAGCCAAACGACCCTCGGGCTGTGCGACTTCGGGAATCAGGGCGACGTTCCAATAACCTTGCGTGGGCGGCATCGCGGTGACGACCAGAAGACGGCCCTCGTTCGTCGGTTCCCACTTCGTGGCGACGATCTGGCCGAACGCCATGCGCGCATCGCTGGGGCCATAGCCACCCTTGGGGTCCAACGTGGTCGGTCCGGTATCACGCGGCCCGCCAAACCAGCGCGTCGGGTTCAGGCTGCTATCGCCGCAGCCTGCCAGAAAGGCCAGTGCTGCCAATGACAAGGTGGTCTGTTTCAGCATCTCAAATCCCGTCCCGCCGTTTTGTTGGTGATAGGCCATCTTCGCGTCTGTCGGAAGGGCGCATCTGCGCCGACCTTTGACGTCGGGCGGATGGAGGGCTATGTCCGACCCGCAACTGCCGGAGAGCATGATGGCAACGCCCGCTTTTGAATCCATCGTCGACGATTTCGCCTTTCTGGACGACTGGGAAGACCGCTATCGCCACGTCATCGAACTGGGTAAGGCGATGCCCGCCATGGATGATGCCCTGAAGGTTCCGGCGACCAAGGTCGAAGGCTGCTCCAGCCAGGTGTGGATCATGCCGCATGTCGAAGACGGACGGTTTGATTTTCAAGGCGAAAGCGACGCGATGATTGTGCGCGGCCTGATCGGGGTCCTGCACGCGCTTTACGCCGGCGTCCCCGTGACGGAGGCAGCCAAGATCGACCCCGAGGCCGAACTTGGCCGTCTGCATCTGGAGGAACACCTGTCGTCGCAACGCTCGAACGGCCTGCGTTCAATGATGCGACGGATTCAGGATTATCTGTCGGCTGCCTGACCGAGCGCGTCGTCAATTGCCTGCAAGAATGCGGGGTCATCCGGCTTGGTGTCCGGCGCAAACCGCGCAACCAAAGTGCCATCGCGACCGATCAAGAACTTCTCGAAGTTCCACTGCACCTCGGGTGGCTGGTTGACAGGGATGCCCTTGGCGGAAAGCTTCGCGCGGCGCGCCTCGGCACCCGGCGTATCTGGGATTGCCGCGATCAGCGCCGAATACAACGGGTGGCGATCCGGGCCTGACACCGGGGTTTTCGACGCAAGCGGGAATGTCACGTCGTAGGTAAGTTGGCAGAATTCTGCGATCTCGGCGTCGTTTCCGGGCTCTTGTCCCAGAAAGTCGTTCGAGGGCACTCCCAGAATCTCCAGCCCCGCGTCATGCTTGTCGCGGTAAAGCGCCTCCAGCCCCTCATATTGCGGGGTCAGGCCGCATTTCGACGCGACGTTGACGACCAAGACGACCTTGCCGCGCCACTGGTCCAACGTAAGTGTATCGCCGCCGTTCATGGCGACCGGGATGTCCGACCAATCCGTCATCGTGCCACTTCGCTTGACTTGATCCAACCGCCGCCCAGAACGCGTGTGGTCCCTGTTTCATAAAAAACGCACGCCTGACCCGGGCTGACACCTTCTTCTGCCTCGATCAGTTCGACCTCGGCTGTCGTCGGGCCGGTCGGCCTCAGAATGGCGTCTTTCGGCGGTCGGGTTGACCTGATCCGGACCATGACTTCGCGCGACGCCAAATCGGCAAAGCCACCTTCGCCCAGCCAGTTGATTTCGGCCACGGGCACGGTTCGGGTGGCCAAGGCCTCTCTCGGTCCGACAACCACGTGGCGCGCCTTCGGATCCAGCCGCACGACGTAAAGCGGGTCGCCCAAGCCACCGATCCCCAGCCCCCGCCGTTGACCGATGGTATAGTGGATGACACCGCGGTGCTGGCCCAGAACATTGCCGTCCATGTCGACGATGTCGCCGGGGTCCGCCGCGCCGGGGCGCAGCTTTTCGATCACGCTGGCATAGTTCCCGTTCGGCACAAAGCAGATGTCCTGGCTGTCGGGCTTGTCGGCCACCGAAAGCCCATAGCGTTGGGCCAACGCCCGCGTCTCGGCCTTGCTTGGCAGGCCGCCCAAGGGAAAGCGCAGATAGTCCAACTGTTCTTTGGTGGTGGAGAACAGGAAATAGCTTTGGTCGCGGTTGGCGTCGGCGGCCATGTGCAGTTCTGCCGATGCGGATCCCATTTCGCGCCGGATATAATGGCCGGTCGCCATGCAGTCGGCATCCAGATCGCGCGCGGTTTCCAGCAGATCGCGAAACTTCACCCGCTCATTACAGCGGATGCAGGGCACCGGCGTTGCGCCGGCCAAATAAGCGTCGGCGAATTCGTCGATCACCGACTCACGAAACTTGTTTTCGTAATCAAGGACATAATGCGGAAACCCGATCCGTTCGGCCACGCGTCGCGCATCATGGATATCCTGACCCGCACAGCACGCACCCTTTTTGGCCAGCGCCTGCCCGTGGTCATAAAGCTGGAGCGTCACGCCCACGACGTCATAGCCTTCCTCGGCCAGCATGGCGGCGACGACAGAGCTGTCCACGCCACCGGACATGGCCACGACCACGCGCGTGGCTGATGGCGGCTTGGCGAAGCCCAGCGAATTGACGGGATGCTCCGCGGGGCGAAGGATAGGGGTCGCGATGGTCATGGTCGAATATCCGTTCCGGCAACGTGTCGGGCGACACTTCCGTTGAGCCTGAACATATAAATTTGTGCGGAATTCTCAACCCGGCGATTCACCTTGGATTAAATGCCGTGTGGTCAAACAGAAATGCCGAAAGACAAAAGGCTTTTCATGTTTGTACGTAAAACCCACGGACCCCGTGTCGTCCATCTGCCCGACGGTGGGTATCTGTCGCTGGCAGATCTGCCGCCCGTCGGGGCGCGATGGGTGGCCAGCCGCAAGAACACGGTCGTCCTCGCGGTCGAACACGGCCTGATCGCGGCGGAAGAGGCGCTTCGCCGGTACGACCTGACGGCCGAGGAACTGGCCAGCTGGACCTCTGCCCGTGCCGTTCACGGTCGTGACGCACTGAAAGTCACGTCACTTCAGCGATACAGGCATAAGGAGAGTGGACAGAAAAAGAACGCACCGCTAACGGGAAATTAACCTTTTGCCTTGATCAGGGTGGAAAGGTCTTTCGCTAGGGGTCGAGAAGATGCGAATTCTGCTTGTCGAGGATGATCCGACTACCGCCCGCAGCATCGAGATGATGCTCAAGAACGCCAACTTTAACGTCTATCTCACCGACCTGGGCGAAGAAGGCGTCGATCTGGCCAAACTGTATGATTACGACCTGATCCTGCTGGACCTCAATCTTCCGGATATGCCCGGCATGGACGTGCTGCGTCAGATCAGGCTGGCCCGAATCGATACGCCGATTCTGATTTTGACCGGGGCGGACGACACCGACAGCAAGCTGAAGGGGTTCGGCTTCGGCGCGGACGACTACATGACGAAACCGTTCCACCGCGATGAGCTTGTCGCGCGCATCCACGCCATCATCCGTCGGTCAAAGGGGCACAGCCAGGCGCTGATCCGGACCGGCGATCTGACGGTCAATCTTGACGCACGGTCCGCTGATGTCCACGGCAAGACGGTCAACCTGACGGGCAAGGAGTATCAGATCCTTGAGCTGCTGAGCCTGCGAAAAGGCACGACGCTGACCAAGGAAATGTTCCTGAACCATTTGTATGGCGGGATGGATGAGCCGGAGTTGAAGATCATCGACGTGTTCATCTGCAAACTGCGCAAGAAGCTGACCGAGGCGCTTGGCGGCGACAGTCCGATCGAAACGGTGTGGGGTCGCGGCTACGTCCTGCGCGACCCACAGCCGGTGGATGTCGCGCACCGACTTGCCGTCAGCGCCTGACGCACCGCCCTCTGACTGCCATGCAGCGATGGACATTTGGGGTCCGTCGCTGCATCACCAAGGCAGCATCAGAACAGTTTGGTCGTTGCATTGAGCGACCGAAGGGCGGGCAAGTTGGCGGGCAAGGACAAGGCAGAAACGCTTTCGGCAGAGGATGCGGCGACAGAGATCGCCGATATCTCGACGCGGTTGGAGGACGCCAATTCGGCCTATCATACCGCAGATGATCCGATCATCACGGACGCCGAATACGACGCGCTGAAAATCCGTCTGACCGAGCTAGAAGCTGCGTTCCCCGCGCTGGTCAGCCCGCAAAGCCCGACCGGAAAAGTCGGTGCCGCACCGTCAGCCGCCTTTGGCAAGGTCGTTCACCGCCAGCGGATGATGTCGCTGGAAAACGCATTTGCGGACGCCGACGTTGTCGAATTCTTGGCGCGCATCCGCAGCTTTCTGGGCCTTGGGCCGGATACGCCCGTCGCCATCACGGCAGAGCCCAAGATCGACGGACTTTCCCTTTCGCTGCGCTATGAAGACGGCGTTTTGGTTCAGGCAGCCACCCGTGGCGACGGGACCGCCGGCGAGAATGTGACGGCGAATGCGCGCACGATCGCAGACATCCCCCAAAAGCTGGCGGGCAAAGACATCCCCGCGATTCTTGAGGTGCGGGGCGAGGTTTACATGACCCATGCCGACTTCGCGGTTCTGAATGAAACCGGCGGTCGCGTGTTCGCCAATCCCCGGAACGCTGCCGCAGGATCGCTGCGCCAGCTTGATCCAAAGGTCACGGCAAGCCGGCCGCTCAGGTTCTTTGCCTACGCCTGGGGAGAGGTCAGCGAGCCGCTGTCGGACACCCAGATGGGGGCGGTCGAGAAGTTAGAGAATCTGGGCTTCTCCACAAACCCGCTGACCCGATTGTGTCACACGACAAATGAGCTTCTGGCTGCCTGGACGGATATCGAGCAGCGCCGCGCGAGCCTTGGCTATGACATCGACGGTGTCGTCTACAAGGTGAATGATCTGGCGTTGCAGGCGCGGCTGGGGTTTCGCTCAACCACGCCCCGCTGGGCGTTAGCGCACAAGTTTCCCGCCCAGACGGCTTGGACCAAACTCGACCGGATCGAGATTCAGGTCGGGCGTACCGGTGCCTTGTCCCCGGTGGCGCGGCTGACGCCTGTAACAGTCGGCGGCGTGGTCGTGTCGAATGCCACGCTGCATAACGAAGACTACATCGCCGGCATCGACAACAACGGTGCCAGTATCCGCGATACCGACATTCGCGAAGGCGACTGGGTTCGCGTGTATCGGGCCGGTGATGTCATCCCGAAAATCGACGCCGTGGACACCGACCGACGGCCAGCTGACAGCGCGCCATATCACTTCCCCGACATCTGCCCCGTCTGCGGCAGCGCCGCGGTCCGCGAGGCGGGCGATTCCGTGCGGCGTTGCACCGGTGGTCTGGGCTGCCCCGCCCAAGCGGTCGAAAAGCTGCGCCATTTCGTCTCTCGCGCGGCATTCGACATCGAAGGGTTGGGTGCCAAGCAGATCGAGGCGTTCTACAAAGACCGCGACCTGCCGATCCGGGAGCCGGCCGATATCTTTACTCTGCGGGACAGGGATGCCGGGTCGCTTGCCCGTCTAAAAAATCGTGACGGCTGGGGCGAACGTTCGGCCGCCAAGCTGTTCGACGCCATCGACGAACGCCGCGATATTTCACTGGCCCGGGTCATCTTTGCACTGGGCATCCCCCATGTGGGAGAGACGGCCGCGCGGCTGCTTGCCCGCCATTATGTCAGCTGGGTCAGCTTCCAGACCGCCATGACCGATGCCGAGGTCGGGCAGGCGCCGATTTGGGATGACCTGCTGTCCATCGACGGCGTAGGGGCGGTGCTGGCTGCATCGGTGGTGCGCGCGTTCCAGCAACCGGCGGAACGGGCTGTCATCGACAGACTGATCCCGCATCTGCGCATCCAGGACGCCGAGGCCCCGCAGGCGGTCGACAGTCCCATCGCGGGCCAGACCGTCGTCTTCACCGGCACGCTGGAACGCATGTCCCGGGCCGAGGCCAAGGCGAGGGCCGAGGCGTTGGGGGCCAAGGTGTCCGGCTCGGTTTCCGCCAAGACAGATCTGGTCGTGGCGGGTCCCGGTGCCGGGTCCAAGGGCAAGAAAGCGGCCGAGCTTGGCATCCGCGTGATTGACGAAGACGAATGGCTGACGATCGCGCAGGCGTAGCGGCGCGCGGCCGTCCCCCCCAGCTTTTTCCGCTGTTCGCAGAGATCGAGACTCTGCCGGGCATCGGCCCTAAAGCAGCGGTGGCGCTTGCAACGATGGGCGTCACGCGGCCGCGTGATCTGTTGCTGACCCTGCCGCAAAACGGCATGCAGCGGCGAACGATCGAGAGCCTTGCCGATCTGCGCCCGCCGGAAGTCGTCACGGTTCGGGTCACGGTGACGCGTCATATCGCCCCCGTGGGGCGTGGCCGACCGTGGCGCGTCATCTGCAGCGATGGGTCGCGCGACATCGCGGTTGTCCTTTTTCATGCCCGTCAGCCTTGGGTCGAATCCCAATTGCCCATTGGGTCGACGCGAATCCTGTCCGGCAAGGTCGAGCTTTTCGACAATATTCCCCAGATGGTTCACCCCGACCACATCGTCACGACGGACGCCCCTGCGCCTGCGGGGTTCGAGGCTGTCTATCCGCTGTCTGGGACGCTTAACCAGAAGACGATGGCCAAGGGGGTACATGGGGCAATCGCGCGACTGCCAGATTTGGGGGAATGGATCGACCCTTCGGTGATGACGCGCGAAGGGTGGCCCAGTTGGCGCGACGCGATCAACACGGCCCATGCTCCGCAGGCTATGGCTGACCTCGGAATGACAGCGCCGGCGCGCGCGCGTCTGGCCTATGATGAACTGTTTGCCCACCAGTTGACGCTTGCGCTGCTGCGGCGGGATCGGCGACGTCGCGCGGGGCGGGAATCGCGCGGGAACGGGCATCTGCAGGACCGCGTCCTGCAAAGTCTGCCGTGGTCGCCGACCAGTGCGCAGATCCGCGCGCTGTCCGAAATCTCGGCCGACATGGCCAGCCCTCACCGGATGAACCGCCTGCTGCAGGGGGATGTGGGGGCGGGCAAAACGCTGGTTGCGTTGCTGTCGCTGCTGATCGCGGTCGAGGCGGGCGGGCAGGGTGTGCTGATGGCCCCGACCGAAATCCTGGCCCGCCAGCATCTTGCTGCCCTACAGCCGCTGGCGCAGGCGGCAGGGGTGCGGCTCGTCGCGCTGACCGGGCGGGATCGCGGGCCCGAACGGGCGCAGATCCTGGCCGACCTCGCGTCTGGGCGGATCGACATCCTCGTGGGCACTCATGCCGTCTTTCAGAAGGGCGTTGAATTTCATGACCTGCGCCTTGCGGTGATTGACGAACAACACCGGTTCGGGGTCGCGCAGCGGATGGGTCTGGGGGCGAAGGGAAACGGTGCGCCGCCCGACATGCTCGTGATGACTGCGACGCCGATACCGCGCAGTCTGGCGCTGGCACAGTACGGCGATATGGAGCTTTCGGTGCTGGACGAAAAACCACCGGGACGCCAACCGATCACGACGATCGCTTTGCCGGACAGCCGGATGGACACCGTCATCACGCGGCTTCGTGGGGCGCTGGCGCAGGGTACGCGGGCCTATTGGGTGTGCCCGCTGGTTGAGGAAAGCGAACTGGTCGATCTGACCGCCGCGCAGGCCCGGTTCGAATCCCTTCGCGCCGAATTCGGCGATGCGGTCCGGCTGATCCACGGCCAGATGCCGGTCGAGGCGCGTGACGCCGCTATGGCAGACTTCGCCAGTGGCCGCGGGCAACTGCTGGTGGCGACCACCGTGATCGAGGTCGGCGTCGACGTGCCCGCCGCGACGATCATGGTGATCGAGCGGGCGGAAAGCTTTGGTCTGGCGCAGCTGCACCAGCTTCGCGGGCGGGTGGGGCGCGGCAGCGAACAGTCGTCCTGCGTTCTGCTGTATAAGGACCCGTTGTCTGAAACGGGCAAACGACGTCTGAACATCCTGCGAGAGACCGACGATGGCTTTCGCATCGCCGAGGAAGATCTGGCCATGCGCGGGGCTGGTGACGTGATCGGCACCGCGCAGTCCGGGCTGCCACGATTTCGCATAGCCGATCTGGAACGCCAGCCTTCGCTGATGGCGATTGCGCGGGACGACGCCCGCGCCCTGCTGGAGCGTGACCCGAACCTCACATCCCCGCGGGGCGAGGCTGCGCGGACGCTGCTTTGGTTCATGGAACAGGACAAGGCGATCCGCCTGATCGCTGCCGGGTAATTAAAAAGTTCTTAAAATGTTCTTTACAGAATCGGAGCGACGTGAGAACAAAGCAGCAACCGATACGCCAACGCAAAGGTTCTGACATGTTCGACGAAGCCGTTTCCGATATCCTGTCCATCGCCGCGCTGGCGGTGGCTACCGTCTCCATGCTGTGTCTGCCGGCGCTGATTGGCGGTTGATCTGTTCTGCCCCGCATCACTCTTCGTGTGACGGCTGTCCCTGCCGTCACCCTGCCGCACGGTGATGCGTACCTGCCGGTCTGCCACACGCAGGCCGGCTTTTTCTTCAGGGGTCTGTGTTGGCGATTGCGTCCAGCGTCGCGTCCCATGCCAGCATGATCGATGCATGGCGGTTGGGGAATTCCTTGGCTGGTGTCAGGACCTCTATTCCCTCGAATGGGCTGTCCACGGCGCTCGATCCATCTTTCAGCAGCGCAAACAGCGCGTCCCGTCCCGACTGAAGCTCGGCCTTTGTGCGGCCCATGACGCAGGCACCCAGCAGCGCGGCAGACGCCTGACCCAAAGCGCAGGCGCGAACCTCTTGCGAGAAATCGGCGATGCGCCCGTCTTGCATCCGCACATATGCCGTGACCACTGACCCGCATTGCGGCGATCTTCGCATTGCGTGTGAGTCCGCATCAGGCAGGCGTCCCAAGTGAGGAATGTCGGACGCCAGCGCCAGAATGCGGCGCGAATAAAGCGCCATGAGGTCTTCGTCCATGCGCAATCCCGGCTTTTGCCCGCAGGCAGTGATGGCTAGATTACGTTGCAGATAGGGGCGATGGCCCTGAAAGGAAAGTCCATGACCGAAGTCACGTTCGACCCTGCCACGCTGCGATACGATGCCAACGGCCTGATACCCGCCGTAGCGCAGGACCACGCGAGCGGGGAGGTTCTGATGCTGGCGTGGATGAACGCGGATGCGGTCGCGCGCACCCTGGCCGAAGGGCGGGTGACGTACTGGTCGCGGTCGCGGCAATCCTTCTGGACCAAGGGCGACACCTCGGGACACACACAGCAGCTGATCGAGATGCGCGTGGATTGTGACCGCGACGCGCTGCTTCTGCTCGTCGAACAGATCGGTCCTGCCTGTCACACCAACCGCCGCAGCTGTTTTTACACGGCTGTTCGGGATGGGGCTGAGGTCGAGGTCATGGCGCCGTCAGAGCCCGACCAACCCTAGCACCTCGGCCGGGGCCATCCCCGCCGCACGATAGGACGCAATGGCGCGCGCGTCGTCGCGCTTGGCCAGTCGCTTGCCGTCGTCGTCGCGGATCAGCGCGTGGTGGTGATATGCCGGCGTCGGCAGGTCCAGCAACCTTTGCAGCAGAACGTGGATCCATGTTGCATCAAACAGATCGGCGCCGCGCGTCACCAATGTGATGCCTTGGGCCGCATCATCGACGACTACCGACAGGTGATATGACGTTCCCATGCCGCGCCGCGCCAACACCGGGTCACCGACTGTCTGCCGAAATTGGACCGCGTCCATTTCATGCAGCCCGTGATCGCTGAACTGCAAAGGGCCGTCGATCAGGTCGAAAGCGCGGCCCACGTTCAGCCGGATGGCGTCGCCCGGCGCGGCATCATCCATCGAACGGGTGCGGCACGTACCGGGGTAGATCGGCCCATCGGGTCCGACGACGCCTTCCTGCGGCGCTGACAAGGCCGCCTGGATGTCCGACCGCTTGCAGCGACAGGGATACAGCAACCCGCGCCGGTTCAGCGTATCCAGCGCCGTGCGATAGGCGTCCATCCGACCAGACTGGCGCATGACTGGCTGCGCCCATTCCAGATCCAGCCAGCGCAGGTCGTCAAAGATCGCCGCTTCCCACTCGGGCTTACTGCGACTGCGGTCGATATCTTCGATACGCAGCAGGAACTGCCCCGGTGACGCCAGCCGCGCGGCGGTGACGGCGGCGAAGGCATGGCCTAAGTGCAGCGGACCTGTGGGCGACGGGGCGAACCGTGTCCGGATTACTGGACCGCCAGCCACGCCCCGAAATCCTGCTTGGCCCGGTCGGTATAGGCCGGATAGCGGTCCTTGCGGCCACGGCGACCGCCCTTGGCCTCGACCGGAGGGAACAGACCGAAATTGACGTTCATCGGTTGGAACGTCTTGGCCTCGGCCCCGCCGGTGATGTGGTGGACCAGCGCGCCGATGGCTGTCGTGCCGGGCGGCGGGGGCAAGTCGCGGCCCAGACGTTCTGCGGCGGCCATGCGGCCCGCCAGCATCCCCATCGCCGCGCTTTCGACATAGCCTTCGACGCCCGTGATCTGTCCCGCGAACCGCAGATGCGGCATCGCGCGCAGACGCATGCGGTCGTCCAGCAGCGTGGGCGAGTTCAAAAACGTATTGCGGTGAATGCCCCCCAACCGCGCGAACGAGGCGTTCTGCAGGCCCGGGATCATCCGAAACACCTCGGTCTGGGCGCCATGCTTCATCTTCGTCTGAAAGCCGACGATGTTGTAAAGCGTGCCCAGCGCGTTGTCGCGGCGCAACTGGACGACGGCATAGGCTTTTTCTTCGGGCTTGTGGGCGTTGGTCAGGCCGACAGGCTTCATCGGGCCGTGGCGCAGGGTTTCGCGCCCGCGTTCAGTCATCACCTCGATCGGCAGGCAGCCGTCAAAATAACCCGCCGTCTCGCCCTCGTGGAACTGCGCCTTGTCGGCGGCAAGCATCGCGTCGATGAACGCCTCGTATTCGGGCTTGGTCATCGGGCAGTTGATATAGGCCGTCCGTTCCTCTTCGGTGTCGCCCTTGTCATAGCGGGACTGGCGCCATGCCACGGACATGTCGATGCTGTCGGCATGCACGATGGGGGCAATCGCGTCAAAGAACGCCAGCGACTCTGCGCCCGTCACCCGCGCGATGGCCTGACCCAGTGCGTCGGACGTCAGGGGCCCGGTCGCAATGATCCAACTGCCATCGGTCGGCAGGTCCTGTAGCTCACCAGGTTCAAAGCTGACAAGCGGATGATCGGTCAGGGCCCGCGTGACCGCCGCGGAAAACGCACCGCGATCAACTGCCAGCGCGCCGCCCGCCGGCAGTCGGTGGCGGTCGGCCATGGCCATGATCAACCCGTCGGCCGCACGCATCTCCCAGTGTAGCTGGCCCACCGCGTTGTTCACGTCATCGTCTGATCGAAAGCTGTTCGAGCACACCATTTCCGCACAGTCGCCCGACTGATGCGCAAAGGTTTCAACCTTGGGCCGCATCTCGTGCAGGATCACCGGAATGCCAGCCTGGGCGATCTGCCAGGCGGCCTCTGATCCGGCAAGGCCGGCGCCGACGATGTGGATGGGCTGCATGGCAAAACCTCTGGTGAGGGGCAAAGGCGGTTGCTATCAGTCCCCGCACCCCATCGCAAGGAGCGGGCGGTTTGTCCGAGGTTGAACGCTTTCTGATCGACGATGCCGTGATCGAGGCGCCAGTCGCCGCGCTGAACGAGCGTGTGCGCATGCGCCTGTCGGACGGACGGTTCGAACGTTATGAACGTGGCTTGCTGCAACGCCATCTGCGACCGGGCGACCGGGTTCTGGATGCGGGGGCGGGGCTGGGGTTGGTCAGCATCGTCGCCGCGCGCGTTGTCGGCCCGACCGCCGTCATGGCGGTTGAGGCCAACCCAGACCTGATCCGAACGCTGAAGCGCAATCTGCGACTGAACGTGGGACAGGGCGTCACCGTTATCAACGCAGCCGTTGGCGGTGATGCCCAAGACGGCCACGACACGACCCTGCATGTCCACGCCGCGTTCTGGAGCGCGTCGGTCAACGCTCGTCATGCCGGCAAAGGCATCGCACATCAGGTGCGGACCCGCAGTCTGTCAAAGCTGCTTCGGCGTGCCGATGCCACCGTATTGTCGATGGATATCGAGGGGGCCGAAATCGCTGCCCTGTCGCAGCCCCTGCCGACAAACCTGCGCCTGATCGTGATGGAGCTTCACCCCATCCTCTATCGCGCCGGAGAACGGGACGAATTGCTGAACAGGCTGGCCGCACAAGGCTTCCATCCGGCAAGTCCAGACAAGACAGAAGAGGTCGTGGCGCTGATCCGCGACATCTGAAAAACGCAACGAAAAAGGGCGACCTAGAAGGGCCGCCCGATTTCAATGACGTGCGCGTGCCGATTATTCTTCGGCTGCGGCCTCTTCGGTCGCTTCCGCGTCGCCTTCGGCCGCCTCTTCAGCGCGCAGGCTGGACGGGGCGGCGATGTTGGCGATGACGAAATTGCGGTCGATCGTCGGTTTCACACCTTTGGGCAACGTGACGTCGCTGATGTGGATGGTGTCACCGACTTCCTTGCCGGTCAGGTCAACCGTCAGGTGGTCGGGAATGTCCGATGCGGTCACGACCAGCTCAACCTCGGGACGCACCACAACCAGCGTGCCGCCTTTTTTCAAGCCGGGCGCTTCTTCGTGGTTTTCGAAGTTCACGTGGATGAACAGGTTGACGCGAGTGTTGCGGTGCAGGCGCATGAAGTCGATATGCGTCGGCAGGTCTTTCACCACGTCGCGCTGAACGCCGCGGCAGATGACGCGGACGTCGTCCTGACCTTCCACCTTCAGGTTCCACAGCGTGGACATGAAGCGACCGGCGCGCAGCTTGGTCAGCAGGGGGTTGAAGTCGAGCTGGATCGGCGAGGGGTCCTTGCCGTCACCATACACGATACCGGGCACCTTGCCGTTACGGCGAGCTTGGCGGGCGGCCCCCTTGCCTGTCCCCACGCGTGCCTCAGCCACCAGATCCGGGATCTCTTTGGCCATTGCTATATTCCTTATAAAACAAAAAACGCGGCCATCCTCCAAGGGTGCATGACCGCGTCGCGCGTATAGGGCAGCGGACGCCGACCCGCAACCCTGTAAACGCTGGCATCGTCCGTCTGGGAACGGGGCAAGTGGCGGCGTCGTTGTCCCAGCATCGAAACAAGCAAATGTTGGGATTTCACGATGAGCTTTGTTGAAGCCAAGGACGGCACGCAGATCTTTGTTCGGGACTGGGGAAAGGGCAAGCCCGTGCTCCTGATCCACGGCTGGCCGCTGAACGCGGATTCGTGGGAGCATCAGGCCCGCGCGCTGCTGGATGCTGGGTACCGCGTCATCGGGTACGACCGCCGCGGGTTCGGTCGATCCGAGCAGCCCGTCGATGGATACGATTACGATACGTTCGCGGATGATCTGGCGTCGGTGGTCGATGCCCTGTCGCTGTCGGACGTCGCGCTGGTGGGCTTTTCCATGGGGGGCGGCGAAATTGCACGGTACATGTCGCGTCACGGCGGCAAGGGCGTCAGCAAGGTCGCCTTCATCTCCTCGGTGGTGCCGGGCGTCCTGAAAACCGCTGACAACCCCGACGGCGTCCCCGAGGAAGAATTGGAGAAGATCAAGGACGGCATCGTCAAGGATCGACAGGCGTTCTTCGTGGACTTCACGAAATCCTTCTACGGCGTTGGGATGCTATCCCATCCGGTCAGCCAGGCGGTCCTGGATTGGTCGTGGGGCATGGCAATGATCGCCAGCCCGATTGCGACGACGAAGTGCGTCGACGCATTCGGCAAGACGGACTTCACGGGGGACATTGCGTCGATCAACGTGCCGACGCTGGTCATCCACGGGACGGGTGATGCGACCGTACCGATCAAGGCCACAGGTGCACGTCTGGCGCGACTGAAGCCGGATGCGACATACATCGAGTACGACGGCGCGCCGCACGGAACGCTGGCGGCGAACGCCGATCAGGTGAACGCGGACGTCCTGTCGTTCCTGGCGAAGTGAACGGGCGGTCCGGACGATGGTCCGGGCCATTCCGGGCGTCAGCCGATGTCGTAAAGCGGCAGTCCGACCGCCGGGTTCATCACCTTGACCGGCCGGACCGGCGACAGATCGATGAACAACTCAAGCGTCGGCTGGACGACCCCGTGAAGCAGATGGCCACCGCACGTGCGCCCCGTTTCGTCGCTGACAGTCACATGGCAGTGTACGATGTGCTTGCCGTCCTGGCCGACGCCGATGTTGCCTTCCAACGACAGGATCTCGACCTGACCGTGGACGTCGATGACGCGATATGCTTTGCGATCAAGGGCATACCACGCAAGCTTGAAGTCACGTCCCGCGCCGATTCCCCGAAATGCGGCATAGCCGAAATCGACCTTGTTGCAGAAATCTTCCAACCCCGAGACGATTTCGTCCCCGGCGCCAAAGACAGCCAGATATGCGGGGTGATCCCCCGGCCTGACCTCGGTCCATCTCAGGCCAGGTGCGGACCCCTCCGGCGCGATCTCTTCGGGTTTCAGATAGTCACCGTCGCGCGCAGTCAGCAGATGGGTCATCGCATGGCCTTTCTTCAGGAATGATCGTTCAGGGCAGGCGACTGATCAATCTTCAGCCGGTAGATCCACACCGGATACTGGACCGTCATCCGACCAGCATTGAAGCCCGGTGTGCGGTTCTGCTGGGTCGCTGGGATGTAAAGGTAACCGTCGCCGGTGATCCACATCGCGTCTGCCCAGATCAGGCGATCATCCTGCAAAAGCACGTCCGATGTGCCGTCAGGATAGATGCGCAGCAGCTGCCGGCGGTTGGTGGAATTGAGATAGATCGTCCCGGCCGCGTCGATTGCCGTGCCACCGGTCGTGCCGCCATCGAAAAACTCGGTCACCGCGCCAGCGATCGTTTCTTCCGGGGTGTCGAAATCATCGAGCAGCGCGCTCGGCAGGACATAAAGCGGACCGCTGGACGGCTGATAGTAGACCTTGGAACCATCTGGAGAGACCTCGATCTGGTCGTTGTGAACGCGCAGTTCGGAGCCGTCCTCGGTCAGGAGCAGCTTACCGTCGGCATACATCGCCCGCTGATCGGTGGTCGAAAAGTGGTCGTTCAGCACCCGGCGCATCTGCCCGGTCTGCCTGTTCACGACGACCATCCCAGGTGCGCCCGCATCGGTGACATAGATGAAATCACCGTTGAAGCGGATGTCGTCGACATAGCTGTTCGGCTTCAGACAGGGCGCAAGGTCGATGGTGTCGACGTGGGTGTCCGTGTCCGTATCGAACACGATCAAACGTCCGCCACCCGGAACTGCCGGTTTGCCGATCCCTTGCGCTCCGCCGTCGATGACCCAAAGCTTGCCGTCAGGTCCGATCCGCGCTGCATTGACGTTCACGAACCCTGCCGCGGGGTCGGGCGTCTCGCGTACCTTGTTCCACGCCGGATCTGGGTAGGGCTGCGCGTTGCCTTCCGCGTCAAGCCGGGCCAACTGAACGCCCGGACCGTCACAGGATGGAAAGCTGACGAAAGCGCGTCCGTCATGGTCAATCGTGACACCGTTCCATACCCGCGTTGACGACCAGACTGGTTCAAGTTCGTTTGTCATCCGACCCTCATGCCAAGCGCTGCCGTTCAGTCAACCATCCGACGGACAGGCGGTTCCCAGCCTTGACCGCGCGATTACTGCGCGATGTGCTGGCGCTCCCGAGCGCGACGGTCGGCATACCAGACGCCGATGAGCAGCAGCACCGCCATGCCGAACCACGTCAGCGCATAGGACAAGTGGCTGTTGGGAAAGTGGATAACGGTCAGACCGCCGATCGGCAGCGCATCTGGCGGACTGCCGTTCGCCCCATCGTCGGCGTCGATGAACCAGGGCGCCACCGGGCCAAGGTTTCGGGCGGCGGCAATTTCCTGAACGTCACGCGAATACCACCGATCCTGCGTCGGGTCGTTTTTGCGCAGGAATGCGCCTTTTGGCTGCGTCTCGCGCAAAAGACCGGTGACGGTCATCAAATCGGTGGACAGCGGCCGATCGCTTTCGGCGCGCTGGTCACGGGGGACAAATCCGCGATTGACCAGGACGATCCAGCCGTCGATTGCCTGAAAAGGGGTCATGACCCAAAAGCCAGACCCAGCGGTCGTGACCGCCTGCACAAGTGTGTCGTCATCGGGCAGAAACCGACCTTGAACGGCGACCCGCAGATATTCGGTCTGGTCTGCCGTCATGGCATCCCATTGCGCGGGGGGCGGTGGCGCGACCGGGTCAGCCGCCACGCGCGCATCGACACGCGCAATCAAGTCGTTCTTCCAGGCGAGACGCTGAACCTGCCAGACGCCAAGGCCCAGCAGGATCAGAACGCCGATGGCCGCCAGCAGCAGGACCAACGGCCCCAGACCGCGGCGGCCCTTGGTCATGAACCGATGCCTGTCGGCATGTTCATTTCCGGCATCATGTTGGTGTTGAGGTGGTACATGACCCACAACGACCCCACCATCATGATGACCACGACGATAATGGTGAACATCATCGACATGGCCGTCCAGCCTTCATCGCTGCGCGTGTTCATGTGCAGGAAGTAGATCATGTGGACGACGACCTGCACGACCGCGAATGCGATGACGGTCAGAACCGTCCACATCCGGCTGTCGAACCCGCCGCTCATCACGATGGCGAAGGGGATCGCCGTCAGGATGACCGACAGCACGAACCCCGTTATGTAGGAGCGATAGGTGCCGTGCGCCTGATCTTCCTCGAAATGCTCGTGAGCGGTTCCGTGGTGATTGGGGCCGCTATGGGTGCCGCTGTTGACGGACGTGCGGGGATCGGAGCGATGCGCTTGTTGGGCCATCAGATCATTCCCATCAGATAGACGAAGGTGAAGACACCGATCCAGATCACGTCGAGGAAGTGCCAGAACATGGAAAGGCAGCCCAGGCGCCGGCGGTTGGCCGGGATCAGACCCTCTTTCTGGACCTGCACCATCAACGTGACCAACCAGATCGAACCGAACGTGACGTGCAGACCGTGCGTGCCCACCAACAGGAAGAACGCCGACAGGAACGCCGAACGCTGCGGCCCCGCCCCTTCATGGAAGAGGTGATAGAACTCATAAAGCTCGATCCCCAGGAAGCAGAGGCCGAAGAACAGCGTCACCGCCAGCCAGCGCTGCATCGCATCCTGACGGTTGGCCGCCATGGCGATCATCGCGAACCCGTAGGTGATCGACGAAAACAGCAGCATGGCCGTGTTCAGTGCGATCAGGTTCAGGTCGAACAGGGCCTTGGGTCCGGGACCCGCAGCGAAGTTGTTCCCCAGCACCGCATAGACTGCGAAGAGAACTGCAAACATCAGGCAGTCGCTCATCAGGTAGATCCAGAAGCCGAGGCTGGTGGACGCCCCTTCTTCATGGTGGTGCGGCTCGGTCTCCCAGTAGTTGAGGTCCGTGTCGTTGAGTGCTGCGCTGGTCATGCGTTGGCCTCATATTTTGCCAGCTCGCGGGTGCGTGCTTCCTCGACCTCCCGGACCCGTTGGGCCGGAATATAAAAGTCGCGGTGATAGTTGAAGGTATGGCCGATCGCGACAGCGATGATGCCGAGGAAGCCCAAGGCCGCCAGCCACCAGATGTACCAGACCAGCGCCATGCCGACCACGGTCGCCAGCGCGGCCAAGATCACACCAGTGCCGGTGTTCTTCGGCATGTGGATCGCCTCATACCGGTCGGTGTCGGGTCGAGTCTGGCCGTGCGCCTTCATTTCCCACCACGTATCCAAACCATGGCTCACCGGGGTGAACGCAAAGTTATAGTCCGGCGGCGGCGAGGAGGTCGCCCATTCCAGCGTGCGCCCGTTCCAAGGATCGCCCGTTTCGTCCCGATAGGCCGGGTCGTTGCGGTGATAGATCGACACACCGTACTGGATGAACATCGCGGCGATACCGATTGCGATCAGGACGGCGCCGAAGGCGGCAATGCCGAACCAGATCTGCAAGGACGGATCATCGAAGACGCGCATCCGGCGGGTGACGCCCATCAAGCCAAGCACATACAGCGGCATGAAGGCGGTCCAGAAGCCGACGACCCAGAACCAGAACGACACCTTGCCCCAGAACACGTTCAGCTTGAAGCCAAAGGCCTTGGGCCACCAGTAGGCGACTGCGGCGAACAGGCCGAACAGCACGCCGCCGATGATGACGTTGTGGAAGTGCGCGACAAGGAACAGCGAGTTGTGCAGGACGAAGTCAGCCGGAGGAACCGCCAGCAGAACGCCCGTCATGCCGCCAACCGTGAAGGTCAGCATGAACGCGACGGTCCACATCATCGGAAGTTCGTACCGGATCCGGCCCCCATACATGGTGAACAGCCAGTTGAAGAGCTTGGCTCCGGTCGGGATCGAGATGATCATCGTCGTGATCCCGAAGAACGAGTTCACCGACGCGCCGGACCCCATCGTGAAGAAGTGGTGCAGCCAGACCAGATAGGACAGGACCGTGATACAGACCGTCGCATAGACCATCGACGAGTAGCCGAAGAGCCGCTTGCCCGAGAAGGTCGCCGTGACTTCCGAAAACACGCCGAACAGCGGCAGGATCAGGATGTAAACCTCTGGGTGGCCCCAGATCCAGATGAGGTTGATGTACATCATCGGGTTCCCACCAAGGTCATTGGTGAAGAAGTTGGTCCCCAGATACCGGTCCGCCGTCAGCAGGATCAGCGTCATGGTCAGGATCGGGAAGGTTGCGACGATCAAGATGTTCGTGCACAGCGCGGTCCAGGTGAAAATCGGCATCCGCATCATGGTCATGCCCGGGTTACGCATCTTCACGATGGTGACGATCAGGTTGATGCCCGACAGCGTCGTCCCGATCCCTGCGACCTGAAGGCCCCATATGTAGTAATCAACGCCCACCCATGGTGACGAGGCGATGCCCGACAGGGGCGGATAGGCCAACCAGCCTGTTTGCGCGAACTCACCTATGAACAAGGATGCCATCGTGATGATCGCGCCGCCGACCGTCATCCAGAACGAAAAGTTGTTCAGGAACGGGAACGACACGTCTCGCGCGCCGATCTGCAGCGGGACGACATAGTTCATCAGACCCGTCACGAACGGCATCGCGACGAAGAAGATCATGATAACGCCGTGCGCCGTGAAGATCTGGTCGTAGTGGTGGGCGTTCAGGTAACCTTCGTTTCCGTTGAACGCCATGACCTGCTGCAGACGCATCATGATCGCGTCGGCAAAGCCGCGCACAAACATGATCAGCGCCAGAATGACGTACATGATGCCGATCTTCTTGTGATCGACGGTCGTGAACCATTCGTGCCAGAGGTATCCCCACAGGCGGTACTTCGTCAGCAGCGCCAGCAGCGCGATGCCCCCGATCGCGACGACCACCATCGTCACAAGGACGATGGGCTCGGTCGGGATCGCGCTCCAGTTCAGACGCCCGAACAGGAACGTCGTGTCGTTTGATGGTATCGTGGCCATTTACCGGCTCCGTCAGATGTCTTGCCCGTCGGCAGCGGCCGGCGAAAGTTGGGTCAGGGTAGGGGGCTTGGGCATCGCGAAGATGCCCTTGGGCTGATTCAGCCCATGGCCGCGGATCGGGCCAAGGTCGACCTGACGCGACGGCTCGGCCGACGGACGGCGGGCCAACATCAGGGCGGTGTCTTCCGGGGTGCAGATCGCGGTCACCTGGAACGGCTGCCAGCCAAGAACCGGGCTGCGTGCATTCCGGGTCTGCATCTGGCTGCCAGTCAGCGCGGCGAGATGCGTGCTTGCCGCATGCTCGGAGCCGCCCTTGCGGTCGATCTCCATCATCTCGGCCATGCACATGCGGTCTTCTTCCACGCACATATTCACAGCGCGCGCGAAAAGCTGCGGATCAACCTGTCCGAACGGGGTCGGCGCGACGTTCTCCGTCGGCTTGGCGAGTTCCATGTACTCGGCGCGGCCAAGAACACTGCTGCTTTGACGGACGTTTTCGACCCATTGGTCAAATCCGGCCTGATCAACGGCATGCGCCTTGAACCGCATTCCCGAGAAACCGTGGCCTGAATAGTTCGACGACAGGCCCTGATACTCGCCCGGGTGGTTGAAGACCCCGTGCAGCTTGGTTTCCATGCCCGGCATCGCATAGATCATGCCTGCCATGGCCGGGATGTAGAACGAGTTCATCACCGTCGAGGAGGTCAGCGAAAATTCGATCGGGCGATCAACCGGCGCGGCCATCTCGTTGATCATGGCAACGCCCTGATCGGGATAGATGAACAGCCATTTCCAATCCATCGCGACGACTTCGACGCGCAGGGGCTGGGTATTGGCCGGAACGGGCTCGCCGCGCTTGATCTGGTCCAGAGGGCGCCAGGGATCAAGCAGGTGGGTGCTGACCCAAGTCAGCGCGCCAAGCGCCACAATGATCAGAACTGGCATCGCCCAGATCACCAGCTCAAGCTTGGTCGAGTGGTCCCAGTCCGGGCGATACCGGGCGTTCTGATTCGCTGCGCGATAGCGCCACGCGAACAATGCGACCAGCACCATCACCGGGATGATGATGATGAGCATCATCAGCGTTGACAGCACGAGCGTGTCTTTCTGACGTTCGGCGATGTCGCCAGCAGGCGATAAAACGACTGCTTTACAGCCGCTTAGCATGACGGCAGTGATGATTAGTGATGCTGTGGATATCCAGCGGTGTTTGCCGATCATGGCTGTTCCCCTGCCGTACTAACGGCGACTCAACGGATTTCGTCGTCGCTCTAGACGGTATAAACAGATTTCGACATATGACAATTTGTCACCTGCCGCAGCGCGGCATTCTGTTGCATCGCGACGGTATGGCCGCCGACTCAGGGCTCGCCGTTCGTGGCGCTACCGGGCGCGTGGGACATCTGTATATCAGGGGAAAAGACCTTGACTGACATCGCATCATCCGCCGTCTCTGCGGCACCTCATCAAGGCGAAGACGACATTCACCACGTCTCTGCCTCTGACATCGCTGTCGGCGTTGTCATTGGGCGAACGTCGGAATTTTTCGACTTTTTCGTGTACGCCATCGCATCAGTGATCGTGTTCCCCAAGATCCTGTTCCCGCATCTGGACCCGGTGGAAGGTACGCTGTGGTCATTCTTCCTGTTTGCCCTGGCGTTCGTGGCGCGGCCGATCGGGACGGCATTCTTCCTGGCGCTGGACCGCCGTCATGGGCGCGTGGCCAAGCTGACGGGCGCGCTGTTGCTGCTGGGCACGTCGACCGTCGCCATGGGTCTGATCCCGACCTATGCCTCGGCAGGAATCTGGGCCGCTGTCGCATTGGGTGTCCTGCGCATCGGTCAGGGCATGGCCCTGGGCGGCAGCTGGGATGGGCTTTCGTCGCTTCTGGCGCTGTCGGCACCCAAGAACCGCCGCGGCTTTTTCACAATGGTACCGCAGATGGGCGCACCCATTGGCCTGCTGGTCGCCAGCCTTCTTTATGCCTACCTCGTCTACAGCCTGACCGAAGAGGACTTTCTGTCTTGGGGTTGGCGTTATCCCTTCTTCGTCGCTTTTGCGATCAACGTTGTGGCGCTGTTTGCCCGTCTGCGGATCGTCGCGACCCAAGAATACATTGACGCCTTCACCAGTAGCGAACTCCAGCCGACACCCTTGGTCGAGACGTTCAAGGCAAATGTCCGTCCGATGATCTTGGGCGCCTATATCCCGCTGGCGACATTCGCGATGTTCCACATGGTCAGTGTGTTCGCGATGTCGTGGGTGTTTCTTTACACCAACGAAGTCACCGCAAACTATCTGTTGCTTGAGGCGGCAGGAGCGGTGGTCGGCCTGATCGCCGTCGTGATGTCGGGATATCTGGCCGACCGGTTGGGTCGTCGTCGCCTGCTTTTGTGGGCTGCCATCGCCATCGCAATTTTCGCCGTCGTGGCGCCGGTCCTGTTGTCGGCGGGCAAGGGCGGGGAAGCTATTTACCTGCTTGTTGGTTTTGCCATCCTTGGCATCAGCTTTGGTCAGTCGTCTGGCGCCGTCGCGACGCTGTTCGAAAAAGGTTATCGCTACACCGCGTCAGCTGTCGTGTCGGACTTCGCATGGCTGTTCGGCGCGGGTCTTGCCCCGCTGACGGGTCTGCTGCTGACGCACTGGTTCGGCCTTCCGGCGGCAGGCCTTTATCTGTTGTCGGGTTCGATCTGCACGCTGATCGCCCTGTGGCTCAGCGCGCGTCTGATGCAGAACTGATCTGACCAGCCTGAACGCCATCAGCGGCGCCCCATCTGGGGCGCCGTTTTCGCATCGGTCGCCACGTTGCGATTCGGTCATCGGTGATGCAGAAGACGCCACCATGGCCTACCAGATGATCCCAATCACGCAGCATTTCGACGCCGTGCGCAGCGCGGCGCAGTTTTCCGTTGCGCCCATGATCGACTGGACCGATGACGCGTGTCGCAGTTTTCACCGTCTGCTGTCGCGTCGCGCGCTTCTTTATACGGAAATGGTCACGTCGCCAGCGATCGTGCATGGCGACCGAAAGAAGCTTTTGGCGCATGACGCGGGGCAAAATCCTGTCGCGCTACAGATCGGCGGTTCTGACCCTGCCGAGCTGGTTCAGGCGACGCGCATCGCCGGGGGTTTCGGCTATGACGAGATCAACCTGAATGTCGGCTGCCCCAGCGATCGGGTGCAGTCCGGCTGTTTCGGCGCGGTTCTGATGAAGACCCCGGCGCTGGTCGCCGACTGCGTTGCGGGCATGATCGCGGCGAGTTCGGTCGAGATCACGGTCAAATGCCGGATCGGCGTCGATGATCAGGATCCGGCCCATGTCCTGCCTGAATTCCTTGACGTGATCCAGGCCGCTGGCGTGCGCCGCGTCATCATCCATGCACGCAAGGCATGGTTGCAAGGCCTGTCTCCGCGCGAGAACCGAGAGATCCCGCCCCTTGATTATCCGCTCGTCCATCAGATGAAGCAGGCCTTTCCTGATCTGCACCTGTCGCTGAACGGCGGGGTCGCGGATATGGCGCAGGTGTCAGGGCATCTGTCCGTCATGGACGGCGTGATGGTCGGCCGCGCTGCGTACCACAAGCCGTGGGAACTGCTGGGCGCCGCCGACGCCATTTGGGGGGATAGGCCACCTTTTGCTGACCCGCTGGAGGTTGCGTTGATCATGCGCGGTCGCATCGCCGATCACCTGCAGTCGGGCGGGCGCATGCATCAGATCACCCGGCACATGCTGGGACTTTTCCACGGGCGCCCCGGCGCGCGGGGATGGCGGCGCGTCCTGTCAGAGCGCGGCTCTGCCGGCGATCTTGCGGACTATGACCTCGCGCTGGAACAGGTCACGACAGATGACTGATTTCCGGATCGAGACATTCGGGACAACCCGCGTTCTGTTCGTCATGGCGGTGGCGTCAGAATACGGTCCGGCCCTGCAGGCGCGGTGCCGTCCGCTGATGACCGGCGTCGGCCCTATTGAGGCTGCGGTCGTCGTCACGCGAACCTTGGCAGAGCTGGGGGATGCGCGGCCGGACCTGGTCGTGTCGCTGGGTTCTGCTGGCTCGGCCGTCCTTGATCACACGCGGGTCTATCAGGCCGACACGGTCAGTTGGCGTGACATCGATGCATCCGCTTTGGGATACCCGGCGGGGCAGGTGCCGTTTCTGGGACTTGCCCGTGACGTGCCGCTTGGCCTGCGAATCCCCGGTGTGCCGACGGCCAGCCTCTCGACCGGCGGGAATGTCGTGTCTGGCGCTGCTTATGCCGCGATTCCTGCCGAGATGGTCGATATGGAGACCTTCGCGGTCATGCGCGCCTGCAATGCCTTCGGTGTTCCACTGGTTGCCCTCCGTGGCATCTCGGATGGTCAGAACGAGTTGACCGGCGTGCATGACTGGACAGAGTACCTGCATATCGTCGATGCCAATCTGGCAGAGGTGGTCGACAAGCTGACCGAAGCACTGCGTCGGGACGGGATAGCTGCGCTTTCCTGACCTTTCCCGTGGGCGTCGGCGCGATAACGCCTGAAGCCGCGCCAATGTTCGTTGATCGTTCTTTTCGGTTGCAACTGCGGTAAGGGTGCCTATCTCATGCGCTTGGCGGAATGCGGGGCGTGTCCATGGAACAGAAGTTCATCGAAATTCGCGGTGCGAGAGAACACAATCTCAAAAGCGTCGACATGGATATCCCGCGCGACCAGCTGGTTGTGATCACAGGTCTTTCGGGTTCCGGCAAGTCCAGCCTCGCGTTCGACACGATCTATGCCGAAGGCCAGCGGCGTTATGTCGAAAGCCTGTCGGCCTATGCCCGCCAGTTTCTGGACATGATGGGCAAACCGGATGTGGATCACATCAGCGGCCTGTCGCCAGCGATTTCGATTGAACAGAAGACGACGTCCAAGAACCCGCGCTCGACCGTCGGCACTGTCACCGAAATCTATGACTATCTGCGGCTGCTGTTCGCGCGCTCAGGTACGCCGTACAGCCCCGCGACCGGCCTGCCGATCGAGGCGCAGCAGGTGCAGGACATGGTCGATCGCGTGATGGCGATGCCGGACGGCACCCGCGCCTATCTGATGGCGCCGATGATCCGCGACCGTAAGGGGGCCTATGAAAAGGAACTGCTGGACTTGCGCAAACGCGGGTTTCAGCGTGTGCGCATCGACGGCGAGTTCCACGAGTTGGAAGCGCCGCCGACGCTGGACAAGAAGTTCCGCCACAACATCGACGTGGTCGTCGACCGGATCGTCGTTCGTGAGGGGATGGAGACGCGCCTTGCCGACAGCTTCCGCACCGCGCTGGACTTGGCGGGCGGCGTGGCCGTTCTGGAAACAGCCCCCGCCGAGGGCGAGGGCGAGGCCATCACCTTCAGCGAAAATTTTGCCTGCCCGGTATCCGGTTTCACCATTCCGGAAATCGAGCCGCGGCTGTTTTCGTTCAACGCGCCCCTCGGCGCTTGTCCTGCCTGTGACGGCCTTGGGGTGGAGCTGTTCTTCGACGAACGCCTGATCGTTCCGGATTCCGGGCTGTCGATTGCGCAAGGTGCCATTGCGCCGTGGGCCAAGTCAAAGTCGGCGTATCTGACGCAGACGATCAACGCGCTGGCCAAGCATTATGGCTTTGACCGCAAGACCCCGTGGCGCGATCTGCCGGATGACGTGCGCAACATGATTCTGAACGGATCGGGCAAGGAAGAGATCAGCTTCAAGTTCGACGATGCAGGCCGGGGTTATACCGTCAGCCGCACCTTCGAAGGGATTGTTCCCAACATGGAACGCCGTCTGCGCGAATCCGACAGCGCATGGGTTCGCGAAGAGTTCGAGAAGTATCAGAACGGTCGCCCCTGCGGCGTCTGCCACGGTTGGCGCCTGAAGCCAGAGGCGTTGGCGGTCAAGATCGCAGGCAGCCACATCGGTAACGTCACGGACCTGTCGATCCGCGAAGCGCTGGCCTGGGTCGAGGATGCGCCGAACCATCTGTCCAAGCAAAAGAACGAAATCGCGCGCGCCATCCTGAAAGAAATCCGGGAACGGCTGGGCTTTCTGGTCAACGTGGGGCTGGACTATTTGACGCTGGCGCGCGCGGCGGGGACGCTTTCAGGCGGGGAAAGCCAGCGTATTCGATTGGCCAGCCAGATCGGGTCGGGCCTGACCGGCGTTCTTTATGTCTTGGATGAGCCGTCGATCGGTCTGCACCAGCGCGACAATGATCGCCTGCTGGATACGTTGAAGGGGCTGCGCGACGCAGGCAATTCGGTCATCGTCGTTGAACACGACGAAGATGCGATCCGTCATGCGGATTATGTCTTTGACATGGGACCCGGCGCGGGGGCGCATGGCGGCGTCATCGTGGCCCAAGGCACACCCGATGAAATTGCGGCCAACAGTGCTAGTCTGACCGGGCAATACCTGTCCGGGACGCGTGAGATTCCGATGCCGGCGGAACGTCGCGCTGGAAACGGCAAGGTCATCACGGTCGAGGGCGCGTCAGGCAACAACCTGAAAAATGTGACCGTCGATTTTCCTTTGGGCAAGTTCGTCTGCGTGTCGGGCGTGTCGGGAGGGGGCAAGTCCACCCTGACGATCGAGACCCTTTTCAAGACCGCCAGCCTACGCCTGAACGGCGCCCGTCAGACCCCGGCGCCCGCCGTGGCGATCAAGGGGCTGGAGCATCTGGACAAGGTGATCGACATCGACCAGCGCCCGATTGGCCGGACGCCGCGTTCGAACCCTGCGACCTATACCGGCGCCTACACCCATATCCGCGATTGGTTTGCACGCCTGCCCGAGTCGAAGGCCCGGGGTTACGGCCCGGGTCGGTTCAGCTTCAACGTCAAGGGCGGGCGGTGCGAGGCGTGTCAGGGCGACGGCGTCATCAAGATCGAGATGCACTTCCTGCCGGATGTCTATGTCACGTGCGAGACCTGCAAGGGCAAACGCTATAACCGCGAGACACTGGAGGTTGAATTCAAAGGCAAATCCATCGCCGATGTTCTGGACATGACGATCGAGGATGCGCAGGAATTCTTCAAGGCCGTTCCGTCGATCCGGGCCAAGATGGATGCGCTGGTCGAGGTCGGGCTGGGCTACGTCAAGGTCGGTCAGCAAGCCACGACGCTGTCTGGCGGCGAGGCGCAGCGCGTCAAGCTCGCCAAGGAGCTGAGCCGCGCATCGACCGGCAAGACCCTCTATATCCTTGATGAGCCGACGACCGGGCTGCACTTCGAAGACACGCGAAAGCTGCTGGAAGTGCTGCATTCGCTGGTCGAGCAGGGCAACACCGTCATCGTCATCGAACACAACCTTGACGTGATCAAAACTGCCGACTGGATCATCGACATCGGCCCGGAAGGTGGTGACGGTGGCGGGCAGGTTGTTGGGACCGGCACACCTGAAGCGATTGCGGCCATTCCTGAAAGCCATACAGGCAAGTATCTGGCGCCGATGCTGCGGGGCAGGGACGTGGCGCAGCCGGCCGAGCAAAAGCCGGCACGCAAGCGAAAGGCGGGCTGAAGGCGGTCCCCGTACCGGGGCAATTCCGCCTTGTTTTGTCGGGCATTGCGCGTCGCGTCACGCCGCAAAATGGCGGCCCCGTTCCATTGACCGCAAGGCGCCCGGCGGCTAAACGGGGCGCAGCCAAGCCACTCGCGGACGCCAATACCCGCGATGTCAGGGAGCCTGCTCGTGGACTATCTGTTGTCCGAATATCTGCCGATCCTGGTGTTTTTGGGAATGGCATCCGCACTGGCACTTGTGCTGGTGCTTGCCGCGGCTGTCATCGCCGTGCGCAATCCCGACCCGGAAAAAGTCAGCGCGTACGAATGCGGTTTCAACGCATTCGATGACGCGCGGATGAAATTCGACGTCCGATTCTATCTGGTGTCGATCCTGTTCATCATCTTTGATCTTGAGGTCGCGTTCCTGTTCCCGTGGGCCGTCAGCTTTGCCAGCCTGAGCGACGTCGCATTCTGGAGCATGATGGTCTTTCTTGGCGTCCTGACCATCGGCTTTGCCTATGAATGGCGGAAAGGGGCGCTGGAATGGGCCTGATCACACCGAACGCAACCGGCATCCAGACCGGCCTGAACACGGCCGGGCCCGACCGCGAATTCGCGACCCGCGCGCTCAGCGCCGAGTTGCAGGACAAGGGCTTTCTCCTGACGACCACCGAAGACATCATCAACTGGGCGCGCAACGGCTCGCTGCACTGGATGACCTTTGGTCTGGCCTGCTGCGCGGTCGAGATGATGCAGGTGTCGATGCCGCGTTACGATCTGGAACGGTTCGGTGCCGCACCGCGCGCTTCGCCACGCCAGTCGGACCTGATGATCGTCGCAGGCACGTTGACCAACAAGATGGCCCCGGCGTTGCGCAAGGTCTACGACCAGATGCCAGAGCCGCGCTATGTCATCTCCATGGGCAGCTGCGCCAATGGCGGCGGCTATTACCACTATTCCTATGCCGTCGTGCGCGGGTGTGACCGGATCGTTCCCGTCGACATCTATGTCCCCGGCTGTCCTCCGACCGCCGAGGCGCTGCTGTATGGCATCCTGCAGTTGCAGCGCCGTATTCGGCGCACCGGCACGTTGGTACGATAATCATGGCAGTTTACCCTGATCCCCAAGCGCTGACCGAGCTGGGCGAGATGATCGCGCAGCGCCGCCCGAACGAGGTGGTGTCCGCCAACGTCGCCTTTGATGAGCTGACGTTGGTCGTACACGTAGCGGGCGTCCCGGCGTTGGTCGAATTTCTGCGCAACGATTCCAGCTGCCGGTTCGGTACGCTGGTGGACATCACCGCCGTTGACTGGCCGTCGCGTCCGCAACGGTTCGAGGTCGTCTGGCAATTCCTGTCGATGTACACCAACCAACGCATCCGGATCAAAGCGGCGATCCGCGAAGATGGCGTCGTGCCGTCGCTCGTGCCGCAACTGCCGGGCGCGAACTGGTACGAACGTGAGATCTTCGACATGTTCGGGATCATGTTCACCGGTCACCCCGACCTTCGCCGCATCCTGACCGACTACGGCTTTCGTGGATTTCCGCTGCGCAAGGATTTCCCGACGACGGGCTATGTCGAGGTCCGCTGGGACGACGGTGACAAGCGCGTCGTCTATGAACCCGTCAATCTGGTTCAGGAATATCGTCAGTTCGATTTCCTCTCCCCGTGGGAGGGCGCGAACTATGTCCTGCCGGGTGACGAAAAGGCGCCGGGGGCCAAGCTGTGAACCGCTGTGCTGCATCATTTTTCGGTCCGGGCCCCGTGTCGGTGACGCCCTGTGCCGCAGTCTGGGGGTAGGCCGATGGACGGCGACATCCGCAATAACAAATACGATGACGGCACCGCTGACGTTCTGACGGGCGAACAGCGCATCCGGAACTTCAACCTGAACTTCGGGCCGCAGCACCCTGCGGCGCACGGCGTTCTGCGTCTGGTCGTCGAGCTTGACGGCGAGATCGTCGAGCGGTGCGACCCGCATATCGGGCTGCTGCACCGCGGCACCGAAAAACTGATGGAAAGCAGGACGTTCCTGCAGAATCTGCCGTATCTTGACCGACTGGACTACGTCGCGCCGATGAACCAGGAACACGCATGGTGCCTGGCGATCGAGCGGATGACGGGAACCGTCATTCCGCGCCGCGCCAGCCTGATCCGCGTGCTTTACTGCGAAATTGGTCGTATCCTGAACCACCTGATGGGCCTGACCACAGGCATGCTGGACATCGGTGCGCTGACCCCGCCGCTTTGGGGGTTCGAGGCGCGCGAACAGCTGATGGTGTTTTACGAACGCGCATCCGGCGCGCGGCTGCACGCCGCGTATTTCCGCCCGGGCGGGGTGCACCAAGATCTGCCCCCCGATCTGATCGACGATATCGAGGCGTGGTGCGACCCGTTCCTGAAGCTGGTCGATGACCTTGGCACGCTGCTGACCGAAAACCGTATCGTCAAGCAACGCATGGTCGATATCGGTATCGTCACCGAACAGGACGTGCTGGACTGGGGCTACACCGGCGTCATGGCGCGCAGTGCGGGTCTTGCGTGGGACTTGCGTCGCTCGCAACCCTACGAATGCTATGACGAGTTTGAGTTCGACGTTCCTGTCGGGACGAACGGCGACTGCTATGACCGCTATCTGATGCGGATGCAGGAACTTCGCGAGTCGACCAAGATCATCAAGCAGGCCGTCGCCAAACTGCGCGAGACGCCCGCCGGTGATGTCATGTCGCGTGGCAAGCTGTCACCGCCGCGTCGGACGGACATGAAGACCGACATGGAAGCGCTGATCCACCACTTCAAACTTTACACCGAGGGCTTCAAAGTCCCCGCAGGTGAGGTTTATGCGGCGGTCGAGGCGCCGAAGGGCGAATTCGGCGTCTATCTGGTCACCGACGGCACCAACAAACCCTATCGCGCCAAGCTGCGCGCGCCGGGGTTCGCCCATCTGCAATCGATCGACTGGATGGCCAAGGGTCACCTGCTGGCCGACATCCCAGCGATCATTGCGACGCTCGACATCGTTTTCGGCGAGGTCGACCGATGAAAACCGTCCCGGCTTTGCCGTTCTATCTTTCTGCCGGAGCTGCCTGATGCTGCGTCGCCTTTCCCCGATCCAGCCGGATTCCTTTGAATTCACGCCCGACAACCTTGCCTGGGCGCAGGCGCAGATGACCAAGTATCCGGATGGTCGCCATCAATCGGCGATCATCCCGGTGCTGTGGCGTGCGCAGGAACAGGAAGGCTGGCTGTCGCGTCCCGCGATCGAGTACTGCGCGAACTTGCTCGGCATGGCGTATATCCGCGTGCTGGAAGTCGCTACCTTCTACTTCATGTTCCAGCTGCATCCTGTTGGCCGTATTGCAAATATCCAGATCTGCGGCACAACGACTTGCATGATCTGTGGTGCGGGCGACCTGATTGCGGTCTGCCGCGACAAGATCGCGCCGACGCCCCACACGCTGTCGGCTGACGGCAACTTCAGCTGGGAAGAGGTCGAGTGTCTGGGCGCGTGTTCGAACGCGCCGATGGCCCAGATCGGCAAGGATTATTACGAAGACCTGACCCCGCTGAAGCTGGCAGAGTTGATCGATGCGCTGGCACTTGGCCAGGTGCCGGTCCCCGGTCCGCAGGATGGGCGTTTTTCGTCCGAGCCGAAAGGCGGCCCAATTTCGCTGATCGAGGCCACGGGGGGCGAGGAATACAACGCCTCTGTCGCGTTGGCGGTCAAGCTGCGCGACACGGTGAAGCGCATTGACGGCGGCGAAGTTCCGATCCTGACGCCATGGGTTCATCCGAAGCCCGAGATCGACAGTGACGCCGAGCATGAACCGAAGCCCGGTGCCGGTCTGCCCCCTGATGCGACCGGCGTGACTGTGGAAGAAGCACCTGCAACATCGCCGGGCCGCCCTGTATCCAAGCAAGAGCCATCGGGCGCGCCTGCATCTGCGCGCAATACCGAGTAAGAAGGAGTTCGGTCCTCGGGCCGTTGAAAGGTAAGACATGCAAAGCTGTGCCAGAAACTGTTGGATATCGGGTGCCGTTGCCGGCCTGATCGTCCTGCTGCTGACGCGCCTTGTCGGCGGCATCGGCTGGGGCGGCGCACTGTTCTTTGGCTTGATGACCTTCGGTTTGCTTGGAGGCGCGCTTTACTGGCTGCTGTGCCAGGGCCGTCACCCCCAGGAAGAGGGCGCAGAACTGCTGGCTGAGATGACAGTCACTGAAACGATCGTCAACGAACCCCGCGATCCGAACGATGAAACGCTGGTTGTGCGTGATTTTTCGATTTTGGCGCCGCCGCAGCCGCTGCGGGACCAGAAGACGGGCGCGGTCCCGTTTCAGATCGGCGGTGGCCAGGCTCCGACTTTCGTGGAAACGCCTCGGAAATCAACTTCGCGGCCCGAAGTCGTGAACGAGGTTGTTGTCGTGGATGAAGGTGAAGCGCCGCAAGAGCTCGCCGCATGGGACGGCACCACCGAAAACGAGCCGGCCGCCAAGCCGAAGAAACGCGCCAGTACCGACGCAAAGGCGGTTCGCAAGGCCCGAAAGGCCGCGGAAAAGGACGCTGAGAAGGCAAAGGCCAAACGTGCAGACAAGGCAAAATCCGTCGCGCTTACGGCAAAGGTGACGTCAGATGACACGCGGGGTCGCGCCCACACGATCCACGATGATCCCGACGAAGGTAACGTATGAACACCCCTTCGGAACAGAACGACCGCAAGCAGATGCGGTTGGCCGGGGGCGTGATCGCAATCGCAATTTTGGTGTGGTTGCTGTTTAATCTGATCGGTCAGCGGATGGGCTGGTCTGTGAAACTCGCGCTTTTCGTCGATTTTGCGACGATCGGTGCAATGGTCTGGTCGCTTCTGGTGACCTTGCGTGTGTGGCGGCGTCGTGCCGACACCTCGCGGAATTGATGGAATGGACGCGCGATGCTGAGTGATCAGGACCGGATCTTCAAGAACCTCTACGGCATGGCCGACCGCAGCCTGAAGGGTGCGATGTCGCGCGGTTGCTGGGATGGGACGGCGAACATCATCGCCAAGGGCCGCGACGGCATCATCGACGAGATGAAGAAGTCTGGCCTGCGCGGTCGTGGTGGCGCCGGCTTCCCGACGGGCATGAAGTGGTCGTTCATGCCCAAGGAATCCGATGGGCGTCCGTCCTATCTGGTAATCAACGGTGACGAATCCGAACCCGCGACCTGCAAAGACCGCGAGATCATGCGCCACGACCCCCATACCCTGATCGAAGGGGCGCTGATCGCCAGCTTCGCCATGGGTGCGCATGCCTGCTATATCTACCTTCGCGGCGAATACATCCGGGAACGCGAGGCACTGCAGCGCGCAATTGACGAGTGCTATGACGCGGGTCTGGTCGGTCGGAATGCGGCGAAATCCGGCTGGGATTTCGACATCTATCTGAACCACGGGGCAGGCGCCTATATCTGCGGCGAGGAAACCGCGCTGCTGGAAAGCCTTGAGGGCAAGAAGGGCATGCCGCGGATGAAGCCGCCGTTCCCTGCGGGCGCGGGTCTTTATGGCTGCCCCACGACGGTGAACAACGTCGAATCCATCGCCGTGGTGCCGACGATTCTGCGCCGCGGACCGGAATGGTTCGCAAGCTTCGGTCGCCCGAACAACGCGGGCCTGAAGCTGTTCGGCCTGACCGGCCACGTCAATACGCCATGCGTCGTCGAAGAGGCGATGTCGATTCCGATGCGCGAACTGATCGACCGCCACGGTGGCGGCATCCGGGGCGGCTGGAAGAACCTGAAGGCGATCATTCCGGGTGGTGCGTCCTGTCCGATCCTGACGGCCGAACAGTGCGAAAACGCCATCATGGACTTTGACGGCATGCGAGAGCTGAAGTCGTCCTTCGGCACCGCCTGCATGATCGTCATGGACCAGTCGGTCGATGTGATCAAAGCGATCTGGCGTCTGTCGGCTTTCTTCAAGCACGAAAGCTGCGGTCAGTGCACGCCTTGCCGTGAAGGAACCGGCTGGATGATGCGCGTGATGGAGCGTCTGGTCACCGGCGAGGCGGAGGTCGAGGAAATCGACATGCTGCTGGACGTGACGAAGCAGGTCGAAGGCCACACCATCTGTGCGCTGGGTGACGCGGCTGCGTGGCCAATCCAGGGTTTGATCCGCAACTTCCGCGGCGAAATCGAAGATCGCCTGAAGGCCAAGAAAACCGGCCGGACCGGCGCGCTGGCTGCGGAATAAGGCATGGGATCTGGTGATCACAGCATGATGAGGACAGCGTGCGACGTTATCGCGCGCAAAGGCCTTATGTTCGGGGGACCAAACCCGATGAACAGAAAGGACATCATATGAAGATCGCGAGTTTGACGGCCGTCGCCGTTCTGGCATCAGGTCTGACGGTGCCCGCGTTTGCCAACCCGCCATTGAGCCAAGAACGCTATATCAACGATCGTCTGATCGCCGCACGGGTCGCAGACCGGATTCGTCGCGAGTGCCCATCCCTGAACGGTCGCGTCGTCTATGCCTATGGCGAGGCGCGGAAGCTTCAGCGTTACGCGCTGAACCAGGGTTATTCCAAGGCCGAAATCGACCGGTTCCTTGACGACCGCAAGGAAAAGGACCGCATCTATGCGGTCGCAGAGCGGTATCTGATCCAGCAAGGGGCGCGCAAGGGTGACCCGGAAAGCTTCTGCAAGGTCGGTCGGCAGGAAATGGCAAACAGGACAGTGAGTGGATCACTGCTGGTGGCACGATGAAGAAAGTCATCCGCTGGATCGGCATGGCGATTGTAACCGCTGCGGTCGCGACCATGCTGTTCGCCGACATGGTGCTGGCCGCCGCGCCGCGTGATGCCGTCGTCGTTCGATTTGACCTGATGTCACCGCGCGGCATGGCCTGCGCGGCTGACGCGCCCGGATCGCAAGTCAGCAACAGCCGCGATCTTTTCGGAAAGCCGATGGTGAAAGTTGTGGGGGATGCGCGCGCGGCGCGTATCATCTGCACGGCGCCGGACGGCAACCGTTACCGCGCGACGGCACCGGCCAACGCGGACTATACGCCCAGCCAGACCACATGGGTCACCGTGGCGTGGCGTCCCGGTCAGGACCGTATTCTAAGCATCGTCGAACTCGGCGATAAGACCACCTACGACTACAACTCCTTCGTCCGCGTGGACTGAGGCAATCGAGGCAAACTGATGAGCCAATTGCGCACATTGAAGATCGACGGCCAACTGATCGACGTCGATCCTAACCTGACCCTGATCCAGGCCTGTGAGCAGGCCGGGATCGAGGTCCCGCGCTTCTGCTATCATGAGCGCCTTTCGATCGCCGGCAACTGCCGGATGTGTCTGGTCGAGGTTGTGGGCGGTCCGCCGAAACCTGCCGCGTCGTGCGCAATGCAGGTCAAGGACCTTCGCCCCGGTCAGGATGGCGCGCCGTCCGAGATCCGCACCAACTCACCCATGGTCAAGAAGGCCCGCGAAGGGGTGATGGAGTTTCTGCTGATCAACCACCCGCTGGATTGCCCGATCTGCGACCAGGGTGGCGAATGTGACCTGCAGGATCAGGCGATGGCCTATGGCATCGATTTTTCCCGCTATCGCGAACCCAAGCGCGCCAGTGATGATCTGGACCTTGGCCCGCTGGTGGAGACCCACATGACGCGCTGCATTTCCTGCACGCGCTGCGTTCGCTTTACCAGCGAAGTCGCCGGTATCACCCAGATGGGTCAAACCGGACGTGGTGAGGACAGCGAAATTACGTCGTATCTGGGCGCGACGCTGGACAGCAACATGCAGGGCAACATCATCGACCTGTGTCCCGTGGGCGCGCTGGTCAGCAAACCCTATGCCTTCACCGCGCGTCCGTGGGAGCTGACCAAGACTGAATCGATCGACGTGATGGACGCCCTTGGCAGCAACATCCGCATCGACACCAAGGGCCGGGAAGTCATGCGCATCCTGCCGCGCAACAACGACGGCGTGAACGAGGAATGGATCAACGACAAGACGCGCTTCGTCTGGGACGGCCTGCGCCGCCAGCGTCTTGACCGCCCCTATATCCGTGAGAACGGCCGCCTACGTGCCGCGACCTGGCCCGAGGCTTTGGACGTCGCCGCGAACGCGTTGCGTGGTCGCAAGGTTGCGGGCCTGATCGGTGATCTGGTTCCCGTTGAGGCCGCTTTTGCGTTGAAGCAGCTGCTTGGGGCACTTGGTGGCACCGTCGAATGCCGGACGGACGGCGCAAAGCTGCCTGCCGGCAATCGTTCTGCCTATGTCGGGACGGCCAGCATCGCGGACATCGACAATGCCGAAATGATCCAGCTGATCGGCACCGACCCGCGGACAGAGGCGCCGGTGCTGAACTCGCGCATTCGGAAGGCCTGGATCAACGGTGCCCAGATCGGGCTGGTCGGAGAACCGGTCGATTTGACTTACGACTATGCGCATGTCGGCAACGACCGCGCTGCGCTGGAACGACTGTCATCGACCGAGATCTCGGACGAGACGAAAGCCAAGGCCAGCATCGTGATTGTTGGGATGGGTGCGATCCGCGAAGCTGATGGTGAGGCGGTTTTGGCCCATGCCATGAAACTGGCGGAAAACAGCAATTCCAAGCTGCTGATCCTGCACACAGCCGCATCGCGCGTGGGTGCGATGGATATCGGCGCCGTGACCGAGGGCGGCGTTGCTGCCGCGGTCGATGGTGCTGAGGTCGTCTTCAACCTCGGCGCTGACGAGGTGGACATCGCGCCGGGTGCGTTCGTCATCTATCAGGGCAGCCACGGTGATCGTGGCGCGCACCGTGCGGATCTGATCCTGCCGGGTGCCTGCTATACCGAAGAAAACGGGCTGTTCGTGAACACCGAAGGCCGTCCGCAACTGGCGCTTCGTGCGAACTTCGCTCCGGGTGAGGGTAAGGAAAACTGGGCCATCATTCGGGCGCTGTCGGCTTTGGTAGGCAAGACCCAGCCTTGGGACAATCTGGCCGGCCTGCGCCGTGCGCTGGTGGCTGAGCATCCGCATCTTGCCGAAATCGACCAAGTGGCGGAAAACGAATGGCAGCCGATCGCGATGCGGGACATGGGCACTGCCGATTTCCGCTATGCGATCACGGACTTCTATCTGACGAACCCCATCGCCCGGGCGTCCGCGCTGATGGGTGAGCTTTCGGTTATGGCGTCCCTGCGTCGCGCGGCGCCTTTGGCAGCGGAGTAACCTTCGATGGCGGTCTGGCGGTCAACGGGACTGGTGGCGATGCTGGCGGTGTCGCTGTCAGGCTGTTCGGGGTCTGACAAGGCCGCTGCCGACCGCCCCGCACCCAAGCCAGCCATGCTGTTGGAGAAAACCGCCGCAAAGACAAAGCCGACGCTGAATCCCGGCCGCGTGTCGACCAAATCGGGTGACATCCTGATTCTTGAAAACGATGGTTCGGTCAGTGAAGTGGCGCTGGATTCGGCGGGCGGCCGTGACGCATTTGACGTAACGGAAGCGGATCTGGCGGCATTGGAACAGAACCTTGGGCTGGACCTGTCGGCCGTGTCGTCATCCGGGGCAGGGGCACCGCCTGCGCCAAGCCGACAGCGCGCGCAGGAACTGGCGCTGGCCGCCTTTGCCAAGCGCACCCAGCCTGCGTTGCCGAAGTTCCCGGTCGGATTCAAAGCGGATGCCAAGGATTTCGTCGGCGTCAGCGTCGTCAAGGTGGACGGCGACCGGCGCGGCGATCTGATCAAGGTCGATGCCAGATTGCGTCGGGGGGTGGACGCCGACGTGGCGTTCGCCTATGCCACATGCGCGCTGGCCGGCTGGGCTGACAAGAACAAGACGGACTTTGCCCGCCACATCATGAGCATTCAGAAACGGCAAAACGGTCAGCTGCAGATCGACGCCATCTATACCTTGTCCAAGTCCCGACCGATGGGGCTTCGGGTCATGGAAACCAACCCAACCCTGCGCGACTGCAGGGATCGCGGGATCCCCGCGTCTCAGGAAGGGACTGTCGCCAATGGCTGAATTTCTGGCGTCGCCGGTCGGGATTGCCATCATCCTGCTGCTGCGTGGGTTGGCGATCATCGCCTTCGTCATGATTTCGCTGCTGTTTCTGGTCTATGCCGACCGCAAGATCTGGGCGGCCGTCCAGATGCGTCGTGGCCCGAACGTTGTCGGTCCCTTCGGCTTGCTGCAATCGGTCGCCGATGCGCTGAAGTATGTCGTGAAGGAAATCGTGATTCCGGCGGGCTCGGACAAGTTCGTGTTCTTTCTTGCGCCGTTCCTGTCGATGATGCTGGCGATGCTGGGCTGGGTCGTGATCCCGTTCGCGCCTGGCTGGGTCATGGCCAACATCAACGTGGGCGTCCTGTTCATCTTCGCCGTCTCCTCGCTTGAGGTTTACGGCGTGATCATGGGCGGCTGGGCGTCGAACTCCAAATATCCTTTCCTCGCGTCGTTGCGGTCGGCTGCGCAGATGATCTCGTACGAGGTATCGCTGGGCCTGATCATCATCGGTGTGATCATCTCGGCCGGGTCCATGAACCTGACGGCGATCGTGGAAAGCCAGCGCGGCGGGTTTGGCCTTCTGAACTGGTACTGGCTGCCTCACCTGCCGATGCTGGTTCTGTTCTTCATCAGCTGTCTGGCCGAAACCAACCGCCCGCCCTTTGACCTTGCCGAGGCGGAGTCGGAGCTGGTCGCCGGCCACATGGTTGAATATTCGTCGACCCCATATCTGCTGTACATGGCCGGTGAATACATCGCGATCTGGCTGATGTGCGCGCTGATCTCGCTGCTGTTCTTCGGCGGTTGGCTGTCGCCGATCCCGGGCCTGCCCGATGGCGCCATCTGGATGTTCCTGAAGATGTGCTTCTGGTTCTGGATGTTCGCCATGGTGAAGGCGATCGTGCCCCGCTATCGCTATGACCAACTGATGCGCATTGGCTGGAAGGTGTTCCTTCCGCTCTCGCTCGCCTGGGTCGTGTTGGTTGCTTTCCTTGCCCGCTTTCAGGTCCTTGACGGTGCCTGGGCGCGTTGGGACCACCTGACCCAAATCGGAACAACAATCGTCGGAGGATGACCCCATGACCTCGAACCAGATCGCTATCGCCATCGGCTCGGCTGATGAGACGGAGAAAGTCATGTTCGCGCATTTCATCGCGGACCGCCTGAAAGATGCGGGCATTGCGCTGGACGACGCTGGCGTGCGCCAGATCGTTGCCGCATGCGATCGCTATGCCGCGGACCACGGCACCGAATAAGGAGCGAGCCTAATGGCTGTCGATTTCGCCCGTGCGACGAAGTACTTTTTCCTTGTCGATTTCCTGAAAGGGTTCGGCGTTGGTCTGAAATACTTCTTCGCGCCCAAGGCCACGCTGAACTATCCGCACGAAAAGGGGCCACTGTCGCCTCGTTTCCGCGGGGAACACGCGCTGCGCCGATACCCCAACGGGGAAGAACGCTGCATCGCGTGCAAGCTTTGCGAAGCGATCTGCCCTGCGCAGGCGATCACCATCGACGCCGAACCGCGGGAAGACGGCAGCCGCCGCACGACGCGTTATGACATCGACATGACCAAGTGCATCTATTGCGGCTTCTGTCAGGAAGCGTGCCCGGTCGATGCCATCGTCGAAGGCCCGAACTTCGAATTCGCGACCGAGATGCGGGAAGAGCTTTACTACGACAAGGCCAAGCTGCTCGCCAACGGCGAGCGGTGGGAGCCGGAAATTGCGCGCAATCTTGCCATCGAAGCCCCCTATCGCTGAGCTGATCTGATGTCGGACGGATACGCCAAACTCTTCTCTCAGATGCTCCAGTCGGGGCAGGAGATGGCGCGTGCGTTCAATCCGGCACTGGAAAAGTTCGACCCCACGGCGTTCGAGCGGATGATCCCGGTGATGCCCGCCGACATGATGGAGGCGTGGTTTGGCCGCACCTTCAACCGTGAAGGGCTGGATGCGAAAACCCGGCTTCTGCTCAGCATCGGGGCGCTGACCGCGCAGGGTGCCTTGGCCGAGCCGCAGTTGCGTCTTGCCATTCGCCACGCGCGCGGCGCAGGTGCCACACAACGCGAAATTGCCGAAACGATCTGGCAGATGAGCATGTTCGGCGGGCTTCCCGCGATGCAAAAGGCGCTGGAACTGGCGCAGTCGGTTTTCGCCGAAGAGGACGACACGGAATGATGACGTTTGCCTTTTACCTGTTTGCGATCTGCGCCTGCGTTGCAGGCTTCATGGTCGTGATCTCGCGCAACCCGGTTCATTCGGTTCTGTGGCTGATCCTGACATTTCTGGCGGCATCCGGACTGTTCGTCCTGCAGGGCGCTGAATTCGTCGCCATGCTGCTGATCATCGTCTATGTGGGCGCTGTCGCGGTGCTGTTCCTGTTTGTCGTGATGATGCTAGACGTGGATTTCGCCGCGCTGAAAAGTGAATTCGCGCGCTACCTGCCGCTTGGCCTGCTGATCGGCATCGTTCTGCTGGCGCAACTGGGCATCGCCCTCGGCGGGTGGGAGCCTTCGGCGGGCGCCGATGCTGCGCGCGACTTCCCCATTATCGAGAACACGCTGAATACTCATGCGCTGGGGATGATCGTCTATGACCGCTATATCCTCGCATTCCAGATTTCCGGGCTGATCCTGCTGGTCGCGATGATTGGGGCGATCCTGCTGACGCTGCGCCACCGCCGTGACATCAAGCGGCAGGACGTGCTGCAGCAAATGTGGCGTGACCCGAACAAGGCGATGAAGCTGACCAATCCGAAGCCGGGGCAGGGCGTCTGAGCGCCCGACCGAACAGAACTCGCGGGGTCTACCTCGCACAAGACGACAACCGGACGACCCACGAACCGGAAGGGACGAAGGAAAGATGATCGGACTGACACATTACCTGATCGTAGGGGCGATACTGTTCGTCACCGGCGTGTTCGGCATCTTCGTCAACCGCAAGAACGTCATCGTCATCCTGATGTCGATCGAACTGATGCTGCTGGCGGTGAATATCAACTTCGTCGCGTTCTCCACCCATCTGGGTGACCTCGCTGGTCAGGTCTTCACGCTGTTCGTTCTGACCGTGGCCGCGGCCGAGGCAGCGATTGGTCTGGCGATCCTGGTGGTCTTCTTCCGGAACCGCGGGACCATCGCGGTCGACGACGTCAACGTGATGAAGGGCTAAGCGGGCATGGAAAAGTTCATTCTTCTGGCCCCGCTGGTCAGCGCGATCGTTGCCGGCTTCGGCTGGCGCGTCATGGGCGAACGTGCGGCGCAGTATCTGACCACCGCGATCCTGTTCCTGTGCGCGATCATGTCCTGGATCGTCTTCCTGACCTATGACGGCGTTCCGCGTCAGATCCACCTGATGGACTGGGTCGTCGTCGGTGATTTCGCCTCTGAATGGGCGATCCGTCTGGACCGGCTGACCGCGATCATGCTGATCGTCGTGACGACGGTGTCGGCGCTCGTTCATCTTTATTCGATGGGCTACATGGCCCACGACGACAACTGGGAACACGGCGAGCACTACAAGGCACGCTTCTTCGCCTATCTGTCGTTCTTTACCTTCGCCATGTTGATGTTGGTGACCGCCGACAACCTTCTGCAGATGTTCTTTGGCTGGGAAGGCGTCGGTGTCGCGTCCTATCTTCTGATCGGCTTCTATTACCGCAAGCCGTCCGCCAACGCGGCTGCGATGAAGGCGTTCATCGTCAACCGGGTTGGCGACTTCGGTTTCCTGCTGGGCATCTTTGCGATTTACTGGCTGACCGGCTCGATCCGGTTTGATGAGATTTTTGCCCAGGTGCCGCAGATTGCGCAGACCAACCTGCACTTCCTGTGGACCGACTGGAACGCCGCCAACCTGATCGGCGTGCTGCTGTTCATCGGCGCCATGGGTAAATCCGCGCAGCTTGGTCTGCACACCTGGTTGCCCGACGCGATGGAGGGGCCGACGCCCGTGTCGGCGCTGATCCACGCCGCAACCATGGTGACCGCCGGCGTTTTCCTGGTGTGCCGGATGTCACCGCTTTACGAATTTGCCCCCGATGCCAAGCAGTTCATCGTGATCGTCGGGGCAACGACTGCCTTCTTTGCGGCGACCGTGGGTCTGGTTCAGAACGACATCAAACGCGTGATCGCATATTCGACCTGTTCGCAGCTGGGCTACATGTTCGTGGCGGCTGGTTCGGGCGTTTACTCGGCCGCGATGTTCCACCTGCTGACGCACGCCTTTTTCAAGGCGATGCTGTTTCTCGGCGCAGGTTCCGTCATCCATGCGATGCACCACGAACAGGACATGCGAAACTATGGCGGCCTGCGTCGCAAAGTGCCGCTGACCTTCGCGGCGATGCTGCTTGGGACGCTGGCGATCACCGGTGTGGGTATTCCGCTGACCCATATCGGCTTCGCGGGCTTCCTGTCCAAGGACGCGATCATCGAAAGCGCGTATGGCGCGGGTCAGGCCTATGCCTTCTGGATGCTGGTTATCGCGGCATGCTTCACCAGCTTCTATTCGTGGCGCCTGATGTTCCTGACCTTCTGGGGCGAACCCCGCCCGCAGCGCGTCTGGAGCAATGAGGTCGCCGTTGACGAGGCAGTCCAGCCCGGACCGGACGGACAGCACGACGCGCCGGTGATCGACGCGCCTGTCCACGCCGATGCACATCACGCACACGACGACCACGGTCACGGTGATCACGGCCACCACGGCGGTCTGCACGCCTATGAGCATGCGCATGAAAGCCCGCCTGTCATGCTTTTCCCGCTTGGGGTGCTGGCGATCGGCGCGGTCTTTGCGGGGATGGTCTGGTATCAGGACTTCTTCGGTGACCGGCTGAACAGCTTCTTCGGGATGACCGAAGCACCCGCTGCGGCGCACCATGCCGAGGCACCTGCTGCCGATCATGCCACCGACGCCGCGCCCGGAACGGTGGTGGCCGACGCGGCAGCCGATGCCCACGCTGCGGCACCTGCCGAAGCGCATGGTGACGGTCATGCCCTGAACACCGACGTTCCGGCACCCGTGGGCAGCGCGATCTACATGCACCCGGACAACCACGTCGTTCACGCAGCCCACGAGTCGCCCAAGTGGGTCAAGGTTTCGCCCTTCGTAGCCATGCTGCTGGGCCTGATCGTTGCGTGGATCTTCTATATCCGCAGCCCGTCCCTGCCGGGCCGGTTCGCAGCCGCGCAGCGTCCGCTGTACCGGTTCCTGCTGAACAAGTGGTACTTCGACGAGATTTACAACGCGATCTTCGTGCGGCCTGCGCTGGCAATCGGCCGGTTCCTGTGGCGCGGTGGCGATGGCTGGACCATCGACGGGTTGATCAACGGCGTCTCGATGGGGTTGATTCCGCGCCTGACACGCTTTGCGGGACGGGTGCAGAGCGGATACCTTTTCCACTATGCGTTCAGCATGGTGCTCGGCCTCGTCGGCCTTCTGATCTGGGTGATGATGCGGGGCACGCACTAAGATGACTAACCTACCGCTGCTTTCCTATATCACCTTCCTGCCGATCGTGGCGGCGCTGATCATGGCGCTGTTCCTGCGCGGCAATGACGAGGCCGCGAACCGCAATGCGCGCTGGTTGGCCTTGGTCGCCACGGTGGCCACGTTCATCATTTCGTGCTTTGTGCTGGCCGGGTTCGAGCCGGCCAACACAGGATTTCAGTTCGTGGAAGACCACGCCTGGATCATGGGGCTTCGCTACAAGCTGGGCGTCGACGGGATCTCGATCCTGTTCGTGATGCTGACCACGTTCTTGATGCCGTTGGTCGTCTTGTCGACATGGAAGCTGGAACTGAACGCCAAGGACTACATGATCGCCTTCCTGGTCCTGGAAGGCCTGATGATCGGCGTGTTCGTCGCACTGGATCTGATCCTGTTCTATCTGTTCTTCGAGGCCGGCCTGATCCCGATGTTCCTGATCATCGGAATCTGGGGGGGCGTGAACCGCATCTATGCGTCGTTCAAGTTCTTCCTTTATACGTTCCTCGGCTCGGTCCTGATGCTGGTCGCGATGATCGCAATGTACCGGATGGCCGGCACGACCGACATTCCGACGCTGATGGGCTTTGACTTCCCGGCCGAGCCGATGGCCGTTCTAGGCATCACCGTTGCGGGCGGTGTGCAGATGCTGCTGTTTCTTGCGTTCTTCGCCAGCTTTGCGGTCAAGATGCCGATGTGGCCGGTTCATACCTGGCTTCCCGATGCCCACGTTCAGGCGCCGACCGCTGCATCGGTCCTGCTGGCTGCCGTCCTGCTGAAAATGGGTGGCTATGGCTTCCTGCGCTTCAGCCTGCCGATGTTCCCGGATGCGTCCGCCATCGCCCAGCCCTACGTGTTCTGGCTGTCGGCGATTGCGATCGTCTACACATCGCTGGTGGCGCTGGTTCAATCCGACATGAAGAAGCTCATCGCCTATTCGTCGGTCGCGCATATGGGCTATGTCACGCTGGGGATTTTCTCGGCCAATCAGATCGGCGTCGATGGCGCGATCTTCCAGATGATCTCGCACGGGTTCATTTCGGGAGCGTTGTTCCTGTTGGTCGGCGTGATCTATGACCAGATGCACACGCGCGAAATCGACGCCTATGGCGGTCTGGCGAACCGGATGCCGATCTATGCGCTGATCTTCATGTTCTTCACGATGGCGAACGTGGGTCTGCCGGGCACGGCCGGTTTCGTGGGTGAGTTTCTGACCCTCATGGGCGCGTTCCGCGTGAACACCTGGGTGGCGCTGGTCGCAACGACGGGCGTGATCCTTTCGGCGGCGTATGCGCTGTGGCTCTATCGTCGGGTCACGCTGGGTTCGCTGGTCCGAGAGGGGTTGCGTGGCATTCAGGACATGACGCCGCGTGAACGCTGGATCTTCATGCCGCTGATCGCCATGACCATTCTTCTGGGCGTGTATCCTCGCGCCGTTACCGACATCACCGGACCGGCGGTTGCCGCCTTGGTTCAGGACTATCATGCCAGCCAGCCGGCCGTCAGCGCGGACACCGCGCCCGCCGAAGTCGCTGCGACCAGCCACTGAGGATAAGATATGACCTCGCTTGATCTGACCATCATCCTGCCGGAACTGTGTCTGGCAATCTTCGCGCTGGCCGCGCTGATGATGGGCGCCTTCGGTGGCAAGGACGCGCTGGCGCGGCTCGTCCTGTGGCTGACGGTGGCCGCGTTCCTGGCCGTCGCGGTCATGGTCGGCTTTTCGGGTCGTGGTGACACGACCGCCTTCTTCGGCATGTTCATCGACGACGCGTTTGCGCGCTTTGCCAAGGTCGTGATCCTGCTGGCGGCTGCCGGTGTCTTGGCGATGAGCGCCGATTATCTTGAGCGTCAGGACATGTTGCGGTTCGAGCTGCCGGTCCTCGTCGTGCTGGCCGTCATCGGCATGATGCTGATGGTGTCAGCCGGCGACCTTCTGACGCTTTACATGGGGCTGGAGCTGCAGTCGCTGGCGCTTTACGTCGTCGCCGCCCTGCGCCGCGACAGCGTGAAATCGTCCGAGGCCGGGTTGAAGTACTTTGTTCTTGGCGCGTTGTCGTCGGGCCTGCTGCTTTACGGCACCTCACTGGTCTACGGCTTCACGGGCACCACGAGCCTTGCGGGCGTGTTCCAGGCGGTGCAGGGCGACAGCCTTCCGCTTGGCCTGCTGTTCGGTCTGGTCTTCATGATGGTCGGCATCGCCTTCAAGGTCAGCGCCGTGCCGTTCCATATGTGGACCCCGGACGTCTATGAAGGCTCGCCCACGCCAGTCACCGCGCTGTTCGCAACGGCGCCCAAGGTTGCCGCCATGGCACTGTTCGCGCGCCTGATGTGGTCGGGCTTCGGCAACGTGCCAGGCGATTGGAGCCAGATCATCGCCGTTCTGGCTGTGCTGTCGATGTTCCTTGGCTCTATCGCCGGGATCGGCCAGCGCGACATCAAGCGTCTGATGGCCTATTCATCGATCGCCCACATGGGCTTTGCGATGGTTGGTCTGGCGTCGGGGACTGAGTACGGCGTGCAGGCGACGCTGATGTACATGGCAATCTATGCCGTGATGAATCTCGGAACCTTCGCCTTCATCCTGTCGATGGAACGCGATGGTCGCCCGGTCACGTCGCTTGATGACCTGAATCTGTTTGCGCGGTCAAACCCGCTGAAAGCCCTGGCGCTGCTGATCCTGATGTTCAGCCTTGCAGGTGTTCCGCCGATGCTGGGCTTCTTTGCGAAGCTGGCTGTTCTGAACGCCGCGGTCAGTGCGGGCATGGCATGGCTTGCTGTTCTGGGCGTAATCGCGTCGGTGATCGGCGCGTTCTATTACCTCCGCATGGTCTATTACATGTATTTCGGGTCCGAACGTGACACCGAACTGCAAAGCCGGACGGGTCTTGCACAGTGGGTGATGCTGGTCGGCTGCGCCGCAATCATGGTTCTGGGCGCGATCACGATGCTGGGCGTCGATGATGCCGCGGGTCGCGCGGCCGCGTCGCTGGTTCCCGGCGCTCAGGCGCAGGCGATTTCGGATCCGGTGGCGGTCGCGGTCCAACCCGTTGACTGATCAATCAGCGCCAATTTCGGCGTCTTGGCCCCCGGGCGTGGAGCGGCGTATCCTGCCGCGCACCGACAGCACGAATGCCGAGGCGTTTCGCAGTGCCCGCGATCTGACCGCCCCCACCTGGATTGTCACCCGGGAACAGTACTCCGGCCGGGGTCGTCGTGGTCGCGTTTGGGAAATGCCCGCGGGGAACTTTGCCGGCACCTTGGCGCTGCCGAATTTCGGCACGCCGCGCGACGGAGCGTTGCTGTCTTTCGTGGCCGCGCTTGCGCTTTATGACGCGCTTGGCGCGGCCTGCGGACCGTCGGCGCGTCTGGCGATAAAATGGCCCAACGACGTGCTGCTGAACGGCGGCAAGGTCGCAGGCATCCTTCTGGAAAGTGCCGGAGCAGGGCAAGGCGGCGATCTGCTCGCGGTGGGAATCGGCGTCAACTTGGCCGCGGCACCCGATGGTGCGGTTGTCGAGGCGGGTGCACTGCCGCCTGTGTCGGTCAAGGGCGAAACGGGTCATCTGGTCACGCCCGAGGATTTTCTAGACCTTCTGGCACCTGCATTTGCCGAATGGCTGGCGCGATTTCAGACCGAAGGGTTCGCACCCATCCGCGCGGGGTGGTTGGCGCGCGCGGCCCGTGTCGGTGAAACGATTACCGCACGCACCGGCACGACCAGCCGCACCGGGCGCTTTGAAGGGATCGCTGATGACGGGGCGCTGATTTTGCTCACCCCGGCGGGCCGAGAGACGATCCCGGCCGCCGACGTCTTTTTCCCCGAAGGTTGAGCCATGCTATTGTGCATCGACACCGGCAACACCAACACGGTTTTTTCGATCTGGGATGGGGCTGCGTTTATCGGCCATTGGCGCATGTCCACCAACCATCAGCGGACGGCAGATGAATATCAGGTCTGGCTTGCCAGCATGATGAAGCTGAACGGGATCGACGGCCAGATCGATGCCTGTGTGATCAGCTCGACCGTTCCGCGCGTGGTGTTCAATCTGCGGGTGCTTTGCAACCGATACTTCAATACGCGCCCCTATGTCGTCGGCCGACCCGACTGCCTTTTGCCCATCGCCCCCCGCGTGGACGAGGGGACGACGGTCGGACCAGATCGCTTGACGAACACCGTCGGTGGGTTTGATCTGTTCGGGCCGGACCTGATTGTTGTCGATTTCGGGACGGCGACCACATTCGACGTTGTCGATACGGACGGTGCCTATGTCGGCGGTGTCATCGCGCCCGGCGTGAACCTGAGCCTTGAGGCGCTGCACATGGGGGCGGCCAGCCTGCCGCATGTCGATGTGACGATGCCGACGCAAGTCATCGGCACCAACACGGTCGCCTGTATCCAGTCTGGGATCTTCTGGGGCTATATCGGCCTGGTCGAGGGGATCGTTCGCAAGATCCGGGACGAGCGCGCGCGTCAGATGAAAGTTATTGCCACCGGCGGGCTTGCGCCGCTTTTCAACCAAGGGTTCGATGTCTTTGACGCGATCGAGGATGATCTGACCGTTCACGGGCTTCGGCTCATTTACGATTACAACAAGGAGATGGGCAATGTCTGAACGCCTGATCTATCTGCCTTTGGGCGGCGCGGGTGAAATTGGCATGAACGCCTATGTCTGGGGATACGGAGAGCCGGGTCGGGAACGCCTGATCCTCGTCGATCTGGGCGTCACGTTCGGTGACATGGATACCGCTCCGGGGATCGATCTGATCATGCCGGACCTGCGCTGGCTGGAAAAGAACCGCGACCGGCTGGAAGCGATCTTCATCACCCACGCGCACGAAGACCACGTCGGTGCGCTGGGTCTGTTGTGGGATCGGCTGAAGGTTCCGGTCTATTGCCGTCGCTTCACCGGCACGCTGGCGCGGATGAAGATGGACGATGCCGGCCAGCCCAAGGACGCGCTGAACATCGTGACGGCGCGCCCCGAAACAGTTCAGGCCGGCCCGTTCAAGGTGCAGTTCGTGCCGCTGAGCCACTCTATCCCGGAAAGCTCGGCCCTGCTGATCGACACGCCTGCCGGACGCGTCGTGCATACGGGCGATTTCAAGCTGGACGGCACACCTGTCGTGGGCGAGGCATTTGATCCCAAGCTGTGGCACGACATCGCGAACGAACGTCCGATCAAGGTGCTGGCGTGTGATTCGACGAACGTGTTTGTGCCAACGCCGGGCCGGTCCGAGGCAATTCTGGCTACGCCGCTTCTGGACTGGGTGACGGCGCAGAAACAGATGGTCGTCGCGACCACATTCGCCTCGAACGTCGCGCGGCTGAAAACGCTGGCGGACGCTGGCGTGGCATCGGGGCGCAAGATCTGTCTGCTGGGTCGCGCGATGCGCAAGATGGTGACCGCGGCGATTGAGACCGGCATCCTCAAGGACTTTCCGCCCGTCATCGGCCCGGAAGAGGCCGCCGACATGCCGCGCAACAAGGTCATGCTGATCGTCACCGGAAGTCAGGGAGAGCGTCGCGCCGCGTCGATGCAGCTGTCCATGGGCAAGTATCTGGGGCTGCAGCTGAAGGAAGGCGACAGCTTCCTTTTCTCCAGCCGAACGATCCCGGGGAATGAGCGGTCGGTGATCCGCATCATGAACAACCTGAGCCGTCTGGGCGTCGACGTGTTCGACCCTGATGACGGCGTCTATCACGTGTCCGGCCACGCGAACCGCCCCGATCTGGAAGCCGTCCACGACCTGCTGAAGCCCGAAATCCTGATCCCGATGCACGGCGAACACATGCATCTGCGCGAACACGCCAAAATTGCCGCCAGCAAAGGGATCGCGTCGGAAATTTGCGTCAACGGAACGATGCTGGACGTGACCGGCGCGCTGCCCAAGGTTGTGGACGACATCGACACAGGCCGCGTCTATCTGGACGGCACGGTTCTGATCGGTGCGATGGACGGGGTCGTGCGCGACCGCATTCGCATGGCACTGAACGGTCACGCCCTGATTTCGGTCATCGTCGACGAAGACGACAACCCGCTGCCGGACGCCTGGGTGGAAACGATGGGCCTGCCGGAAGTCGGGCGCAGTCGCGACGGGTTGGCGCGCGCTGTCGAAGACGCCCTGTCGGGCTTTCTGGAGCGGGCAGATGACAGCACCGTCAACGACGACAAGAAGATGGATGACGGCATTCGCAAGATCGTGCGCCAGGTGTCTGTCGATGAAATCGGCAAGAAACCCGAGGTGACCGTGATCGTCAGCCGTCTAGCGGCCGATTGATGGACCCTGCGGCTGGGCGCTTGACCGCGCCCGGCCGATCGGCCACATGCCCGGCATGAGCGATTTTGACCCGAACCCCACACACCGCAACTTCTATGGCCGTCGCCACGGCAAGACGCTTCGGCAAAGCCAGAAGGGTTATCTGTCCGAGGATCTGGGCGATCTGGCCCCGTGCGGCATCACCATTCAGGACAACCCGGAACGCCGCATGATCGACCCCGCGTCGATCTTTGGCGACGACCGTCCGATCTGGCTGGAGATAGGTTTCGGCGGGGGGGAACACATGGTCGCTATGGCTGCGCGTTATCCCGAAGTGGGTGTGATCGGGTGTGAGCCATTCATCAACGGCGTTGCCATGCTTCTTGGCAAGATCCGGGCAGCAGGCGTGACGAACGTCAGCGTCCATCCGGGCGATGCGCGCGATCTGATGGACGTGCTGCCCGATGGCAGCGTGGCCAAGGCATTCCTGAACTATCCCGATCCGTGGCCCAAGACACGCCATCACCGCCGCCGGTTCGTCACACCCGAACATCTGCTGCCGCTGCACCGGGTGATGGCACCGGGGGCAGAGTTCCGCGTGGCAACCGACATTCCCGATTACATGCGCCAGACACTGGAAGAGGTGCCATTGGCGGGGTTCGATCTGATCAACGAGGGGCCGGTCGCTTGGGATGACTGGCATTCGACACGGTACGAGCAGAAGGCGCTGCGCGAGGGCCGCGTGCCCCATTACGCGACTTTTCGTCGCTAGCACCCGGCCGCCAGAAGGGCCTCCGGCGGGGATATTTTCCTGACGAAGACATGGGCGTGGCGGTAGACGCCGTGCTGCGTTAGACCGACGCAACAGAAGGAGTCTGCGATGTCCCACAGTGCCGAACCACGTCCGATGATCGCCCGCCAAAGTGGCCCGTTGGCGGGCGTGGCGCACGTGCCGGGCGACAAATCGGTCAGCCACCGCGCGTTGATCCTTGGCGCGCTCGCTGTGGGGCGGACCCACGTCACGGGGCTGCTTGAGGGGCAGGATGTCATTGACACCGCCAAGGCCATGGCCGCCTTTGGCGCGCGGGTCGAGCGGATTGGCGAGGGAGAGTGGGTCATTGACGGCGTCGGCGTCGGCGGTTTTGCCGAACCCGAAGGCGTGATCGACTGCGGCAATTCGGGCACCGGCGTGCGGCTGATCATGGGGGCGATGGCAACCACGCCCATCACCGCCACATTCACCGGTGACGCCAGCCTGTCACGGCGGCCCATGCGGCGCGTCACGGAACCGCTGTCACTGTTCGGCGCGGAATTCACCACGCGTGAAGGTGGTTTGTTGCCCGCGACCGTCAAAGGCGCCGCAGAGCCGGTTCCGGTGCGGTATCACACCCCCGTCGCCAGCGCGCAGATCAAATCGGCCGTCCTGCTGGCGGGGTTGAACGCGCCGGGCCAGACGGTCGTCATCGAATCCGAGCCGACGCGCGACCATACCGAACGCATGCTGCAAGGCTTCGGAGCGACCGTCACGACTGAGGTGACGGATGAAGGTCATGTCATCACCCTGACCGGTCAGCCCGAATTGAGGCCGTGCAACGTGGCTGTCCCCCGCGACCCATCAAGTGCCGCGTTCCCGGTTGCTGCGGCCTTGATCGTGCCGGGATCGGAAATCCGGGTGCCGGGCGTCAGCCGCAACCCGACGCGCGATGGTCTTTACCTGACGCTGGAGGAAATGGGTGCCGACCTGACATGGGAGAACCCCCGCGATGAGGGCGGAGAGCCGGTGGCCGATCTGATCGTGCGTCATGGACCGCTGAAAGGTGTCGAGGTGCCTGAAGGCCGGGCTGCCAGCATGATCGACGAGTTTCCGATTCTTTCTGTGATTGCCGCTTATGCCGAAGGCACCACGGTGATGAATGGCGTGGCGGAATTGCGCGTCAAGGAAAGCGACCGCATTGACGCGATGGCGCGGGGACTGGAAGCGAACGGGGCCAAACTGGAGGAGACGCGGGACAGTCTGACCGTTCACGGAACGGGTGGATTGCCGGGAGGCGCAACGGTCGCCACGCATCTGGACCACCGGATTGCGATGTCATTCCTGATCGCCGGTCTGGCGTCGGCGCAGCCGATCACTGTCGATGATGGCGCAGCCATCGCGACCAGCTTTCCAGACTTCGTTTCATTGATGACCGGCTTGGGCGCCGATCTTGGCTGATCAGGCGCGTTCGTCGAACTTGGCCTCGATATTGTTGCCGTCCGGGTCAAGCACGAACGCAGCGTAGTAGCCGGGGTGATAGTCGCGAAGGCCGGGCGGTCCGTTGTCGGTGCCGCCGGCGTCCAATCCGGCCCGGTGGAACGCTGCGACCTGACCGCGGCTGGTCGCCGAGAAACACAGGTGAATGCGGGAAGGCGGCTGACCCGGCGGCGCCGCATCCAGAAAAAACGGCCCGCATTCCAGCCAATCGTCGCCATCGTGAACGTCCGTACGGCCAATTGCCGCTAAGACCGCCCGGTAGAACGCGGCCGAGCGGGCAAAGTCGCCCGCCCGGACATGAACATGATCAATCAGGCCCACGGTCAGCTGTAATGGCCGACAGGCGTTCCGGCCAAAGCGCTGATGTTCAACAGGCCGCGTGCCGAGATCGACGGTGTGACGATGTGCGCCCGGTTTGCCATGCCCATCAGGATCGGTCCGACTTCCAACCCGTTGGCGCGCATTTTCAACGCGTTGCGCACGCCAGACGCGGCATCGGCGTTTGAGAAGACCAGCACGTTCGCGGCCTCTTTGCCCAACCGGGACGTGGGCAGCAGGCGATCGCGCAGATCCGGGTCCAGCGCAGAATCAACCTGCATCTCACCGTCATAGATGAAGTCGGGTTCGCGTTGCGCCAACAGGTCCATCGCTTCGCGCATCTTGCGACCCGAGGGCGTGTCCTGATTGCCGAATTGCGAATGGCTGCACAGCGCGACGCGCGGGGTGATGCCGAACCGGCGGACGTGACGGGCACAACCCTGAACAGTTTCGACGACCTCCATCGGGGTCGGGTCGTTGTGAACCTGCGTGTCGGCGATGAACAGCGGTCCATCTTCCAAGATCAGCATCGACAGCGCACCGACCGGATGGTGGCCGTCACGGGCCAGAACCTCGCGGACGTATTTCAGGTGCCACGAATACTGCCCGAACGTGCCGCAGATCATGCTGTCAGCTTCGTTCCGATGAACCATGACGGCGCTGATGGCTGTGGTGTTGGTGCGCATGATCGCGCGCGCGATGTCTTCGGTCACGCCGCGCCGGGACATCAGGCTGTGATAGGTTTCCCAGTAATCGCGATAGCGCGGGTCGTCCTGCGGGTTGACGATCTCAAAGTCCTTTTCAGGGCGGATCGGCAGGCCGGCGCGTTCGCAGCGCACGCTGATGACGTCGGGGCGGCCGATCAGGATCGGCACGTCGTCGGTTTCTTCCAGAATGGCGTTCGCCGCGCGCAGAACACGCTCGTCCTCGCCCTCGGCAAAGACGATGCGGCGGCTGGCGGTGGCGGACGCCTCGAACACCGGACGCATGATCATGGCTGAACGGAAGACCGATCCGTCGAGCTTGCGACGATACGCTTGGAGGTCGTCGATGGGGCGGGTCGCGACGCCCGTCTCCATCGCTGCACGCGCAACTGCGGTTGCAACGACGCCGATCAGACGCGGATCGAAGGGTTTGGGGATAAGATAGCGGGGACCAAATGTCAGCGTTTCACCGCGATAGGCGGCTGCCGCCTCGGCGCTGGTGGTCGTGCGGGCAAGGGCGGCGATGCCTTCGACGCAGGCGATCTCCATGGCGTCGTTGATCTCGGTCGCGCCGACGTCCAGCGCACCGCGGAAAATGAAGGGGAAGCACAGGACATTGTTCACCTGGTTCGGAAAGTCGCTGCGGCCGGTTGCGATGATGGCATCGGGAACCGCGTCGACCAAAATGTCGGGCATGATTTCCGGCGTCGGGTTTGCCAGCGCGAAGATAATCGGACGTGCCGCCATGCGTTTGGCCATGTCAGGGGTCAGGACGCCGGGGCCCGAAAGCCCCAGGAACAGGTCGGCGCCGTCGATGACCTGCGAAAGGTCACGCAAATCGGTCGTCTGCGCGAATTCGGCTTTCTGCGGGTTCATGTCCTCGGGCCGGCCTTCGTAGACCAGACCGTGCAGGTCGCACAGCCAGATGTTTTCGCGTTTGACGCCCAGCTTGATCAGCATGTTCAGGCAGGCGATGCCGGCCGCACCGCCACCGGTCGACACGACCTTGATGTCGCCGAAGTCCTTGCCGACCACCCGCAGCGCGTTGGTCGCAGCAGCGCCGACGACGATGGCGGTCCCGTGCTGGTCGTCGTGGAACACGGGGATGTTCATCGTCTCGCGGCACAGTTTTTCGACGACAAAACAGTCCGGTGCCTTGATGTCTTCAAGGTTGATCGCACCGAAGGTCGGCTCTAGCGCGCGGACGATGGCGGCAAGCTTTTCGGGGTCGCTTTCGTTCACTTCGATGTCAAAGCAGTCGATGTCAGCGAATTTCTTGAAAAGAACCGCCTTGCCTTCCATCACCGGCTTGGACGCCAGCGGCCCGATATTGCCCAGACCCAGCACGGCCGTCCCGTTCGACACGACCGCCACAAGATTGCCCCGCGAGGTATAGCGTGCGGCGTCCGCCGGATCGGCCTTAATCTCCAGACAGGCTTCCGCAACGCCGGGAGAATAGGCGCGGCTCAGGTCGCGGCCGTTGGCCAGCGGCTTCGTGGCGCGGATTTCCAGCTTACCGGGGCGGGGGAACTCGTGATAGCGCAGCGCCTCTTGCCGTGCTGTGTCGTGGCGTGCTGTGTCCTGCTTGCGATCATCCATCGCGGTGCCCCCCTTGGTGTTCACGTCCGTGCGTGCCGCAGCGTTACCCCAGCGGTGCGCCCCCCGTCCAGCACGCTTGCACAGCGCAGGTGGCGGGGCGATGATCACAGAGCACTGAAAGGACGCCAAGACATGACCGATGACACGATGTTGACCGCTGCACGGCAGGTTTGGGACCGCGCATATGCACCGTATTCCGGGTTCAAGGTCGGCGCTGCCGTGCGGGGGGCAAGCGGTCGCATCTATCAGGGGTGCAATGTGGAAAACGTCGCCTATCCCGAAGGAACCTGCGCCGAGGCAGGCGCCATCGCCGCGATGGTGGCGGGTGGCGAGACCGCGCTGACGGCTGTCTGCGTGATTGCCGACAGCCCGACCCCGGTCACACCCTGCGGCGGGTGCCGCCAGAAGCTGGCCGAGTTCGGGGCAGGGGATACCCCCGTCCGCTTGGCGACGTTGTCCGGGGTGGTGCAGGACACGACCATCGCAAAACTTTTGCCGGGGCAGTTCGACGCCGCCCAGATGGCAAATGCCGACCCCCGCCCATGACCGAGGGCCGCGCCGACCCACGCCCCGTCATCGCGTCGGTACGTGACGGCCGTGGGTTGGACGCTACCGGCGCAAGATTGATCGCCGAGGGCTTGGCCAGCGGCAGGTTAAGCGACGCGCAGGCAGCGGCCTTTGCCATGGCGGCGGTCACACGCGGCCTAGGTGAAGGTGGCCGCACTGCGCTGACGATGGCGATGCGTGACAGCGGTCGGATCATGTCATGGGACGTGGACGGACCTGTTGTGGACAAACATTCAACCGGTGGCGTCGGGGATGTCGTGTCCTTGGTGTTGGCACCGATCCTGGCTGCGTGCGGATGCCATGTCCCCATGATTTCCGGCCGCGGACTGGGTCACACCGGCGGCACGCTCGACAAGCTTGAGGCGATCCCGGGATTTACTTGCGACCTGCCCGAAGATCGGTTCCGCCAGATCGTCGGCTCGGTCGGATGCGCAATCGTGTCGGCCAGCCCAGACCTCGCCCCCGCGGACCGGCGCCTTTACGCGATCCGCGACGAAACGGCGACGGTCGAAAGCGTCGATCTGATCACGGCGTCCATCCTGTCGAAGAAGCTTGCAGCGGGGCTGGATGCGTTGGTGCTGGACGTGAAGTGCGGCAGCGGCGCGTTCATGACCGACCTTAACGACGCACGCGCCCTCGCACGCGCGTTGGTCGATACGGCCGTGCTTGCCGGGTGCCCGACGCGGGCGCGGATCACTGACATGGACCAGCCGCTGGCCGATGCTGCTGGCAACGCGCTCGAGGTCATGGCCGCAATCGCCACGCTGAAAGGCGCGCCGGGGCGACTTCGCGACCTGAGCCTAGGCCTTGCAGCGGATTGTCTGGAGCTTGCTGGCATCGATGACGGGCAGTCGCGCGCCACCGCAGCCTTGGATAGTGGGCGCGCGATTGAAGTTTTCGCTCGCATGGTTGCTGCGCAAGGCGGGCCGTCCAACCTGATTGAGGACACCGATGAGACTCTGCCTTCGGCGGGGGTTGTCCAACCTGTTGCGGCCCCGGTCGCAGGAATCATCGAGGCGATCGACACGACCGCGCTGGGGCGCGTGGTCGTCGGTCTTGGCGGCGGCAGGTTGAAGGCAGGCGAAGCCATTGATCCATCGGTCGGCCTGACGGATTTCGTCCGTCCCGGGAATGCCGTCCAGGTGGGAGAGCCATTGTGTTTTGTCCACGCCAGCGACGCGGACAGCGCCGCGCACGCATCACATTTGATTAGGGCGGCCTATACGATCGGCGACACGCCGCCGCCCTCGAGGCCGCTGATCATCGAACGGATCGGGTGACGGACTTGCCGAAACAGCGCGCCTCGGTCAGACAAGGTGTCAGGCAAAAGGGTAGGATATGGCGCGCGCATTTCTGATCGTCATGGACTCTGTCGGGATCGGCGGGGCACCGGACGCGGGAAACTTCTTCAGCGGTGGCGTGCCGGACACCGGCGCGAATACGCTGGCGCATATCGCTCGTGCTGTTGGCGGGCTTTCGATGCCGAACCTTGACCGGCTTGGCCTTGGCGCGGCAGTGAGCTTGGCATCGGGCGAGAAAGTGGTCGGGCTTGATGCCACACCCGAAGGCCTGTGGGGCGCAGCGACCGAGGCGTCTGCCGGCAAGGACACGCCCACCGGTCATTGGGAAATCGCCGGCGTCCCACTGCCATTCGAATGGACGACCTTTCCAGACCGCACACCGACGTTCCCAGACGACCTGACCCGGGCGCTCGCGCAGGCGGCGGGAACGGAGGGGATCTTGGGCAACTGCCACGCGTCGGGAACGGAAATCATCGACCGTCTGGGCGCGGAGCATCTGCGGACCGGCTGGCCCATCTGCTATACCTCGGCTGACAGCGTCGTGCAGATCGCCGCGCATGAAGATGCGTTCGGGCTGGACCGCCTTCTGGATTTGTGCGCGACCGTCGCGCCATTGGTCCATGACATGCGCGTCGGTCGCGTCATTGCCCGCCCTTTCATCGGCACGCCCGGCAGCTTTGCCCGCACGTCCAATCGCCGCGATCTGGCCGTTCCGCCGCCGGCCGACACCATTCTGGACTCCGCAACCGCAGCCGGACGGGTGACGCACGCCGTCGGCAAGATCGGTGACATCTTCAGCCATCGGGGCATCACCCATCTGCACAAGGGTAAGTCAGACGCTGATCTGGCAAACCACCTGATCAGGCTGGCCGATGAGGCAGAGGACGGCAGCCTGACGTTTGCCAACCTTGTCGAGTTCGACAGTCTGTGGGGCCATCGGCGCGACCCGCTGGGCTATGCCCGCGCGCTGGAGTGGTTCGACACCCAGGCAGGCGTGTTCATGTCGCGCCTGAGGCCCGGCGACCTTGCGATTTTTACCGCTGACCACGGCAATGACCCGACCTGGGCCGGCACCGAACATACGCGCGAACGCGTTCCCGTTCTTGGTTTTGGCGTCGGTACCCGCGCGGTCGGGCAAGTCGGATTTTCCGACATCGGCGCGACTGTGCTGGATCACCTTGACGTTCAACATGTCGGTCACGGCAAAAGCGTTCTTCGTGTTGCAAAGGATCGGGCATGAAGTCCCTGAAGAAGATCGAGCTTCACCTTCATCTGGAAGGTGCCGCGCCCCCTGATTTCGTGCGCGGGTTGGCCGACCAACGAGGTTTGGCCATCCCGGATATCTTCGATGAGAATGGCAATTATGCTTGGCGCGATTTCAGTCACTTCCTGAAAGTCTATGAAGCTGCGACAGACCTGATCCGAACACCCGAAGATTATGCAAAGCTGGTCTCCACCGTGCTGGAGCAGGAGGCCGAGCATGGCGCGATCTACGTCGAGCTGTTCGTGTCGCCCGAGTTCTGTGGCGGCGGTGATGTGTCGGCGTGGCGAGAGTACCTGGCTGCCATGACCGAGGCGGCGGCGTCCCTGCGCGCGCAGGGCGTTGACAGCCGCGGCATCGTGACACCTATCCGCCACTTCGGGGCCGAGCGTTCGCGCAAGACCGCGATCTGCGCTGCGGAAACCACGGGTGACTGGATCACCGGGTTCGGATTGGCCGGGGCCGAGGGGATCGGTGCTGCCACCGACTTTGCCTGGGCTTTCGACTGCGCAAGAGAGGCCGGGTTGGGTTTGACGTGTCACGCCGGTGAGTGGGCTGGCCCAGCCTCGGTGCGGGAAGCACTGGAGCTGGGCGTCACCCGCATCGGGCACGGGGTTCGCGCGATCGAGGACCCATTGCTTGTAAGCGAACTTGCCGAGCGGGGCATCACCCTTGAAGTCTGCCCGGGATCAAACGTGTCTCTGGGCCTTTACCCGACATTCAGCGCACACCCCATCGCCGAACTGGCGGACGCCGGGTGTCGGGTCACCATCTCGACCGACGACCCGCCGTTCTTTCACACCGACCTGACGCACGAATACGACCGCCTGTCAGACGCGTTCGGTTGGGCAGATCCGGACTTCAAGCAGATGAACAACTGGGCCGCCGAAGCCGCATTCTGTGACGATACGACGCGAAAAAACCTGATCGCCGCGCTGGACTGACGGCTTGGCGTTCAGGATGGAAGCGGGCACAAGGGGCCAAATCATCCAAAGGAGGCCGTGATGGAACAGACGCCCCATCTTACCGTGGTCAAACACCCGCTGGTTCAGCACAAATTGTCCATCATGCGCGACAAGCACACCTCGACCGGCGAATTCCGCCGGCTTTTGCGCGAAATCAGCCTGCTGCTTGCCTATGAGGTTACGCGAGAGCTGGAAATGACAACGGCGGGGATCGAAACCCCGGTCGGTCCGATGCAAGCGCCGACGCTGGAGGGAAAGAAACTGGCGCTGATTTCCATCCTGCGGGCCGGGAATGGTTTGCTGGATGGCATTCTGGAACTGATCCCAGCCGCACGGGTGGGCTTTATCGGGCTCTATCGCGATCCTGAAACGCTGCAGCCGGTCGAGTATTATAACAAGGTTCCGCACGAATTGGACGCGCGGATGACGATCGTCGTCGACCCGATGCTGGCCACCGGCAACAGCTCGGTCGCGGCGATCGACATTCTCAAGCGCGAAGGTGCTGCTAACCTGCGGTTTCTTTGCCTGTTGGCCGCGCCGGAAGGCGTTGCGCGCATGCAAGAGGCGCATCCGGACGTGCCGATCGTCACCGCAGCCGTTGACGAACGGCTTGATGACCATGGCTATATCGTACCGGGGTTGGGCGACGCTGGCGACAGGTTGTTCGGCACCAAATAGCTCAGGTTAACCGTATCTTAGACAAACTCGCGCTACGGATGGCCCCCTGATCACCAGGGGGCCGATATGCGTCTGACGGGCTTTAACTTTCTGCAGACGTGTCTGCTGCTGGTCGCCGTCGCGCTTTTTGCCACACAGGTCCTTGCGGCTGACCACCCGGCCGAAGATCCGCCACCAGATTTCCCGTCACCGCAATACATCGACAGCGCGGGTTGCGTATTTGTTCGCGCAGACGGCGCGTGGACGCCCAGACTGCTGCGCGATGGTGACAATGTCTGCGGTTATCCCCCCAGCGTAACCGCTGAAGTATCACCCAAGCTGACGCGGGCTGATCTTACCCAAAAGCTAAGCGAGGCGGTCGTCACGGGGCTGAACGATGAAGAATTAAATTCATCGCCGCCCGAGGAAGCGCGGGTGGAGATCGCCGACCGGATCCGGGAAGCCCCCCGGATCCGGCAGATGATCGCATCCCGTCCAACGGGTGTGGTGTCGTCTAACGCAGGGAACCGAAGGCTGTGTGATCTGCTTGGCGGCGCAACGACGGGCGTGGCTGGATTCGGCGCGTCGGCAAAGGGGTTCTGTAACTTGGCACCGCTTGATCTACTGGGTCTGACAGATGCTGCAACCCTGTCGCCCCCAGACCGCGTAGTCATTGCGGAAGTGCCCAAACGCGCTGTGAACATTCGTCAGTCCGGTCAGAGCGGCGCGGTCAAGACCGACTCAAAACCCGTAAAATCAAGAAGCGCAAAGTCGGAGGGCGAGGTCAAACCTTGGCACCGCTATGTCGCGATTGGCGGTTGGCGTGACGCGGCTGGCGCAGACCAGACAGCCGCCCGCGTGCGGGCAACCGGTCTAACTGCGGGGCGTATCAAAGGAGGTGCCCGCAACACGGGAATTCAGGTGGTCGCCGGACCCTTTGAAGGTCGCGAAGGTGTTGTTCGCGCCATACAGATCCTTCGTGGAGCAGGGTTCACCGGGCTTGTTCCAAGGTAACGGTCAGTCACGGCAGATTTTCTGCAGCTGCGACCATTCGCCGGGGCTGAGGATGGGTTTTGCGGGCGGTTCTGCGGAAAACGGGTCCGATTCGATCAACTCCAACACCGACTCGCCAGATGGGTCTAAACTGCGCGCATATGGTTCGCTGCTGATACCATGAACGCGCATGTCCGACAAAAGCTCGTCAGTCGGCGCGCGGGGCAGGGGTGACATGGCCACCCGGCGTCCAAAACCTGAGAGTGAGGCCGCGGGAAGCTCACCCGTCGTCAGCATCGAAATCGAGGCGCGAAAGCCCGCCCACTCAACTGCTGCCCTGAGTGGGTCTTGATGCGCCGCGGCTGACACCGCCGCAAGCACATGACCAGCCGCGACATCGGGCGATATCTGATTGGCAAGCAGATCGTTCCCGAAAACGACGATGTTTCCGGGTAACGCCCGTGCGCCGCCCATGGTCGCTGGCAGCACCACAAGACGGGTCTGACCGTTGGTCAGGCGCTGCGACAGCCGTTCCAGCACGACTGCACCCGCAGGGCGATCACACGCTGGACCCGTGTCGCGTTCGATCTGCATCAGGATCTGGTTTCCAATCGCCTCTCGTTGGGCTGGCTGGGCAATGCGGGCTGCGTGCGCGACCACAGCGTCGGGGACCCATGCCGCCGCGGCCGCAGTGGCACCGATCACCACGAATGCCAGAAGAATGCCCCGCAAGCGACCGGGTTTGGGTCGCCGCGCCTCGATCGCGGTGTGGACCTTCTCGATCGCCTCAATCATCAATTCGTCTTCGATCTCGACGATCTCGGGACTGTCAGTGCCACCCGGCGCAAAGATTGCAGGATGTTGACCGGGGTTGAGACGGGTCACGGCGGGCAGGGACCAATGGACCAGCGGCTTGTCGGTGCGCGGGTCGGTCAGAACCATTGTCGCATCCCCGACCGCGACGACGACGTCCACCAACGGCGAACTCGGCGTTTTCTTCCAGACGCCGGGGGCCTCTAGCCGTTCGAACTTCAGCAGGGCCGTCATGCGGCACCGATGTCCTTGGGCGGACATATGCGGCTGACGCCGAATGGCGCCATCGCGTGCAGAATTTTCGGTGCCACCATTGATTACTCCCGCCTGTTGGGCAGGATAAGCGTTGAATCGGCAATGGAAAAGCGGCGACTTGAGGATCAGGCCGCCGCTTTCTTCTTATGCCGTAGCTGTGACCCTCAGACCTCTTCGGGAACAGCCATTCCCTTGTCACGAGCTAGGCCCCGAATCCGATCCTGAATCTTTTCGAACGCCCGAACTTCGATCTGGCGGATCCTTTCCCGCGAAACACCATAACGTTCGGACAATTCCTCCAAGGTAAGGGGATCGTCGCGCAGCCGGCGCTCCAGAAGGATGTCCTTTTCGCGGTCGGTCAGGACATCCATGGCAGAGGTCAGCATGCTGCGCCGCGTGTCGAGCTCATCCGCCTCGGCATAGGCGCTGGCCTGGTCGGCATCTTCGTCTTCCAGCCAGTCCTGCCATTGGGCGGTCGAATCACCGTCGGCCGAGCCGACAGTGGCGTTCAGCGACGCGTCCGAACCTGCCAGGCGACGGTTCATGTCCACGACTTCCTTTTCGCTGACCGACAGGTCGCGCGCGATCTGGGCCACGTTTTCGGGACGCAGGTCACCTTCCTCCAATGCGCCGAGCTTTGCCTTGGCCTTGCGAAGGTTGAAGAACAGCTTCTTCTGCGCGCTGGTCGTGCCCATTTTCACTAAGGACCACGACCGCAGGATGTATTCCTGGATCGAAGCGCGAATCCACCACATCGCATAGGTCGCCAGTCGGAAGCCTTTTTCCGGGTCAAACCGCTTAACCGCCTGCATCAAGCCGACATTCGCCTCGGAAATCACTTCGGCTTGCGGCAGACCATAACCCCGGTAGCCCATGGCGATCTTCGCGGCGAGCCGCAGGTGCGACGTCACGAGCCGGTGAGCGGCCTGCGGGTCCTCGTGGTCGGCCCACCGTTTCGCCAGCATATACTCCTCTTCAGGCTCCAGCAGCGGAAACTTGCGGATTTCCTGAAGATAGCGGTTCAGGCCCTGTTCAGGGCTTGGGGCGGGAAGATTGGTGTAATTCGGCATGGCAGTCCTCGTCGCCAGAAACGGCGGTCTTCGGAGTTCGGAAAAGCGGTAGATTTTGAAACGCGGTCAATCCGGCAGAGTTCCGCCGAGACGGTGCAGGAGCGTCGCCATATCGTCGGGCAAGGGACTGTCGAACGCCAGCCACTCTTGTGTGATTGGATGGGCAAACCCCAGATGCGCCGCGTGCAAAGCCTGACGCGGAAATGCCGCAATTGCAGCCGCACCTTCTTGACCGAACGCTTTTGCGGACGGCTTTCGGCTGCCGCCATAGGTCGGGTCGCCAATCAGGCCCAGTCCGGCATGGGCCAGATGAACGCGGATCTGATGTGTGCGGCCCGTTTCCAATCGACATTCGACCAGCATCGCAGACGGCGGCGTCCCAAGTGGCTGCAGCATCCGCGCACGCGTGACAGCGTGGCGGCCCTTATCGAAACTGACTGCCTGACGCTGTCGGTCCGTCGGATGGCGCCCAAGGCGCGTGGTGATCTTCAGGACACCGCCCGGCTCAAAATTCACGCCTTTCACGCCGCGCAGGCGCGGATCGCCGGCGTCGATCTGTCCATGGGCCAGCGCGAGGTAGCGGCGGGCGGCGCTGTGGTCCTCGAACTGCTTGGCCAATGCGTGGTGGGCACGGTCAGACTTGGCGACAACCAGCAGGCCCGACGTATCCTTGTCGATTCGGTGAACGATCCCGGGGCGTGCCTCGCCGCCGATCCCGGACAGGTCGCCCGCGCAATGCGCCAGCAGAGCGTTCACCAGCGTCCCGGACGGCGTTCCGGGGGCGGGATGAACAACCATGCCCGCCGGTTTGTCGATGACGATCAGCGCCTCGTCTTCGTAGACGACGTTCAAGGGAATCGCCTCGGGCCGGGTTTCCACGGGCTGGGGCTCTCCCAAGGTGACCGTATAAACCTCGCCCTCGGTGGCACGGGCCTTGGGGTCGGTGACGATCCCCAGCGGGCCCGTAACAGCCCCATCGACGATAAGACGCGTGATCCGGGTGCGCGAAAGTGACGCTTCGGCTGGTGCCGCCTCGGTCAGCGCCTTATCAAGCCGGTCGGTGACGCCGTCGGAAATGGTCAGGGTAAGGTCAGGCATGGGAAGCGATCATAAGGGCGGCGCAAGCCTCGCGAAACCCGAGGATGTGATTGCAGGGCAAATGGCGTGGCTGCGTCGATTGGTGACAGGACTGGCGCTGACGATGATGGCGGGCATCCTGGTCATCGCGGGCCTTCTGTGGACGAAACTCTCGTCGCCCCCTCTGCCTCAATTGCCCGTATCCATCACCCTGCCCGATGGGGCTGAAGCCAGCGCGGTCACCTTTTCAAATGACCGCACCATCGTCGTCACGACCGTGGGGCAAGTGCTGGTGTTCCGTCCCGACGGATCACTGGTGCAAACCGTCGAAATCCAGAACTAAAGCTGCGGCGCTTTCGGCGCTTTCAGGGCGTCGATCTCGGCGCGAAGCTCGGCATTTTCGGACCGGGCCTTGATGGCCATCTCGCGGACGGCTTCGAACTCTTCGCGGGTGACGAAGTCACGCTCCGCCAGCCAACGGTCGACCCAACCCTTGAAGGCGGTCTCAGCCTCATTCCGCGCACCTTGGGCCACGCCCATCGCGTTCGTCATCAGGCGCGACATGTCGTCGAAAATGCGGTTGCCGGGGTTGGTCATCTGTCGCTCCGTTCCGTGGTCGGAAGTTTCCTTGCCGTCTATATGGTCGCGAAATCGCGTCGCTTCAATCGTCGCCCTTCAGGTTGACACACTGGACCACAAAGCCGAAGCGTGCCCGTAACTGAAAAAGGCGCATGTCCATGATACCGTTTCCCGACATTTCCCCCGAGATCGTCTCTTTCACGATCGCCGGTCGCGAATTCGCGCTGCGTTGGTATGCGATGGCCTATCTGGCGGGGCTTTTGATCGGGTGGCGCATTCTGGTGGTGCTGTTCAGGCGGCCGGGGCTGTGGGGCGGCACTGCGCCGATGCAGCCCGGCAAGGTCGAGGATCTGCTGACATGGATCATTGTCGGGGTCGTTGTGGGTGGTCGTCTGGGGTTCGTGCTGTTCTATGAGCCGGCGTATTATCTTGCCAACCCGCAGATGATCCCGGTTCTGTGGAAGGGCGGGATGTCGTTTCATGGCGGGTTCGTGGGCGTGGTCATCGCGTCGTGGCTTTGGGCACGGCGGAACGGTGTATCGCCCCTGCGACTGGCCGACGCGATGGCCGTCGCAACCCCGGTCGGGCTGGGCCTTGGCCGCATTTCCAACTTCATCAACGCTGAGCTTTGGGGCCGTCCGACCGATCTTCCGTGGGGTGTGATCTTCCCAGGCGAGGCGGCGCAATCCTGCCCCGGGATCGTCGGCCCCTGCGCCCGTCATCCCAGCCAACTGTATGAGGCCGGGTTGGAAGGGCTTTTGCTGTTCATCGTCCTTGTCGTGATGGTTCGCACCGGCAGCCTGCTGCGACCCGGACTAACGCTCGGCGTATTCCTGATCGGGTACGGCCTGTCGCGCATGTTCGTCGAGCTGTTTCGTCAGGCGGATGCGCAGTTCATCACGCCTGACAACCCCTTCGGCCACGTGATCGGCGGGGCCTATTGGGGGCTGTCGATGGGGCAGGTGCTGTCCCTGCCGATGGTGATCGTCGGGCTTTACTTCGTGCTTCGCGCACGCCGGATCGCATGACGCCTTTGGTGCAGATCATCGCGGGCAGGATTGCCCAGCACGGCCCGATGCGGCTGGATGACTACATGACGCTGTGCCTGCTGCACCCGCAGCACGGCTATTACTCGACTCGCGACCCATTCGGCGCCTCCGGCGATTTCACGACCGCGCCTGAAATCAGCCAGATGTTCGGTGAGATGGTGGGTCTCGCGCTAGCGCAGGCGTGGCTGGATCAAGGCAGCCCGGCGAGGTTCACTTTGGCCGAGCTGGGTCCGGGTCGCGGCACGCTGATGGCCGATATCCTGCGTGCGACACGCGGCGTGGCGGGGTTTCACGCGGCCGCACAGGTCTTTCTGGTCGAGGCGTCGTCGCATCTTCGCCAAGTGCAAACGGACACGCTGGCCAAGGTCTGGACGGGACCGATAGCCCATCTGGACCGTGCCGAGGACCTGCCCGCCGCACCGTTATTTCTGGTGGCGAATGAGTTTTTCGACGCGCTGCCGATCCGTCAGTTTCAATTGGCCGCCGATGGCTGGGCAGAGCGTATGGTGACGCTCGACGGGGATGGGCAACTGGCCTTTGCCCTGTCGCCACCCATCCCCCTCAGCCGTCAGGGCAAACCGGGTGATGTGTATGAAGTCTGTCCAACCGCGTTGCCCGTTGTCGGTGTCATCGGAGATAAGATTGCCGCGCATGGTGGGGCGGCGGTCATCATCGACTATGGCACGTGGGACGGGCAGGGCGACAGTTTCCAGGCCCTGCGCGGTCATCAATATGAAAACCCTCTGGCGCATCCGGGCGACGCCGACCTGACTGCGCATGTCGATTTTGCGCCTTTGGCCGCACAGGCATTAACTTCCGGGGCCAACGCCTCTCTACCTGTGCCTCAGGGGCCGTGGCTTTTGTCGCTCGGGATCGCCACCCGGGCGGCGCGGCTGTCGCAAGCTGGCGATGTGGGGGCGAACGCCGCGCTTGCGCGCTTGACCGGGGACGATCAGATGGGACAGTTGTTCAAGGCGATGGCGATCTGGGGGCCAGAAGCGCCGCCGCCGCCCGGCTTTCTGCCGATCCGCGCGAAGGAGTAGGCACATGTTGGAGATCCTGACCCACCACAACCTTCGCCCTGTCCGGCATGGGTTCTTTACCCGCAAAGGTGGTGCGTCATCAGGTCTGTTCGAGGGGCTGAATTGTGGTCGCGGGTCGTCCGATCAGGCGGAGATCGTCAGCATCAACCGTGCCCGCGTGGCCGACGCAATGGGTGTCGCACCTGACCGACTGGCAACGGTCAACCAGGTCCACTCCGCCGACGTCGTGACGATCACCGACCCGGACCAGATCCCAGCCGCTGCCAGCACGCGCGCCGATGCGCTGGTAACCAGCGTGCCCGGGGTGGCCCTTGGTGTGCTGTCTGCGGATTGCCAACCGGTTCTGTTCGCCGATCCAGCAGCGGGCGTTATCGGTGCGGCCCATGCCGGGTGGCGCGGCGCGCAGGCAGGCGTTCTGCAAGCGACGGCGGACGCAATGCGTGCGCTTGGGGCAACCGATATCCGCGCTGTCGTGGGGCCATGCATCACCCAGCGCGCCTATGAGGTCGGTGAGGAATTCTTTGACGAATTCACGATGGACGAACCGGAGAACCAGCGCTTCTTTTCAGGGGGACCGAACGGGCGGCCGATGTTCAACCTGCCCGGATATGGTTTGGCCAAGTTGCGCGAGGCGGACGTCGACGCCGAATTCACCGGCCACTGCACCTATTCGGACCCCGAGAAGTTCTTTTCCTATCGGCGCAGCGTGCATCAGTCACAGGCGGATTACGGACGGTTGATCTCTGCCATCGTCCTATGATGCGCGGCGGGGTGGGGTGGCGATGTACTCGAACGGGACGCCCGGTTCTTCCTTACCGTTGCGGATCACGAGGCTTGTCTTGACGCTGGCAACATTGTCGGCGCTGGTCAGTTTTTCGGTCAGAAAACGCTGGAAAGTCGGCAGATCCGGCGAGACGCATTTCAGGATGAAGTCGATCTCTCCGTTCAGCATGTGACATTCACGGACCATCGGCCAGCCACGCACCTGCTGTTCGAACGCACCCAGATCGCGTTCGGACTGACTTTGCAGCCGCACCATAGCAAACACGCGGACATCAAAACCAAGCTTCTCCGGCTCGATATCGGCGTGGTAGCCACGGATGTAGCCTTGTTCTTCCAACGCGCGGACGCGACGCAGGCAAGGTGGCGCAGAAATGCCCACACGCCGGGCCAGTTCGACGTTCGTCATCCGACCGTCTGCCTGCAGCTCTGCCAGAATGTGGCGGTCGATATCGTCAAGCTTGGATGCAGACATATTTCCCCTTGGTTCGCCGTAAAGGCGAAAAGACTTGTCGGAAACTATCGACAACGGACCTCCAGCGCAACAATATTTCTAACCGGGCGCGATCCCCGCGCCACGGTTGCCCTTGGTGGGTGACGGCGTTAAGGGGCCAACGCGAGCCCGTCACGCCCATCGTTTTGCCCAGATCAGAGTTGTCGATGACCCAGCCCAATCATGCACCGATCCCCGAACTTTTCGTCAGCCCTGAAGCTGCCGAAAGCCTCAAGGCGCAGGCGGCCGATCTGCCGTCGTGGGATCTGTCCGCTCGACAGGTCTGCGATCTGGACCTGATCATGAATGGCGGGTTTTATCCGCTGAAAGGGTTCCTGACCGAGGGAGACTACAACTCGGTTCTGGACAACATGCGCCTTGCCAGTGGCGAACTGTGGCCGATGCCCGTGACGTTGGACGTGTCGGCAGCCTTCGCCGACGGGGTCGAGCCCGGTCAGGACATCGCGCTGCGCGACGCAGAGGGTGTGATCCTGGCGATCATGTCGGTGACGGACAAATGGTCGCCGGACAAATCGCGTGAGGCCGAGAAGGTCTTTGGTGCTGACGATCAGGCACATCCGGCGGTGAAGTATCTGCACAACGTCGCGGGGCCGGTTTATCTGGGCGGTCCGGTCAAGGGCCTGCAGGCACCGACGCATTACGATTTTAAGGCGCGGCGCGAGACACCGAATGAACTGCGCGCGTTCTTCAAGAAGATGGGGTGGCGTCGCATCGTGGCGTTCCAGACGCGCAACCCACTGCACCGCGCGCATCAGGAACTGACGTTCCGTGCCGCGCGCGAGGCGCAGGCGAACCTGCTGATCCACCCGGTCGTCGGCATGACCAAGCCGGGCGACGTTGATCACTTCACCCGCGTTCGGTGTTACGAGGCGGTGCTGGACAAATACCCGGCGGCAACCACGCATCTGTCGCTTCTGAACCTTGCAATGCGCATGGGCGGCCCGCGAGAGGCGCTGTGGCACGCGATCATCCGCAAGAACCACGGTCTGACCCATTTCATCGTCGGCCGCGATCACGCAGGTCCGGGCAAGAACAGCCAAGGGAAGGACTTCTACGACCCCTATGCCGCGCAGGAACTGGTGCGCGAGCATCAGGCGGAGATCGGCATCGAAATGGTCGATTTCAAACAGATGGTCTATGTCCGGGAAAAGGCGCAGTATTACCCGGTCGACGAAGTGCCAGAGGGCACGACCGTCTTGGACATCTCGGGCACCGAACTGCGCCGCCGCCTGCGCGAAGGGCTGGAAATCCCTGACTGGTTCAGCTTCCCCGAAGTCGTCCAACAATTGCGTCGCACATCACCGGCACGGGCGCGGCAGGGCTTTACTGTGTTCTTCACCGGTTTCTCCGGTTCGGGAAAATCAACGATCGCCAACGCACTGATGGTCAAGCTGATGGAGTTGGGCGGTCGCCCAGTCACGCTGCTGGACGGTGACGTGGTGCGCAAGCATCTGTCATCCGAGCTCGGGTTTTCCAAAGAACACCGCGACATCAACATCAAGCGTATCGGCTATGTCGCGTCGGAAATCACCAAGAACGGCGGGATCGCCATCTGCGCGCCGATTGCCCCCTATGCGGCGACGCGTTCAGCGGTGCGCGACATGGTCGAGCAATATGGCGCCTTCCTTGAGGTCCACGTGGCCACCAGCCTGGAAGAGTGTGAGCGTCGGGACCGCAAGGGGCTTTACCGCGCGGCCCGCGAAGGCAAGATCAAGGAATTCACCGGGATCTCTGACCCCTATGAAACCCCCGAAAACCCCGAGCTTCGCGTTGATACCGAAGGGTTTGACGTCGATTACGGGGCGCAGCAGGTATTGTTGAAGCTGGAAAGCATGGGCCTGATCGGTCCGCGCTGATCGGTCGCCCGGAACAAGAAAAAGCCCCGCTGAATCAGCGGGGCTTTTTCCGTGGTGTGACGATTAGTGGACGCTGACCGGTGCCAGTTCGTTCTGACGCGCCAGCATAAAGGCCAGATCGCGGTCGCGCACCAACGCAAGGCGTTCGCCGTTCACGCCATGAACGGCGTACAGCGATTCGGCGCCGTTGGCCTGTTCGCGGATTTCGTCGGGAAGCTCGGTCATCTCGACCCGGCGGATATAGACGATGTCCTGTTGGGATTCGCCTTCAAAGTCATGTTTCATGTTCACGGTCGATCCCCTTTCATTTGCGGCTGATCGGTATTGTCTGAATGACGCTGTCGGGCTGATGGCGGCGCAGATCGACGTTCAGAAGGCCGTTTTCCAGACCGGCGCCTTCAACCTCGATCCCGTCCGCCAGCACGAAACTGCGCTGGAATGCCCGGGCTGCGATTCCGCGGTGAAGAAATACGCGGTCCTGCGACTGCTCGGGCTGTCGTCCGCGGATGACCAGTTGCCGATCCTCGATCGTCACGGACAGGTCATCTTCGGCAAACCCCGCGACGGCCAGCGCGATGCGAAACCCGTCCGGAGCGATGTGTTCGATGTTATAGGGGGGGTATCCTTCGCCACCCTTTGCCGCCCGTTCGGCCAGACGTTCCAGCTGGTCGAACCCCAGCAGGTAAGGATGTGTGCCAAGGCCCGTCTTGGTCATAAATAGCCCTTCTTGAAGCGACTGTCCGGTTCCGGGTCCCGTTCTGGCAACCCGGTCCACTGATATATGTGAACGCGCGTTGCGCCGCACAAGACTTTGGGTTCAGTGGCGCCAGAATGAAGATTTCATTAACAACTTTCGGGCAGCGGCTGTATCATGGCCACCCAAGCAACCTGCCGGGCGCCACCCATGACGATTCATCCTGAAATGTCCCATGAGGACATCATGCGAACCCGGCTGGTCGTGTTGCGCCGCCAGCACCGTGATCTGGATGATGAGATCGTGCAGATGACCCACGGCGTGGTGTGCAGTCTGACGTTGGGCCGGCTCAAGAAGCAGAAGCTGTCGCTCAAGGATCAGATCTCGCGTCTGGAAGACGAACTGACGCCCGACATCATCGCATAACCGATTGCCCGCGCGGGTGCCGTGGCTATGATGCGGCGCTTCTAGCAAGGGGTTGATGAATGGGCGTTCCGGTCGGCATCATCATGGGCAGTCAGTCAGACTGGTCCACGATGAAGGAAGCAGCGCAGATACTTGACGAGCTTGGGATCGCGTACGAGGCTCGGATCGTCAGCGCCCATCGCACACCTGATCGCCTGTGGACCTACGGCAAGGAAGCGGTTGATCGCGGGTTGCAGGTGATCATCGCGGGCGCCGGTGGTGCCGCGCACCTGCCCGGAATGATGGCGTCCAAGACGCGCGTCCCTGTCATCGGTGTCCCGGTTCAGACCCGCGCGCTGTCGGGCGTTGATTCGCTGTATTCGATCGTGCAGATGCCCAAGGGGTTTCCGGTCGCCACCATGGCCATCGGTGCGGCAGGTGCCGCGAATGCGGGACTGATGGCCGCAGGTATTCTGGCGTTGAACGACCCGGATCTGGCTGCCCGTCTGGACGCATGGCGTGCGGACCTGTCAGCGTCCATCCCCGAGGAGCCGGTCGATGACTGAGGCCCTGAAACCCGGTGGAACCATCGGCATCCTTGGCGGCGGCCAACTGGGCCGCATGTTGTCCGTCGCGGCCAGCCGCCTAGGGTATCGCACGCATATCTTTGAACCCGGCGCTTCCCCTGCGGCCGATGTTGCGCATCGCGTGACGAATGCGCCTTATGAAGATGCCGACGCGATCCGCGACTTTGCGCAGTCGGTCGATGTCGTCACCTACGAGTTCGAGAATGTCCCCACCGAAGCGTTGGATCTGATCGAAAGCATCGTTCCGATCCGTCCCAGCCGTCGCGCCTTGGCAATCAGTCAGGACCGCCTGACCGAGAAGGATTTCCTGACAGGCCTTGGTTTGCGCACCGCCCCCTACGCCGCAGTCGATAGCGCGCAGGATTTGGCAACCGCTTTGGCCGGTCAGTCGCGCGCGATCCTGAAGACCCGCCGGATGGGTTATGACGGCAAGGGGCAGCTGCGCCTTTCCGCCGGGGACGACACCACCGCGGCTTGGGCGCAAGTTGGGGTGCCGTCGGTTCTGGAAGGGTTCGTCGAGTTTTCAGCGGAGATCAGCGTGATCGTGGCGCGTGCGGCAGACGGGTCCGTCACGGCGTACGATCCCGGTCTGAATGTTCATGAAAGCGGCATTTTGCGGACCACGACCGTGCCTTGCGGTCTGCCCGCGCGGTTGGTCACGGATGCGGTGCTGATCGCCAGCAAGATCGCCACGGCGCTGGATTATGTCGGCGTCATGGGGGTTGAGCTGTTCGTCACGCCCGATGGTCTTGTCGTCAACGAAATCGCCCCGCGTGTCCACAATTCCGGTCATTGGACGCAGGCGGGGTGCACGGTCGATCAATTTGAACAGCATATTCGCGCGGTGGCAGGCCTGCCTTTGGGTGATGGCCGCCGGTATGCCGACGTGGTCATGGAAAATCTGATCGGCGATGACATGGACCGGTTGCCAAATCTGCTGACTGAGCCGGATTGCCAGATTCATCTTTACGGCAAGGCCGAGGTCAAGCCGGGC
>QFNE01000044.1 GCA_003240735.1 Paracoccus denitrificans | reverse complement strand
AAACATGAACTACCCCATTATATTCTATCTGACATAACTGTTTTTCTGACTTCACTTTTTCATCTACATCTAATAATCCCTCATCTACAGACTTATATTTATTTGGATGTACATCATTAATATATGTCATAGCATTTCCATTTGCTCCCTTTAAAAATTCATCATCCCTATGCAAATATCTCATTATTATACATATACAAATAAATACTATTACAAATACGATTATTGCGATTATTATTTTCTTTTTTTTCTTAATCATGTTATCTTTCTTCCTTTATATCATTCATATTACTGAAGCGCTGGACACACACCATTATTTACAAAATTATTAATAAAATTAATAATTGTCTGCCCTGCACTACTTGGATCATTTCCATATAACATTGACCCCAGTGCCGCAGCTGCTATTACCACAACATATACATATCCCATACGCATATATACCCCGTTTTCCGTTTTTATTGTTGTTTTTTCATCAACAGCATGTTTTTCATGAACCCCTAATTTTACATTAGATCCTGGATGTAATCCTGCACTCAAATCAAGTCCATATGAATTATCTGCCCATCCGCCATTTAACGATGCATCTACGGAGACCAAATTATCCCAGTTTAAACCAATACTTATCGGAATATTAACGTTAAGCTTGCCTAAATCAATTCCTATATTTGCATCCAAACTAACTCCTCCATTACTAAAGGTAACTCCTAACGATGTTGGGATTCCAAATTTATTCCCCTTTCCCAAATCTGCGCTTGGTATATTTAAACTGTATGATTGTGAGTTACCATCATTCCCTAGCGTTGTAACATTTTTTATCCAGCTACCTGTATATTTATCACTCGTTTTCGTTATATCATATACCTCACTATGATATGTTCCTATACCCCAATTTTTTCCAGTAACAACTGTATTTGTACTTGATCCAATCGTTTCTTCCCCATAAATATACTTATTCCAGAATTTCTTCAAATCTCTCCATGATGGGAATTTTCCATTCAAATCCACCAGGTCCATCGGTCTGTTCCAGCAGTAGCTGTAATGATTCATCGTGTATGGAACTGCGATGTGTCCTTTCAGGAAATCCTCACTGACAAATCTTCCTGCTCCGGCATCATAGCGTCTTGCCTGTGCAAAGTACAATCCTCCTGCGCTGTCCATCTGATAACCAGTAAAACCAAAACTCTGCATGGAGTCTTGAAAGATATCTTTTGCAGTCCGGATGTCATTACCGAATTCGTCAAATCCGTAGGCTTCCTCACTTCTTCCTGCCTCATCAGTTAAGCGCATCGGGCTTCCTAAGTCATCCTGGAAGTAGAAGTGGTCTCTTCCTTCTTCTTCCATTCCGGCAACATTGCCATCCCAGAAATAAACCTGGCTGCTGTGTAACAGATTTCCATCGGTTCTTCTGTCAGTTGTCTTCTGCAGGAGGTTATGGTACTGACGGGTCAGATCTAAGGTATAACGGATGGTCCGGGTCGGGGCTGCATCCCCTGTTGCAATGCTTTGCCCCATTCTGTGGCCTAATCCGTTGTACTGATAGACTGCCTTTTGGATGATTCCGTCTGTCATTCCCATGGAGCTGCTCATCTGGTTCGCTGCATCAAACCCATATGCTTTTAAGACTTCTTCCCCACTTGTTACAGATAACAGATTTCCCCTGTGATCATATGAATAGTTTCTGATCCCATTTTCAGAGTTTTCTGTTGTCAGCTGGTTCTTTGTGTTATAGCCATATGTGGTTATAAGCTTACCATTTTGTGTGTATTCTGTCTTTCTTCTTCTGTTTCCGAATGCATCATAGCTGTAGCTTCTTAACTGCTGTCCGTCATGCATTACTCCTGTCAGGCGGTTCATCTCATCATAGCTGTATTCATACCTGCCGCTGTCTGCCTGTATTCCGGTTCTTTCCTTTGCTGCACTGGTTTTATTACCCAGTATGTCATAGCCGTATATATAGTGCTCGCTGAAATCAGCTCCTGTATGCAGGATTTCTGACACCCTTCCAAGGTTTCCGTATGCGTATGATGTGCTGCTTCCCCCAGGGAACTGCTTTCCGGTCAGTCTTCCGGCGTCATCATAGTGGTACCGGATTGTTTTCTCCTGTGCCCCGTTTGTTATGAGTTTCATGGCGGTGAGCTGCATCGCTTCGTTGTATTCGTATGCCGCTTTTCTTCCATCTGGGTAGAGAACAGATGTTCTTTCTCCCATGCTTCCCCATTCATACCCGACCGTTTTTCCGTATGGGTCTGTGACAGAAGATACCCGTCCTGCCTCATCCATGGCTATCTTGGTTGTGCCGAGCCAGTCTTTTACTTCCTCTAACTGGCGGATGGCATTATACGTGAGTGACACTGTCCTTCCGTCTGCGTATCTGATCTCTTCTACCTGTCCATCTGCTCCATAGCTTATGGCAGTTTCATATCCATCCCTGTCCGTCTTTGAGGTCATGCGTCCGGCAGGATCATATGTATATGTTTCCATATCTCCCAGCGGGTCTGTCACTGCCACAACATGTCCTTCCTTATCCCATGTATATGCAGTGTTCTGTGTCTGCTCTCCGCCTGTTCCAGTACAGCTTGTCTGTGTCAGGTGTCCCATGGCATCATACTGATAGAAGGTCTCATTTCCTAAAGCATCCGTTACTTTTGACAGATTTCCATTTGGTGTGTATTCATAACGTGTTATGTTTCCATTTTCATCAGCAGCCTCTGTCACATGTCCTAGTGCATCATATTCAAAGTGCTGTGTTCCACCGACAGCATTCGTTATTGATACTATCCTGTCAAGAACATCATAACTGTAATGATAACGTTCTCCAGACATGGTTATACGTTCTGTCATATTTCCCTTTGCGTCATAACTGTATTTTTCACCTGATCCGTCCGGATAAAGCACACTTCTGAGTCTGCCTCCCTTTTCATAGGTGTATACTGTGCTGCTTCCATTGGGATGGCATATCCTGTCCACATTTCCAATCTCATTGTAGCATACGCTTGTGGTCTCTCCGGCTGCATCCGTGACACCCGTTCTTCTTCCCAGATCATCATAGGTATATTCTGTCACATGACCCAGCGCATCGGTTTCCGATACAAGATTTCCCTCATGATCATAACCGAAGGTGGTTACTGCCCCGTCTGCCGCTTCCATGCGCACCAGCCTGTCTGCCTCATCATATGCATACCTGGCAGTGTTTCCGGCTGCATCCGTTTCGGACAGCAGGTTTCCTGCCGCATCATATGCATACCTGATTTTTCCTCCCATAGGCAGCGTATGCTCTTTAAGCCTGTTGTCGCTGTCGTATATGAACCGCTGTATTCCACCATCCGGTGACTTTATGCTGCTTACGTTCCACATCCTGTCGTATGCAAGCTCTGCACGGTATCCTTCCTTGTCCGTGTATGCGCTGATTTTTCCCAGGTCATTGTAGTCAAAGGATACTGTCTTTCCGTCGAAATCCGTAAGGCCTGTAACCTTTCCCCCGGCATTGTAAGTGTATTTCCTGACATTTCCAAGTGCGTCTGTTACTGTGCTGATTCTGTCTGATGCATCATAGCTGAAATGTGTCCCGTTGTTGTTTGCGTCCGTTGTTTTTATCACCCTGTTTAAAAGGTCATATTCATATGACGTGCTGTTGCCGTTTCCATCCGTTACTGCCGTGATGTTGCCTCTGCGGTCATATGAAAGCTCAGTGCTGCTTCCGTCTGCATATGTGATTTTTTCTGCCCTTCCGAAGACATCATTTTTTATCTTCGTCCGGTTTCCGAGTGCATCCGTCGTGCCTGTCAGGTTTCCCTTTGAATCATAGTGGTTTTTTAGCCTTGTCTTTCCGTTGATGCTCAGGCTGGTAAGGTTGTTGTAAATGTCATACGTGAAGTTTATGCGGCGCTTTCCCGCATCCACTGTCTGTGTCAGGTTTCCCCTGCTGTCATATGACATGCGCACGGTATGGCCGTTCCTGTCTGTCCTGCAGATGCACTGGTTCCTGTCATTGTACAGGTATTTTTCCCTTGTTCCGTCCTCATACAGCGTGGCTGTATTTCTGTACCGGCTGTCATGCATGTATGTTATCCGGCTTCCGTTTCTTTCCGTGAGTGTAACACGGCTGTTTTTGTCATCATACTCAAAGTCCATCGTGCCGCCGTCCGGGAACTCCTGGTGTGTCACCCTGAACAGGCTGTCGTATCTGTTCCTTACGGCCGTGACATTTCTTGCATTTACTGTCTCCGTTATCCTTCCGTTGTCTCCGTAGCTGTATGTGTACACTGCTCCTGACGGTGTCGTGACTGTCTTTAACATGTCTCCGTCATACTCAAGCTTTACCTTTCTGCCCGCATGGTCTGTGACTTCCTTGAGCATGCCTTCACTGTCATATGCATACTCAAGGAAGCTTCCTGTATCGGTTTCTGCCTTTGCCAGCCTTCCTCTTTCATCACGGATAAATGTGATTCCCCTTTTGTTTGTGTTTTCCTGTCTTGCCGCCTTTCCGTTTTCATCAAAGTACACGGCATCCATGCCCGGATGGCATGTAAGCTTATAGCCGTCTTCTGTCCTTTCCAAAAGTCCCATCGCCGCGTTTTCCGCCACATAGCCCGTGTCTGTTTCCGCAAAGTAGTAAAACTGTCCGTCATGCATGCGCACCGCCGCTTTTTGGTCCGGCTGCTTTTGCACTTCCATTTCATAATTGTGCAGGAAACAGCTGCCCATTGTGCCGGTGCCGGTATCCTTTGAGTTGTAGTATCTGTGGAATGAAAGCGGTATCTCTCCGCCTGCCTGCATGTCTTCATGGTCATAGATGAAGTTTCCGGTGCTTAAGTTTACAGGATCACTGCTTTTCTTGCATGATGTATCACCTGCGCCGAGCTTTTCCTTCTCGGTCTTTTCACTCTTTGCTGATTCAGGATTTTTTATTCTCGCAGCATCCGCATCAAGCGTCCCCTTCATTCCTGCCATGTCCAGGTTTCCGCCGTCCGGGCTTATTGATGCTGCAAGGTCATTTATGAGTTTTATTATGTTATTGCCGCACGTTATCTGTCTGTTCATGGCTGCCATGCTTTTTGTATCCACTGACTGCACATTTGAAAATATAGTGTCTATCTTCTTTTTAGTGGCATTATTCTTGTCTATTATCTTCTGGTGGTATGTATCCACGTCGTTTATATAGTTTTCTATTCCGAGCTTTCCTGTCCAGCTCCGAAAATCCATTCCCCTGTCCGAAAACCAGTCATTTATCTTTCCCCATGTGGATGAAGCTGCGGCATCATCCGCATAGCCTTCAAGCTTCTGCTTTGCTTTTTCTGAGAAGTCTCTTATCATTT
>QFNE01000001.1 GCA_003240735.1 Paracoccus denitrificans | reverse complement strand
CGCCCTGCACCTGACCGTTCAGGCGGGAAAGCCGCTTCAGGATCGCGTCTCGGTTCTGCTTGTCATGCGCCAAGGAGGGCTCCGAACTTCAACATCTGCAGCTTGTGCTATACCCTCAAGGGGTATAGAGCAAGTCTGATATACCCCCTATAGGTATCTGCCGGGAGAGAGTCATGGACCACAAGCACGATCATTCGCATAGGCAGCACGATCACGGGACACACGGTGGCGCACCGGCACAGGCTGATCCCGGTAAGGCCATCGACCCGGTTTGCGGCATGCAGGTGACGATCAAGCCCGAGGCACGCCAGCGCGACTATGAGGGACAGACCTTCTATTTCTGCTCGGACGGTTGCCAGTCGAAGTTCGACGGCGATCCGTGGTTCTACGCCTCGGGCGCGGCGGTCAAGGTCGAAAAATCCGCCCCGGCAGGCACGCAGTGGACCTGCCCGATGCATCCCGAGATCGTCCGCGACGAACCTGGCGCCTGCCCGATCTGCGGCATGGCCTTGGAGCCGATGATTCCCTCGGACGAGCCCAGCCATGAACTGACCGATTTTACCCGGCGGCTCTGGGTCAGCGTGGCCGCCGCCGTGCCGCTGTTGATCCTGACCATGGGCGAGATGGTGGGCATTCCGGTCCGCGACTGGATCGGGCACCGCACCGCCGCTTGGCTGGAATTCCTGCTGGCTACGCCCATCGTGCTGTGGGCGGCGCGGCCCTTCTTTCAGCGCGGGCTGGATTCCTTCAAAAACCGCTCGCCGAACATGTGGACGCTGATCTCGCTGGGGGTCGGCGCGGCCTATCTCTATTCGCTGTTTGCGACCTTCCTGCCGGGCATCTTTCCCGAAGAATACCGGATGGGCGGCATGGTCGGCACCTATTACGAGGCTGCCGTGGTCATCGTTGCCCTGGTCTTTGTCGGACAGGTTCTGGAACTCAGGGCGCGGGAACGCACCGGCGATGCGATCCGGGCGCTGATGGATCTGGCACCCAAGACGGCGCGGCGCATCCTGCCCGATGGCAGCGAATATGACGCGCCGCTGGAAAACATCGTGGCCGGGGATCTCTTGCGCGTGCGTCCCGGAGACAGCGTGCCGGTGGATGGCGAGGTGGTCGAGGGGCGGTCGTCCTTAGACGAAAGCATGATCACGGGCGAGCCGGTGCCGGTCGAGAAGGTGCAGGGCGATCGCGTGACCGGCGGCACGATCAACAAGAACGGGACGCTGGCGATCCGCGCCACAGATGTCGGCGCCGATACGGTTCTGTCGCAGATCGTCCAGATGGTGGCCGGGGCGCGGCGGTCCAAGGCGCCGATTCAGGGGCTGGCTGATCGGGTCTCGGCAATCTTCGTGCCGGCGGTGGTGGTGATCGCCATCGCGGCCTTTGTCGTCTGGCTGATCTTCGGTCCCAGCCCGTCCTATGTCTTTGCCGTCGCATCTGCGGTCTCGGTGCTGATCATTGCCTGTCCCTGTGCGCTTGGGCTGGCGACGCCGATTTCCATCACCACGGCAGCGGGACGCGGCGCGCAGGCCGGCGTGCTGGTCAAGAATGCCGAGGCGCTGGAACTGATGGCCGATGTCGATACGCTGATCGTCGACAAGACCGGCACGCTGACCGAAGGCAAGCCTGCACTGACCGATGTGACCAGCTTCGGCGATGTGCCCGAGGATGAGTTGCTGGCCGCCGCCGCCGCGCTGGAACGCGCCTCCGAACACCCGCTGGCCGAGGCAATCGTCGAGGGTGCCAAGGCGCGTGGGCTGAGCCTTGGCAATGGCGAGGAGTTCGAGGCCGTAACCGGCAAGGGGGTGATTGGCAAGGTCGATGGACGCGATGTGGCGCTTGGCAATAACGCGCTGATGACGTCGCTTGGCATCGACTGCGACACGGGCGAGGAGACCGCCGACCGCCTGCGCGGCGAGGGCAAGACGGCGATGTTCGTGGCGCTGGATGGCAGGCTGGCGGGGCTTGTCGCCGTTGCCGACCCGATCAAGCCAACGGCCGAGGCGGCGATACGTGACCTGCATGATCTGGGAATCAAGGTGATCATGGCAACCGGCGACAATGAACGCACGGCGCTGGCCGTGGCCAGCCGGTTGGGCATCGACGAGGTCCGCGCCGGGATGCTGCCCGAGGGTAAGAAGGACCTGATCGACGGGCTGCGCGGCAAGGGGGACAAGGTCGCCATGGCGGGCGACGGGGTGAATGATGCGCCAGCCCTTGCGGCGGCGGATGTGGGCATCGCAATGGGCACCGGCGCCGATGTGGCGGTCGAAAGCGCCGGGCTGACCCTGCTGGGCGGCGATCTGACCGGCATCGTCCGCGCCCGCAAGCTTGCCGTGGCCACCATGCGCAATATCCGCCAGAACCTGTTCTTCGCCTTCATCTACAACGCCGCCGGCATCCCGGTGGCGGCGGGGCTGCTCTATCCGATCTTTGGCCTTCTTCTGTCGCCGATGATCGCGGCGGCGGCCATGTCGCTGTCCTCGGTGTCCGTCATCGCCAACGCGCTACGGCTGAAACGGGTCGATCTGTGACACAGCAGGCCATGTAACATTGCAAAGACAGCATTGCGAAGATCTGAAACTCCCACCATCAGTGGCGCCTATGCTCGACATAGTTGCAATACTTGGCCTTTGACCAAGGTTTCCCCCTCCCCGTTGAGTTCATGTGTCGCGCTCGATTTGGGCGGCGCCGATTGCATTGAAGCCGTTCCCGCCTCACTTGAGGGGACTTGATCCCGGTACTGGCCGCCATCCCGTTCGCCTGCCGCTGTGGCTGGAGGAGTTGATGAAGTTCACCCTGCTGACCCGCGACCGGGCTGACTATCCTGTTGATCGCTTCTCCGAGCGCAAGGAAAGCGCGGAGGCCCTGACGCGGCGGGTCAATCTCTCGGCCTCGACCTAGTGCACACTGCGACCGGTGGACGCAGAAGTCCGCAGGGGTGAGCCTGCGCGAATGGATGGAGTGGCCCGATCAGGCTGCGTCATAAAAACTTCACTGGACAGCATTGTTAATTCCTGTATTCCGGAATTATGGAAAAAAACAGCGCCGCCCATGCATTCGCCACCCTCGGTCACCCTGACCGCCTCGCCGTCTTCAGGCTGCTGATGCGCTTTGCCCCGCGTGGCGTGCGCCCGACCGAGATTGCCGAGGCGCTAGGTCTGAAGGCCAATACGCTGTCGCACCATCTCTCGGACCTTGCGTCGGCAGGGCTCGCGAGTGTCGAACGGCGAGGGCGGTCACTCTTCTACTCCGCGAACCGCCAACTCACCGAGGCGCTGATCGACTATCTCGCGCTAGACGTAGGCCGCGCCCGACCTGACCTCATTTCTCCCTCCCTGTCGGCTCAGAAGGATCCCGCCATGGACGATACCGACTTCGACGTGCTCTTCATCTGTTCAGGAAATTCCGCCCGCTCGATCTTTGCCGAGGCCCTGTTGCGCGATCTTGGCAAAGGGAAGTTTCAGGCCTTTTCGGCCGGCACCCGCCCCAATACTGCGCTGAATCCCTTCGCGCTGGAGGTGCTTGAGCGAAATGGCCATGACACCTCAAGCTTGCGATCCAAGCATGTGTCCGAGTTCCAGCAGCCTGACTCCATCGTCATGGATTTCGTATTTACAGTTTGCGACACATCCGCCGCCGAGGAATGCCCGCCATGGCCCGGCCAGCCGATTACCGGCCATTGGGGCCTGCCGGACCCGGTAAAAGCCATGGGTACCGACGCCGAAAAGGCACTGGTATTCGCCCAGACCTATGGTGCGCTGCGTCGCAGGATCGAAACGTTCATTTCCTTGCCCTTCGCAACCCTTAACCGGCTATCGCTGCAAAACCGCGTCGACGACATAGACACCGAAGCCCTCAAGGAAGACTGAGATCATGCCCCGTATCGCCCTCAACGGCCTTGGCCGGATCGGCAAACTTGTCTTGCGCGACCTTATCGATACAGGCGCAGGTGGCGACATCGTCCTGCTGAACGATCCTGTCGGCGACGCCGAACAGCACGCGTTGCTGATGGAGTTCGACTCGGTCCATGGTCGCTGGCGCACGCCGGTTGCCGCCGCCGAGGGTGCGCTGGAGTTGAACGGAAAACGCATCAGGCTGACCCATGAGAAGACCATCGAGGCTTTGCTGCTGGCAGAGCTTGGTGTCGATCTGGTGATCGATTGCACAGGCGTCTTCAAGACAGCGGCCAAGGTCGCGCCTTATTATGCCGCCGGGGTGAAGAAGGTCGTCGTCTCTGCCCCGGTCAAGGACGGCGGGGCGCTGAACCTTGTCTACGGTGTCAACCATGATCTTTACGACGGATCGCAGAACCTTGTGACGGCGGCCTCCTGCACGACGAACTGCCTCGCGCCGGTAGTCAAGGTGATCCACGAGAACCTTGGGATCAGGCATGGCTCGATCACCACGATCCACGACGTGACCAACACCCAGACCATCGTCGACCGCCCTGCCAAGGACATGCGCCGCGCGCGGTCCGCCCTGATGAACCTGATCCCGACAACCACAGGTTCGGCCACCGCGATCACGCTGATCTATCCCGAACTGAAAGGCCGCCTGAACGGCCATGCCGTGCGCGTGCCGCTGCTGAACGCGTCACTGACCGACTGCGTGTTCGAGGTTGAGCGCGAAACAACCGCCGAAGAGGTCAACGCCCTGTTCAAAACCGCCGCCGAAGGGCCGCTGAAGGGCATTCTGGGGTTCGAGACGCGGCCGCTGGTGTCCTGCGATTTCACCAATGATCCTCGCTCGTCAATCATCGACGGGCCGTCGACCATGGTGATCAATGACACGCAGGTGAAAATCTACGCCTGGTATGACAACGAATGGGGCTATTCCTGCCGACTGGCCGATATCGCCCGCATGGTTGCGGGAGCGATGTGAGCGACGTGACTGCCTCTGCGAACCCCTTGCGCGCCTATGCGGCGGTGACGGCGGCCTATTGGGCCTTCATGCTGTCGGATGGCGCGCTGCGGATGCTGGTCCTGTTGCATTTCAACGCGCTTGGCTTTTCGCCCGTGCAACTGGCCTGGCTTTTCCTACTTTATGAGGTCGCGGGCATCGTGACCAACCTTGCCGCAGGCTGGCTGGCGGCGCGGTTCGGCTTGGCGGCGACGCTTTACGGCGGGCTGTCGCTGCAGATCGGGGCGCTGGTCGCCCTGGCGCAGCTTGACCCGGCCTGGTCGGTTGCGGCCTCGGTCGCCTTCGTCATGGCGGTGCAGGGCGTCTCGGGCGTGGCCAAGGATCTGGCCAAGATGTCGTCGAAATCTGCGGTGAAACTGCTGGCCCCGACCGAGGACGGGGGGCTGTTCCGCTGGGTCGCGGCTCTGACCGGATCGAAGAATGCCGTCAAGGGTTTCGGCTTCTTCCTGGGTGCGGCGCTGCTTGGCCTTGCAGGGTTCGACGCCGCCGTCTGGGGCATGGCGGCGGTACTGGCGGTGATCTTGCTCGCGGTCGTGCTGTTTCTGCCTGCGGGTCTGCCCGGGCGGATGAAATCCGACGAAAGCTGGTCCGGCTGGCGGTCGAAGGACATCCGCGTGAACCGCCTGTCGCTGGCGCGCATGTTCCTGTTCGGGGCGCGCGATGTGTGGTTCGTCGTGGGCATCCCGGTCTATTTCCAGGCGGTGCTGTCGGACGGGACCGCCGAGGGACGGCGCGAGGCCTTTTTCCTTGTCGGCGGCTTCATGGCGCTCTGGATCATCGCCTATGGCGTTGTGCAGGGTTTCGCACCGCGCCTGTTGGGGGGCAAAGGACAACCCGAGGCTGAGACGGTCAACAAGGCGGTCTTCTGGTCCGGTCTCCTCGTGCCGGTGCCGTTCGTGCTGGCCCTTGCCGCGTTGGTCGCGGGTGGACCCGCCCCTTGGCTTACAATTCTTCTGGTCGTGGGGCTTCTGGTCTTCGGCTTTATCTTCGCGGTGAATTCCTCCGTACATTCCTACCTGATCCTCGCCTTCGGATCGGCCGAGCGGATCACACGCGACGTGGGGTTCTATTATATGGCCAACGCTGCGGGCCGCTTGATCGGGACTTTACTCTCGGGCGTCAGTTTTCAGCTTGGTGGGCTGCCGCTCTGCCTTGCGACCGCCGGGGTAATGGCGCTTGCCAGTTGGCTTGCCGCGCGTCGCCTCAGGCTCGTTTGATTGCTTGGAGCGCGCGCGTGGCCAGCGCGCCGATCCCGGCGGTCACATATAGCGCCCCGAGCCCCCAGACCGAAAGCGCCGTCCCGAAGATCAGCGGGGCGGCGGCCTGCAACAGTCGAGCCGGGGTCTTGAGCCAGCCGAGTCTCTGCCCGCACTCTGAGGCGTCGAACAGCGCCAACCAGCCCGAAAGCCGAGCGCGGCATAACAGTCGCGCCGTTTCGCCCACGAGAACAGCCAGACCGGCCGACCGGCCGCTTGCGCCGCCATGGCATTGCCGGAAAAAAAAGCATGAGATAGGCGGAAAGCAGGGTCAGCGCCGCCCAACCGAAAGCGGAAATCACGGCGTCACGCCTCGCGCTCGGGATCGAAGCGCAACAGGCGCAAAGCGTTCAGCGTGACCAGAACCGTCGCCCCGGTATCGGCCATGATGGCGATCCACAGACCGGTAATCCCCAGAACCGAGGTCACAAGAAACACCGCCTTCAGCCCAAGCGCGATGGTGATGTTCTGGCGGATATTTCCCATGGCCGTGTGGGCAAGGCGGATCAGTGCGGGGATGTCGGTCACCCGGTCGCGCAGGATCGCGGCATCGGCCGTCTCCAGTGCCACATCGGTGCCCGATCCCATCGCGACACCGATGCTGGCCTGCTTCAGGGCCGGAGCGTCGTTGATGCCGTCTCCGATCATCATCACGCCGCCTTGCCCGCCCATTTCACGGATCGCGGTTAGCTTGTCTTCGGGCATCATGTCGGCCCGAAACTCCATGCCCAGCCCGCCAGCGATTGCGGCCGCCGTGCGCGGATTGTCCCCGGTCAGGATCACCGAAGTCACGCCCATCGCGGTCAATTGGCGAACCGCATCGGCCGCATCCTGTCTTGGCTCATCGCGCATGGCGATCAGGCCGAGCGGGGTCTTTTCGCGGAAGACGGCGACGGCGGTCTTGCCATCTTCCTCTAAGGCCGTGGCCAGTTGCAGGTCAGACGGGTCGATCCCGCCATTTTCCAGCGCATAGCGCGGCGAGCTGACCCATGCCGAGGCGTCACCCACCGTTGCGACCACGCCTTTGCCCATCAGTGCTTTCGCATCGCGTGACGGCAGCGCTTCGATGCCTGCCTGGTCGGCCTTGGTCAGGATGGCGACGGCCAGCGGATGGCTTGATCCGGTTTCGACCCCCGCCGCCACGGCCAGCAGCTCGGCCTCGGTCGTCGCGCCGAAGGTGACAACATCCGTCACCACCGGGCGCCCATGGGTCAGGGTGCCGGTCTTGTCGAAGGCGACGCGGGACACATTGGCCGCCGCCTCGATCACCGCACCGCCCTTCATCAGCATCCCGCGCCGGGCGCCCGTGGACAGCGCAGAAGCGATCGAGGCCGGCACCGAGATGACCAGAGCGCAGGGGCAGCCGATCAGCAGCAGCGCCAGTCCGCGATAGATCCAGGTGTCCCAGGGTTGACCGAAGGCCAGCGGCGGCAGCAGAACCACCAGAGCCGCGACGGTGACGATGGCGGGCATATACCAGCGGCTGAAGCGGTCGATGAAGCGTTCGGTCGGCGCGCGCGCGACCTCGGCCTCTTCCACCAGCCGGATGATGCGGGCGATGGTGTTATCCTCGGCGGCCTTGGTGACGGTCACGCGCAGCGCGGCCTCGGTATTGATCGAGCCGGCGAAGACCGGATCGCCCGGACCCTTGGTGACGGGAACGCTTTCGCCGGTCACCGGGCTGTCATCCACGCCCGAAGTGCCCTCGGCGATCTCGCCATCTGCCGGGATGCGGTCGCCCGGACGGACAAGCACCATCTGCCCGACGGCAAGGCTTGATGCCGGTACTTCCTGCGCTGTACCATTCACCAGCAGAAGCGCAGTCTTGGGCACCAGATTGGCCAGTGCCCGGATGCCATCGCGCGCCTTGCCGGCGGCCACACCCTCCAGCACCTCGCCGACCGCGAACAGGAACACGACCAACGCCGCCTCTTCCGCAGCATCAATGAACAGCGCGCCAATGGCCGCGACCGTCATCAGGCTTTCGATGGTGAAGGGCTGGCCCAGACGCAGGGCCGCAAAGGCGCGTTTCGCAATCGGGGCCACGCCGATCAGGCAGGCCGCGACAAAAGCCCATTTGCCGATCTGCGGCGCCAGCAATTCGATGATCCAGGCAGAGCCCAGCAGGATCGCCGTGAAGATCACCAGCTTGCCCTTGCTGGTCTGATACCATCGCTTGCCGCGGTCGGCGGGGTCGTCATGCACATGGCCTGGGCTGCCATGACCGCTGTCGTCCCGCGCCACTGCGGTGGTGCCACTGCGGTCATGGCTATGGTCGGCATGATTCTGATCATGACCATCTGCCGACGAATCGCTCATGACGGGCATGACGAAGTCCTTCTTCGTCCCTGCCGCACGCGGCGTGATTCCATAGCCAAGCGATTTCACCACCTTTTCGACTCTGTCGCGGCCGGTCTGCGTTTCGTCCAGCGTTAGTCGCAGCCGTTCCGACATGATGCCGATTTCAACGCCGCTGACGCCTGGCAGACGTGTCACGGCATCCTTGATCTTGGCCGCGCAGGATCCGCAATCCATGCCGGAAACAGTCCAGTCGCAGGCCGTTCCGCTGTTGGGATCTGTCGTTGTCATGTCACTATCCTCGCCCCGGATCGGGGAATTGCCTTCATTGATTCGCGAACCTAATGTCTCTAGCAACTAGAGCTTCAAGAGGAATCTGATGCTGACGATTGGAAAACTGGGGGCGTCAACAGGCGTGAAGGTGCCGACGATCCGTTATTACGAGCAGATCGGCCTTTTGCCCGAGGCCGAACGCAGTGCCGGAAACCAGCGGCTCTACAGCCAAAAGGCGCTGGAACTGCTGGCTTTCATCCGGCACGCGCGCGATCTGGGTTTCACGCTCGAGGCGATCCGTGACCTCCTCAGCCTGTCAGACCAGCCCGGCCAGCCCTGCGCGGCGGCCGATGCAATCGTTGTCGCGCAATTGGCCGAGGTTGAAAGTCGTCTTGCGCGGCTGGGCGCGCTCAAGGTCGAACTGCAGCGGATTCTGACGCAATGCGCGGGCGGTAAAATAGCGGACTGCCGCGTCATCGAAGCATTGGGCGACCATTCGCTTTGCGCGACCGATCATCGTTACCCTGACCTCGGGGCGACAACCTGATCTCAGCCAGATCGATTGGCATATCGGCGGTGAGCCGAACGAAATTCTGTCAAGTCAAACGTGCACTTTCGTCGCTGCGTTCGTGCGGGACCACGTTTTGCGTGATCATCTAGCGAAATGGATGGTACTGAAAATTGCTCACCTCAACGCCACCTCAACCCTTGGCTGCAGTTTTCGCGCAGCTTGTGCTGTCTAAAGCCGCTCAATGCGGTCGAACGCCGGAATGGAAATCGCAAGAAATCAAACGGTTGTCTTTTAAGTTGCTGAAATCGTTTGATTTCCAATTTTCAGCCCGGATCGGCTCATAACCTGAAGGTCATAGGTTCAAATCCTATCCCCGCAACCAAGAAACAATATCAGTTGCTTGCACAGCGCCCTACGGGGCGCTTCTTGCATTCGTGCCAAACAGTGAAAGACAGCGTGGGAGCTGTGTGTCGGATGGCGAAGCTTTCCTCCAAAAAGGCCACCCGAATGGTCCAGCGGAGAAAGGTTGCTTGCAGACGACTTCTGTTTGATCGATCAGTAAAACTAAGCAACATAGGGATTAACGAGCGGACGTCACGCCCACTCTCCCTCCTTGCTCGACCTCAGCGTGCCGCCCCTCCCCCTTACCGCTTCGCTACAAACCCACCATTGATGATGGCATTTTCTGAACGGACCAGATAACCGCCGCCTATCTCTTCCGCGTTCGGGCCGAAGATCGCCCCGTTGGTGCGGGTACTCCAAGCTTCGCCAAGCGGTTGGCCGCGCCCCGAGTCCAGGACCGTAGCGTCGTCGACGTCATATATGCGACTGCCATCGATCGTGATATCGCTGCTCAGCGACCGGAACGGCGCTTTGCTACGCCCGTCGCTGGCGCGGACATTGGATACGCGAACATTGCCCTTGCCGCTGCCAAGATCGGCTTGGACTTTGACGCTTCCGTCGAAATCGGTCGTCGTGGGCTCAAAGCTCTCGGACGGGTTCTCATTGTTGATGTAGCCGAACTTCAGTACCTGACCTGAGGTTGTCCCGTTATAGGTCACCTTACCGGTCCGGGGCATTCTCTCGGTTTCAAAACCAATAACGCCCCGGTGCCAAATTTTATCTTCCCGTGCCTCAACGATATCCACCTGTCGCACAAACTTTGTGCCGGCAGGGTTCGTCATGCGCATCCGGTCCCCGCCGGCACCAGTGCGCCATTCTCCCTCGGCGACTGGCCCGGTATAGGCGGTGGCTGATGAAATTCTTCCGGTCTTCGGGTTATAGACCTCGCCGTTCGAGCTTATCGCGGTCGACCCCAACGGCGATCTCGCAACGGTAGTGAGTGTTAGGGTTGCGGGCTGTTTGGCTTCAAACCCCTTGGAGCTCGTGCCGCCAGAAGAGGCGTCTCCGCCGCCACCACAGGCAGTTAAGGCCAGCGTTGAAACAAGTGCGACAATGCGAACAACGGTCATTTTTTGATTCCTGAGAGTTCAGCTTTCTATGCGGTATCGCAGGGACGACTTGGTAACGAGATTTTGCCGTTGAATCACATCGCGCAGCACGTGTTGCAGCTTTGCGACGTCACAAACCTTCTTTCGTAATTCTTGAAGGCGCATTGCGTGTGCACGGCGACAAAAGCAGCCCCTGAGTTTGCGATGTGTGAGTTCGGTTTTACCCGCTTCCTTCTCGCGTTTATGTCCCTCCTGTCTTAACCTTCCCGCTCAATCCCCTTCAGAAACGAGCCCGGTTTGTCACACGCGCCCCAACTGTCGATCCTCGATTATGCCACTGTCATTCCTCACATGCGCTGGTCCGATGCGGTCGCGGCGATCAGGGCGGGGCATCTTCTGCCGCGGGCTGAAATGCGGGACGTGTTTCTGGGGCCCGCCGATGGCACGATGATGAGCCGTTCGGCCTTTATCGACGGGCTGGGATACGGGGCGAAGAGTTTCACAGTCTTCGACGCGAATGCCGCGCGAGGGCTGCCGACGGTTCAGGGGTCGATGCTGGTTTTCGACAAGGATACCGGGTCGCTCTCCTCCATCATCGACAGCGCCGTGGTGACCGAGATCAAGACTGCCGCGGACTCGGTACTGGGGGCCAGTCTGCTTGCGCGACCCGACAGCCGTCATCTGTTGGTGGTGGGTGCGGGGACGGTCGCGGCCAGTATGGTGCGGGCCTACACGGCGGTTCTGCCGGGCATTGACCGCATCTCGGTCTGGGCACGTCGGCCGCAGCAGGCGGTGCAGCTGGCGGACACCCTGTCAGACGTCACTGTGCGGATGGATGCCGTCACAGATCTTGAAAAGGCTGTTGGTGACGCGGACATCATCACCTCGGCCACGATGGCGCGTGCGCCGGTGATCCTGGGCGACTGGGTCAAGCCCGGTACCCACGTCGATCTGATCGGCGCCTACAAGGCTGACATGCGAGAGGCGGACGACGCGTTGATGGCGCGCGCGGCGCTGTTCGTTGACAGCCGCGCATCGACCATCGGCCATATCGGTGAACTGATGATGCCCATATCTGCAGGTGCGATAACCGCCGAAAGCGTTCTGGGTGATCTTTACGATCTAGTCCAGCCCGGTGCACGACGGCGGCAATCGGCGGAAGAGATCACGGTGTTCAAGAACGGCGGCGGTGCGCATCTGGACCTGATGGTCGCGACCTATATCGCACAGGTCATGCGCGGGTGACGCCATGCTACAGCTGTCGGTAAACCCGCGCAGTGTCTTCGGTGAAATGGCGCAGTTCGGCCTCGCGCCGCGCCTCTGACCAGCCAAGTGCGGCTGCGGCAACGTGGGACAGGGCTTGCGCCCGGTCGCGGCCCAGATCGGGGTCAAGCCCGTCGGGCAGTCGGCGGCGGATCAGGTCGGTCAGTCGCACAACGTGTTCGTGCTGCAGGATATGGGCAATGTTGTCTGTCGACTGCGCGGGGATCGCGCCGGTTGGGGGCGCCTTGCGCCGGCCCAGCCGACGTTCGACCTGCCGCGCGAGCTTTCGGCTGGCGTGGCGGTGAACCATGATCGTCGATCCGGTCACGGCCAGCAGCCCGGGCATCGACGGGTCCTCGGCCACTTCGACCGGCAGGCTTGTGGTCTGGCCGTCACGAGACGAGGTGGGCCTGACCCCGCACCAACAATGCAGGACATCCGCGCGCGTCAGCTTGAGGTCGGGGAACAGATGGTTCGCCTCTGACAGGATGTAATCGACTTCATGATCCTCGACCCGGACATCTTCGGGATCGTCGGTGACATGCGTTTCGGTCGGGCCAATGAAGTGATGTTCGCGCCACGGAAAGACATAGTAGGGCTCTCCCTTGGTCGAAAACGCCTCAAGCCCCTGCCCGCGAAAGCTGTCGGGTAGGCGGACCATGACGTTCACGCCCTTGACGCCCACAACGCGCCGCTTGGTACCCGTGCCGCCGCCTGGCACCCGGTCGATCCATGGTCCGGCGGCGTTCACGACAATCGGCGCACGGACCGTTGCGCTGCCCCGCATTTCAGGGGCGCGTTCGGCCAGCGTCACCGACCAGCCGTCACCGTCGCGACTGATGCCCGTCACCTCGGTGTAGGTGCGGATGGTGGCGCCGCGCGCCTGAGCGTCCAGCGCGGTGTCGACGCAGATGCGTTCGGCCCAAGCATACATGTATTCGTCAAACACGCCGACGCCGCGCAACGGGCCGCCAAGCGCGGCGGCCAGCGCGCTTTGGTCAGCGGCCTCGGCCGGGGGCAGGCGGCGATAGGCCAGGGGAACGCGCCAGCCGTCCAGCGCCGCGACGATCCGAAACCCCAGATCGACCAGCCATGGCGGATACCGGTCGCCCTTTCGGAATGGATAATGAAAGCGGTGCTTGGTCAGATGCCCCGGCATGTCCCGAACCAGTTCGGCCCGACAGCGCATGACCTCGCGCGTATAGGTCAGGCGCTGGATCATGTCGGCGGGCCGAAACGGCATCTGCCACAGGGGATAGCGGGCGGCCAGATATCCCAGCCCCGAATACAGCATCCGGCTGGAGCGGGAGGACGTGCCCGCCCCGATATCGCCGCGATCCACCAACAGCGTCCGGTAACCGCGCCCAGCCAGCTGTCGCGCGCTGGCACATCCGACCGCCCCCGCGCCGATCACAATGACATCGCAACTGGTCTGATCGAGCGTCTGGATCACAGACCGGGTCATTCCTGCTGATCCCCCAGTTCGCGGGCCATCTTTCGCGCCTTGTCGGTAGCGGCGCGCAGCGCGGCGTCGATGGCGTGGGAAAAACCGGCGGCCTCGGCTGCATCGATGCCGGCTGCGGTGGTGCCGCGATAATCGCGATAGGTGGCCACCATCTGGGCGGCCTGCGTGAACTGCCCGTCCAGCAGGCGCGCGCCGCCGATCACGGCGGCTTCGGCTGCGCGCCAAGCGACGGCCTCTGTGACGCCCTGACCGCGCATGAAGTCCACCATCGCGACGGCCATCAGCGCCGGATAGGCCGCGCCCGATCCGGGCAGCGCGGTCATCAGGTCGATCTGATCCTCGCTGGGCAGTTCGTCGGTGGTCCCGATCGCCTCGGCAATCAGCCGGACTCTCATGCGGTCTGCTTGGGTCACGTCCTTTGCCGCCCAGAACGGAGAATAGGATGCGCCGATTTCAGCGGCGGCGTTCGGCATGACCCGCACGATCCGACCGCCGCATGCAGCCAGCGTCGCGGCATCGACCCCGGCCATAAAGGACAGAACCAACCGCCCGCTCGCGTTCAGTCTCAGCCCCGCCCAGTCTTCCGGCCTGACCGAGACGACGATGACGTCGCTTTGCGCGACCAGATCATCGGCATCACGCGCCCAGACGACGTTGGTCTGACCGTGATAGTCCGCGCTGGGACCGCCGCGGTTCAGCAGCACCAGATCATGGCCCGGAATGCCGGCGCGGGTCAGCAGCCCCTTGCCAAGTGCGGCACCCAGCCAGCCAGTTGCGCCGATGATCCCGATCTTCATGTCCGGCCCCTTTCCTTGGTGGGTTGCACGTTAAGCAGAAGGGTCGATTGCCGCTGCGATGCGCGCGGTGAACCGGGCAATCTCTCGCGGCTCGGCCGTCTGTCCGGTGTAGATCTCGACATAGTTCGGGATCCGCGACAGACGCGTCTCCACCTCTTCCTGCGCGCGCATCGAGATATATCCGATCTGCGTCAGATAGATCGTGCGCGCCCGTACGTCGGCCTGCTGCGGGCCGTGGCCATGACGCGTCAGCAGATCGCGCAGCGCGGCCAGTCGGCGTTCGTCCGCGTCGGCCACGCGCGCGCACACGGCGTCATCCTGCAGCGCCCAGCTGCGCACCGCAAACTCCAGCCGCGTGTCGAAAGCGCCGGTCAGAAAACAGGCGAGGACGTTCAGCATCGCCTCGGTCTGGGACTCGGCGTATTCCTGCGTCGCGCGCAGAAGGGGCGTGGTGGTCCGGTCGGCCCAGCCGTCGATCAGCGCGGACAAAAGCGCCTCTCGGTCGTCGAAGAACCAATAGAAGCTGGTGCGTGACAGGTTCAGACCCTTGGCCAAGGGCTGAATCTTGACCGCATCGACGCCGCCGTCGATCAGCCCCTGATATCCGGCCTCCAGCCAGCCATCGCGCGACCCGCGCCATCCCGATTCTGCCGTCATGTCACGTGCTTTCATGTGGCTACGCTAGCTTGCCCAAATCACCGCACGCAAGAAAAATGTTCGCTTATGACAGTTCGAAGTTCACACATGATTTTATAATTGACAGATATGAACAGTTTGTCATTTGCTGAACGGCAGGCACCCACCGATTTCAGGCAGAACCAGATGTCCAACGATCCCCTTCTGCAGCCCTATCAGCTGAAACACCTGACGCTGCGCAACCGCATCATGATCACCAGCCATGAACCCGCCTATCCCGAAGACGGGATGCCCAAGGACCGGTACCGCGCCTATCACGTGGAACGGGCCAAGGCAGGGGTGGCGCTGACGATGACGGCCGGATCGGCATCGGTTTCCCGCGACAGCCCGCCTGTCTTCAACAACATCCTGGCCTGGAAGGATGAGGTCGTCGGCTGGATGCGGCAGCTGGCCGATGAGTGCCACGATCATGGCGCCGCGGTTATGATCCAGCTGACCCACCTTGGCCGGCGGACGCGCTGGGACAAGGCCGACTGGCTGCCCATCGTGTCCCCCAGCCACGAACGAGAGGCGGCGCACCGCGCCTTCCCCAAGAAGATGGAGGACTGGGACATCAGCCGCATCATCGCCGACTATTTCGACGCGGCCGAGCGGATGAAGGATGCGGGCCTCGACGGATTGGAGCTGCAGGCTTACGGCCACCTGATGGACCAGTTCTGGTCGCCCCTGACGAACGAGCTGGACGGCGATTACGGCGGCAGTCTGGACAACCGCCTGCGGTTCACCTTCGACATTCTGCGCGGCATCCGTGAACGGTGTGGTCCCGACTTTCTGGTCGGCGTCCGGTATACCGGCGACGAATGTCTGCCGGGCGGCTTTGACGCCGCCGATGGGATCGCGATTTCGCAAAAGCTGAAGGACAGCGGGCTGGTCGATTTCCTGAACGTGGTGCGGGGCCACATCGACACTGACGCGGGGCTGACGGACGTGATTCCGGTCCAGGGCATGCGCAACGCGCCGCATCTGGACTTCGCGGGGCAGATCCGGGCGGCGACCGATTTCCCGACCTTCCATGCCGCCAAGATCCCGGACGTCGCGACCGCCCGCCATGCCATTGCGGCGGGTCTGGTCGACATGGTCGGCATGACGCGGGCCCATATCGCCGACCCCCATCTGGTGCGAAAGATCATCGAAGGGCGCGAAGACGACATCCGCCCCTGCGTCGGTGCAAACTATTGTCTGGACCGCATCTATCAGGGCGGCATGGCGTTCTGCCTGCACAACCCCGCATCCGGGCGCGAAGAAACGATGCCCCAGACCATTCCTCCTGCCACCACGCGCAAGCGCATCACCATCGTCGGCGCCGGCCCCGCCGGGATGGAGGCAGCGCGCGTCGCGTCAGCGCGCGGCCACGACGTCACCGTGTTCGAGGCCGCGGACAAGCCCGGTGGGCAGATCCGCCTGACCGCCCTGCAGGAACGACGCCGCGAGATGATCTCGATCATCTCATGGCGCCAGATGATGTGCGAAAAGCAAGGCGTCAACTTTCGCTTCAACAGCTTTGCCGATGCGGATGATGTCGTGGCCACGACCCCGGACGAAGTCATCATCGCCACCGGCGGTCTGCCGCACACCGAAGTGCTGGAAATCGGCGATGATCTGGTCGTTTCGGCCTGGGACATCCTGTCGGGCGACGTGCGGCCCGGGCAGAACGTCCTGATCTTCGACGACGCAGGCGATCACGCGGCTTTGCAGGCAGCCGACCTTATTTCGGCAACTGGGGCGAAGGTGGAAATCGTGACCCCCGACCGTGCCTTTGCGCCCGAGGTCATGGCAATGAACCTTGTCCCCTATATGCGCAGCCTTCAGGCGCGAGACACGACGTTTACGGTCACCTGGCGGCTGAAGGCGGTCACGCGCGACGGCAATGCCTTGCGCGCCACCCTGGGCAGCGATTACGGCGGGGTAACGCGCGACCGCATCGTCGATCAGGTCGTGGTCAACCACGGCACTCGGCCGCTGGACGACCTGTATTTCGACCTGAAGCCGCAGTCATCCAACTTGGGTGAGGTCGATTATGAGGCGCTGTCAACGGGCGGGCTGCAAGCTGTGGCCAGCAATCCCGCGGGCCGGTTCCGGCTGTTTCGCATCGGGGATGCGGTCGCGTCACGCAACACCCACGCGGCCATTTATGACGCCTTGAGGTTGGTGAAGGATCTGTGACCGAACCTGCAAGCTGAATGACATGACCCGATGACAGGTCCTGGCGGTCGGGATACCGGACGGGGCGCCATACTCATGACGCCCCCGCCAGCGATTTACAGGTGTTCGGCGTAGAAGCCCTTCAGCACCTCGACCGCTTCATCCACGGGCTTGGGCTGGTCGTAGAGGTCGTAATGCGTGGCGCCGGGGACGATGTGCAGGGACTTTTCGGCAGACCGTGCCTTGTCAAACAGCGCAAACCCGTCGCGGTAAGACCCGAACATTCCGGGCTGCCCCCCACCGATGATGATCTGCAAAGGCTGCGTCAGCAGCTGATCGGCCAGATGGAACGCGTCCCAGCTAAAGGCCGCCCCGGTGCTGACGACATTCAGCTGGTTGGGTGATCCGTCCGCCTGTCCGCGCGGCGTGGTATAATAATCCACCGCCTCGACGACATCGACATCGGTGATGCCTGCATCCTTCAGTTCCGTGGTGTTGCGCGGGATGAAGGTGGTGATTGCAGTCTCTGCGCCGCGCGCCTCACGGGTGCGTTGTGCGCCGATCTCGTTCAGTGCGGCCAATGCCGCGTGCGCGGTCAGGTCGCCCTCGCGGACAAGGCGGCCATAGTTTGCGCCGACCACGGTCGCCACGGCCTTGAACCGACGCTCGGTCATCGCCGCGTTGACCGCGTATCCGCCGCCACCACAGATGCCCAGAACCCCGATCCGATCCACATCGACGAAGTCCTGCGTCACCAGAAAATCAACCGCGCATTTGAAATCTTCAACCCGGCGGGCGGGGTCTTCCATGAACCGACCCGGCCCGCCGCTGGCCCCCTGGGTCGAGGCGTCGAACGCCAGGCAGACATACCCCAGCGCCGCCAGCTTGTCGGCATAGATTGCGGCGGTCTGCTCTTTGCATGAACTGATCGGGTGGCCGACCACGATCGCGGGATAGGTCTTGGTCGCATCGAATTCCGGGGGCAGATGCAGGTTCGCAGCCATTTCCCAGCTTTGGTTTTTGAACGTGACGGGTTTCATTGGATCGCTCCTTCTTAGCATGGCACGAATATGGGCGATTGCTGTTTGAGGGATTAGCGGCAATAATCAGCATGCAATCATTAGCCTGCCTTATCATTGACACCTGAAAACCTGCGCGACCTGAATGCCTTTGTGACGGTCGCTGATGAGGCGAGCTTCACCAGGGCCGCGGCGCGGCTGGGCGTTTCCCAATCCGCCCTCAGCCAGACCATCCGCCAGTTAGAGGCGCGGCTTGGCATCCGGCTTCTGAACCGAACCACCCGCCACGTCTCGCCCACCGACGCCGGAGAGCAGCTGTTGGCCCAAGTTGTCCCCGCGCTGGATCAGATCGATCGCGGCTTCATGCGGCTGGGCGCGCTGCGGGACCGGCCCAGTGGAACGGTGCGGCTAACCGCCGACGAATACGCCATCCACAGCATCCTGCAGCCGGTCTTGCCCGCATTCATGGATGAGTACCCGGACATATCCGTCGAACTGATCAGCGACTATGGACGGATCGACGTTGCACGGGACGGGATTGATATGGGGGTGCGACGCGGGGCGCTGGTGTCCAAGGACATGATCGCGATGCGGATCGGAGCCGACATCGACATGGCTGTCGTCGCGGCACGTGATGTGATTGATCCCGCCCACCTGCCGACGCGGCCGCACGATCTGGCCGACCACAATTGCATCAATCTGCGTCTGCCCACGCACGGCGAGATTTTCGCGTGGACATTCTTTGACCATGCGGCCGGACGCGATCTGCGCATCGCCACCAAGGGACGGCTGGTGCTGACAAGCATCTTTCACGTGCGTACGGCCTGCCTTGCAGGCGGGGGGCTGGCATATCTGCCGCGCCCCTTCGTCGCGCGTCATATCGAAGATGGGCGTCTGGTCGAGGTGCTTCACGACTGGCGAAAGACGTTCGAAGGGTATCACCTTTACTATCCCAGCCGGCGTCAGCGTCCCCCGGCACTGGCCGCCCTGATCGAAACACTAAGGCTCAGGGTTGGGACAGCATCTGATACCCCGGCCGGAACGCCAACCGGACCGAGGTGATGGGTCCCAGATCGTTCCACGTGGTGCGGTGGATGATCAGAAGGGCCGTCCCCTGCCGGGTTTTCAGCAGACGGGCGTCGCGCGCGTTCGCGTTCTCGGCCGAAAACGCCATGTCGTTGCGCAGCCAGGGAAAGTTCCGCACCAGCCATTCATTGGCGTTGATGCGGTGAAAGTCGACCTCTTCGGCCCCTGGTGCGGCGGTGGGGTTGACCCAGCGATCTTCGACCTGAAACGGATCGGCGCCGCCAAAATGGACTGTGCGCAGATGGATCAGGGGCGTCCCTTCGGGCAGGGCCATGCGCGCCGCGACCTCTGCCGGAAGGGGGCTGATCTTCTGCGCCACGACCCGGTGGCTGTAGTCCAGCCCCGCCTGTTCGATCTGTTCGCGCACGATGGGGATCGTCAGCGTGGCCTTGCGGGCAGGGTTGATCGTGACATGCGTGCCCGCACGCCGCTTGCGATCCAAAAGCCCCTCATCGGCCAGGGCCTGCAGCGCCTTGTTCACCGTCGCGCGTGCGGCGCCGAATTCGATCGCCAGCGCCGCTTCGTCCGGGATACGGTCGCCCTGACGCCATTCGCGGTCCACGATGCGCCGTCGCACCTCGGCCGTGATCGACTGCGCCTTGAGGGGGGACTTCTCGCTCACATCCTGTCCTGCAACCGCGCCATCGTGGACAGATAGTCGGCGGTGATGCGGTCGCTGTCGACATGTTTTCCGTTCTGGACGACGTGGCGGCCGGCGGCCCATGTGTCGCGGATCAGGCCGTCATGTCCGGCAAAGATCAGGCTGTCGAGCAGCTGGTCACCCTTTCGCCCGGCCATGACGGGGTGCCGCGTCTCGACCCCGATCAGGTCCGCCCACTGTCCGACCGCGATGGCGCCGGTATCGCGCCCCGCTGCCGTCGCCCCGGCATCCAGCCCGGCGTCATAGATGACGCGTCCCGTCGATCTTTCGGGCGTCGCCAGTATCGCCCGGCCCCGGTCCCGCAGGCGTTGGCTGTATTCCAGTGTGCGCAGTTCTTCGGTCAGCGAAATGCGGATGTTGCTGTCAGAACCAAAGCCATAGCGGCCGTGGCCGTCCGCCCAGACCGTCCCGTTGAAGATCCCGTCACCAAGCGAGCTTTCGGTGATGGGGCAAAGTCCGGCGACGGCCCCGGTCGCGGCAAGGCGGCGGGTTTCGTCGTCGGTCATGTGGGTCAGGTGAATCAGCGTCCAGCGCCGGTTCACGTCGTGGTTGTCCAGCACCCACTCGACCGGACGGCGACCGTAAGCCGCGCTGATTTCCTCGATCTCGGGGACCTGCTCGGCCAGATGCATGTGCAGGGGTCGGTCCGGGCGCAGGGCGATTGCGGCCTTCAACCCCTCGGGGCTGACGGCGCGCAGGCTGTGGGGGGCAACGCCGATGCCGGCATCCGGGGGCAGGGCGGCCAATGCGGCCTCAGACGCCTCCAGCAGGCGGACGAATTCTTCGGGGGTCGTGCCAAAGCGGTCCTGACCGGGGATCAGGGCGCGGCGGTCGACGCCGCCGAACTGATAGTGAACCGGCAACAGCGTCAGGCCGACGCCCGTCCGTCCGGCTGCCGCGACGACGCGCTGCGCCATTTCGGCGATGTCGTCGTAATGCCCACCACCCGGGCGGTGGTGCAGGTAATGGAACTCGACATTGGTGGCATAGCCCGCCTCCAGCATCTCCATCTGGACCAGGGCTGCGATCGCCTCGACATCCTCGGGGGTCAGGACGTCCAGAAAGCGGTACATGATCTTGCGCCACGTCCAGAACGTGTCCCGTGGTTCGGGACCCTTCGCCTCGGACAGGCCCGCCATCGCGCGCTGAAACGCGTGGCTGTGCAGGTTGACCATCGCGGGCAGCAGCAGTGGGGTGCGGACATCGCAGCTATCGCCGGATTCGACTGCGGTGATTCGCCCGTGATCCACCGTGACGCAGATGTTTTCTGCCCATCCATCAGGCAGCAACGCCCGTTCTGCCCAGATCTTCTGCATCGCGCTGCCCCTTTTGACGGCAAAATAAGTTTAGACATAGAGTATGATTAAGTTTAGACATAGAAACCGGGTTAAATCAATCTAAGACGGGACCCATGCAGATACTCAGCAACGTCCAGATTGCCACCATGGCTGACACGACAGGCGGTTACGGACTGATCCCTGATGGCGCCATCGTCATTGAAGATGACCGAATCGCGTGGGTCGGCGCCAAGTCTGACCTGCCGTCGCAATATGCGGGAGGCGCGGTTCAGGATCTGGACGGACGGCTTGTCACGCCGGCGCTGATCGACTGCCATACCCACATCGTCTTTGGCGGCGACCGCGCCCGCGAATTCGAGATGCGGCTGGAAGGCGCGAGCTACGAAGAGATCGCCCGCGCCGGCGGCGGCATCCTGTCCAGCGTCAACGCGACCCGCGACGCGGATGAGGCGGCGCTTCTGGCCCGTGCGCTGCCCCGCGTCGATCATCTGATCGCCGAAGGTGTCACCACGATCGAAATCAAGTCGGGCTATGGCCTGACGGTCGACGACGAAATCAAGATGCTGCGCGTCGCCCGCCTGATCGGCGCCCGTCGCCCGATCAAGGTCGTGACGACGTGGCTTGCCGCGCACGCGTTGCCGCCCGAATACAAGGACGACCGCGCCAGCTACATCCGTGAGGTGGTGATTGCCGGTCTGGACCGCGCCCACGGCGAAGATCTGGTCGATGCCGTCGACGGGTTCTGCGAAGGCATCGCGTTTTCCACCGAAGAGATGGCCGCGATCTTTGATCACGCCAAAAAGCTGGGCCTGCCGGTCAAGCTGCATGCCGAACAACTCTCGGACCTGCATGGCGCTGCGATGGCCGCGGCACACGGCGCGATTTCGGCCGACCATCTGGAATATCTGGGGCAGGACGGCGTCGATGCGATGGCCGCATCCGGCACCGTCGCGGTCCTGCTGCCCGGCGCGTTCTATACGCTGCGGGAAACCCAGCATCCCCCGGTGCAGGCGCTGCGCGACGCTGGTGTTCCGATTGCGCTGGCAACCGACTGCAACCCCGGTACGTCGCCGCTGACTTCGCTTCTGTTGACGATGAACATGGGTGCGACGCTGTTCCGGCTGACGCCTGCCGAATGTCTGGCGGCTGTGACAAGGAACGCCGCGCTGGCCCTTGGGCTGACTGATCGCGGCACGATTGCACCCGGTCAGCGCGCCGATCTGGCGGTCTGGACCGCCCAGCACCCGGCCGAGCTGACCTATCGCATCGGCTTCAACCCCCTTCACACCCGCATCTTCGGAGGCGACTTTGCCTGAACTGATCCTGACCCCCGGCGCCACGACCCTTGACCAGCTGGAGCATGTCTGGCGCACCGGCGTCCCGGTTCGTCTGGCCGACAGTGCGCGGCCGGGCATCGTCGCGTCCGCCGCCCGGATCGAGGCTGCGGCAAACGGCGATGTGCCGGTCTATGGCGTCAACACCGGCTTTGGCAAACTCGCGTCGATCAAGATCGAAGCGAAGGACACGGCGACCCTTCAGCGCAACCTGATCCTGTCCCACTGCTGCGGTGTGGGCGAGCCGATCGAGCCGGAAACCGTCCGTCTGATCATGGTGCTGAAACTCCTGTCCCTTGGTCGTGGCGCATCGGGCGTCCGCCTCGAGGTCGTCGCGCTGCTGGAAGGCATGTTGGATCGTGGCGTTCTGCCGGTAATCCCGTGTCAGGGGTCTGTCGGTGCCTCCGGTGATCTGGCCCCCTTGGCGCATATGGCCGCAACCATGCTGGGCGAAGGTCAGGCGACGTTTGACGGAGCCGATATGCCCTCGGCCGAGGCGCTGGCGGCGGCAGGACTGCAGCCGGTCGTGCTGGCCGCCAAAGAAGGTCTCGCGCTGATCAACGGCACGCAGGTTTCGACCGCGTTCGCGCTGGCCGGTCTGTGGAACGCGCTGGCGAATGCGCGCACGGCGCTGGTCACGTCGTCGCTGTCGACCGACGCGATCATGGGTTCGACCGCGCCCTTCATCGACGAAATCCACACGCTGCGTGGGCATCGCGGCCAGATCGTCGCCGCCCGCGCCATCCGGGCGCTGATGGACGGGTCGGAAATCCGCGAAAGCCACCGCAAAGGCGACACCCGCGTGCAGGATCCCTACTGCATCCGCTGCCAGCCGCAGGTGACCGGTGCCTGCATCGACCTGCTGTCCCAGGTCGCCCGCACTTTGGAAATCGAGGCGAACGCCGCCACCGACAACCCGCTGGTCCTGACCGAGGTCGACATGATCGTGTCGGGCGGCAACTTCCACGCCGAACCCGTCGCGTTCGCCGCCGACCAGATCGCGCTGGCGATTGCCGAAATCGGATCGATCGCGCAGCGGCGTATTGCGCTGATGGTGGACCCGGCCCTGTCGAACAACCTGCCGCCGTTCCTGACGCCGGCCCCGGGCCTGAATTCGGGCCTGATGATCGCCGAAGTGACCAGCGCCGCCTTGATGAGCGAGAACAAGCATCTGGCGACGCCGTGTTCCACCGACTCGACGCCCACCAGTGCCAATCAGGAAGATCACGTCAGCATGGCTGCCCATGCCGGGCGCCGGTTGAAGCGGATGAACACGAACCTGTCCCAGATCCTTGGGATCGAGGCGATGTGCGGCGCCGCGGGGATCGAGTTCCGCGCGCCTCTGAAAACGTCGGCCCCGCTGCAATCGGTGATCGCGGCGCTGCGCCAGTCCATCGCCCCGTTGGATCAGGACCGCTATATGGCGCACGATCTGGCAACCGCCGCCGATCTGGTGCGGGACGGGTCGCTGCTTGCGCCGGTGGAAGGTCAGCTGCAGGACGTCCGCGCATGACCCCGGTCGAGGTCACGCAGGGCGACGGCCCGGTCATTCTGGGCCTGCCCCATACCGGAACCTTTCTGCCCGACGACATCTTTGCCCGGCTGACCCCGCGCGGCCAGGTTCTTGCCGATACCGATTGGCACATCCATCAGCTGTATGACGGGTTGCTGGACGGCGTGACGACGGTGCGCGCGACGTTTCATCGCTATGTCATCGACGCCAATCGCGGACCCGACGACGCGAGCCTCTACCCCGGTCAGAATACGACGGGGCTGGTGCCGGTCACCGATTTCGACGGCGAACCCATCTGGGTGACCGAGCCCACCGCTGACGACATCGCGGCGCGCAAGGCCCAGTTCCACGCGCCCTATCACGCCGCGCTTGCCGCACAGATTGACCGCGTGCGGGCCAAGCACGGCGTCGCGATCCTTTACGATTGCCATTCGATCCGCAGCCACATCCCGTTTCTGTTCGACGGCACGCTGCCCGATTTCAACATCGGCACCAATAACGGGGCGACCTGCGATCCACGGATCGAGGCTGCCGTGTTTGACGCCTGCGCCGCAACCGGGCGCACGCATGTGCTGAACGGGCGCTTCAAGGGCGGCTGGACGACGCGTCATTATGGCCAGCCCGAACAGGGCGTTCATGCGATCCAGATGGAACTGGCGCAATCGACCCATCTGGCGTCCGAAACGGTCCCCTTCGCCTATGACCCCGCCAAGGCCGACGCGCTGCGCGTCACCTTGAAGGATATCCTGACGCGCGTCGCGGCACTGGCACCCGAGGTCCGGCCGTGAAGCCGCTGGCGGGCATCAAGGTTCTGGACTTGTCGCGCGTGCTGGCGGGTCCGTACTGCACGGCGCTTCTGGCCGATCTCGGGGCCGAGGTCATCAAGCTGGAACCGCCTGCGGGCGACGATTACCGCCATGTCGGACCCTTCAAGGACGGCGAAAGCGCGCTCTTCACGCTGAACAATCGCGGCAAGCAAAGTCTGGTTCTGGATCTGAAGAATCCCGCCGATCTGGCAACCGCCCGTGCCATCGCCGCCAAAGTCGATGTGGTGGTCGAAAACTTTCGTCCCGGCGTCGCGGCGCGGCTTGGGATGGGGGCGGACGACCTTCGGGCCGCCAATCCGCGGTTGGTTTACTGCTCTATTTCGGGATTTGGTCAGGACGGGCCGTTCCGCGATCTGCCCGCCTATGATCTGGTCGTCCAGGCCATGTCCGGGCTGATGGCCGGAACCGGCGAAGAAGGTGGCGCGCCCCTGAAGACCGGGGAAAGCGTGGCCGACCTGATTGCGGGGCTGTTTGCCAGCTGGTCGATCATGGCGGCGCTGGTCGAACGCAATTCGACGGGCCAGGGCGCCACGTTGGATGTGGCGATGTATGACGCGCTGTTTTCCATGCTGACAACCAGCCATGCGCTGAACCTTTATGCAGGCAAGCTGCCCCAGCGCGTGGGGAACCGCCATCCCTTGTCCACGCCCTTCGGCTGTTTCGCCACCCGCGACGGTCAGGTCGTCATCGCCGTTCTGTCGGGCAAGCAATTTGCCGCGCTGGCCGGCCTGATCGGTGCCTCGGACGCGGCGGGTGACCCCCGGTTTGCCAGCGACGAGTCCCGGACCGAACACCAACCGGCACTGAAAGCGCTGATCGAGGGGTGGTCGCGCAATCTGACCACCGAAGAGGCCGTGGCCGCGCTGGCCGGCGTCGGTCTGCCCGCAGCCCCGATCTGGGACATCGCGCAGGCCACTGACAGCGAACACGCCAAGGCACGGGGTCTGGTCAGCGTTCTTGGCAACAATGCCGTCGTCGGCCAGCCGGTGCGGTTCGACGGCGCAAAGCCCCTGGCCTCGACCCCAGCCCCCGGTCTTGGCGGTGATCGGGCGGCCATCCTGCGCACATTCGGGTTGGAGGAAACCGTATGAGCGACGATTGGCATATGCTGGCCGAAGAAGAGCGGCTGTTCTGCGATGTGCTGACCCGCATCTGCGCCGAACAGATCGCGCCCAAGGCCGAACACACCGATGAAACCGCATCCTTTGTTCACGACCAGCTGGCGACGCTGGCCGAGGCGGGGATGCTGGGCGCGAACCTGCCCGAAGAATACGGCGGCTCGGGCATCTCCGCGCCGGCGCTGCTGAATGCGGTCGCGATCGTGGCGGGGGCCTGCGGGTCCACGGCCTCGGCCCTGACGGCGCATTATCTGGCGACGGATTCCGTCCTGATCGGTGGGTCCGAGACGCAGAAACAGCACTGGCTGCAACAGGCCGCGACAGGCGCGGCGCTGGGCGCATTCGCACTGACCGAGCCGACCGCAGGCTCCGACCCCGCCGACATGAAGACCCGCGCCCGCCGGACCGATGACGGCTGGCACCTGAAGGGCACGAAATGCTTCATCTCGAATGGCGGTGTTGCGGACTTCATCGTGGTCTATGCGGTGACCGACCCCGACAAGGGCCATCGCGGGATTTCGGCCTTCATCCTGCCCAAGGGCACGGCGGGGCTGGAACCGGGCGCGCCCGAACGCACCATGGGCCTCAAGGGCGGGCACGTATTCACGCTGAACCTGGATTGTCATTTGCCGGCAGACGCGTTGCTGGGTGACGAAGGCCGCGGGTTCCGCACGGCCATGCAGGTGCTGGACAACGGTCGGATCGAGGTCGCGGCCCAATGTCTGGGACTGGCCAAAGCCGCCATGGACGCAGCCATCGCCTATGCCAAGGATCGCGTGATCGGGGGCGAGGCGTTGACCGACCGTCAAGGCATCCGCTGGATGATCGCCGATATGGGCGTGGCCTACCGTCAGGCCCTGCTGTTGTCGCAGGACGCGGCGCGTCAGCGCCAGCACGCACATGACCATGGCGGGCGCTTTTCACTTGCCGCCAGCATGGCCAAGCTTGCCGCCAGCGAGGCGGCGGGCAAGATCGCCGACACCGCGCTGCAACTGCATGGCGGCTATGGCTATACACGCGATTTCCCGATCGAAAGGATCAACCGCGATCTGCGCATCATGCGGATCTACGAAGGGTCCAGCGAAATTCAACGCATCATCATTTCCGGCAATATGCTGGCCTGAACGGAGAGGCTCATGGATAACCCTCGTCACAACCAACGCGACATCTTTCCCGCCACGGGAACCGAAATCACCGCGAAAAGCTGGCTGACCGAAGCGCCGATGCGGATGCTGATGAACAACCTGCATCCCGACGTCGCCGAAAACCCGCATGAGCTGGTGGTCTATGGCGGCATCGGCCGTGCCGCGCGGACGTGGAAGGACTTCGACCTGATCGTCGACAGCCTGAAGAAGCTGGAGGACGACGAAACCCTGCTGGTCCAGTCCGGCAAGCCGGTCGGCGTCTTCAAGACCCACAAGGACGCGCCGCGGGTTCTGATCGCGAACTCGAACCTGGTGCCGCACTGGGCCAACTGGGATCATTTCAACGAACTGGATAGGAAGGGTCTGGCGATGTACGGCCAGATGACCGCCGGTTCTTGGATCTATATCGGGACGCAGGGCATCGTGCAGGGCACGTATGAAACCTTTGCCGAAGCCGGACGCCAGCATTACGACGGCGACCTGACCGGCAAATGGGTGCTGACCGGCGGCCTTGGCGGCATGGGTGGCGCACAGCCGCTGGCCGCAGTGATGGCGGGTGCCTGCTGTCTGGCTGTCGAATGCGACGAAACCCGCGCCGATTTCCGTCTGCGCACGCGTTACGTCGACGAAAAGACCCATTCGCTGGACGAGGCGCTGGCGATGATCGACCGCTGGACCAAGGCCGGTGAGGCGAAGTCCGTGGCGCTGATCGGCAACGCGGCCGAAGTGTTCCCCGAAATCCTGCGCCGAATGAACGAAGGCGGGATGCGCCCCGATATCGTCACAGACCAGACCAGTGCGCACGACCCCGTCCACGGCTATTTGCCCGAAGGCTGGTCGGTCGCCGAATGGCGCGCGAGGCAGGAAACCGACCCCAAGGGCGTCGCGGCGGCTGCCAAGAAATCCATGCGCAAGCAGGTCGAGGCGATGGTGGCCTTCGCGGATGCGGGCATCCCCACGGTCGATTACGGCAACAACATCCGCCAGATGGCGCTGGAGGAAGGGTTCGAGCGCGCTTTTGCGTTCCCGGGCTTTGTTCCGGCCTATATCCGCCCGCTATTCTGCCGCGGCATCGGCCCGTTCCGCTGGGCGGCGCTGTCGGGCGACCCCGAGGATATCTACAAGACCGACCAGAAGATGAAGGAGCTGTTCCCGGACAACCAGCATCTGCACAACTGGCTGGACATGGCCCGCGACCGGATCGCGTTCCAGGGCCTTCCGGCGCGGATTATGTGGATCGGTCTGGGCGATCGTCACCGCGCGGGCCTTGCGATCAACGAAATGGTCCGCAATGGCGAACTCAAGGCGCCCGTGGTCATCGGTCGCGATCACCTGGACAGCGGCTCGGTCGCGTCGCCCAACCGGGAAACCGAAGCGATGCAGGACGGCTCGGACGCGGTGTCGGATTGGCCGCTGCTTAACGCGCTGCTGAATACCGCGTCAGGTGCCACTTGGGTAAGCTTGCATCACGGCGGCGGCGTCGGGATGGGCTTTTCTCAGCACTCCGGCATGGTCATCTGCTGCGACGGCACGGAAGATGCCGATCGGCGGATCGAACGCGTGCTGTGGAACGACCCGGCGACGGGCGTGATGCGACACGCTGATGCAGGCTATGAAATCGCGCTGGACTGCGCCCGAGAGCACGGTTTGAATCTGCCCGGCATTCTTTGACCAACCCTGCGTGGCAGCGCAACGAACCGCGGCCACGCACAACCCCTGACGTTCAACAAGGAGCACAACATGACTTTCCAAATGAGCCTGAAGGCCGCTGTCATCGGTCTGCTGGCACTGAGCACAGCCGCCCATGCCGATCAGTTGGCCGACATCAAGGCGGCCGGCAAGATCGTCACCGCCACCGACATGCACTATGCCCCCTTCGACATGCTGAAGAACGGCACCTACGAAGGCATGACCAAGGACCTGTTCGACGAAGTGTCCAAGGAAATCGGCGCAGAGCCGGTCTATCAGGACATCCCGTGGACGGCCGAGCTGCCGGGCCTTGAGGTCAAGAAGTTCGATATCGTCATCGCGCCCGTCACGATCACGCCTGAACGCCTTGACCGCTATGCCTTCTCGCTGCCGATCGCCGATGCGACCGTGTCGCTGGTTCGCGCGGCCAACAACTCGGACCTCGCCAAGCCCGAAGACATCAAGGGCAAGACGGTCGGCGTCCAGCAGGGCACCGCGCAGTTCCGCGCGCTGTCGGCCTACGGCGAAAAGCTGGGTGGCGTGACGGTCAAGGAATACGGCACCACTGACGAGGCCTATGCCGATCTTGCAGCCGGCCGTCTGGACGCCGTCGCCGGTTCGCTGCCGAACCTCACCTATCTGGTCAAGGAACGCCCCGAGACCTTCGCCCTGTTCGAGCCTGCAAGCTTTGGTGAGCCGTCCTACTTCGCTTGGGTTCTGCGCAAGGACGCCGAAAGCGAAACCTTCGTCAAAGCCGTCAACGACGCGCTGCTGAAGATGACGGATGATGGCCGCGTCAAGGCGATCCAAGAAAAATGGCTGGGCGCCTATACCGAACTGCCGCGCGAAGTTCCCGCGAAGTGATGCGATGGCGGGGTAGGGCACAAGCCTTGCCCCGTTTCCTGACCGCAGCGCCGTCGGCGCGATCGGCGGTCGGCCGTCTGTTCTTCGACCCTAACCCGAGGCGTCATGTTCTCTGTCCCGGTCTTTCTTGAAAGCTTCCAGCCGCTGATCTGGGCCGCGCGTTACACGCTCCTGATCTCGGGCCTTGGCATCGTGCTGGGTCTGGTCATCGGCACGCTGATCTGCGCCGCGCGCCTGTCGCCATACCCGCTGCTGCGGGGCTTCGGCGGCCTGTGGGTCAGCTTCCTGCGGGGTGTCCCGCTGCTGGTCCAGCTTCTGGTCTTCTACTATACGCTGCCGGTCATCGGGATCAGCGTCCCGGCAACGGCGGCGGCTGTGATCTGCGTCGGTGTCTGCGCCAGCGCCTATATCTCGGAAATCTGGCGGGGTGCGATTGCCGCACTGCCCCGCGGTCAGGCCGAGGCGGCGACCGCCATCGGCATGACGCCGCAGGATACGTGGATGCGGGTGATCCTGCCGCAGGCCTTCAGCCTGTCGCTGCCGGCGCTGGTCAACGAACTGATCCTGCTGGTCAAGGCAAGCTCGCTTGTGTCGGTCGTGGGTATTCTCGAAATCACCCGCGCCAGTCAGGCGCAGGCCGCCACGACCTTCCGCCCGCTGGAGGTGTATATGGCCGCCGCCTGCATCTATCTGGCGATCAACCTGTGCCTTGCCGCGCTGGGCCGCTATCTTGAACACAGGACGGCCGTCTGATGGATTTCTCTGTTCTTCAGCAATATGGCCCGATGCTGCTGCGCGGGTTCGGCCTGACCGTCCTGTGCTGGATCCTCGGCACGGTGTTTTCCATGGCCTTGGGCCTGATCATCGCGCTGATCCAGCGATATTCGATCCGGCCCGTGCGCTGGCTGATCCAGATCTATATCGAGATCATCCGCGGCACACCGTTTCTCGTGCAGCTGTTCATCCTTTATTACGGCGGCCCCCTGATCGGGCTGCGGCTGGACGCGCTGCCTGCGGGCATTCTGGGTCTGACGATCTATGGCAGCCCGTATTTCGCCGAAATCTTCCGTTCCGGCTTTCAGGCCGTCCCCCGCGGCCAGATCGAGGCGGCGCGCGCCATCGGCATGGCCGAACCTGCCATCATCCGGCGCATTCTGCTGCCTTTGGGCTTGGTGTCCGCGCTGCCGGCGCTGGTCAACTTCTCCATCATCCTGACCAAGGAAACGGTCATTCTGTCGATCATCACCGTGCCTGAACTGATGTATCAGGTCAGCCGCATGTCGACCGAGACCTTCCGCTATGTCGAAGCCAATCTGGTGCTTGCGCTGTTCTTCTGGCTGCTCGTGGAAACGATCAGCCGCCTGGGCCGCCGGTTCGAGCGTCGCATCACCCAACATCTGATCGAAAGGAACTGAGCGATGCAGGCGTCCTCGGTCGAAATCACCAACATCAACAAGTTCTTCGGCCCGTTTCAGGCGCTGAAGGATGTCAGCCTGTCGATCCCGCCGGGCAAGGTCACCTGCCTGATCGGTCCGTCGGGTTCGGGTAAATCGACGCTTCTGCGCTGCATCAACTTCCTTGAGGAATACGACTCGGGCGAGGTGCGCATCGACGGCCAGCTGATGGGCTATGACGCGCCGGGCAAAAAGATGTCGGGCCGCAAGCTGCGCCAGATGCGCCGCACGGTCGGCATGGTGTTCCAGCAGTTCAACCTGTGGCCGCACATGACCGCGCTGGGCAACGTCGCCGAAGGTTTGATCCGCGTGCGCGGCATGTCGAAATCCGACGCCGAGGCGCGCGCGGCCGAGGCGCTGCGCAAGGTCGGTCTGGGCGACAAGATGGGAAACCATCCGTCACGCCTGTCCGGCGGCCAGCAGCAGCGCGTCGCAATCGCCCGCGCCATCGCGATGGAACCCAAGCTCATGCTGTTTGACGAGCCGACCAGCGCCCTTGACCCCGAACTGGTGGGAGAGGTTCTGAACGTCATGAAGACGCTTGCGTCCGAAGGCATGACGATGGTCGTCGTCACCCACGAAATGGGCTTTGCCGCCCATGTCGCCGATCAGGTCGCCTTCATGGAACAGGGCGAGCTGGTGGCCGTGGACAGCCCACAGGCGATCTTCCACGCACCCAAGGACCCGCGGATTTCAGACTTCCTGCGCACCTACCACGAACGCAACAGCTTCTGATCAGGGTGCGTGGCGGCGCAGATGCGGCAGAACATGGGCGCCGAAATCCGCGATGCCATGGGGCAATTCGGGGACCATGACGTTGAAACCGTCGGCAGCGCCCGCATCCAGCCAAGTCTGCATCGTGGCTGCGATCTGCGGCCCTGTGCCCACCAGAAGCAGGTGCCCGCGACCTGCGGCAAAGCGCGCCGCCAGTTGGCGCATCGTCAGCCCCGCCTCGCACGCATGCGCGACCAGCAGGCGCGCACGCGAATTGCTGAAACGATTGTCGGGCAGGTCTTCGGGACGAATGGACAAAGGCGCGTCCAGTGCCATGTCCTGCACTGCCAGCCCGGTGAATCGCGCCAATTTTGCCAGAAGATGGTCCAGTCCCGCCAGATCGGTCAACGTCTGCAACTGCGCCTCGGCCTCCGCCAGCGTTTCGCCGATGAAGGGAACGACTCCCGGCAGAACCTTGACCGTATCGCGGTCGCGACCCGCCGCCGCGGCGGTCTGGCGGATACGGGCCCGAAACGCGACGGCGCTGTTCATGTCCGACTGAACCGTAAAGACGTGATCGGCGTGATGTCCGGCAAAGGCCACGCCCTCAGCCGATGATCCGGCCTGCGCCAGCAGCGGTCGGTCATAGGGCACAGGCCCAAGGTTCACTGCACCATCGATCCGCCCATAACGACCGGTGGTTCTGACATGCGCAGGCGCTTGCGACAGATACCGTCCCGTCGCCTTGTCACCTACCCGCGCGACGTCGGCCCACGCATTCCACAGCGCCAGAACCGCGCGGACCACGTCATCGGCCATCGCGTATCGTTCGGCTGTGGCGGGCATCTCATCCCAACCGAAATTCCCGGCCTCTTGCGGATAGGAAGACGTGACGATGTTCCACCCCGCGCGTCCCCCGCTCAGGTGATGCAGGGTCAGGATGCGGCGGGCCAGATGAAACGGATGGTTGAAGCTGGTCGATGCCGTGCCGGTCAGGCGGATGCGGGTCGTGACGGCTGCCATGACCGACAGAACCATGAACGGGTCCAGCGCTTCGGACGGGTGATGTTCGGGGTGGTCCTGAAGGCACAGGATGTCCCCCAGAAAGACACCGTCAAAGCCCGCGTCTTCGGCCAGACGGGCGCAGTCGGTCCAGTGGGCCAGGGTCAGCGGCGCGGCAGGGGATGCGACGGGGGCACGCCACGACGCCTCGTGGCTGCCGTGGCCGAAAAGAACCGCGTTCAGGATCACTTCGTCATCCAGCTTTGGTCGTACCAGTCAGATACATCGCCCGGCCAGACCGCGGGGGAACCGTCCGCGCCTTTCAGGACGCCGCTGTCGAACAGGAACTTGGCCATCGTGGCAAAGCGGTCGGGGTCGATCTGGCCCACGGGTGTGTCCCCGTCGCGCAGGAACTTGCCGTTAACGATCGCCTTCATCGACGCATGGACCAGGTCCGGGTTCGGAAAGTCCCCGGCCTTGATCAGCAGATCGGCGGCAGCATCGGGGTTGTCGGCGGCCCATTCATATCCCGCCTGTGTGGCCCGCATGAACGCGGCCACCTTGTCCGGCTGATCCGCGACGACCCCGGCCCGCGTCGAGATGTATCCGTTCTGCTGGTCGGGGATTCCGTAATCCGCATAGCGGAAAGACGATTCCTTGCGACCCAGAAGCTGGCTGTTGATGCCTTCCCATGTGGCCACCTCCAGCGTGAAGTCGACGCGACCAGCGGCCAGCGCCTCATACGCGCCGGTGCCAAGGGACACGGTGTCCCAGACCGGATTGCCGCCATCGTTGCGGATCATCGTCCCGATCAGCGCGTCTTCCCACGCGCTGCCAAAGCCCGCATAGGTCTTGCCCGACAGATCCGCCGGGCGCGTGATGTCGGTGTTGGCGGTATTATAGACCAGCCGCCCGGTTTCATGCTGCATCGTGGCCCACAGCGCGACCAGATCACCCCCGCCAGCCTTGGCGCTGAAGAACGACAGCGACGTGACATAGCCGAAATCGGCGGACCCCGACGCCACCAGCGCGGCCGAGTTCGTGTCGGAATAGGGCAGGATATCGACGTCCAGCCCGGCGTCCTTGTAAAGCCCCCGGTCACGGGCAACGATCAGCCCGACGTGGTTGGTGTTCAGCGTCCAGTCCAGCGCGATGGTGACGGGCGTCTCGGCCCAGGCCGTCACAGGGAAAAGTAGTGCGGCGGCGAACAGGGTTTGGCGCAACATGGGTCAGTCCTTCAGAAGCAGGGTTTTCAGGGTTTCGCGCAAGTCGGCCATCGCGGCCTCGTTTCGCTGGGCGTGGGGAACGGGCACCGGCAGGTCGGCGATAATGCGGCCGGGATTGGCGGCCATGACCAGAATGCGGTCGGCCAGCACCGTCGCTTCATGCAGGTCGTGGGTGATTAGCAGGACGCCGCGCGGACGTTCGCGCAACCGCTCCAGCAGCCAGGTCTGCATCCGCAGGCGGGTCACCGCATCCAACGCGGAAAAGGGTTCGTCCAGTAGCACGAAGCGGCTGTCCTGCACGATGGTGCGCAGGAACGTCGCGCGCTGACGCATCCCGCCGGACAGTTCGGACGGGAACATCCGTTCGGTCCCCTGCAACCCGAAGGCGGGCATCAGCGCGGCGACGTGTCGGGCGGCGGTGGCACGGGGCATGCCCTCGACCTCCAGCCCCAAGGCGGCGTTCTGGGCGACGGTCAACCACGGAAACAGCGTGTCGCTTTGGGGTTGATAGGCGACCGATCCGTGCGGGGGATCAATCGGCGCGTCGTCGATCGCGGCCGTGCCCGTGGCGGTCAGGGCGGGGGACAGGATCCCCGCAAGATACTTCAGAACCGACGTCTTGCCGCATCCGGACGGCCCGATCAGCGCGGTGATCCCGCTGTCAGGCAGGTGCAGGGACAAGTCCCGCACCAGATCGCGCGCGCCCGCCTTGATGGTCAACCCCCGCAGATCAAGCATCGGCCTGTCCTTCGGGCCCGCGAGAGGTCAGCCGATCGATCAGCCGCAGGATGCCCAGCAGCGCCAGCGTCAAGGCGGCCGACACCACGACGGCGGCCAGCACCAGATCGGCGCGAAAGTTGTTCTTGGCGGCAAGGATATAGATGCCCAACCCCCGCCGGGCGCCCGCATACTCGGCAAAGATCGTCGCCACGATGGAATACGTCGCCGAGATCTGCAGCCCGGTCAGAAAGCTGGCCCGCGCTGACGGCAGCACCGCGCGGCGGAAGGTGGCCCACCGGCTGGCGCGCATGGACGCCAGAAGGTCGAGATAGGCCTGCGGGACCTGGGCATAGCCCGACAGCAGGCTCATCAGGATCGGCAGGAAGGTCACCAGAATGACCAGCAGCACCTTGGGCAACCAGCCGAAGCCGAACCACAGGATCATCAGCGGCGCCAGCGCCACCAGGGGCACGGTCTGGCTCGCGACAAACAGCGGCATGACCGCGCGCCGAGCGGCGGGGGCGAAGTGCAGGGCGATGGACACCAGGAACGCGAAGGTCACCGACAGGCTGAACCCCGCGGCGGCGGTCGTCATGGTGGCCAGCGCATGGCCCCCGATCTCATTGCGGTTCGCGATCAGCGCCGCGATGACGCCGGAGGGCGGCGGCAGCACCAGAGGCGAGACCCCCACTGTTCGGCAGTAAACCTCCCACAGGCCCAGAAGTGCGGCAAACAGCAGGAATGGCGTCAGGAAACGCGACAACATCGACCAAGGCCCGCCCGGATCAGCGCAGGGAGGGGCTGTTGGCCGATGCCGTCAGATCGATCGTGACGTGTCCCTGCGCCGGACCAAAGCGCAAAAACGCCTGCCGCAGCGTTTCGAATACGGCCCCCGCATCGCCGCGAAGCCGCGTGCAGAAGTTCTTGGACCGCAGAAAGACGCCCGAGCCTTTCAGAAAATCGATGCAGCCATAGATTTCGTCCATATGCGCACCCGACCCCAGCACATACAGCGAAAACTGAACGTCGATTTCCACACCGAAGGTCGGGGCGTTCGTGACCGACGCCAACGCGAGTTTCTGCCGCTGGGCCAGCGTCTGGTCCTGCGCGACGGCCAGAACCTCGCACCGGCAGGTGGGGTCGTCCGGCTCTCCGGGGCAGCCGCGCGACAGGGTGACGTGCATCGTCACATGGTTGGGGCCCTTGGCGGCGGTGGCGAACAGATCGCGGATGGCGTCCAGTAGCGGGTCCGGCGCGCCGACCATCAGGGTCGAGATGTCGTCCGTCTCGATCCGCAACTGGTCGCGGTAGGGGTCAAGCGCCGATAGCGATGACGTGATGACGCCGACGAAATCGGACGTCATGGGATAAAGCGACACCTGCGCGCCGATGAACATTGGACCCTCGCTCCGCCGGCATGACCCGGATCAGCTGAAAAGGGTTCGCGCAGGATCGCGCATCTCAGCCCCGCTCGGGGCACCCCTGGTTACAGCCAGAATGATGGGGGGCGCGGGCGGGGGTGTCAAGCGGCCCGGACCGGCCTTGATAAGCCCGCGTCCCGGCGCGATGGTCAGCCAAATCCGTTGAAGGAGACGTCGATGACCACCCAGACCCTGTTCCCCTTGCCCCAGCCCCTGACACTGCCCGTCGTGGGCGAGACGGCGGAATTTCCAGTCCACCGTATCTTCTGCGTCGGACGGAACTATGCCGAGCATGCGCGTGAAATGGGGGTCGAGGTTGATCGCGAATCCCCGTTCTATTTCCAGAAGGCGATGTTGGCGGCGGTCCCCAGCGGCACGACGCTGCCCTATCCGCCGGGCACGTCGAACCTGCACTATGAAATGGAACTGGTTGTCGCCATTGGCCGCGCCACGTTCCAGACCACGGTCGAGGATGCGCCGAATGTCGTTTACGGTTACGCAACCGGCCTTGATATGACGCGCCGGGATCTGCAGCAGGTCGCCAAGGACAAGCGCCATCCGTGGGATCTGGGCAAGGATTTCGAAGGGGGCGCTGTTCTGGCGCCGATCACCAAGGCCGCCGATTTCGGTCCGGTCGTCGCCCAGCGTATCGCACTGGAGGTGAATGGCGACGTCCGGCAGGACGCCCATCTGTCCGATCTGGTCTGGTCGATCCCTGAAATCATCGCTCACCTCTCCGGCTTCTACCATCTGGTGCCGGGCGATCTGATCTTTACCGGCACACCGGCAGGCGTCGGCCCAGTGGTCGCGGGGGATCGGTTGGTCGGCACGATCGACGGTCTTTTCCCGGTCGAGCTGACGCTTGGGCCGGCAGAGTAACGCGCTACTCCAGCCGCCCGATGACTTCGCCTGACGCCAGATGTGCGCCGGCATCGGCGATGATGCGCAGGACGCCAGATCGTTCGGCGGTCAGGCGGGATTCGGCCTTCATCGCCTCGATGACGGCAATGGCGTCGCCTTGGGTGACAGATGCGCCGTCCTCGACCAGCCAGCTTTGCAGGACGCAGGCCATTGGCGCGGTGATCGCGCCCGTGTCCACGGGGGCTGATGCCGCCTTGGGTTCGGCGGACACGGGCGTGCCCAGCAGGTCGCGGGACAAGCTGATTTCGTGTCGGCGGCCGTCGATCTCGATGAACCCGCGCAGGACGGCTGGGTCATGGGGCGTCACACGCGGCGCAGGCGGCGGCGGGGGCATCTCTTCGATCCAGCCGGTGTGAACGGCGAACGGCGCGGCGGTGAAATCCGGTGCCTCGACCACGGCGCGGTGAAACGGCAGGACGGTCGCGATGCCGTCCACCTGAAATTCGGCCAAGGCGCGGCGCGCGCGGGCCAGGGCCTGATCGCGGGTGGACCCGTGGACGATCAACTTGGCAAACAGGCTGTCGTAAAGCGCGGGGATGGTGGATCCGCTTTCCACCCCCGCATCGACACGGATGCCGGGACCGGCGGGCAAGCGGATATGGTCGACCAAGCCGGGGGTGGGCAGGAACCCGCGCCCCGGGTCTTCGGCGTTGATGCGAAACTCGAACGCGTGGCCGATGGGGGCGGGGGTTTCCGTCAGGGACAAAGGCGCGCCGTCGGCGACGCGCAGCTGTTCGATGACGATGTCGATGCCCGTCGTCGCCTCGGTCACAGGATGTTCGACCTGAAGACGGGTGTTCACCTCCAGAAACGAAATGACGCCGTCCTGGGACAAAAGGAACTCCACCGTTCCGGCGCCGACATATCCCGCCTGCGCGCAGATCGCGCGGGCGGCATCGTGGATGCGGTCGCGCTGATCGTCGGTCAGGAACGGGGCCGGGGCTTCCTCGACCAGCTTCTGGTTGCGGCGCTGAAGGGAACAGTCGCGCGTGCCAAGGACGACGACATGGCTGTGCGTGTCGGCCAGAACCTGCGCCTCGACATGGCGCGGACGGTCGAGGAACTGTTCGGCGTAACAGTCGCCGCGCCCGAATGCCTCGGTCGCCTCACGGGTGGCGGCGTCGAACATCTCGGCCACCTCGTCCAGATGCCGGGCGACGCGCATGCCGCGACCGCCGCCCCCGAACGCGGCCTTGATGGCGATGGGCAGACCGACCGATCTGGCGAACGAGACGGCAGCGGCCCCGTCCGTCAGCGGGCCGTCCGACCCCTTGACCAGTGGCGCGCCGACGGCTTCGGCGATCCGGCGAGCCGCGATCTTGTCGCCCAGCGTGCGGATGACGTCGGGCGGCGGGCCGACCCAGATCAGCCCGGCATCCAGAACGGCTTGGGCAAACTCCGCCCGCTCGGACAGAAAACCATAGCCGGGGTGCACCGCGTCCGCCCCCGAACGGTGGGCGAGGTCGATGATCTTGTCGATCGACAAATAGGTGTCGGCGGGACGCCCCGGCCCCAGACCCCACGCCTCATCGGCGAGCTGCACATGCAGCGCATCGCGGTCGGCATCGGCATAAACCGCGACCGACGCCACGCCATAATCCCGCGCGGCGCGGATGATGCGCACGGCGATTTCCCCGCGATTGGCGATCAGCAGCTTTTTCATGTCGGGCCCTTCGGTGTGATGACGTGAAATCGCAGGCGCGCGCCGGGTGGCGCCTGCGCGGCAAGGTCAAGATGGTGGGCGGCGACACAGGCGATGACCGGATAGCCGCCCGTCAGCGGATGATCCGCCAGAAACAGCACGGGCTGGCCGTTATGCGGCACCTGAATTGCGCCGGGCACCGTGGGTTCGGACGCCAGTTCCGCCGTGTCACGGCGTTCCAGCGGCTGCGGAGCGGACAGCCGCTTGCCGGTGCGGCTGACCTCCGGGGTCACCAGCCAGTCCTGATCAGTCAAGCGGCGAATGCCTTCGGGCGTGAACCAGTCGTCCCGCGGCCCAAGGGTGATGTCCAGCGTGACAATCTCGCCCGCACGCGGCAGGGTGGCGACAGCTTCCGTTGTGACCGGCCCCGCGAGGTTGTCCGACAGCATGAGCCGCGCGTCGGACAGGATCGGATCGGACCCGATCTGGGCCAGAATGTCCCGCGCGGCTGATCCGAGGGTGCGTTCGACAGCAATCCCACCCCGCACGCCCAGATAGCCGATCATCCCGTCCGTCGGCGCGGAGATGTCCAACCTATCGCCCGCATCCATTGCGAATGGCTGGTTGGCGACGATTGGAATGGCCGCGCCACCGTCCGCCGGATGCAGCACCATCCCGCAGGGCGCGCCGGTCAGGGCCAGCGTCACCGGCGCGTCGGCCCGCAGGGAAAGACCGCCGAACGTCACCTCCAACGCCGGTTCACCGGGTGGGTTGCCCAGCAGGCGGTTCACCCGGCGCAGCGCCGCCCGGTCCAGCGCTCCCGACCGGGCCACGCCTTGGGCGGCCTGAGCGGGACGGCCGAGGTCCTGGACCAGTACAGGGCGGTCGGTGCGCGTGATCGTCACTCCGGGCGCACCGGTCGCCTGCGCAACCGGCTTTCGGGGCAGCGCGCGCGGGGACGACGTTGCCACGTGAAACCGTACCCGATCCCCGGGGGCGAGCAGCGCGGGACGTGGGCGGGACAGGTCCCACATCGGCACGTCCGTGCGACCCAGTAGCTGCCATCCGCCCGGACTGTCGGTCGGATAGATGCCGCCAAAGCGCCCCGCCAGCGCGACCGATCCCGCCGGGATGCGCACACGCGGAGTGCTGCGACGGGGGATATCAAAGGCCGGGTCAGAACACGTCATATACGCGAACCCCGGCGCAAATCCGGTGAACGCCACGGTGAATTCGGCCTGCGTGTGGCGGGCGATCAGCTGTTCGACCGTCCAACCCAGATGATCCGCGACCCAGCCGAGATCCTCGCCATCATAGGTCACGGGGATATCGAAGACCTGTCCGCTGCGCCGGGGACCGGGCGTCAGGTCAAGCGTCTGGACATGGTCCGCCAACTGCGCGGCGCTGGTCGCCAGGCGGTCAAAGCGCAGCAGGATGGTGCGGGCGGCAGGCACAGCCTCGACCAGACCCGCGGGCGGATCGGTCAGCATGTGGTCATAAAGCGCCAGCGCGGGGCCCAGCCCCGCCAGTTCGACCAGCAGCCCATCGTCACCCGCCGCAAGGAACCGCATCGTCACCCGGAAAACGCCGTCAGCTGGACCCCAGCCGCGGTCAGATCATTGCGGAGCTGACGGGCAATGGCGACCGCAGCGGGGTTGTCGCCGTGAACACAGATCGACTGCGCATCGACGGTGATATCGGTGCCGTCCGTCGCGGTGATCACGCCTTCCCGCACCAGTCGGACCATCCGTGCGGAAATCGCGGCCGGGTCGTGGATCACGGCGCCGGGTCGTGTCCGCGCAACAAGTTGGCCATCGGGGGCATAGGCGCGGTCGGCAAACGCCTCGCAGATGACCGTCAGCCCGGCGTCACGCGCCTGCGCCACCACCGGCGCACCCGCCAGCGCCATCAGGGCCAGCGCAGGATCGACCGCCAGAATCGCGTCGATGACCGCGCCAGCCTGACGCGTATCCTGGGCTATGGTGTTGTAAAGCGCGCCGTGGGGTTTGACGTAGGTGACCCGCGTGCCGGCGGCCTGCGCCAGCCCTTGCAGCGCGCCGATCTGATAGATCGCCTCAGCCGTCAGATCGACGGTTGCGACGTCCATGTTGCGACGCCCAAATCCGGCCAGATCGCGGTATCCGATATGCGCGCCCACATTGACGCCCCGTTCGGCGGCGGCCCGCAACGTCGACAGGATGCCGGCGGGATCGCCCGCGTGAAACCCGCATGCGATGTTGGCGCTGGTCACGATGTCCAGCATCGCCGCATCGTCCCCCATGGGCCAGGGCCCGAAGCTTTCCCCAAGGTCGCTGTTCAGGTCGATGCGGGTCATGCCAGGGGCCTTTCCGGGATGGGTCATTCAGCGAAAGCGCAGGTTGTCCCGGCCAAGATCGCTTATTTTACTGGCGCCCATCAACCGCATGTCGCGAATGATTTCGGCGGTCAGAAGCGTCAGCGCGCGTTCGATCCCTGCCTGACCGGCGGCGGCCAGCGGGAACAGATAGAACCGCCCCAGCCCGACGGCCTTGGCGCCCAGCGACAGCGCCTTGAGGATATGCGTCCCGCGCTGGATGCCGCCGTCGATCATCACGTCCAGACGGTCGCCCACGGCTTGGACCACCTCATCCAGCTGATCGAACGCCGCGCGCGATCCGTCCAGCTGCCGACCGCCGTGGTTCGACAGAACAACCCCGGTGCAGCCGATATCTGCCGCGCGGCGGGCGTCATCGACGCTCATCACGCCTTTCATGCAGAACTCTCCGCCCCACTCCTGAACCATCAGGGCCACGTCGTCCCACGTCATCGACGGGTCGAGCATTTCGGTGAAATACCGCCCGATGGTCAAGCTGTCGCCCTTCATGTCGATATGGGCGTCCAGCTGCGGCAGGCTGAATTTCTCGTGCCGGACATAGTTCAGGCCCCAGCTGGGCTTGATCGCGAACTGCGCGGCCCCGGCGGGCGTCAGGCGGAAGGGGATCGAAAAACCGGTGCGCAGATCGCGTTCACGGTTGCCGCCGGTGATGCTGTCCACGGTCAGCATCATCACCTGAATGCCGGATTCCTTGGCTTTCTGCATCATCGCGCGGTTCAGCCCGCGATCCTTGTGGAAATAGAACTGATAGACCTGCGGGGTCTTGTGCTTCTTCGCCAGCTCTTCCATCGACACGGTGCCGAGCGAGGAAACCCCGAACATCGTCCCGAACTTTTCCGCCGCGGCGGCGGTCGCGCGCTCGCCCTGATGGTGAAACAGGCGCTGAAGCGCGGTGGGTGACAGATAGAACGGCGTCGCGATCTTCTGGCCCATGACGGTCACCGACAGGTCGACCTCACTGACGCCGCGCAGGATGCTGGGAACGAGATCAACATTTTCAAATGACTGCGTATTGCGGCGCAGCGTCACCTCATCATCCGCGCCCCCGTCGATATAGTTGAAGATCGGGCTTGGCAGGCGTCTGCGGGCCAGTTCACGAAAATCGTGGAAATTATGGCATTGGGTCAGACGCATGGAAACGCTCCGATCAGGTGGGACACGGTTGGTAAAAACTCTTGACCAAGATCGAAGCTAGCACAATCCTTGCCGGGCAAATCGGGACAGGGGAGAGGGACGCGATGCTGAAGGGGATTGATCCGCTGATCGGGCCAGAGCTGTTGATGGTGCTGGCCCAGATGGGTCACGGCGATGAAATCGTTATCGTCGACGCGAACTTCCCGGCCACGTCGATGGGGCTGGACACCGTCCACGGAACGCCCCTGCGAATGGATTGCGATGCGATTCGAGCAGTTCAGGCAGTGCTGTCGCTGTTTCCTATCGACACGTTCGGAACCGACCCGATCCTGACGATGCAGGTGGTGGGCGACCCCGATGCCGTCCCCCCGGTCGTGGCCGAGGCCGCGCCCCTCTTTGGAGCCGAGGGTTTCGCATCTGTCGGGTTGGAGCGTTTTGAGTTCTATGATCGGGCGCGGCAGGGCTTTGCGATCCTGCTGACGCAGGAAAGCCGCAGCTATGGCAACTTCATCATCCGCAAGGGGATCATCGCGGATTAGGGACGCGCCGCTCTAGACGCCTTGCGGACGCAGAAACCTGCGATACCGATCTTGCGCGTTCTTCAGATGCAGGCGCATCGCCTGCCGGGCGCGGTCGGGATCGCGTGCGCTGATCGCGTCAAGGACCGCCTGATGTTCGGTGACCAGCACCTGCGCGTAGTCATCCGTCAGGCCGCCTTCGCCGACGACGCTGGCCGTGCGGCGCGGGATCAGGGACAGGCTTGCGAGACGCAGGAATTCCGTAAAGCGCGGATTGTTGGTGGCCGCGGCGACGGACAGGTGAAAGCCGAAATCCGCCTCAGCCGTGGGCTTTCCCGACAGGGCGCGGTCGCGAAAGCGCCGGAATGCCTCACCGATCCGTTCTTCCTGCGCGGGCGCGCGGCGTTCGGCGGCAAAAGCCGCCGCGTCGCCTTCGACGGCGGTGCGCAGTTCCAGCATTTCGATCAGCGATGACACGCGCGCAGGGTCAATCCGTCCAAAGGTCGGCACGCTTGGCCGCGGTTCCAGCACAAAGACGCCCGCACCCTGCCGGGGTTCGACCAGACCGTCGGCGCGCAGGGCGGCGATCGCCTCGCGCACCACGGTGCGACTGACCCCGAAATCTTGCGTCAGCCGCGCCTCGGACGGCAGGCGGGTGCCCGGCGCGACCAACCCTTGGGTGATCTGGTCGCGCAGTGCGTCACGCACCTGCACGACCAGATTGCGCGCGCCGGGTCGCCCGTTGCCTTTCGTCTGATCCGCCATCCCGCGCCTCAGCGCAGGTCTTTCGGCAGCAGTTCTGCGGGGAAGTTCTGATAGCTGACAGGACGCAGGAAGCGCCGGATCGCCATGGTGCCGACCGAGGTTGCACCGAAGTTGGTCGACGCGGGGTAGGGACCCCCGTGGACCATGGCGTCCACGACTTCGACGCCGGTCGGAAAGCCGTTGACCAGAATCCGGCCCGCCTTGCGTTCAAGGATCGGGCGCAGGGTCTGCGCGACGGCAAGGTCAGCGTCGTCCATATGCACCGTGGCCGTCAGCTGGCCTTCGAAACCGCGTGCAAGATGCAGCATGTCGTCGAAGGATTTTACACGGACGACCAGACCCAGCGGGCCAAACACCTCTTCGCCCAGCGAGTGATCCTGAAGGTAATCTTCGCCGGTCGTCTCATACAGGTTCGGGCTGGCATTCCGCCCTTCCGACCGGGTCGTCGTGACCGGCTTGACCGAATTGCGGGTGTCAAAGCGTTCCTGCCCGTCGCGATAGGCCTTGGCGATGCCGTCGGTCAGCATGACCTGCGGGCCGACCTCGGTCAGCGCCGCTTTGGCGGCGGCGACAAAACGGTCGGCGTCGGGTCCGTCAATGGCGACCGCGATGCCGGGGTTGGTGCAGAACTGACCCGCGCCCATCGTCAGCGACCCGGCCCAGCCCTTGCCCAGATCCTCGGCGCGGCTGGCGCTGGCGTGGGGCAGGACGAACATCGGGTTGACGGACCCCAGTTCACCGAAGAACGGGATCGGCTCATCGCGCTGGGCGCACAGGTCGAAAAGTGCACGCCCACCGGCCAGACTGCCGGTAAAGCCCACCGCCTTGATCAGCGGATGCTGGACCAGCGCCTGCCCGACTTCGCGCGTGCCGCCCTGAACCAGCGAAAAGACCCCTGCGGGTATGCCGGTCTTCCTGATCGCGGACAGAACCGCCTCGGCCACGATTTCGCCGGTGCCGGGGTGGGCAGAATGGCCCTTGACGACGACCGGACATCCGGCCGCCAAGGCCGACGCGGTGTCGCCCCCTGCGGTCGAGAACGCGAGCGGAAAGTTCGACGCGCCGAACACCGCGACCGGACCGATCGGGCGTTCAATCAGCCTGATTTCCGGGCGAGGCGCAGGCTTGCGGTCAGGCAAGGCCGCGTCGACGCGGCGATCAAGGTATTCGCCCTTGCGGATGTGGTCGGCAAACAGCCGAAGCTGGCCCGTTGTGCGGCCACGTTCGCCCTGAAGCCGTGCCTCGGGCAGGCCGGTTTCCTGCGTTCCGATTTCGGTGATGGCGTCGCCCCGCGCCTCGATTTCGTCGGCGATGGCCTCCAGAAAGGCGGCGCGATCTTCGCGGGTGGTTTCGGCGTAGGCCCAGAAGGCATCCTCAGCCGCCTTTGCGGCCTGATCGATCAGTTCAGGCGTCCCGACCGAGAATTGGTGGACAGGGCCGTGGGCCGGTTCGGATGGGAAGGTCTGTGCGCTGGAAACCCATTCACCAGCAACAAGATGCTTTCCGTGGGGGGTGAAGGTCATGGGACTGTCTCCGCTTGCTATTGAATATGCCGGACCTCACGGCGGTCGGGCGTCGCGCAGAAGACTGCATGTCGGCACTGGTCTGTCAACCAGAGGGCGCTGTTGTCATACAAGTTAAGCCGGTTTTTGACAGAGGTTGACCCGATCTACGCTCAAAATCGACTAATGGTGTAAGACAAGCTGATGCACGTCTGCCCGTGGTGCTACCAGAACGAAAAAAGGCCGGCTCTGACAGAGCCGACCGTACGGTCTTGCGACTTGCTTGCGATGCGGCCCTGTCGGCCGGATCAGGCCAGACGGATTTCCCGGAACGAGGCGTCCGAAATGCCCAGCGTCTTCAGCGCCGATGCGGACGGTTTGCGGCTGTTGCGGACCGCATTTGCGCTTTCGCATGCGGCACCAAAGATCAGCATCGCGTTGGTGACGGCGGTCAGGAGGCGGGTCATTCGTTCAACTTTCATCAGCGTTTCGGATGACCATTATCTGGGGACTAAGGGTAATTGCTGCAACGCAGCATTGGACAGTGCCGCTATGCGCCCAGCGCATGAAAGCGGTCTGAACCAGCGGCATTGCCGCAACAGATTGGGCGTCGGTCGAACGATGTGGCCCACCCAGGCGTTGTTGACAAACGATCCCGCCGGGCGGCACATCACCGGCAAACGACGGCAAAAGTTGCATCCACCGGCACGATGACAGGGGCCTGACATGACCGACAAACCAGATATTCTTTTGATGGCTGGCACGCGGCCCGACCAGATCGCGCAATTGGAACAGCGTTTCACTTTGCACCGCTATCATGATGCAGATGCAGCAGAACGTACGGCCATGCTGGACCAGTTCGGCGCACGGATCCGGGGGATTGTCGCCAGCGGACCGACGACCATCACCGCCGATCTGCTGGATCGTCTGCCGGCGCTGGAAATCGTCAGTTCGAATTCGGCGGGATACGACCGGATGGACGCCCCGGCGCTGAAGGCCAAGGGGGTCATCCTCACGAATGCCTCGGTCGCGCTGTCTGACGATGTGGCCAATGCCGGGATCATGCTGATGATGGCCGCGCGCGCCGATCTGATCCGGCAGGATGCGTTCGTGCGTGACGGCGCGTGGGCGAACGGAGAGTTTCCCCTGACGCACAGTCTGACCGGCGCCCGCTTGGGGATCGTCGGCATGGGCCAGATCGGTCAGGCGATTCTGGAACGCGCGACCGCGCTCAAGATGGACATCGCTTATCATACTCGCAGCGAAAAGCCCTGCGTCGGTGCAAGGTATGAACCGGACTTGGTCGCCTTGGCCGACTGGGCGCAGATCCTGATGGTGATCGTGCCGGGCGGCAAAGCCACCGAGCATCTGATCAACGCCGATGTGCTGCGTGCCCTTGGGCCGGACGGCACGCTGGTCAACATCGCCCGCGGGTCGGTCGTCGATGAGGCGGCGCTGATCGCTGCCCTTCGCGACGGCACGCTTGGGTCCGCGGCGCTGGACGTCTTTGCCAACGAACCAAAGCCGAACCCCGATCTGACGTCACTGCTCAACGTGACGCTTGCCCCGCACCACGCCTCCGGCACGTTCGAGGCGCGCGAGGCGATGGCCCAGACGATGGTCGACAACCTGATCGCGCATTTCGACGGCAAACCTGTTCTGACGCCGGTCGCGCTGTAAGGGCGACCGGCTTCGCAGACGGCTTTAGTCTAGGCGCACACCGCCTGACGCGCGGCCAGATACTCGGCCGCCAGCCGATCGATCTTGACGGCGGCGGGCTCCACCGCCTTGACTGCGCCGATGCCCTGACCCGATCCCCAGACCTGGCTCCACGCCTTTGGTTTGGCGTTGGGTTTAAAATTCATGGTGCTCGGGTCCGCGCCTTCCAGCGTGTCGGGGTCCATCCCCGCCGCCCGGATCGACGGCTTGAGATAGTTGCCGTGGATGCCGGTGAACAGCGACGAATTGACGATGTCATCCGCGCCGCTGTCGACGATCATCTGCTTGTAGTCGGGCGCGGCGTTCGCCTCGGTCGTGGCGATGAAAGGACTGCCGATATAGGCCAGATCGGCGCCTGCAACCTGCGCCGCCAGAACCGCACGACCCGTGGCGATGGCGCCCGACAGCAGCAGCGGGCCGTCGAAGAACGCGCGGATTTCCTGGATCAACGCAAAGGGTGACAGCGACCCGGCATGTCCCCCCGCACCGGCGGCGACGGCGATCAGGCCGTCCGCACCTTTTTCCAGCGCCTTGCGGGCGAAGGTCGTGTTGATGATGTCGTGCAGCGCGATCCCGCCGCAGTCGTGGGCGGCGTGGTTCACCTCGGGCCGGGCGCCCAGGCTGGTGATCCAGATCGGGACGCGGTGGCGGTGACAGATCTCGATATCCCGTTCCAGCCGGGCGTTCGAGCGGTGGACGATCTGGTTGACGGCAAAGGGCGCCGCGGGGCGGTCGGGGTTGGCCTGATTGTGGCGGTCCAGCTCTTCCTCGATCCGGGTCAGCCACGCGTCCAGCAGCGGTGGCTCGCCATCCCCTTCGCGCGCGTTGAGCGCCGGGAAGCTGCCGACGATGCCCGCTTTGCACTGGGCAATGACGAGTTCCGGCCCCGACACGATGAACATGGGCGAGGCGACGACCGGCAGACGCAGCCCGGACAAGATTGGTGGCAGCATGATATTCCCTCCCTGATCGGGGCAGCGTGCCAGCATCGGCGGCCCGCGTCACGCAGATCGCCGCGTCACAGGGCGGGGACCGAACGCCCAACGAAGGGCGGTTCCGGCATGTTCCAGATTGTCTTGGTCATGCGCGCGTGACACAGTTTCACCAGATTGTCAGCGCAGGGTTGGGGTGGACTTCATGCGGATGCGTTTTCAATGGGCTGCAGCGATTGTTTCGGCGTTTCTTGTGGGGGTACCAGCCGCCGCATCTGCGCAGTCGCAGTGGGACGCGGGCCAGCTGACCCCGGAACGGCGTGCGGTGATGATCCCCGATACCGACCTGCCGGGCGGTGATCTGGAATCGGTCTTCGACACAACCCTGTCGGCCTGCGTCGAACGCTGCGTGGCCAATGAACAGTGCGTGGCCTTCACCTATAACCAGAACTCGCGCGCGTGCTTCCCAAAATCGGACGGTGCAGGCGCGCCTTCCCCGTTCCTCGGCGCGCTGTCTGGACGGCTAAGCCCGGTCGAGGCGCCGAACGCCACGGCGCGTGCCGATGCGCTGCCCGCCCTTGGCCCCGAGGACGTCAGCGCCGCCCGCAGTCTGGCCGAACGGATCGCGGTCGAAAACCTGCCCAGCCCCGAACCTGATCTGGCGTCCCGCATTACCCAGGCCGAGGCGTCCGGGGACCTGCGGGTCGGCATGGATCTGGCGTCGCAGATGGTGGCCATCCGCGACACGTCGGACGACTGGACGACACTGGCGCGGATCATCCTGTTCATCCCCGATGGGGGCGGTGATGCCGGGATGGCAGGGGCTGCCGCGCTGAACGGATATCTGCGCGCGCTGGACGACGCCGAGGCGGGTCGCGCGCTGCAATGGCTTGCGCTGGCGTGGGACCGCAATGGCCGGGGGCCGTCCTCGCTCAAGGCGCTGCGGTTGGCGGCGACGCTTCTGCCGGGCGATTCCGCCGTGACCGAGGCGTTGGAGAAGGCCGAGGATCGCTATGGCTTCCGCGTCAGCGACAATTCGGTCGACAATGCGGGCGTGACACCGCGCCTGTGCGTCCAGTTTTCGGAAAATCTGGCGCAGGGCGTCGATTACGCGCCGTTCGTGCGCAGCGACGTTCAGGGCCTTGCGATTGACGCCAACGGATCGCAGCTGTGCGCCAGTGGGCTGGCGTTTGGCCAGCAGGTCAAGCTGACCCTGCGCGCGGGTCTGCCCGCCGAAAGCGGTGAAAAGCTGGTCAAGGATTCCGAAGTCACGACCTATATTCGCGACCGCCAGCCGTCGGTCAGCTTTCCGGGGCGCGGATATATCCTGCCGTCAGGCGGCGATCAGGGGCTTGCGATGGTCACGGTCAACACGGACCGGGTCAAGATGACCCTGTCCCGTCTGGCCGACCGCAACCTGATCCGCGTGATCGAGGATGAGAAGTTTGCCGTCCCGCTGGATCAGTGGGAAGCCAGCTATTTTTCCAGCGACATGGTGACAAAGGTCTGGTCGGGGACGGCGGACGTCGCCAAACCCGTCGGGCAGGACGTGCTGAACAAGGACGTGACGACCCGCCTTGCCATCCCGGCCGAGGCGGGGCCGCTGCCGCCTGGCATCTATATCGTGCAGGCCCGGTTGGACGGACCCGATGACGACGAAACCGGGCTGGCGACACAGTGGTTCGTGATTTCGGATTTCGGGATCTCGACGTTGGCAGGCACCGATGGCCTGACGGTTGCCGTGCGCGGGCTTGCCGATGCCGGCCCCAAGGCGGGGGCAGAGGTGACGCTGCTGTCGCGCGCCAACGACGTTCTGGGCCGCACCGTGACCGACGCCGAGGGTGTCGCGCGGTTTGCCGATGGGCTGATGCGCGGGCAGGGCGGGGCCGAACCCGCGCTGGTCGGTGTCAGCCAGTGGCAGGGCGACGGGGCGGATCGTCATCCCACCGACATGGCATTCCTGTCTCTGACCGCGCCTGAATTCGATCTGTCCGATCGCGGCGTCGAAGGCGCGCCGCCGGCACCCGCGATCGATGTGTTCGTGACGACCGACCGTGGCGCATACCGCGCAGGCGAAACCGTCAACGCCACGATCCTGTCGCGCGACACGGTGTCAAAGGCCATCGACGGTCTGCCGCTGACGGCGGTAATCCTGCGTCCTGACGGGGTGGAACAGTCCCGCCAGCAGCCCCAAACGGCGGGTGCGGGCGGCTATACCCTTGCGTGGGACATCCCGACCAACGCGCCGCGCGGCACCTGGCAGATCGAACTGCGGGCCGAGGCGGACGGCGATGCACTGGCCAAGACGACGCTTCTGGTCGAGGATTTCCTGCCCGAGCGGATCGACTTCACCCCCGAAATTCCGCCGGGTCCGGCCACCCCGGGCGTGGCGCTGCCGGTCGAGCTGACGGCACGGTGGCTGTTCGGGGCGCCTGCCGCCGACCTGCCGGTCGAAGGTTCGCTGCGGTATACGCGGGCGGGCAGTCTGCCGGGTTATGACGGCTACAGCTTCCGTCGGCATGACGATGAAACCCGCGCGGACACGCTGGAACTGCCCGCCGGGACAACCGATGCGCAGGGGCATTATGCCGGCAGTGTCGAGCTGCCGGGTGACGGCGCGCTGGGCGGTCAACCTTATGACGCGACGATCATCCTGTCGGTGCGCGAAGGTGCGGGTCGCCCGGTTGAGCGGACGGAAAAACGTCTGATCCTGCCCGCGGCCGCGCCGGTCATCGGCGTCAAGCCCGACTTCGAAGGCGGTGCAGTGAACGAAGGCACGCAGGCCGGTTTCCAGATCGTCGCGCTGGACGCGGGGCTGAAGCCGGTGGCCGCCAAGGTCAAGTGGACGCTGAACCGCATCGACACGCGGTATCAGTGGTACAGCATCGATGGCCAGTGGAACTGGGACCCGATCACGACCCGCACGCAGGTCAGCAACGGGACGGTCGATACCGGTGCCGAACCCGTGGCGATCAAGGCGGACGTCGATTGGGGCGAATACGAACTGGTGGTTGCGCCCGAAAACGGACCCGGCGGCGCATCGGTTGATTTCTGGGCAGGCTGGGGCGCAGCGGCAAGCGGGGGCACGGACACGCCGGACCGGCTGACCGTGACACTGGACAAGCCCGCCTATCAATCGGGCGACACCGCGCAAGTGACGGTCGATGCGCAGGCTGCGGGCACGGGCGTGGTGTCCGTCCTGTCGAACCGCGTCGTGTCGCTGCAGATGGTGGACCTGACCGCGGGCGAGAACCGCATTTCCCTGCCCGTGACGGACGACTGGGGTGCGGGGGTTTACGTGACTGTCAGCGCGATCCGACCGCTGGCTGGGATCAAGCCGGGCGATCGGACCCCGGTCCGGACGCTGGGCCTGGCCCACGCCGCCGTTGATCCCGGCGCGCGTAAGTTGCAGGCGACGCTGACCGTCCCGGCACAATCGCGGCCGCGCGGCACGATCCCGGTCGAACTGGCCGTGCAAGGCGGCAAGGCGGGCGAGACGGTTCACGCAACCATCGCGGCCGTCGATCAGGGCATCCTGAACCTGACGGCGTTCAAATCGCCCGACCCGTCGCAGCATTACTTCGGCCAGCGCCGTCTGGGCGTCGCGCTGCGCGATCTGTACGGGCGGCTGATCCTGCCCTCGGGTGCAGCCGACGGCGCGTTGCGCGAAGGCGGCGATGCGCAGATGAGCGCGAGCTCGGACGCGCCGCCGCCCACGGAAAAGCTGATGAGCTGGTTCTCCGGCCCGCTGACCTTGGGCACCGACGGCAAGGTGTCGGTCGATGTGCCGGTCCCCGACTTCAACGGTGAAATCCGGGTGATGGCGGTCGTTTGGTCCGATACAGCCGTCGGTCAGGCCGAGGCCGTGGCACCCGTCCGCGACCCGGTGGTGATGACCGTGACCGCGCCGCGCTTTCTGGCACCGGGCGATGTCGCCCGCGTGTCCATGCGCCTGACCCACGTCGATGGCCCGACCGGAGAGGTCGGGGTTTCCATCGCCGACGCGGGCGATGCGACCCTGTCACCGGGCGCGTTGTCGGGCCCCGTCAACCTGACCGAACATGGCGAGGCGCAGGTCAGCGTGCCGCTGACCGCCGGTCCCGCATCCGGCACGGGTCGCCTGACCCTGTCGCTGACATTGCCGGACGGGGGCGTGGTGACAAAGGACATCACCGTTCCAGTTGCCCTGAATGAGCCTGACACCATCCGCATGGCCGAAGCGACCCTTGCCCCCGGCCAGTCCATGACCGTGCCGGCAAGCCTGCTGGCGGGTCTGCAACCGGGGGCGACGGTCAACGCGGCTTCGGGCGATTTCGCGCGGCTGGACGTGGCCACGCAGTTGGCGCGACTGCAACGCTATCCCTATGGCTGCACCGAGCAGGTGGCGTCTGTGGCGATGCCGCTGCTCTATGTGCCGCAACTGGCACAGCTAAGCAGCGGGCGGGATGAAAACACCACTTTGAGCGTCGACAAGGCGATTCAGACGGTGCTGAGCCGTCAGGGCGCAAACGGCGGATTTGGCCTGTGGTCGGCAGGGTCGGGCGACCTGTGGCTGGAGGCCTATGCCACCGATTTCCTGTCGCGCGCACGCGCGACGGGCCACAACGTGCCCGACGCGCCTTATCGCGCGGCGATTGCGCGGTTGCAGACGCAGGCCAACAACGCCACCGATCCGCAGTCCGCCGACCCCTATGACAACGCGGCGCTGGCCTATGCGGTCGCGGTGCTGGCACGGGAACGCGCGGCCACGGTGGGCGACCTGCGCTACTACGCCGACACCGCAGCAGAGGCGTTCAGCACGCCGATGGCCTCGGCGTTGCTGGGATCGGCGCTGGCGCAGTCGGGTGACCCGGCGCGCGCCGACCGCCTGTTCCAGCAATCGATGGTCCAGATCGCGCGCAACATGGCCGACCCGGAAAAGCCGGTCTATCGCGCCGATTACGGCACCCGCCTGCGGGATGAGGCGGCCGTGCTTGCCCTGTCGGCCGAGGTCGGTTCGACCGCCGTCGACCGTGCGGCGCTGGTGCGCGACGTGGCGACCGGAAACGCCGAAAACACCCGCAAGGGCTGGTCCCCCAGCACGCAGGAAGCCGTTTGGACCATCCTTGCCGCGGAATCGCTGTCCAAGACGGCGACCCCGGTCACGCTGAACGGGGCCGCAGTAGATTCAGCGGTGATTCCGCTGCCGGTTCCGCAAAGCGACGTTCTGGCGAATGCCGGGACCGCCGATGCGGTCTTGCGGTTCACCGCGATGGGCAAACCAGTCGATCCGCCGCAAGCCGGCGGGCAGGGGTACCGCATCACGCGCGAGTATTACGATCTGGACGGCAGCCCGGTCGATCCGGCACTGGTCGGGCAGGGAACGCGCATGGTCGTCGTCCTGTCAGTTAGCGCGCTGGACGATGGCGGCGGGCGTCTGATGGTCACCGACCCGCTGCCGGCGGGATTCGAGATCGACAACCCGAACCTGATCCGTTCTGGCGATGTCGATGCGCTGGACTGGCTGGACGCCACGCAGGACACCGACATGGTCGAATTCCTGCAGGACCGGTTCTCGGCTGCGGTGACGATCCAGGAAAAGACGGATTTCCGTCTGGCCTATATCGTGCGGGCGGTGACCCCCGGCCAGTACCGCCACCCTGCCGCCAGCGTCGAGGATATGTATCGCCCCGGTCGCAGTGCATGGACCGACGGCGGTCGGGTGACCGTCGCGCAGTAACGGGCGGGCAACACCGGGGGCGTGCAGGCGCCCCCGCCGCAACCTGGCGGGACGATCGGGCGTTCGGGGTGTGATGAACCATCCCCAAGGGTCCGCCATGCCGCCAGCCACAGACCGGGTCGACCCCAAGGATGCTGCCCAAGACGCGGGGCTGACCTATGTCAGCGACGACGCCCCGGGGATCACCCGCCGTCGCGCCGGCAAGGGGTGGACGTATCGCGACCCCAAGGGGCAGCGCGTTTCCGACAAGCGTCGCATCGCGCAGATCAACAAGCTGGCCATCCCGCCCGCATGGACGGACGTCTGGATCTGCCCCGGCCCGAAAGGGCACCTGCAGGCCACCGGACGCGATGCGCGGGGGCGCAAGCAGTATCGCTATCACCCGGACTTCAGGGCCGCACGCGACAGCACCAAGTTCACACATATGCTGGCCTTTGCGTCCGCGCTGCCCGACATTCGCGACCGGATCGATGCCGACATGGCCAAGCGCGGCATGGGTCGGGACAAGGTTCTGGCGACTGTTGTCAAGCTGCTGGAAACAACACTGATCCGGGTCGGAAATGCCGAATACGCGCAGGCCAACAAATCCCACGGGCTGACGACGCTGCGCGACCGTCATGCCGATATCAGCGGCTCGACCGTCCGGTTCAGGTTCAAGGGAAAATCCGGCAAGGAATGGGACCTGTCGCTGAAGGATCGCCGTATCGCGCGTATCGTCCGCCAAAGTCAGGACCTGCCCGGCCAGCACCTGTTCCAGTATCTGGACGAAGACGGCGCGCGACGCGAGATCGGCTCGGGCGACGTGAACGCCTATCTCAAGGAGATCGCGGGCCGCGATATCACGGCCAAGGACTTCCGGACCTGGACCGGGACGGTTCTGGCAGCCCTTGCGCTGAGCGAATACGAAAAGGCCGACAGCGAGGCGGCGGCCAAGCGCAATGTGCGTGATGCCATCGAACAGGTATCCAAGCGTCTGGGCAACACGCCCACGATCTGCCGCAAATGCTATATCCATCCGGAAGTCATCGACAGCTATATGGCGCACGAACTGAAGCTGCAGATCCGCGAGGAGATCGGCAAGGAGCTGGACCAGCACGGTCTGTCACCGGTTGAGGTCGAGGTGCTGAAGTTCCTGCGCAAGCGCCTCAAGGCGTGACGGCTTTTCATCCCGGCCGATCCGGTGCAGAACACGTTCCATGTTCACGATCGCCACTTGGAATATCAACTCGGTCCGGCTGCGGTCGAACCTTGTCATCCGCCTTCTGACCGAAGAGGCGCCGGATATCCTGTGCCTGCAGGAATGCAAATCGCCCGTGGAAAAGATCCCGTTCGATCTGTTCCATGCGCTTGGCTATCACTGGATGGTCGCGCGCGGGCAGCGCGGATATAACGGCGTGGCCATCCTGTCGCGGCTGCCGATGACGGATGCGGGCGACCGCGACTATGCCCGACTGGGGCATGCGCGTCATGTCGCGGGACGGCTGGAAAACGGCGTCGTCATCCACAACGTCTATGTCCCGGCGGGGGGTGATATCCCCGACCGTCTGCAGAATGAAAAGTTCGGCCAGAAGCTGGATTACCTGACCGACATGCGCGATGCGTTCCACGCCGATCGGCCCGAACGGTCGATCCTTGTGGGCGACCTGAACATCGCGCCGCGCGAAGACGACGTCTGGTCCCACAAACAACTGCTGAAAATCGTCAGCCACACCCCGGTCGAGGTCGCGCATCTGGCGGACGCGCAGCAGGCCGGGTCGTGGGTCGACGTGACGCGTCAGGACATCCCCGAGGGCCAGCTTTACTCGTGGTGGAGCTATCGCAACCGCGACTGGGACGCGTCCGACCGCGGGCGGCGGCTGGACCATATCTGGGCCACGTCAGACATCGCCGCATCGGGTCACCGCAGCCGCATCATGCGCGGCGTCCGGGCTTGGGAACAGCCCAGCGACCATGTGCCCGTCTTCGCCAGCTTTGACCTGAAGGTCTGATCGCAGAACCGGCGCAGATCACCAAAACAAACGGGCCGCCCGATGTGGGACGGCCCGCGAGATCAAAGGAGATGGTCCGGTTAGGGATGGATAAATCCGGTCCCAGGCAGGGTTCTTGACCCTGGGGCTGCCCTCAGGCCGCGGCCCCCCTGTTTGTCCCGACACCTCTCTCCAACATCACTCTCGACACTGGACCACCTCCTTTCAAAATGTTGCCGCTGAAACGAAGGTTCGCACAGCCTGACCACAAGTCAACAGGGTTTAGGCCGGTGTTGACAAGATTTTGCGTACCAGGATGCGGAAGGGCACAAGGGTCAGCAGCGCCAGCCCCATCTTGACCCCCCAGTCGGCAATTCCCAGCGACATCCACAGCGGCAATTCGGGGCCCTGGCCCAGCAGGGGGACGATCTCGTTCGACCAGCCGGTGTTGGCGTCATGTGGCAGAAACGCCGCGAAGGCGATGGTGAAGAAGATGATCGTGTCCAAGACGGAACCCATCACAGACGAAATCAGCGGCGCCTTCCACCAGTCGGGGCGGTAACGCATCCGGTCGAACAGGATCACGTCCAGCATCTGTCCCAGAAAGAACGCGGCCGCCGAGGCGGTGGCGATCCGGATGGTCGTGGTCCCGGCACCCGCCGCAATCAGCGAACAGAACAGCCCGGTGACGAAGCCGACGACCACCACGCGCTGCGCGGCGCGCCGGCCGTGAATGCGGTTAGTGATGTCGGTTACCAGAAAGGCAAACGGATAGGTCAGCGCCCCCCAAGTCAGCCAGTTCCCCAACTGGAACTGCACAAGGATGTTCGAGGCGACGACAATGACCGCCATCGCCATGACGGCGGGCGCAAGCGTAAGGCGCATGGACAGACTTTCCGTTTTACAAGGTAGCGGAACAACTCGGCCCCGTGATCGGGACAGCCGGGCGATTAGGCCCAATGTGCGCATCCGTCAATCCCGGTCATGCCTCGGGCCGTGCCCGGGCGGCCAAGCCGGCCCGGTCAGTTCCGGATGCGGTATTCCACGATCTCGGTCTGCAGCAGCATCAGGAAATTGTCGTCCGAGATCATCGTGGCGCGCAGTCCCTGGCCGTCTTTCCAGATGCTCAACCCTTCCAGGTTGCCATACTGGCGATAGTTGGTCTGCAGCAGAACCTGTTCGTCCAACTGCGCATCCGGGCCGGTGGCCTTGGTCAGGTCAACCCGAATCAGGCGGTTGGCAAAGCCCCCCAGACCGCGAAAATCGCGTTGAAGCAGATACAGCATGCCGTCAGGGCCGATATCGGCGGCCACCGCCGCCCAACGTCCGACACGGGGCAGCTGGCCGATGGTGGTCCACGCACCGTCCTGAAATTTCCACAACGGATAGGTCGGATCGTCGCCCGGCCACAGTTCGGGCGTCGTGATCAGCGCACCGTCATCGGTGATCGCCAGCGCCTCCAGCGCCTTGTTGCGGCCCAGTGTCTTGAACCACGGCGCGGTCGGCAGAACCTTGGCAGGGGCGTCGGGCGTGTCATATTCGGCCACGCGGATCAGCCCTTCGAAACTGACGAAGATGCGCCCGTCCTGCGCGACGGCGACGCCCTCGGAATCCCCCTGATAGCCGGGGACCAGTGCCTTGCCCTTGCTGTCTCGCAGGTTCGACTGACCCGCCAGCGTCATGCCGCGCACGCGCCCTTGCGCGTCGCGTTCCACCGTGCCCCACCACAGCGTGGCCCGATCCGACAGCGCGGTATAGCGCATGCCGTCGGGCGAAAGTTCGATCCCCGAAAAGCCGCCGAAATCGGCATCCGGTCGGGACCAGACGTATTTCCCGACATATTCGACGGTGGGGGCTGCCGGTTGGGTCGAAGGGGCAGAACCGGGTTGATCCGCCGCGGCCCATGCCGCAGCGGTCAATCCGATAAACGCCGCCACCGCCCCTAGCGTGTGACGAGTGCCTGACATGTGCGGGGCATCTCACTTAGGCGGAAGGAACGAGGATGGCGATAGTCGGGGTCGGCCTTGGGCTGGCTCTTGGGCGGATTGGCGCGGTTGGCGATCCATTGCCCGGCCTCGGCGCATCCGTCACCGGCGGGAACCGGGTCCTGATGCTGGCAGGCGGACGCGCCCGCAGGGCAGGCCAGACGAACGTGGAAGTGGAAATCATGCCCGTTGATGGGACGGATCTTGCGCAGATACGCGCGATTACCGGTTTCGGCGTTGCACATCATGACCTTGGCGACCGGGTCGACAAAGACCCGCTCGACCCGCGGATCGGACGCGGCGGCGCGCAGGATCATGTGGTGGCTGGCCGACCACAGCGCGCTGGGGCCCAGACCGTTCTTGGCCACGACCGATTGCGATGAAATCTTCTCGCGCTGCGCCACGCTTAACCGCATGCTTTGCGGCGGCAGCATCCAGATGTCGGCGTCCAGCCCGATCTGGTGGCTGGCATGGCCGGTCTTCATCGGGCCGCCCATCGGCTGGCTCATGTCGCCGATATACAGGCCCTGCCATCCGGCCTGACGGGCCTGTGCCGACAGGTCAGCCAGAAACTGCACCAGCTGCGGCTGGCCCCAGTTGCGGTTGCGCGACAGCCGCATCGCCTGCCACGTGGGACCGGTTTCGGGCAGCTGCACGTTCCCGGACGCGCAGCCCTTGGAATAGAACCCGATCGGCTGGGCCGGGCCGCCGTTACTGGTCCGGATGCCGCCAAAGACGTCCTTGGCCAGCGGATCGGCGGCGGCGGGCACGACCGTCGCAGGCAGCGCCAGCGCGATCATCGCGGCGCAGATTTTCAGGGTCTTGGCGATCACTGCTCGGGTTCTCCCTCGTGTTTGACCCAGCTTAGCAGGACCAGCGACAGAATGAACATCACGATCAGCGGCGAAATCCCGATCCGCTGGCTTCCGCTGATCCCGGTCACCAGCGCGATCAGGGCAGGCGCCAGAAACGCCGTGGCCTTGCCAGACAGCGCGTATAATCCGAACGCCTCTGTCGCGCGCGCGGCCGAGGTGTGGCGCAGCATCATCGTCCGGCTGGCGGCCTGCAGCGCGCCGCCGAACCCGCCGATGAAGAACCCGCACAGCATGAAGATCAGATCGGCCAGACGCATCGGCCCAACCATCGGGCCCCGTGGCAGCGGCACGCCAAACAGGCTGGCCGGTGTCAGCCCGACGGCGACCGTGCAGACCGCAATCAGGACAACGGTGCAGCCGACGATGACGGGCTTTGGTCCCAGCCGACGGTCGGCGCGGCCTCCCAGCCATGAAATCAGCGCCGCTGCAATCGCCGACAGGACACCGAAGACGCCCGACCAGATCACCGGCCAGCCCAGAACAGTGGCAGCATAGACGCCAGCGAACGCGTAAAGCCCGTTCAGGGCGTCGCGCGAAAACATCGACGCGATCAGCCATGCCATCAGCGACGGACGCCGTGGCAGACCGCGGAGCAGCCGTCCCAGATCACCCAGCGCGGCGCGGATGCGCACGGGCTGGCGGGGGCCGCGCGGTTCGCGCACCCACAGAAAGAACGGGATCATGAAGACGACGTACCAGATGGCGGTGAACGTCCCGGCAAAGCGCGTCCCTTCGCGCTGGACGGGGTCCAGACCCAGCGCGGGGGCGTGCCCGAGCAGCGTCAGACCAGTTGCCGCACTTTCGGCAAACAGCCCCAGCATCAGCGCCAGTGCGACCAGACCGCCCAGATAGCCGAAGGCAAAGCCCGACCCCGAAACGCGGCCCAGATCCTCGCGCGGGGCAAGGGTCGGCATCAGGGCGTTGGTAAAGATCGTCGTGAATTCCAGCCCGATCAGGCCGATGCCGAAGAAGATCAGGACCCTTGTCAGCCCGGCCCCGTCCGGTTGCAGCAGGCCAGTGCCATAGGCCCCCAGAACGTAGATCAGCGAAAACCCCACGATCCAAGGCATTCGTCGGCCGCTGGTGTCGGCGATCGCGCCCAGGATTGGGGCCATCAGCGCAATCACAATACCTGAAATCGCCAGCGCGTATCCCCACATCTGCTGGGCCATCGCGCCGGGGTTCGCGGCACCTTCAGCGGCGAAATGGGCGGTCGCCACCTCGGCGAAGTAGATCGGAAAGACGAAGGTCAGCAGCAGCGTCGCGAATGGCTGGCTGGCCCAGTCGAAGAACCACCATCCCCAGATGCGGCGGCGGGCGCGCGGATCAGACATGCGGGGGCTCCGGGGTGCGGGTTCAGGCTGGGACTTCGGGCGCATAAGGCCCAAAGCGGATCAGCCTGGCAAGTCCGCTGTGCGGTCGCCCGGCGCAATTCCGACCAGCGCGGGCGGCCACGGTCGTTCGGATTCCGACAGGATCCAGGCGCGGACCCATTCGGGCAACTCGGGCGAGGTGGCGTCGGCCCCGATGTCCTGCATCACCTGGGTGGGCGCGATCATCCCTCGCCGCCCTTTCAGCGACACGACGGCCGCGCGCAGCAGCATCTGGTTGCAGCATTCCCCCTTGGACCAAAGCGACTGCTCCATATAGATGAAGCGGTCGTCCCAGCCGATGGTGCGCGACAGCATCGTCACTTTCTGGAACGCAGTGATCCGACGGCGATAGCGCACGTTGCTGCCCGCCACGGTAAAGCCGTATCCATGCGCCCGCAGCGCCTTGACCACGCCAAGGCGCACCGCCATCGGAATTCGCCCAAGATCGTAAAGCGTCAGTGTGCGCCCGTTGTTCAGCTCCATCCACGGGTCGATGTCCCACGGCCAGATCCGAACGGTTGACACATGCGTATCGAACGGCCCCAGTTTCGGTGCGTGGCGCGCAGCGGCCATGGTGCGGGCAAAGCGGATAAGGGGATACATCGCGCGATCCTGGGTTGGGGTGATGTCGTGGCATCATCCGGTCCCGACCGGTCAACCACCCCATTGTCCGTCGGTCAACCGCGACGCGGCGGCGCGGCAGATCACGCTGCGCACGTTTTCGCGGCCCGACCCCTCTTGCCTTGCGCCAGCGCCGCGCCTGCCTTAGCTGACAGCGCACACACGCCACACATGATGGGAACCCGCATGACGACGCTGTTTCAGACCCTGATGCTTCTGCTGGATATCGTCTGGACGGTGATGATCATCCATATCCTGATGTCGTGGCTGATCAACTTCGGCGTGCTGAACCCGCGTCAGCCGCTGGTGGGCCAGATCTGGTACGGCCTGAACCGCCTGCTGGAGCCGCTTTACGCCCCGATCCGCCGCATCCTGCCGGATACCGGCGGGCTGGATCTGGCGCCGCTGATCGTCTTTATCATCATCATCGTCCTGCAACGGGCGCTGGCCAACAACGCCGGCTTCTTCCTGGGGTATTGACCCATGCCGATGTGGAGAGAGTGGCGCGGTCCGATGGACGCGCCTAGGGCCGTCTTTCTTCACGGCTGGCCGATGGATCACCGTGACGAGGCCGCGACCTACGACGCGGCCTTTGCCAAAGCAGGCTATGGCCGTCTTTACGTCGATCTGCCGGGCATGGGCCGCAGCGCGGATGAACCCGTTCCCCACGACCTTGACGGCTATGTCGATGCGATTGTCCGCCTGATCGGGGATGAGATCGGCGACGCGCCCTTTGTCCTTGGCGGGACATCCGCAGGCGCGTTGCTGGCCCGCGGTGTCGCGGCACGGCTGCGCCCGCAGATCAGCGGCCTTATGCTGCGTGTGCCGCTGATCGTTGCGGACGATGCGCATCGTGATCGTCAGACTGGTATCGTCCTGCGCAGCAACGCCGCGCTGATCGGCGCGCTTGCGCGCAACGAAAGCGAGGTGCTGAATGCGACCCCGGTGCTTGTCCAGACGCGCGACTGGATCGACGCGTTGATGGAAAAGCTGGCTGCAACGGTCATTCCCGCCGGCAAGGCCGCCAATGAAGACGCGCTTGAACCGATCCGGCATGACCCCGCCCGCTATGCGCTTCGGGCGGAGCTGCCGGTGTTTGATGGCCCCGCGCTGGTCATCGCCGGGCGTCAGGACGAAGTCGTGGGTTGGCGCGACCAGATGGCGGCGCTGGCCGAGTGGCCGCGTGCGACCGTCGCCATCCTTGACATGGCCGGTCACGAATTCCCGCTTGGCCCCCAAAAGCCGCTGCTGGATGCGCTGGTCGCGGATTTTCTGTCCCGCATCGCGCAGGCCCCGGTGGAATGAGCGAGGCGCTTCTTGCCGAGGTCTGGGGCTTCGACGCGTTTCGCCCCGGCCAGCAGGAAATCGTCGAGGCCGTGGCAAGCGGCCGCGACGTGCTGGCGATCATGCCGACGGGTGGCGGCAAATCCCTTTGCTTTCAACTGCCTGCGTTGATGCGCGAGGGCGTGACGGTGGTCATTTCCCCGCTGATCGCGCTGATGCGCGACCAGGTTCGCGCGTTGAAGGCGGCCGGCGTTCAGGCGGGCGCGCTGACATCCGGCAATACCGAAGAAGAGACGCGCGAGGTTTATGACGGCCTGCAGGATGGCCGCATCCGCCTGCTGTATATGGCGCCGGAACGGTTGGCATCGGGCGCGACGGTGCCCATGCTCAAACGCGCAGGCGTCACCGCGATTGCGGTCGATGAGGCGCATTGCGTCAGCCAGTGGGGCCACGATTTCCGCCCCGATTACCTGCGCGTCGGTGAACTGCGCCGTGCGCTGGACGTGCCGCTGGCCGCCTTCACCGCGACTGCCGACGCCGAAACCCGCGACGAAATCGTCGAGCGTCTGTTCGGGGGCCAGCAACCCGAAACCTTCCTGCGCGGGTTCGACCGCCCGAACATCCATCTGGCGTTTCAGCCCAAGGACAGCCCCCGGCGGCAGATCATGGACTTCGCCGCCGCCCGGCGTGGGCAGTCGGGCATCATCTACTGCGCCACCCGCGCTAAGACCGAAACGCTGGAAGCCGCGCTGAACGACGCGGGCATCGCCGCCGTCGCCTATCACGGCGGGATGGACGCTGACCGCCGGCGCGATGTCGAGGCGCGGTTTCAGCGCGAAGACGGGCTGGTCGTGACCGCCACCGTGGCCTTCGGCATGGGCATCGACAAACCCGATATCCGCTGGGTCGCACATGCCGATCTGCCAAAGTCGATTGAGGCCTATTATCAGGAAATCGGCCGTGCTGGCCGCGACGGTGAACCGGCGGAAACGCTGACGCTGTACGGTGGCGAAGACGTCCGCCTGCGCCGCACCCAGATCGACGAAGGGCTGGCGCCCTTGGAACGCAAGCAGGCCGATCACGGGCGGCTGAACGCGCTGCTTGGGCTGGCCGAGGCGCTGTCCTGTCGCCGTCAGGCGCTGTTGTCCTATTTCGGCGAAACCTCCGATCCCTGCGGCAACTGCGACCTGTGCGACACGCCGCCTGCGGTGTTCGACGCCACCCAACCGGTGCGCATGGCGCTGTCCGCGGTGCTGCGTACGGGCGAGGCGTTCGGGCAGGGCCATATCATCGACGTGCTGGTCGGCACTGCCACCGACAAGGTGAAACAACGCGGGCATGACCAGCTGCCGACCTTTGGCGTGGGCAAGGCACTGTCCAAGGGAACATGGCAGGGCGTCATGCGCCAGATGCTGGGGCGCGACCTGATCCGCCCCGACCCCGAACGCCACGGTGGCCTGCACATCACCGAGGCCGCGCACGCGGTCCTGCGCGGCGACGAATCCGTGACCCTGCGCCGGGATGAGCCGCGCCGCGCGTGGTCGGGTACCCCCGTTGCGATGCAGGTCGACGAAGAAGACGCGCCCCTGCTGTCGGCGCTGAAGGCGCGCCGCCGCGCGCTGGCCGAGGCGGCGCGCGTCCCTGCCTATGTCGTCTTTCCCGACCGGACCCTGATCGAGATGGCGCAGAAGCGGCCCCAAACGCTGGACGACATGGCGCGCATTCCGGGCGTCGGTGCAAAAAAGCTGGACAGTTACGGCGACGAATTTCTGGCCGTCATCGCCGGAGAGGTCGCACCCATACATCCCGCGCGCCGCGCCTTGGCGGGCCGCGCGTCAGGCGCCCTGTTCGATCAGTTGCAGGACGCCGCCCGCGATCTGGGGCGCGGGGTGGACGGCACCGAAAAACCGCTGTCGCTGGGCGCATCCGTCCTGCGCCGGATCGCAGAGGACCGCCCCGCAGATTTGTCGCGTTATCTGGACGCGGCGCGGCTGGACCGGTTCGGCAACACCTTCGCGCGGCTGATCGCCGACAGCGACACGCGCTGACTCCGGACGGTGCAGGGCTTGCCGGGTCTGACGCCCCGTGCGACCCTGCCACCAAGGCAGGAGGCCAAGTCTTGAGCGATCAAACCGCACCAACCAGACGCCCGCGGATCGGCGTCGTGGGATCGAACAACGTCGATCTGATCACCTATATCGATCGGATGCCCGACCCGGGCGAAACGCTGGCCGCGCCGTCGTTTTCGATGGGATTTGGCGGCAAGGGCTCCAATCAGGCCGTCGCCTGCGCGCGGCTGGGTTGCGACGTCGTCATGGTCGCGCGGATCGGCGATGACCTGTTCGGTCCGATGGTCGTGGCCAACATGGCCGAGGCGGGCGTCGACGTGACCCATTGCCGGGTCGCGCCGGGCACACCGTCCGGGGTCGCGCCGATCTTCGTCGACGGCTCGGGCGAGAACGCGATCCTGATCGTGGCGGGCGCGAACGGACAGCTGTCGCCCGCTGATGTGGACGACGCAGCCGACGCGCTGGCGCGCTGTGACCTGATCTTGCTGCAACTGGAAGTTCCGCTGGAAACGGTCTTTCACACGGTCGCATGGGCGGCGGCAAAGGGCATCCCCACGGTGCTGAATCCCGCCCCGGCGCTGCCGTCGCTGGACCTGTCGCGGTTTGCCGGGCTGACATGGCTGACCCCGAACCAAGGGGAGCTGGCGATGCTGACCGGCCTTCCGACCGAGACCGAGGACGAAATCGCCGCCGCCGTGCGGGTGCTGATGGACCACGGCGTGGGGCAGGTGGTGGTGACGCTGGGGGGCCGTGGCGCGCGTCTGTTCGACCGGAATGGCGTCACCCAGATCGACCCGGTGGCGGTCGATCCGGTCGATACCACCGGGGCGGGCGATGCCTTCATCGGGTGCTTTGCGACGCATCTGGCCTTTGGGCTGGGCGCCCCCGATGCCTTGGTTGAGGCTGCACGCTATGCCGCGCTGTCGATCACCCAACGCGGGACGCAGACATCCTATGCCACCCCCGCCGAGTTCGCAGCGTTCAAGGACACGTTCGCATGAGCGGTGAACGCAACCCCGGCACACCCCTGACGCCCGCATGGTTCGACGGCGTCCGCATCAACCGCAGCGCGGCGGAGCGGCGCGCGGCGCAGGTCGGCACCCGGCGGTCGGTCAAGAAGGATCATCAGGCGGCATGGCTGATCCACGCGATCCGCTGCATCGACCTGACCACGCTGGCGGGCGACGACACAGCCGAACGGGTCCGCCGCCTGTGTGCCAAGGCCCGCCAGCCGGTGCGCCCCGACCTGCTGGCCGCGATGGGGTTGGCTGATTACGGCCTGACCACCGGCGCGGTCTGCGTCTATCCGACGATGGTCGCGCCCGCCGTCGCGGCGTTGCAAGGGACGAACATTCCCGTGGCGTCCGTCGCGACCGGCTTTCCGGCAGGGCTGATGCCGTTGGATCTGCGCCTGGCCGAAATCCGCTATGCCGTCGATCAGGGCGCGCGCGAAATCGACATCGTCATCACCCGCGAACATGCCCTGCGGGGCAATTGGGCCGCGCTTTACGACGAAGTGTCCGCCATGCGCGAAGCCTGCGGTGTTGCGCACTTAAAGGCGATCCTGGCCACGGGTGAACTGGGCACGCTGACCACCGTCTATGCCGCGTCGATGGTCGCGATGCAGGCGGGCACGGACTTCATCAAGACCTCGACCGGGAAAGAGGTTGAGAATGCCACTCTGCCCGTGGCCCTGACCATGATCCGCGCGATCCGTGACTATGGTATGCTGAGCGGGCATACCGTCGGGTTCAAGCCAGCGGGCGGGCTGAAGACCGCAAAAGAGGCGCTGACATGGCTGTCCCTGATGCGAGAGGAACTTGGGGTCCCCGCGACGCAGCCCGACCGTTTTCGCATCGGCGCGTCTTCGATGCTGGCCGATATTGAACGCCAGTTGGAACATCACGTCACCGGGCGCTATGCCGCGCGGTCGCACCACCCGATGGGATAAGGGGCACGCATGAGCATTCAGGACATCATCGAAACGATGGATTACGGCACATCCCCCGAATCCTCGGCCGACGTTCAGACGTGGCTGGACGCCCATCAGGACGGGTTCGGTCAGTTCATCAACGGCGGCTTTACGGCCCATGACGACACGGGCGCGCTGACCGTTGAGAACCCCGCGACCGGCCACACCATCGCCCGCATCTCGACCGCGACCGCCGCGCAGGTCGAGGCCGCCGTCGACGCTGCCACCGCCGCGCTGTCCGGCTGGCAGGCGTTGGGTCCGGCAGGGCGGGCGCGGTATTTGTATGCCATCGCGCGCCACATCCAGAAGCGGGAGCGTTTTCTGGCCGTGCTGGAAACCGTCGACAACGGCAAACCTGTCCGCGAAAGCCGCGATATCGACATCCCGCTGGCCGCGCGTCATTTCTATTACCACGCGGGTTTTGCCGCCAACCTGCCGCTGCTGTTTCCCGATCACCAGCCTTTGGGCGTCTGCGCGCAGGTGATCCCGTGGAATTTCCCCTTGCTGATGCTGGCATGGAAAATCGCGCCCGCCTTGGCCGCCGGCAACACCGTGGTCCTGAAACCGGCCGAGCAGACGCCGCTGACCGCGTTGGCCTTTGCCGAAATCTGCGTCGAAATCGGACTGCCGCCGGGGGTCGTGAACATCTTGACCGGCGCGGGTGACACGGGCCAGGCGCTGGTCACGCATCCGGGCATTGCCAAGGTGGCCTTCACCGGCTCGACCGAGGTCGGGCGCGCGATCCGTCGCGCGACGGCGGGGCAGGGCAAGGCGCTGTCGCTGGAACTTGGCGGCAAGTCCCCCTTCATCGTTTTTGCCGATGCCGACCTAGAGGCTGCGGTCGAAGGTGTCGTGGATGGCATCTGGTTCAATCAGGGGCAGGTCTGCTGCGCCGGGTCGCGGCTTTTCATCCAGGAACCGATTGCCGACCGGTTTCAGGATCGGCTGCGCGAACGGATGGCGACGCTGCGCGTGGGCGACCCGCTGGACAAGTCGAACGACATCGGCGCGATCGTGTCAGCGGCGCAGTTGGCCCGCATCAACGGTCTGATCGACACGGGCGTCGACGAAGGCGGTGTCCTGCACCGCTCCGGTGCGCCTTTGCCGCCATCGGGGTATTTCTGCGCGCCCGGTTTCTTCACCGGGTCCGCCGCCGCATCAACCGTGCAGCAAGTGGAAATCTTTGGCCCCATCGCCACGCTGTCCACTTTCCGCACCCCGGATGAGGCGGTGGAGCTGGCCAACAACACGCCGTACGGACTGGCCGCGTCGATCTGGTCGCAGGATCTGGATATCGCCATGGACATGGCGGCGCGTGTGCGTGCCGGTGTCGTCTGGATTAACGGGACGAACATGCTGGACGCGGGTGCACCCTTCGGCGGCATGAAGGAAAGCGGCTTTGGCCGCGAAGGCGGCACTGCCGGAATGCGCCATTATCTGCGTCTGCCGGGTGAGGTGTCGCAGACCGAAGCAGCGCCGCCGTTTGATTTCTCGACCGCGCCGGTGGCCGTGGCGGGCGGGGCGAACGCGCCCGGCGGTCTGGACCGGACGCTGAAGCTGTTCATCGGGGGCAAGCAGGTGCGCGCGGATGGCGGCGGGTCCTATAGCCTGCGCGACGGCAATGGCGCTGCCTACGCGCAAGCGGCGCTTGGCAACCGCAAGGACATCCGCAACGCGGTCGAGGCTGCCGTCAAGGCCAGCGGCTGGTCGCGGCAGGCGGGGCACAACCGGGCGCAGGTCCTTTGGTTCTGGGCTGAAAACATGCAGGTCCAACGCGCCACACTGGTGCGCACATTGATCCAAGGCGGTGCCGGCGCGTCCGAGGCAGAGGCTGAGGTCACCTCCGCCATCGACCGCCTGACGAGCCTTGCCGGTCTGTCCGACAAGCTGGCCGGAACGGTCAAGTCCACCCGGGCCTGCCACATCACATTGTCGCTGAACGAACCTTGGGGCGTCACGGGCATCGTCTGCCCGGACGCCCAGCCGCTGCTGTCCATGGTGACGCTACTCGGGGCGGCGCTGGCGATGGGGAACCGCGTGGTCGCCATTCCCGCGCCGGGGCAGGCGGTGCTGGCCGCTGACCTTGGCCAAATCATCAACGGATCAGACGTGCCGGGCGGCGTCGTCAACTTCGTGACCGGCGACCCGGCCGAACTGGCCCCGGTGCTGGCCCTTCATGATGAGGTGGACGTGCTGTGGCATCAGGGCGCCCCTGATCTGCTGGCGAAACTGGAAACGGCATCGGCCGGAAACCTCAAACCCGTCCGCCACGCGCCGGTCGCCGACTGGGCCGCGTTGCCACCCGCGGCCCTTCTGGGGCTGGTGGAGGATGCGACGCAGGTCAAGACCGTCTGGGTGCCTTACGGCGCCTGACAGCCCGACCCGATCCAGACCCCTATCCACCCAGCCGCATCAGGGACCGTTCGGCAAGGTTGTCACGCAGTCGCGTCGCAAGGGGCGACAGCGGCCGCCGTTTCAGGTGCAACAGGTAATAGGGTGAGACAGTGATGTCCGACGTCGTCCGCAGGCGCGCGAAGTTCGCGGACACAGGCGGTTGCATCAGCAGTTGGGCCACCTCGTCCGACACGGCGGTGATCGCGTCACTTTGGGCCAGATAGGCGATCGTCAGGATCAGCGACGGGCTGTTGATGATGTTGGCAGGCTCGGCCAGGCCGACATCGGCAAAGGCGTGAAGCGTCGCTTCGCGGATCGGCGATCCCCGGCCCTGCATGATCCATTCGTAATCCGACAGCTCCGTCATCGTCAGCGCAGGGGCGTTCGCCAGCGGGTGCGCGGCGCGGCACAGGAACGCCACGCCTTCGTCCTGCATCGGCAGGATGTTGAAATCGTGGCTGTCGAATTCCGGAAGAATCCGACACAGCGCCAGATCCATTTCCCCCGCCAGCATCTGTTGCAGCAGATCGCGCGACGGCAGCACCTCGACCGTGATGTCGGCTTGCGGGGCGGCGTGCTTGACCTCTCGGATCGCGGCGACCAGCAGGCTGACGGCGGGACCCGTGACGGCACCGATGCGAACGGCGCCGTTCATGCCCGTGGTCAGCGCCGCCACGTCCTGTGCGATGCTGTTCAATTCCCGCAGGATCACGCGCGCGCGGCGGATGACGACCAGCCCCGCTTCGGTCGGCGTCATGCCCTTGGGCTGGCGGTCAAACAGCGGCGCGCCGATCTGACGCTCCACATCCGTCAGCATCCGGGAGGCGGCGGGCTGGGTCATCGCCAGCGCCTCGGCCGCAAGTTGCAGTTGTCCGTGATGCGCAATCTCGCGGATCAGGCGCAACTGCGTGGGTTTCAGGGTCAATCGGGACATATCGTTTTTGCCATACACTAAGGCTGCAAACTCATTTTACTGATATGCAGCCGCGGCGCTAGACCTTGTGGCGGAGGCGTTGCGCGCCTGCCTGACGGTGACACGTCAGCCCCGCGCAACCGAGGGGAGAAGCGCCGATGTTTTTGTCTCAGATCCGCCAGACGGATGGTGGCCGCGCCGTGGTGTGGCGCGATGCGCAGGGCACGGTGGGCCACGTCGTCCAAGATGTGGACAGCACACGCGATCTGGCCCTTTCGGCCATCACCGCTGGACGCAGTATGGCGGCTGAGGTTGCCGCGCGTGGCACGGGCGAGGCCGTCGATCTGGCCACGGCGCTGGATCACGGACGGCTGCTGTTGCCAGCCGATCACCCCGATCCCGCCCATATGCACCTGACCGGCACCGGCCTGACCCACCTCGGATCGGCCGCGACGCGGAATGCAATGCACGCCGCGGGCGACACCGAAGACCTGACCGACAGCATGAAGATGTTCCGCATGGGTCTGGAAGGCGGCAAGCCATCCGCCGGTCAGGTCGGCGTGCAGCCCGAATGGTTCTACAAGGGCAACGGCTTTGTCGCGGTGGGCCCCGGCCAGCCGCTGACGTCGCCCGGCTTCGCGCTGGACGCGGGCGAGGAGCCCGAAATCGCCGGCATCTATGTCATCGCGCCCGACGGGCGCCCGGTGCGGATCGGGTTCGCCTTGGGGAATGAGTTTTCCGACCACGTGACAGAGCGCGGGAATTACCTGTGGCTTGCCCATTCCAAGCTGCGCCCTGCCAGCTTTGGTCCCGAACTGCTGGTCGGACCGCTACCCGACAGCGTGGAAGGCACCAGCCGTATCCTGCGTGACGGCCGGACGATCTGGGAAAAGCCCTTCCTGTCGGGCGAGGGCAACATGTCCCACAGCCTTGGCAATCTGGAACACCACCACTTCAAATACGACCTGTTCCGCCAACCCGGCGACGTGCATGTCCATTTCTTCGGGACCGCGACGCTGTCCTTTGCCGACGGCATCAGCGTGCAGCCCGGGGACGAATTCGAAATCTCCAGCCAGCAGTTCGGACTGCCGCTGAAAAACCCGCTTGCCGCCCAGACCGGCGGGGCGGACGTCACTACGGTCGACGCACTGTAAGGAAAGCTGACACGATGGCCTTCACACCCGCCCCCTGGCCCAGAACACTTCGGTCCCAGCACTGGTACGGCGGCAATTCGCGCGACACGATCTATCATCGTGGCTGGATGAAGAACCAAGGCTATCCGCACGATCTGTTCGACGGGCGCCCGATCATCGGCATCCTGAACACGTGGTCGGACCTGACGCCCTGCAACGGGCATCTGAACGAACTGGCCGCCAAGGTGAAGGCGGGCATCTGGGAAGCCGGCGGATTCCCGGTCGAGGTGCCGGTGTTCTCGGCCAGCGAAAACACGTTTCGCCCGACCGCGATGATGTTCCGCAATCTGGCCGCGCTGGCGATCGAGGAACAGATGCGCGGCCAGCCGATCGATGGGGCGGTGCTGCTGGTCGGCTGCGACAAGACCACGCCCAGCCTGATGATGGCCGCCGCATCGACCGACATTCCGTCCATCGTCGTCACCGGCGGGCCGATGCTGAACGGATATTTCCGGGGCGAGCGTGTCGGTTCGGGCACTCACCTATGGAAATTCTCCGAGGCGGTGAAGGCGGGTGAGATGACGCACGCCGAGTTCCTGCAGGCCGAGGAATCGATGAGCCGGTCGTCGGGCACCTGCAACACCATGGGCACGGCGTCGACCATGGCGTCGATGGCTGAGGCGCTGGGGATGGCGCTGTCCGGAAACGCCGCCATTCCCGCAGTCGACAGTCGCCGCCGCGTCATGGCGCAACTGTCCGGGCGGCGCATCGTGCAGATGGTCAAGGATGACCTGAAGCCCAGCGATATCCTGACGCGCCAGGCGTTCGAAAACGCGATCCGCACCAATGGCGCCATAGGTGGCTCCACCAATGCCGTGATCCACCTACTGGCGCTGGCGGGGCGCGTCGGTCTGGACGTGACGCTGGACGACTGGGACCGGCTGGGCCGCGACGTGAAGACCATCGTCAATCTGATGCCGTCGGGCAAATACCTGATGGAAGAGTTCTTCTATGCCGGTGGCCTGCCTGTCGTGCTGAAACGTCTGGGTGAGGCAGGGCAGCTGCACAAGGACGCGCTGACCGTCAGCGGGGACACGATCTGGGACGAGGTCAAGGACGTCGTCAACTGGAACGAAGACGTCATTCTGCCTGCCGACAAACCGCTGACCGACCACGGTGGCATTGCGGTTCTCAGGGGCAATCTGGCGCCCAACGGGGCGGTGCTGAAACCTTCGGCAGCCAGTGAACACCTGCTGGTCCATCGGGGCCGCGCGGTCGTGTTCGAGGACATCGACGACTACAAGGCCAAGATCAACGACGAGGCGCTGGATATCGACGAGACCTGCGTCATGGTCCTGAAGAACTGCGGCCCCAAGGGTTATCCCGGCATGGCCGAGGTGGGCAACATGGGCCTGCCGCCCAAGGTCCTGCGCAAGGGCATCACCGATATGGTCCGCATTTCCGACGCCCGCATGTCGGGCACAGCCTATGGCACGGTCGTTCTGCACACCGCGCCCGAGGCGGCGGCAGGCGGGCCGCTGGCGGTCGTCCAGAACGGCGACATGATCGAACTGGACGTCCCGAACCGCCGCCTGCATCTGGATATTTCCGACGCCGAAATGGGCGCGCGGCTGGCCGCGTGGGCGCCGTCCCACGACACGCCCACGGGCGGCTATGCATGGTTGCACCAGACCCACGTGATGGGCGCCGATACCGGGGCCGATCTGGACTTTCTGCTGGGCTGTCGGGGCAATCCGGTCGGAAAGGATGCGCACTGATGCAGACCGAACCGATGAAGATTGCGCTGGTTGGGATCGGCAAGATCGCGCTGGACCAGCACGTGCCGGCGCTGGCCGCCAGTGCCGATTGGGAACTGGCGGCGACAGTCTCTCGCCACGGTGGCGTGGACGGGGTTCAGTCATTCACCGACATCGACGACATGCTGGTGGCTCGCCCCGACATCGTGACCGTCAGCCTGTGCCTGCCGCCCGTCCCGCGCTTTGCCGTGGCGCAGGCGGTGCTGCGGGCGGGGCGCCACCTGATGCTGGAAAAGCCCCCCGGCGCGACCTTGGCCGAGGTGCATCAGCTGCAATCACTGGCCGCGGCGCAGGGCGTCAGCATCTTTGCCAGCTGGCATTCGCGCATGGCGACGGCCGTCGCCGCCGCCCGCGACTGGCTGGCGGGCCGTCAGGTGCGGTCAGGTGAAATCATCTGGCGCGAGGATGTGCGCAAATGGCACCCCGGTCAGGACTGGATCTTTCAGGCGGGCGGCATGGGCGTCTTCGACCCCGGCATCAACGCGCTGTCGATCCTGACCGAGATCCTGCCCGTTCCGGTCCACGTCGCCTCTGCCGAACTGGAGTTTCCCGAAAACCGTCAGGCCCCGATTGCGGCGCGGGTGCAGATGTCGGGGGCCATCACTGCCGATTTCGATTTCCGTCAGACCGGCCCGCAGACATGGGACATGGTGCTCGACACCGACGGCGGTGAACTGGCCCTGCGCAATGGCGGCAACCTTCTGGAACTGGATGGGCGCGCCGTCACCGGCGACGACCGCATCACCGGCGAATACCCGGCGCTTTACGCGCATATGGCCGATCTGGTGCGCAGGGGAGCATCCGATGTGGACCTGCGCCCGATGACACTGGTCGCCGACGCTTTCACCATTGGACAGCGCCAGACGACCGCGCCGTTCGACTTCTGACGCCACGCCCCTTGGGAGGGGGGCATGCATCCGTCGAAACCATACCGGCCAAGACCATGCCGGGGACGACCACCGCGCAGATCCGCGCGGGACCTGCGGGGCTGAGGAGCCCGCATTTCGCCGAAAACTTCGGCACACCCCAGGGAGGAAACTATGACGTTCAAGACACTCATGGCGACCGCAGCACTCGCCGCATTGGCGGGGGGCGCCGCGATGGCGCAGGACGGCAAGACCGTCGGCTTTTCGCAAATCGGTTCCGAGTCCGGCTGGCGCGCGGCTGAAACCACGCTGACCCGCAGTCAGGCCGAGGAGCGTGGCGTCAAGCTGCAATTCTCGGACGCGCAGCAAAAGCAGGAAAACCAGATCGCGGCGATCCGGTCCTTCATCGCGCAAGGCGTCGATGCGATCCTGCTGGCCCCGGTCGTGGCGACCGGCTGGGACGGCGTTCTGCAGGAAGCAAAGGAAGCGGAAATCCCGGTCGTGCTGCTGGACCGTCAGGTCGACAGCAAGGATGACCTTTACATGACCGCCGTCGGCTCGAACCTTGTCCACGAAGGCGAGGTTGCGGGCAAATGGCTGGCCGATACGGTCGGCGACAAGGACTGCAACATCGTTCAGCTGGAAGGCACGACCGGCTCCACCCCGGCAATCGACCGCAAGAAGGGCTTTGAGGACGCGATCAAGGACCACGCCAACCTGAAGGTCACCCGCAGCCAGACGGGCGATTTCACTCGCGCGCTGGGCAAGGAAGTCATGGAAAGCTTCATTCAGGCGGAAAACGGCGGCAAGAACATCTGCGCGCTGTACGCCCATAATGACGACATGGCGGTGGGTGCGATCCAGGCAATCAAGGAAGCTGGACTGGCGCCGGGCAAGGATATCCTGATCGTGTCGATCGACGGCGTGCCCGACATGTTCAAGGCCATGGCCGACGGCGAGGCGAATGCCACGGTCGAACTGACGCCCAACATGGCTGGTCCTGCCTTTGATGCGCTGGAAGCGTATTGGAAAGACGGCACCATGCCCGCCAAGTTCATCCAGACCGAATCGAAGCTTTACACGCAGGCCGATGACCCGTCCGGCGAGTATGAGCGTCGCAAGGGTCTGGGTTACTGACATTCTGATTATCGGGCCGCCGTTCGCGGCGGCCTGAACCAACCCCCGACATCAAAGGGCTTGGACGATGCTTCTGACGATCCAGTCGCTGAACAAATCTTTCCCCGGCACGCGCGCGCTGGATCACGTCGATTTCGACCTGCGCGCAGGCGAGGTTCATGCATTGCTGGGCGAAAACGGCGCCGGCAAATCGACGCTGATCAAATGCCTGACCGGGGCCTATCAGCGCGACAGCGGAGACATTCGGCTGGACGGACGCCCCATCAGCCCCCGCTCGACGATCGAGGCGCAGGATCAGGGCATCGGCACCGTCTATCAAGAGGTGAACCTTCTGCCGAACCTGACCGTGGCCCAGAACCTGATGTTCGGGCGCGAGCCTCGTCGCTTTGGCCTGATCTCGGCGCGGCAGATGCGGGCGCAGGCGCGGCAGATGCTGGCCCCTTACGGGCTGGACGTGAACGTGGACCGCGAACTTGGCAGCTATTCGGTGGCCATCCAGCAGATCATAGCAATCGCGCGCGCGGTCGCGCTGTCGGGCAAGGTCCTGATCCTGGATGAGCCGACAGCCAGTCTGGACGCGGCGGAGGTGCGGATGGTCTTTGACGTCGTGCGCGGCCTGCGCGACCGGGGACTGGGCATCATCTTCGTGTCGCATTTTCTGGATCAGGTCTTTGATCTGACCGACCGAATCACCGTTCTGCGCAACGGCAAGAAGATCGTCACCGCCGACACCGCGACGCTGGACCGGATGGATCTGGTCGAACACATGCTGGGCCGCGAGCTGGAGGAGGTCCATCACGATCCTGCCGCGCGCATGACCCGCCCTGCCGCTGCACCCATGCTGTCGTTCGAAGACATGGGCCGGCGCGGCGTCATCGAGCCGTTCGACATGGCCGTGGGGCAGGGCGAGGTCGTCGGTCTGGCGGGTCTTCTGGGATCAGGCCGGACCGAAACGGCCGAGCTTCTGTTCGGTGCGCTGGGCCCGTCGACCGGCGCCGCGCGCGATCAGGCCGGTCCGGTCGATCTGCGAAATCCGCGGGCTGCCATCGCCGCGGGTTTCGGGTTCGCGCCAGAGGATCGCAAGACCGACGGCATCGTCGCCGATCTGTCGATCCGCGAAAACATCATCTTGGGGCTTCAGGCGCGGCGCGGCTGGACAAAGCCCATTCCCCGGGCCGAACAGAACCGCATCGCCGACGACTTCATCAAGCGGTTGGACATCCGCACATCCGGCCGCGAAAAGCCGATCGGAGAGCTGTCTGGCGGCAATCAGCAAAAGGTCGTTCTGGCCCGTTGGGTCGCGATGAACCCGCGCTTTCTGATCCTTGATGAACCGACGCGCGGCATCGATGTCGGCGCGCACGCCGAAATCGTCCGACTGATCCGCGAACTGACCGATCAGGGCATGTCGCTGATGGTGATCTCATCCGAGATTGACGAGCTGGTCGCTGTTTCCGACCGGGTCATCGTCCTGCGCGACCGCCGGCAGGTGGCCGAGCTGACGGGCGGCGACGTCAATCCCCAGGCGATCCTGCGGGCCATCGCCGCAAAACCGAAGGCCGCGTGATGACCCTGTTGAAACGCATCGCCCCGCAACTTATCGCGCTGGCCGCGTTGGTCGCGCTGATCTCCGTCGTCTATCCGGGGTTTCTGAACGTGTCGTGGTCGGGCGGGCGCTTGATCGGACCGCCGATCGACATTCTGAAACGCGCGGCCCCCGTCGCGCTGCTGGCTGTCGGCATGACGCTGGTCATCGCCACGCGGGGCATCGACCTGTCGGTCGGCACGATCATGGCGATCTGCGGCGCGGTTGCGGCATCTGCCGTCGGTGCGGGCTGGGGATTGCCTGTCGCATTGCTGCTGGCTGTCGCGGCGGGTCTGGTGTGCGGGTTGTGGAACGGGGTGCTGGTGTCGGTTGTGGGGATCCAGCCTTTCGTCGCCACGCTGATCCTGATGACCATGGGACGCGGCATCGCGCAGCTGATCACCGAAGGCCGCATCCTGACCTTCAACGACGCAGGGTTCGCGTGGTTGGGGTCTGGCAGCTTTCTGGGACTGCCGGTCCCGGCCTGGATGTGGATCGCGGTCGCGGTGATCACCACGATCCTCATGCGCCGCACGGCCCTTGGCCTGTTGATCGAGGCCGTGGGTATCAACCACCGCGCCAGTGCGCTGGCGGGCGTGAACGCCCGCGTCCTGTTGATCGCCGTCTACGTCGCGTCGGGGTTCTGCGCGGCACTGGCGGGGCTGATCGTCACCGCCGACATCCGTGGCGCGGATGCCAACAATGCCGGCCTGTTTCTGGAACTCGACGCCATTCTGGCGGTGGTCATCGGCGGCAACTCACTGCTGGGCGGGCGGTTTTCGATCATCGCCTCGGTTCTGGGCGCGCTGATCATTCAGACGATCACGATCGGGATCCGGCTGGCGGGCTATCCGTCCGAATACAACCTGATCATCAAGGCGGCGCTGGTGCTGGTCATTCTGGTCCTGCAATCGCCCCGCATCGCACGCGAATGGCGGCTGTGGCGGGAAAGCCTGCGGGTCGGTCGCGAAACCGCGCCAGTCATCCGGGGGGCCAGAAAATGAACACTCGCGCGCTGCCGCTGTATGCCACGATTGCGATTTTCGTGCTGGCCTATGTGCTGTGCTGGCTCCAGTACCCCAACATCCTGTCGACACGGGTGATCGGAAACCTGCTGACCGACAACGCGTACCTTGGGATCGTCGCGGTCGGGATGACGATGGTGATCCTGTCGGGCGGAATCGACCTGTCAGTGGGTTCGGTCATCGCGTTTTCCGGCGTGTTCATCGCCGTCATGCTGCGGGATACGTCACTGTCTGCGCCGGCCGTCATGGTGGTCCTGCTGATCATCACCACGGCCTTCGGCGCGGCCATGGGGTTCCTGATCGACCGGCTCGCAATGCCGGCCTTCATCGTCACGCTGGCGGGGATGTTTCTGGCACGCGGCGCCGCTTATTTGCTGTCGGTCCAGTCGGTCCCGATCAATGATCCGTTCTTTCAGGCGATTCAGGGCGCCTATTACCTGATGCCCGGCAAGGGGCGTCTGACGCTTATCGGGGGGCTGATGGTCCTGATCTTCATCGTGGGCATGATCGTGGCCCACAAGACGCGCTTCGGCACCAGCGTCTATGCCCTTGGCGGGGGCGAGGCGACGGCGCGGCTGATGGGCGTTCGGCAAGGACGCACGATCGTCATGGTCTATGCGTTTTCGGGGCTGATGGCTGGCCTCTCGGGGATCGTGTTCGCGGTCTATACGGGCTCGGGATACTCGCTGGCGACCGTGGGGACCGAGCTGACCGCCATCGCGGCAGTGGTGATCGGGGGCACGCTGCTGAGCGGTGGGGCAGGTTACATGTTCGGAACCTTCGTCGGGGTTCTGACGATGGGCCTGATCCAGACCTACATCGTCTTTGACGGAACATTGTCCAGCTGGTGGACCAAGATCGTGATCGGAGTGCTGCTGTTGATCTTCATCCTGCTGCAGAAGGGCCTGCTGAAACTGTCCGAGGCGCGTCTGGCGCGGGTGACGCCATGACGACCGCACAGGTGTTCGACGACCGCGTCTGTCAGCTGGGCGAGGGGCCGTTGTGGCATCCGCGGCTGTCGCGGTTCTTCTGGTTCGACATTCTGGGCCAGCGGCTGTTGTCGCGCGGCGCGGACGGGACCGGCGAATGGCACTTTGATCGCATCGCGTCGGCCGCAGGATGGGTTGATGACGACCGTCTGCTGATCGCGACGGAAACCGGGTTGGCCGTCCTGACCCTGTCGACCGGTGATTTTGACGACCTGATTGCGGTTGAGGCTGACGATCCCACGACCCGGTCAAACGACGGGCGCGCCGATCCGCAGGGCGGGTTCTGGTTCGGCACCATGGCCAAGGACGGCAAAGGCAAGAACGGCGCGCTTTATCGCTTCTATCGGGGCGAGGTGCGCAAGCTGGCGGATCCGCTGGGTATCCCGAACTCCATCTGTTTCGCGCCGAACGGCGACGTGGCCTATCTTTCCGATACGCAGGATCAGGTGATCTGGCGGCAGGCGCTGGATGCCGAGGGCTGGCCCGTGGGACCGCGTCATGTGCAGCTGGACCTGTCCACGCGCGACCTGAACCCCGACGGCGCGGTGACCGATGCGGACGGCGCGCTGTGTGTGGCGTTGTGGGGCGAAGGGGCGGTCGCGCGGTTCGACGCCAGCGGGGCAGAGCTTGCCCGCTGGTCGGTGGGTGGCCAGCATTCCAGCTGTCCGGCGTTCGGGGGACCCGACATGGACCAGATGATCGTCACGACCGCCCGCGACGGGATCGAAAACCCTGACGCGGGCCAGGGCCTCACCTACATCACCACGCCCGGCATTCGTGGTCGGGCCGAGCCATGCGTGACCCTGTGACCGACGTTCCCCTTCCTGACGGACGGCCCTGTCAGCGCCTGACGCTGCGCGGGGGCGGGCTGACCGCGCAAATCCTGACGCTGGGCGCGATCGTGCAGGATCTGCGGCTGGACGGCATTGCCCACTCGCTGGTTCTGGGCTGCGCGGATGTGGCGGACTATTTCAACGGCGGGCGTTATCTGGGCGCAGTCGTGGGACGGTTTGCGAACCGCATCGGCGGGGCACAGTTCACGCTCGACGGAGTGACGCATCACACCGACCCGAACTTTCGCGGACGACACACGCTGCATGGTGGTTCCGTCGGGATGGACCTGCAGGTGTGGGACATTATCGAGCGGCGGGATGACGCAGTCACGCTGGGACTGCGCCTGCCCGATGATGATATGGGGTTCCCAGGCAATCTCTCGGCTCAGGTGCAGATTGCGCTGTCGGACGGCGCGCTGGTTCTGGACATGACGGCCACAGCGGACGCGCCGACCCCGTGCAATCTGGCCCATCACGGCTACTTCAATCTGGATGGCAGCGATGATGTGCGCGACCACACGCTGTGGATCGACGCGGATCGTTATCTGGCGGTGGATGACGATCTGATCCCGCTGCCGGGGACCAGCGATGTCGCGGACACCCGGTTCGATTTTCGCGAACCACGTCGGATCTTACCGGGTGGCTACGACCACAATTTCTGTCTGTCGGATGGGCCGCGTCCCCCGCGCGTCGTGGCACTGTTGCAGGGGAAATCCGGCCTGCGGATGGAGGTTGCGACGAACGCACCGGGGCTGCAGGTCTATGACGGTGCGCATTTCGACGGGCTGGCGGGCCTTGACGGTCGCCGTTACGGGCCGTTTGCGGGCATCGCGATGGAAACCCAGGGCTGGCCTGACGCGCCGAACCGTAACGACTTTCCTAGCGCGATCTTGCGCCCCGGTCAGACCTATCACCACCATGTCAGCTATGGGTTTTCCGCATGACCGGTCTGATTGCCATCGACTGGGGCACCACGAGTTTTCGGGCCTGGCGGATGGATGCAGATGGCGGGGTCAAGGACACCGTGTCCAGAGGGCCGGGCATTCTGGCGGCCGCCGATCAGCCTGGCGGATTCGCAGGTGCGCTGCGGGCGGCGATCGGGGCGTGGCTTGACGGCACGCCGATCATTGCATCGGGCATGATTACCAGCCGCAATGGCTGGGTCGAAACGCCCTATCTGCCGCTGCCCCTGACCGCCGCCGATCTGGCCGGTGCGCTGGTCTGTCGTCAGACCGACGACGGGCCGATCCACTTCGTGACCGGTGCCATCCGGAACGCCCCCGGACTGGCGCCCGACGTCATGCGCGGCGAAGAGACTGAGATCATCGGCCAGCTTGCCGCGGGCGGTGGGGACGGCACGTATCTTCTGCCCGGCACGCACAGCAAATGGGCCACCATCACGGGCGGTCGTCTGACCGACTTTCAAACCGTGATGACCGGCGAGGTGTTTGCAACCCTGTCCCAACACTCGATCCTTGGCCGGCTGATGCAGTCGGGGCAATCCAGCGCGGATGCGTTTGCCCAAGGGCTGTTGGCCGGGGGGGCGCCGGGGCCGTTGGCCGCGCGGGTTTTTTCGGCCCGCACATTGGCCCTGACCGGGCAGATGGCTGAAACCGACATTTCGGATTATCTGTCGGGTCTGCTGATCGGGGACGAGGTTGCGCAGATGGCGGCGACGCTGTCGGACACGCCGGTGACCATCATCGGACGCGGCGATCTGGCGGATCGGTATGCGCGCGCGCTGGACGGGATCGGGGCGAGCTCTGTCGTTGCGGCCCCGGGCATGGCGGGACGCGGGCTTTATGAAATCGCACGACGCGCGGGGATTATCGCATGATCGACTGGAAAACTGCCTTTGCCGCCTGCCCGATGGTGGCGATCCTGCGCGGCATCCGCCCCGATGAAGCCGCCGACCACGCCCGTGCCCTGTCAGGTGCTGGGTTCACGATCATCGAGGTCCCGCTGAATTCACCCGATCCGTTCGACAGCATCGCCCGAATGGTCAAGGCCGCCCCGCAGGCGCTGATCGGGGCGGGCACGGTTCTGCGCCCCGATGACGTGACGCGCGTGCGGGATGCGGGCGGCGAATTGATCGTCACCCCGAACTTCCACCCAGGCGTCGCGGCCAAGGCGCGCGACTTGCGCATGCCTTACTGTCCGGGTGTCGGGACCGTTTCCGAAGCCTTTGCCGCGCTGGATGCGGGGGCGGTGGGGCTGAAGTTCTTCCCGGCCGAAATGATCCCCCCGGCTGCGATCAAGGCGATGCGGGCCGTCTTGCCCAAGGACGCGGACGTACTGGCCGTGGGCGGGATCGATGAACAGACCTTGGTCCCGTATCTGCGCGCCGCAACCAACGGGTTCGGGCTCGGCTCATCGCTGTATCGTCCGGGGCAGACGCCCGAGGTGACGGCCAAGCGGGCCTCTGCGATGATCGCCGCGCTGAAGGCCGCGCGCGCTGCCTAGGCCGCGACGGTGCGGGCGGCGTGATCGGGCGACAGGCGCGTGAGGTCGCTGGGTGACGGCGGCGCGTTGACGTCCGGCCGGATGTCGATCGGTGGATACCAGCGACGACCGTCCGGCGCGGGGATTGCGGGGGGCAGGAAGGTTTCCTTGCCCGTCATCGCGTGGTCGGGGTTCGGGATCGTCTCGATCAGACGGCGGGTATAGGGGTGCGCGGGGCGGGTGAAGATGTCGCGCCAGCCGCCTTCCTCGACGATCTGTCCCGCATACATCACCGCAACCCGGTCCGACACGTGTTCGACCACCGCCAGATCGTGCGAGATCATCAGATAGCTGAGCCCAAGGTCCTGCTGCAGGTCCATCAGCAGGTTGATGATCTGCGCGCGGATCGACACGTCCAGCGCGCTGACGGGTTCGTCCAGCACCAGAAGGCGCGGGCCAAGGATCAGCGCGCGCGCGATCCCGATGCGCTGACGCTGGCCGCCCGAAAATTCATGCGGATATCGGGCCGCGTGTTCAGGCAGAAGCCCGACCTTGCGCAGGGTGTCGGCGACACGGTCGGCGCGTTCGCTGCGGGACGACACGCCGTGCAGGCGCAGGGGTTCATCCAGCGCGCGGCGGACGGTCTGGCGCGGGTTCAGCGTAGCGAAGGGGTCTTGAAATACCATCTGAACCATGCGCGCGCGCTCCATGCGGTCTGGCGCACCCGGGCCGTGGATCGGCTTTCCTTCCACCATGATCGTTCCGGCCGTCGGTGCCTGAAGTCCCATGATCGACAGCGCCGTGGTGGACTTGCCGCAGCCCGATTCCCCGACAAGCGACAGACATTCGCCCTGATTGATCGTCAGCGAGACGCCATTCACCGCATGAACCACCTGACGTTTGCCGAAAAGGCCGCCGGCCTGAGGGAATTGAACATGCAGGTTGTCGACCGTCAGGATCGGGGCGTTGGTCATCAGGCGGTTTTCCTTCCACGCGGCACGACAAAGGTTTCGCGGAAACTGGCGGCGCTGCGATCGACCGTGCGGTCAAGATCGACCAGCCGTTCGCGGCCATGTTCGGCGCGACTGCCCAGCCGTGGCAGGGCCGCAAGAAGCCCGCGGGTATAGGGGTGCAGCGGGTCCGAAAACAGCGCCGCCGTGTCGCGCAGTTCCAGCAGTCGCCCACCACACATGACACCAACACGCTGGCACATTTCCGAGATCACGCCCAGATCGTGGCTGATCAACATGACGGCCGTGCCCTGTTCGGCGCAAAGTTCGCGGATCAGGCGCAGCACCTCGGCCTGAACGGTGACGTCAAGCGCGGTGGTGGGTTCGTCCGCGATCAGCAGGTCGGGTTTGCAGGCCAACGCCATTGCGATCATCACGCGCTGACGCATGCCACCCGACAACTGGTGGGGATAGGCACGCGCGCGGCGGTCGGGGTTGGGAACCTGAACACGCTCCAGCGCGTCGACCGCCAGCTTGCGGCCGGTGGTCCAGTCCTTGCCCTGATGCAGGACGAACATCTCGGCGATCTGCTTGCCGATGGTTGCCAGCGGGTTCAGCGCCGTCATGGGTTCCTGAAAGATCATCGAGATGCGGTTGCCGCGCAGGCGCCGCATCTGACGCGCGGGCAGGGTCGTCAGGTTCTGATCCCCGAACCACGCATTGCCCGACAGTGTCGCCAAGGGTCGACGGTTCAGCCCCATCAGCGCCAAAGCGGATGCGCTTTTGCCGCTGCCGGATTCGCCGACAAGGCCGAACACCTCACCGGGCAGGATGTCGAAGGACAGGCGGTCCACGATGACCAGCGGCGCAGTGCGTCTGCGGGGGATGCCGATGGTCAGGTCTTGGACGGACAGCAGCGGTTCCGACATCAGCGTCCCTCGCCTGATCTGGGGTCCAGAAGGTCGCGCACGCCGTCACCCAGAAGGTTGAAGCCCAGCACGGTCGCAAACACCGCAAGGCCCGGAAAGATCGTGGCCCACGGTGTGGTGCGGATCGCCTCGCGCGCGTCGGTCAGCATGTTGCCCCAACTGGGCGCAGGTGGCCGGATGCCAAGGCCCAGGAAGCTTAATGCGGCTTCGGCCAGAACGGCGTCGCCGATGCCAAGCGTGGCCATGACGAGGATCGGCCCGATCATGTTCGGCAGAAGTTGGGTGAACATGATGCGGAAATCGCCGTATCCGAGCGTCTGTGCTGCCTGCACATACCCTTGGGTCTTGAGCGACAGCACCGAACTGCGCGCGATGCGGCAGGTCCATGCCCAGTTCGTCAGACCCAGCGCGATCAGCAGGCTGGGGATGCCGGGGCCAAGAACCGCCATGACGGCCAGCGCGAAGACCAGCGACGGGATCGACAGCATGACGTTCGTCAGGCCGTTGACGAAATCGTCCCACCAGCCGCCGAAATACCCGGCGGTCAGCCCCATCGTCAGCCCGATGGCCGAGTTGATCAGCTGCGACACGATGCCCACCGTCAGCGACACCCGCGCACCATAGACGACGCGCGAAAAGACATCCCGCCCCTGATTGTCGGTGCCGAACCAGTGTTCCGCCGATGGCGGCAGTTCGGACGACATCAGGTCGGCATCGAACATCGGGTCATAGCTGGTCAGCCACGGCGCAAAGACAGCCGCCGCGATCACGGTGACGGTCAGGACGCCACCCAGGATCAGGTTGAATCGGATCAGGTTGCGCCAGTTCATTTCAGGGCAATCCTTGGGTCGATGGCGGCGTAGATCACGTCAACCAGCACGTTGATGACCAGAAACCACAGCACGATCACCAGGATCGTGCCCTGCACCACCGGGATGTCGCGCACCGCCACGCTGTCGACCAGCAACGACCCGATGCCGGGCCATGAAAACAGCTTTTCGATCACCAGCGCCTGTCCGATCAGCGACCCGATCTGAAGCCCAAGCGTCGTCACGATCAGCACCAGCGCGTTCCGCGCCACGTGGCGGCGAACCAGCTGGGTTGGGTTCACGCCCTTGGCCAGTGCGGTACGGATGTGGTCGGACCCCATCACCTCCAACACGCCGGCGCGGGTCGTGCGCGCCAGCAACGCAAGCGGCGTCAGACCCAGCGCGATGGCCGGCAGGATCAGATGCCTGATGCTACCCCCGCCATAGCCAAAGCTTGGCAGCCAACCCAGTTGCAGCGCGAAGACATACATCAGCAGCAGCCCGACCCAGAACTGCGGCATGGAAAGGCCGGACACCGCGCCGATCATCGTCACCGTATCAAAGACGCTGCCGGGCCGAAGTGCGGCCATGAAGCCCAGCGGAATGCCGATCACGGCGGCAAACAGCATCGCGGCCATCGTCAGTTGCAGCGACGGCCAGAACCGCGCGGCAATCAGGTCGATGACGGGTTCTCGGGTGCGGAAGGACGTTCCCAGATCAAACCGGGCCAGATCGGCGATGTAGTGCAGAAACCGGACCGGCAGGGGCTGGTCCAGCCCGAACTGGCGATTCATCTGCTCGATCAGTTGCGGGCTTGCGGACTGGCGGCCATCAGACAGCATGGCGCTGGCAAAACTGCCGGGGACGACACTGAAGATGACGAAGATGATCAGCGCAACCGCAAGGATCGTCGGGATCATCTGCAGGATCCGGCGCAGGATGTAACGGGCCATCGGGCTTCCTTGTTGGTCCCCGGCCAGACGACATCGCCCGACCGGGGAAAGCAAAGGTCAGGACGGATCAGTCGCGACGGTTGGCGGGTGCCGTGTCGTCGATCCAGATATCCTCGTAGTCCTGAATCCCCAGCTCCTGCGCGTTCTGTTGCAGGCCATGGACCCACGGCTGATGCGCGACGACCGCCTTGTTGTAGTTGAAGAACCACATCGGCGCCTGTTCGCGGACGATGGCGTCGGCCTGTTTCAGCAGGTCGTTGCGCTTGGCCTCGTCCCGTTCAGCCTGGGCCGCGGCATAGACCTTGTCGTAATCCTCGTTCTTGAAGTCGGTGTAGTTGCAGGACGCGCGCGGCGTCGTGGAATCGAAGCACAGCATGATCTTGAGCGGGTCGGGACCCGAGCTGAGCGACCACATGAACGCCTCGAAATCGCCCTTCTGGATGGTGTCGGCCAGCGTCGCGTTTTCGACCGGACGGGTCGTCAGCCTGATGTTCGACCTGGCCAGCATCGGGATGATCGCCTCGGCGATGGTCAGGCCCCAGCTTTCGTTCGGGATGGCCGTCACGGCAAAGTCGATGCCGTCGGGAAAGCCCGCCTCGGCCAGAAGTGCCTTGGCCTTTTCTGGATCGTAGTCATAGGGTTTTGCGTCCTTGTCGAACGCGGGCGAACTGGTCGGAAGGAAGCCCACAGCCTGATACGCCTTACCCTTGACCAGCTTGTCGATGATCAGCGGCGTGTTGATTGCGTGGTTGATCGCCTGACGGACGCGGACATCCTTGAACTTTTCGTTGTCCAGATTGAAGCCCATGATCCGGGTATAGACTTCGGGCACCTCCAGCAGGTCTTTTGCCAGCGCGGGGTCGGCCTGATATTCCTGAAACTGCGTCGGTCCCAGCACGGAAAAGTCGATCTCGCCGTTGCGGAAGGCCACATCGCGGGCGGCCGCTTCGCCCATAGGCAGGAAGTTGATCGTCTGCAGGTGAGGTTTGCCTTCGACGTAGTATTTGTCGAACTTCTCGACCGTGGCTCGGGACCCGGGAACGTTTTCGACGAACTTGAACGGGCCGAGGCCCACGGGCTTGGTCGCCTGCTGTTCTTCCGGCACGTTCGAAGGATAGATCGCGGCATAGTTCGACATCAGGCTGAAGCCCGGGTCGATCGGCTGGGAGAACGTGATTTCCAGGGTCTTGTCGTCGATCTTCTTCAAGCCCGAAAGCTCGGTCGCGCTGCCGGCCTGAACCTCGGCCATACCTTTGATTTCAGCGATGTGTTCCTGCCCGGCCAGCGCCTTTTTCGGGTCGGCCAGACGGTTGTAGGTAAAGATGATGTCGTCGACGGTCAGGGGCTTGTCGTTGTGAAAGACCACGTTGTCGCGCAGCGTATAGGTATAGGTCAGGCCGTCGTCGGACACCTTGACGTCCGACGCCAGGTCCAGTTCCGGTTTGTTGGTCTGCGGGTTCCACTTGTAGAGGCTGCGGTGGATCGCATGGCTGACGATTTCATCCTGCGCCGAGGGCGAAGCATGAATGTCGAAGGTCGAGATGCTGGTGCCGTAAGGCGCGGTGAAATTCAGAACGCCCCCGTCCTGCGGAGTGTCCTGCGCCCAGCCCGCAAGCGCGGTCCCGGCAAGCATCAAGGCGGCAAGCGTCAGATGTTTCATTCCCAGTCTCCCTGTTTCGACCCCAGTCGAATTTTCTCTGTTGGTTATGCGCCCGTGCCTTGTCCCAGCCCGTGGCGGTCGTATCCGATGCGTCCGTCGATGATCGTCAGATCGCATTCGGTGTCGTTCAGGATGTCTTCCGGAGCGGCGTCCAGCAGGTTGCGGGAAAACACCGCGATGTCGGCCAGCATGCCGACCTCAAGGCGGCCCTTCCGGCCCTCGTCGTGGGTCAGATAGGCGCCGTTCTCGGTATAGACCTGCAACGCCGTTTCAATGTCGACGGCTTCGCGTTCGTCCATGACGGTGCCCTTCCACGTCTTGCGGGTCACCATCGAATAAAGGTTCGGGAACGGGTCGGTGCGGCAGACGGGGGAATCGCTGCCCGTGCCGGGGTGGAACCCCATGTCCAGCCACGTCTTCAGCGGATACGCCGATTCCGTGGCAGGCTTGCCCATGACCGAGATATAGCTGTCGCCGAAATCATACAGGAACACCTGCTGCGGCGACGGCTCGATCCCAGCAGCCTTCATGCGCTGGTTCAGCGCTTCATCGGGATAGCCGCAATGTTCAACCCGGTGGCGTCGGTCGGCGTCGGGGCTGGCCTCCAACGCCTTTTCATAGGCCGTGACCAACTGGTTGATCGCGCCGTCGCCGATGGCGTGGCAGGCCATCTGGTATCCCATGTCATGATACTGGGCGATCAGCCCTTCGACCTGCTGGGTGGGCAGCATCTGGACGCCGAAATTTTTCGGCTGATCCAGATAGTGATGCCGCATCCATGCCGTCCGTCCGCCGACCGACCCGTCAAGGAAGACCTTGACCGCACCCACGCGCAGCATGTCGTCGCCGACCCCGGTCACCAGCCCAAGGCGGTGACAGTCTTCGACGATCGAACGCGAGGGGTCGCCCAGCAGGGTCAGCGATACCCTGACTGGCAGCGACCCGTCCCGCCGTGCCAGATGATAGGCGCGGATTTCGTCGACGCCCGCGACCATGCCGACGGCGGCATCCATGCAACTGGTGATCCCCTGCGACAATAGCTGCGCCCCGGCGCGTTCGATCGCGGTGGTGATCTGGTCGACCGAAGGTTCGGGGATCTGGCTGTCGACAAGTTCCTGTGCGTTCTCGGCCAGAAAGCCGGTCAGGCGACCGTTCGCCACCTCGATCACGCCGCCGTCGGGGGCGGGGGTGTCCGCGGTGATGCCGGCTAGCTTCATGGCACGGGAGTTGACGATCGAAACATGGCCGCAGGCCCGGCGAAGCAGCACGGGATGGTCCGGCACCGCCGCGTCGAGTTCGGACAGATGCGGGTGACGCGCGACGTCCAGTTTCGCCTGATCATAGCCGCGCGCGATGACCCATTCACCCTTGGGCGTTTCCGCCGCACGCGCCCGCAGCGCGTCCATCAGCGCCTGAAGCGTGGGGGCCGCCTCGACGCTGGCATCGACCATGTCCAGCGCTAGTCCGGTCGCGATCAGATGCAGGTGATCCTCATTCAGGCCGGGGGTCGCGAAGCGTCCGCCAAGGTCGATGACCTGCGTGTCGGGACCGATCAGCCCGGTCACGTCGGCGTCCGTGCCGACAGCAAAGATGCGCCCGTTTGCCGCCGCAAGCGCCTGCGCCGTTCCGGTCCCCTTTCCGCGCCATATGACACCGTTCTTCAGGATCAGATCGGCGGGATTGGCGGATGATGGCATGGGGATTTCCTGTCGAAAGCTGCGGGCCGCGGCGTTTCCTGACGTGGCGTCACACGGGGCGTTTCGGGTATGTTGAAAGCTATAATCCATTCTGTCCAGACGGTTTAATTAGCCAAATCGCCGGGTTTTCATGCAGATCGACGTTGGATTTCCCGCAACACCCCCTGATCAATCATTCGGGCGCTGCAGACTGTCTCTTGACCGGGATGGCGCCCTCGCCAAAGGTCCGGACCGCTCAGGTTCCGGCGCAGGCCGGTGAAAAGGGAACACGGGGATCATGTCCGTGGCTGCCCCCGCAACTGTAGGCGGTTAGCGATGCCGTAGACGCCACTGGGAATCCGGGAAGGCACGGCAAAGCAGTGATCCGCAAGCCAGGAGACCTGCCCGGGCATCACCCATTCCAGCGGCGCGGGGCGCGCCATGGATGCGGCATTCCGCAGTGGTGACTTTGTCGGTCGGCGGGGCGTTTTTCCTTGCCGGTCATTGTCCAATCCTGGGGCCGCCGATGTCTTCGGTCAGGTCCACCGCCACGGAAAAACCGCCTATGCGAAACCTGCGCCTTCTGTCGACTGCCGCCATCCTGCTGCCGCTTGCAGCGCAGGCCCAGCAGGATGTCCCGCAAGACATCACGCTGGATGAAATCATCATCACCGGTGGCCTGTCCCCGATCGAGGCGGATGCCTATGGCCGTGCCAGCACGGTGATCACGTCCGAACAGATCCAGAAACAGGGCTGGCGTTCCGTGCGCGAGGCTCTGCGAGTCGTGCCGGGCGTTGCCGTCAACGAATCCGGTGAAAGCCTGACGCAGGTCCGCATCCGCGGCGGCGAGGCGAACCACGTCCAGATCCTGATCGACGGCGTGCGCGCCGGGGCGGGTGATCAGGAATATTACCTGACCGGCCTTGATACCGATACCATCGACCGGATCGAGGTTCTGCGCGGTCCGCAATCGGTCTTTTACGGGGCCGACGCCTCATCCGGTGTCATCAACATCATCACCCGCAAGGGCGGGGACAAACCCGGTGTCAGCGGCTCGGCGTCGGCCGAGGTCGGGAACGGATGGGCCGGTTCCGTCTGGAGCGCGATCCGTGCGGACCGGGGCGGCGTGGCCTTTTCGCTGAGCAGCCGGAAGGACAAGGGCTATGACTATTCGGCCACGCCCGGAGGCGATCTGGACGGGATCCGCCGCATCAACGGCACCCTGAGCGGTGATTACGAGGTTGCCGACGACGTGCGCGTGGGATTCACCGCCCGTCGCGCGTCCGAGGAATACCAGTACGACGGCGAAAACTATGCCGCGACGACGGCCAGTGAGTATGTGGTGGACGCCGACAATTACGCTGACCGCGACGAATTCGGCGGGCAGCTTTACATCGATGCGCTGTCGATGGATGGCCGCCTGTCGCAGCGTTTGTCGTATGACCTGACAAAATTCCGACTGTCCCAGAATGGGGGCGATGCCGCCCGGGCCCGGACCGAAGCGTTCAAGTATCGGGGCATCTGGGGCCTGACGGGTGGCGCGCTGGATGCAACCCAGACCCTCGCGGTCGGTCTGGAACATCGGCAGGACGAAAACAGCGTGGCACGCGAACAGCACCGTCAGGCCAACAGCGTCGCGTTGGAATATCGGGGACAATTCGATTCGCTGGACGTGCAGGCCGGTGCGCGGCGCGACTTCAACAGCCTGTTTGGCAACATCACGACATGGTCGCTGGGCCTGTCCTACCGTGTGAATCCCGACATCCGCATTCACGCGTCCGCCGGCACGGGCAGCGTGAACCCGACCTATATCGAACTGTTCGGCGGGTTTGGCACCACCGGCAATCCCGACCTGACGCCCGAAGAGAACCGCAGCATCGATCTGGGCGTCGAAACACGGTTTGCGGGCGGGCGGGGATTGGTCGACGTCACGCTGTTTAACGAACGTCTGCATGACGAGATCAGCTATGTCTTTGGGTCCGCGGGGCAGCCGAACTATGTCAACGAAAGCGGCGTCAGCAAGCGCCGTGGGGTCGAGATCAGCGGACGCTATGACATCACGCCCGAATGGCGCGTCGGCGGCAGCTATACCTATCTGGACGCCAAGAACCCCAACGGCTCGGTTGAGATCCGGCGTCCACGTCATGATCTGGCATTCACGACCGAACGCAGCTTTGCCGGTGGTCGCGGCAGCTTTGCCAGTGAATTCCGGTTCGTGTCGCACAACTATGACACGCAGTTCTATGGGGCCTATGCCACCGAAAAGCTGCCCGACTACAGCGTCACCAACGTGTCGGTCGGCTATGACTTGACGCCGACGGCGCGTCTGACCGGGCGGGTGACCAACCTGTTTGACAAGGACCACGTGGAAACATGGGGCTATGCTTCGCGCGGGCGCACGGCCTATGTCGGGCTGGAAACGCGCTGGTGATGCGCTGGCTGGCGGCTGCCGTGGTTCTGGCTGGGGGGATAACCCCAGCCTTGGCCGCGCCGCCGCTGCGGGTCGTGTCGATGAACCTGTGCACAGACCAGCTGGCGATGCAGCTGGCCGCGCCGGGGCAACTGGTGTCGGTGTCCCGGCTGGCCGCCGATCCGCTGTCGTCGCTGATGGCGGATCAGGCGACGGGATACGCACTGAACGACGGCAAAGCCGAACAGGTGTACCTGATGCGGCCTGACTTGGTCATTGCCGGAACCTATACCGCGCGCCCCGCGGTCGAGATGCTGCAGCGTCTTGGCGTGCGGGTCGTGTCGTTGCCCCCGGCCCAGTCGATGCAGGATGTGCGGGCGGGGATCACTCAGATGGGCGATCTTCTGGGCCGCCCTGCGCAGGCCGCCGAATTGCTGGCGCAGTTCGATGCGGACATGGCCGCGCTGCCCGGATCGCAGGGTGTCGTCGCGACCGGCTATGCCCCCAACGGCTATACTCCCGGTCGCGACAGCTTGTCGGGCGACGTGATGCGCGCGGCGGGGCTGGATCTGCTGGCCGATCGTCTGGGCATGCCAGCGGGCGGTCAGGTGCCGCTGGAGTTACTGGTGCTGGCCGCGCCCGACCTGATCGTCACTGGCACGCGGTACCCTGCCGCATCGCGGGCCGAAGAGGTTCTGGATCACCCAGCCTTCGCCGCAATTCCGGCCAAGCGAGCCTTGGTGCCCGACCGCGGCTGGATGTGCGGACTGCCCCAGATCGCGCATGTCGCGGAAAGACTTTCCAGATGAAGGTGCTGGGTCCCTTGGCGGCGCTGGTCGCGGTGCTGTTCGCGGCTTCGGTCCTGATCGGGCCGGCGGGTGTGGGGCCCGGACTGTCCATTACGGCGCTGTTCAGCGACCACGGTGCGCTGACGCTGGTCATGCGCGAAATCCGACTGCCCCGCGCCACGCTGGCGCTGCTGGTGGGCGCCAGCCTTGGCCTGTCCGGCGCCGCGATGCAGGCGTTTCTGCGAAACCCCTTGGCCGAGCCGGGGCTGATCGGCGTCTCTTCCTCGGCCGCGCTGGGGGCGGTGATCGCGCTTCAGACGGGCATCGCGGCCAGCTTTGCGCTGGCGTTGCCCGCAGCCGCGCTGGCGGGTGCGGGCGTGTCGGTCGCACTGATCTTTCTGCTGGCAGGACCCGGCGGCGGATCGTTGGGGCTGATCCTGTCGGGCGTGGCGATTTCTGCCCTGACCGCCGCGCTGACGGCGCTGGTCCTGAACCTGTCCCCGAACCCCTTTGCCGCCAGTGAGATCGTTTTCTGGATGATGGGATCGTTGACCGATCGGTCGTGGTTGCATGTCTGGGTGGCCGCGCCCTTCATGCTGGCCGGTGCGGCGCTGCTGTGGGGCACCGGTCGCGGGCTGGACGCCCTGACGTTGGGCGAGGATGCGGCCCAGTCCCTTGGCATCGACCTGCGCCGGCTGCGCCTGCGGGTCATCGTGGGGGTGGCGGCGATGGTCGGTGCGGCGACCGCCGTTGCGGGGGCGATCGGTTTTGTCGGGCTGGTCGTGCCGCATCTGCTGCGGCGCGCGACCGGCGCGCAGCCCTCGCGGTTGCTGTCCGCGTCCGCGCTGGGTGGCGCGGCACTGGTTCTGGCGGCCGACATCGCCGTGCGGGTGATCTTGCCCGCCCGTGATCTGAAGCTGGGCGTTCTGATGGCGCTGATCGGCGCGCCTGTCCTGCTGCGGCTGATCTGGCAATATCGGCGCATGCCATGACGCAACTGCTGGTCCAGAACCTTTGCGTCGATCTGTCGGGCCGTCTGGTCGTCACGGACGCGAACCTGCGCGTCGACCCGGGCGAATTCGTGGGCCTTATCGGTCCCAACGGTGCCGGCAAATCCAGCCTGCTGCGGGCGGCTCTGGGCCTGATCCCGCACAGCGGGGGCGTGTCGAACATCGCCGCGCTGCCGCCAGCCAAGCGCGCCTTGGAAGCGGCGTGGATGCCGCAGGGCCGCGACATCGCGTGGGGCATGACCGTCGGCGCCCTGGTGGCCCTTGGCCGCATCCCACACGCGCGGCCGCAGGTGGACGATAAGGCCGTCACTGCTGCACTCGACGCGCTGGGCATCACCCACCTGCGCGAGCGCGACGCCACGCGCCTGTCGGGGGGCGAACAGGCCCGGGTGCTGATCGCGCGGGCCCTGGCGCAGGACACGCCGCTCGTCCTTGCGGATGAGCCGATTGCCGGGCTGGATCCCGGGCACCAGATCGGGGCGATGGCCGTCTTTCGCGGCCTTGCTGACCGGGGGAAGGGGGTCGTCGTCTCCACCCACGATCTGGGACTGGCCGCGCGGCACTGCACCCGGCTGATCCTGATGGATCATGGCCGGATCGTCGCGGACGGCGCACCGCTGGATGTCCTGACCGCCGACCTGCTGGCGCAGGTGTTCGGCATCACGGCCTATCTTGGCGGCGGACCTGACGGCCCGATCTTCCAACCCCTCGATCTGACCGCGCAACACCGCTGAGCGGTGCCGCGCCATCGGCTTGCAATGGCCCTCGGCTTGGCGGAGTTTGCCGCGATATGATCTGGGGTGGGGGGCTTTGGGACATGCGCGGGTTCATGACGACGGGCGTTCTGTCGCTGGTGCTGGGCTATGTCCTCAGCCAGTTCTACCGCGGGTTCCTGACGGTTCTGTCGGGGCCGCTGGCCGATCAGATCGGTGCCCAGCCGGGTGATCTGGCGCTGGCGTCGGGCACCTGGTTTCTGGTCTTTGCCGCGATGCAGTTGCCGATCGGCTGGGCGCTGGACACCTATGGCCCGCGGCGGACGGTGGCGGGTCTTCTGGGCGTTTTCGGGTCGGCGGGTGCTGCGGTCTTTGCGATGGCGCAGGAGCCATGGCATCTGGTGGCCGCGATGGCATTGATCGGGGTTGGCTGCGCGCCGATCATGGTCGGCGCCTATTACATCTTTGCCCACAACTATCCCCGGTCGCAGTTCGGCATGCTGGCGGGGACCATCGTCGGGCTTGGGTCGGCAGGGGATCTTTTGGGCGCCTCGCCCCTTGTGTGGATCAGCCACGCCATCGGCTGGCGCGCGACGCTGTGGATGATGGCGGGGCTGACGATGGCGGTTGCGCTGACGATCCTGACCGCGGTGCGCGACCCCGCACCCACCCACAGCACCAAGGCCCGGCCCGACGCCCCCCGCGCCAGTCTGGGGCAGGTCCTTCGGCTGCGCGCGCTGTGGCCGCTTTTGCCACTGTGCCTGATTGTTTACGCAGCACCTGCGGCCATCCGTGGCCTGTGGGCCGGACCCTATCTGACCGAGGTGTTTCGCGCCGACACATTGACCGTGGGGCACAGCGCGCTGGCCATGGGTGTGGCGATGATCGTCGCAAACCTGTTCGTGGGCCCGACGGTCGGGCTGATCGGGTCGGTGCGTCGGGCGACGCTGATCACGGGCGGGGCAGGGGCGGTGGCGCTGGCTGGGCTGGCCGCGTTTCCGGGCAGCAGCGTGGCGACGGGGACCGCGCTGCTGGCACTGCTGGCGTTGTCGGGCGGCAGCTTTGCGCTGACCATGGCGCACGGCCGCGCGTTCCTGCCCCCGCATCTGGTCGGCCGGGGCATGACGTTTCTGAACATGATTTCCATGGGCGGGGTGGGGCTGATGCAGTTCATCTCTCGGCCCTACTACGCGTGGGCGGCCGAGGGGCGTTCGCCCGAGCAGACCTTTGCCTTGGTATTTCTGCTGTTTCTTGTGCCCTTGGTCATCGGTATCGGTGTCTATACCCTGACGGCCGAGGCACCGAATGACTGACACCCCACCGATCCGCGATATCCAGGTCGTTGCGCCAAACCTGAAACGGCGGTTGTCGGGCGTGACCGCGACCGTGGTGCGGCTGATCCCGGTTCAGGCACGGCTGATCGCGATCGTGGCGACCGGGCCGGGGCTTCCGCCAGCGCTGCCGCATATCACGCTGTCCCAAGCGGCGTGCCTGCCCCGGAACCGGTGGCGCGTCTGGCATGCGCGGCGCAATACCGAAATGGCGCTTGGACTGATCTTCCGGCGGTTGCTGGGGCGGCGATATCGGCTGCTGTTCACCAGCGCGGCGCAGCGCAGCCATACCGGCTTTACCCGCTGGCTGATCCGTCAGCAGGACGCGCTGATTGCAACCTCGCCGCAAGCCGCCAGCTATCTTGAGCGTCCGGCGACCGTCATCCTGCACGGCGTGGACACGACCGTGTTCCAACCGGTGGCCGACAAGACGGCCCTGCGGCGTGAACTGGGGCTGGACCCGGATGCCGTGCTGGTCGGGTGCTTCGGCCGGGTCCGGGCGCAGAAGGGGGTGGATCTGCTGGTCAACGCGGCGATCCAGACCTTTGCCCGCCATCCTAAGGCGCAGATGATCTTCACCGGGCGGATCACCGCCGACAACCGCACCTTTGCCGATCATCTGATCGCCGATCTGACCAAGGCGGGGCTGGAAAACCGCGTGCGCTTTCTGGGCGAACTGCCGTGGGATCAGGTCGTGCGCCATTATCAGGCGCTGGACCTGTTCGCAGCACCTGCCCGGTGGGAAGGATTCGGCCTGACCCCGTTGGAGGCAATGGCCTGCGGCGTTCCGGTCATCGCCAGCCGCGCGGGCGCGTATGAAACCCTGATCCGGGACGGCGTAACCGGCACGCTGGTGGACCGCGACGATCAGGCCGGTGTGACCGCCGCCCTGGATTACTGGCTGTCCCACCCAGCAGAACGCGCCGCGGCCGGCCGTGCGGCCCGCGTGCATGTCGAGGCACGCCATTCGATCGACGCCGAGGCGGCGGCAATCGTCGCGGTCTATCGCAGGCTGCTGGGCCAGGACGGATGACCCCCCTTCGGTTCAAGATCGCGCGGATGCTGCATGATGAACCGATGCTGCAATCCCTGTCAGTGCCGCAGGCAGAGCTGCTGGACACTTTCGCTGGCAAGCGCATCGCGTTGGTCGGAAATGCGCGGGCACTGGAGGGCGGTGCGGAAGGGTCGATGATCGACGCGGCCGATCTGGTCGTGCGCATCAACCGCGCGCCCATGCCGTCGCCCGAAAGCCACGGCACGTGCACCGACATGTTGGCCTTGGCGACAAGGCTGCCAGACGCCGACCGCGCGCGCATCAGTGCGGGCCGCATCCTGTGGATGTCGCCCAAACGCAAGCGTCTGGACCGCGCGACCGCGCACACGCCCGGCTTTTACCTGCATCCGCTGGACGACTATGAGACGCTGAAGGTTCGGCTGGGCGCCCCCCCGACCACAGGGGCGATGATGATCGACCTGATCTTGAAGGGCGGGCCCGCTGCGCTCGATCTGTATGGTTTTGACTTCTTTGCGTCGCAGTCCCTGTCAGGGCGCCGCCGCGCCGAGGATGTGCCCCATGATTTTCCGTCCGAGGCCGACTGGGTCGCCGCACTGACGCGAGAAAACCCGCACCTGCATCTGCACGCGATGTCCCCAACGAGCGACCCCTCGAGCGACACCGAAGGCTGACCCTTACCCGACACCCCCGGCGCCATCGGTCTGGTCCCAGATGGTTGTCATCGACTGATGTGCGATGCGGATCAGCCGCGCGGTCGTGGCGCGGACGGCCACGTCATCGGACCGGTCGCAGCAATATCCCACGTCGACTGCCACGCCTGCCACCGACACCAGCCCGATCTGCCACGCCAGCCGTGCAATCTGGTCCGCCAGCAGAACCAGCGTTGACCGGTCGGGCGCGTGTTCCAGTGCGCGCACGGTTGATGCCAACTGCTCCAACGCCAGACACAGCACGTTTTCGGCTGCGGTTTCGCCCAGTTCCTGAATGATGTTGCGGATCCGCCCCGCATCCATGGCGACGGCTTCGTCGCGTGGATGCCCCGTCAAAATCGCCATGTCTGCGTGCTGCCCCAGCTTGCCTCGTGTGGCGGTCAGTCATGGCGTGGCAAGGTCAAGAAAAGGTTAGGCGCGCTGTGGGAAAAGTCTCGAACTTTAGCGATCCAGCGCGTAAACCGTCCCTGAACATGAGGTCAGAATGAATTACGTCCGCCCTTTGCCAAGCTATCTTGTCCAGCGATTTCACGGCTGGAAGGCCACGACATTCGCAGAAAATCACAGCTGGTATCGACGTCTGGCCGAAGACGGCCAGCGTCCGCGTGCGATGGTGATTTCGTGCTGCGACAGCCGCGTGCACGTCACCTCGATCTTCGGGGCCGACACGGGTGAATTTTTCATCCACCGCAATATCGCGAACCTCGTGCCGCCTTATGCGCCGGACGGCGAACAGCATGGCACGTCCGCGGCGGTGGAATACGCGGTCCAGACCTTGCGCGTGGCCCATCTGATCGTCGTCGGGCACACGAATTGCGGCGGCGTCGCGGGATGCCACGCCATGTGTTCCGGTCACGCCCCCGAGCTGGAGGAGAAGTCGAGCTTTGTCGGGCGGTGGATGGACATCCTGCGCCCCGGTTACGACCGCATCCGCGAGCTGCCGGAGAACGAGCAGATCCGCGCGTTGGAGTTCGAGGCGGTGCGCACCACGCTGGAGAACCTGATGACGTTTCCCTTCGTTGCCGAAAAGGTCCAGTCAGGTGATCTGTCCCTGCACGGGCTGGTTCAAGATATCGCCGACGGCCATCTTTGGCAGATCGACACCCAGGGCATCACGTCGATCTGACGCAAGCGATTTAAGGCACCAGCACCTGATCGCGCGGCCAAGTCAGCCGGGTCGACAGGCTGATTTCCTGCACCTGCTTCGGCGAAATCTCCGACGTCCAGACCAGCACACCGCGTTCGCCGTCGGGGTCGGTCTCGGTCGGTTCTGGTTGAGCCGTCCATTCCACCTTCAGGTCGTCCTGGGTGGACACGGGCACACGGTCCAGAACGCGCAGGGGCCAGCTGTCGGCGGTCAGGTTCTCGATCCGCAGGACGGCGGTTTCGGTCTTGCCGTTGGACGCCACGAAAAAGCCCTGCTGACCTTCGGTTTCCTCGGGCAGGCGGCGCTCGATCCGGATGCCGTCGATCGGACCGAAGCCCAGCCGCACATCGTCGCCCGGGGCCAGCAGATCAAGCTGCCGCTGACCGACCAGCGCGCCGTCGGAAAACAGCGTGGCCGGCCCCGGCAGGATCACATCGGGCAAGGAATTGACGATTTTCGCCGTCAGGAACGCCGTTTGGTCGGACAGGGGCACAGCCTCGGCCACGATTGCGGCGTCAAGGTCGTGGGTATCCAGCTTCAGCCGCAGCGCATCGGCGCCGGAGCGGACGGCCACCTTGGCCGGATACCGATAGACGACCGTCGCACCCATGGTTTCCATCTGCGCGGCCTCGACCACCGCATCCGCCATCGGTTCGGGCGCGACTGCCTTGGCGGTGGGGGCGTAGGCCCGTTCCATCACCACTCCGCCTGACCCCGCGGACGGGTTCTCGATCCGCGGATACCACGGGGACACGTCACTCGCCCCGGACTGACCCGATGGCCGCGCGGTGGACATGACCAGTTCGGCCGCGCCCCAATCCTCGCCGGTCTGCTGGCTGACCATCAGGCCCCGGTCCAGCGTCAGCTTGCGGGTCGCGCGGTCCAGACGCAGGTCGTAGACCGGTGACCATGACGCCGCGTCGGTGTCGGTTGTGACGTCGATGACCGCACCCGGCCTTGCGGTTTCCACCGCCAGGACCAGCGCGGCGCTGTCGGCGGCTGGCGTGCGCAACGCATCAAGCCGTGCGCGCGCGGCATCCAGCGCGCGCTGATCGTCGGCACGGCCCACGTCTGCGGCGGCAGCTTCGGCCTCGGCGCGGACTGCATCTTCGCGCGCGGCAAGGATGCGGGCTGTTACGGTATCGGCGAGGGCTGCGACATCGCCCGGCGCCACGTCGCCTTTTGCCAGATCGCGCAGGAAGGCCACGGTGTCGTCCGCCGCCTTCGCGCGGGCGCGGATCTGGGCGGTCGCGGCATCGCGGTCGCGCAGGACGGCTTCCAGCCGGCGCACCTCGGCCTCAGCCGCGGTGATTTCTGGCGCATCAGTTGTGGGCGCGGGCAGCGCGCGGTCGGTCTGGACCGACACGGCACCGACCGTGGCCCCGTCCGCCGTCACGCGCAGGGACGCGGGGTCGGTATCCAAGGGCAAGCCCGGCACGATGATGTCGTGGACACCGGGCGCCTCATCCACGGTGATCCGGCGTGTGACCGTCGCGCCTTGGGGATAAAGCGTTGCCTGCGTCACGGGCGCCATGATCGTCAGCTGATCGGCATGGGCTGGCAGCAATGTCACCGGCATCATCGCGGTCGTGGCAAGCAAGGCGTATCGCAGCATCGGGCATCCCCCTTTGACCCATCCCGGGCAAAGCGTGCTCTGGCGCGGTTTCAAATGCAAGAAGCCACCCCGATAGGTGGCTTCACGCTTTTGTCTGTCCCGGGCTTGTCTGGCCCGGGACTGGCTTGCCCGGGCCGAGGATCAGCCCTTTTTCAGCATCCGGTTGCCCAGCAGCTCTGCGATCTGAACCGCATTCAGCGCTGCGCCCTTGCGCAGGTTGTCGCTGACGCACCAGAAGTTAAGGCCGTTCTCAACGGTCGAATCCTGACGCAGGCGGCTGATGAACGTCGCAAAGTCGCCGACGCATTCGACCGGAGTGATGTAACCGCCCGGTTCACGCTTATCGACCAGCAGGATACCCGGCGCTTCGCGCAGGATGTCGCGGGCCTCGTCCTCGTCCAGGAAATCCTCGAACTCGACGTTGATCGCCTCGGAGTGTCCGACAAAGACCGGAACGCGCACGCAGGTCGCGGTGACCCGGATGCTGGGGTCCATGATCTTCTTGGTTTCGGCGACCATCTTCCATTCTTCCTTGGTCTGGCCGTCTTCCATGAACACGTCGATCTGCGGAATGACGTTGAACGCGATCTGCTTGGGGAATTTCTTGGGCGCAACTTCCTGACCCGGCACGAACATGCCCTTGGTCTGGTCCCACAGCTCATCCATGCCCTCTTTGCCCGCGCCCGACACCGACTGATAGGTCGAGACGACGACACGCTTGATCCGCGCGCGGTCGTGCAAGGGCTTCAGCGCCACCACCATCTGCGCGGTCGAGCAGTTGGGGTTGGCAATGATCATCTTGTTGCGATAGCCCTCGATCGCCTCGGGGTTCACCTCGGGGACGATCAGCGGGATCGCGGGGTCATAGCGGTAAAGCGAGCTGTTATCGATCACCACGCAGCCTTGGCTGGCGGCGATGGGGGCGTATTTCTTGGTCGCTTCCGACCCGATCGCGAACAGCGCGATGTCATAGCCGGTGAAGTCAAAGCCCTCGATGTCCTTGGTCTTCAGTGTCTTTTCGCCATAGCTGACTTCGGTCCCGATGCTGCGCCGCGACGCCAGCACAGTCACCTCGTCTGCCGGAAACTCACGCTCCGCCAGAATGTTCAGCATTTCGCGGCCCACGTTGCCCGTGGCACCCGCGACGACGACCCTGTAGCCCATGGGCTTTATCCTTTCGCGTTCAGAACACGGGCAGTTAGCCGGAATTCCGTCGAAAGTGAAGGTGGCGTGGTTGTGCCCGTGCCATCATCGGCAGACAGTGCGGCCCAGATTTCGCTATGCAGGAGCCCGCCCGATGCAAGATCCCGTATTCGCCCAAGAATCCGATGCCGCCCGGCCGTTGTATCTGGTCACCCAGGGCGACGGCGGGGCGGACCTGCCAGACGCAGTGGACGCCGCATTCGTTCAGGCCAGCGGGTTCACCGGCAAGGCAGGCCAATTGTGTCTGTTGCCCGGTGACGGCGGGATTCGCAGCGCGCTGTTCGGCATTGGCCGCCCGGCCACGCCCGCCGATCGTCCGGCGCGCGACCGTTTCACCATCGCCCGCGCGGCCGAAGGTCTGCCCGACGGCGACTGGTATCTGGCGAATGTGCCGGACGGCTATGACGTGGCCCACGCTGCGCTTGGATGGCTGTTCGCGGCCTATCGGTTCGACCGTTACAAGGCGATGCCGCCGCTCAAGGCGCGGCTGGTCTGTCCGGACGGCGTCGACGCGGAGGCGGTGCTGGCGCAGGCGGCGGGTGAGTATCTGGCGCGCGATCTGATCAACACGCCGTCAAACGACATGGGGCCGGCCGAACTGGAACAGGCGGCGCGGGATCTTGCGGGACGGCACGGGGCCAGCGTTCAGGTCATTCTGGGCGACGACCTGCTGGTGCAGAACTTCCCGATGATCCATGCCGTGGGTCGTGCAGCTGCGCCCCATCGTGCGCCCCGCCTGATCGACATCCGCTTCCCCGGCGAGGGGCCGGCGGTCACGCTTGTCGGCAAGGGTGTCTGCTTTGACACCGGAGGGCTGGATATCAAGCCGCCATCGTCGATGCTGCTGATGAAAAAGGACATGGGCGGGGCCGCCAACGTCCTTGGCCTGACCGAAATGCTGGCGCGTCTGGGCCGGACGGGTGGCCTGCGGGTGCTGATCCCGGCGGTCGAAAACGCGATCGGCAGCGACGCATTCCGCCCCAGCGACATCCTGCCCAGCCGCAAGGGCCTGACCGTCGAGGTGAACAACACCGACGCCGAAGGGCGTCTGGTTCTGGCCGACGCGATGGCCTACGGGGCCGAGGAATCGCCCGCGCTGATGATCTCGATGGCGACGCTGACCGGGGCCGCGCGGGTCGCGCTGGGGCCTGACCTGCCGCCGTTCTTCTGCGATGACGACCGCACCGCCGAGGCGCTGTTCAACGCCGGGCGCGACGTCGCGGACCCGCTGTGGCGCATGCCGTTCTGGGAGCCTTACGAGGCGATGATCGAGCCTGCGATCGCGGATCTTGACAACGCACCGGGCGGCGGGTTCGCGGGCGCGATCACCGCCGCGCTGTTCCTGCGCCGCTTTGCCGACGGGGCCGGAACATATGTGCATTTCGACATCTACGGCTGGCAGCCGACGGCGGCGCCGGGACGGCCCAAGGGCGGCGTTGGCCAAGGCATCCGGGCCATCATGGCCGCGCTGCCCGGCATCGTCGGGCAGACCGCCGCCGCGGCAGATGTCTGATGAGCGTGCCTGACCGCCGCAGCACCCCCGCGACCGACCGGGTCGCCCTGCAGGGCAGCGGGATCGACCGTCCACAGACGACGAAAGGCACGCCAATGCGCGTGGCCGTCCCGGTCGCCGATCTGCTGCGCGCCCCGGGTGGCGCGCGTGACCGGCAGGTTCTGTTCGGGGCCGACGTGACGGTCATCGATCGACAGGACGGGCTTGCGTTCATTCAGGCGGCAGCCGACGGGTATTGCGGCTGGATCGACGACACGGCCCTTGCCGCGCCGGACGGGCCCACGACGCACCGCGTCAGCGCGCCCAGCACGCATGTCTATTCCCGGCCAGATATCAAATCGCCTGAACTGATGACCTTGTCCCTTGGCGCGCGCGTCAGCGTGGCGGGTGACGCGATTGACGACGGACGGTTCGCGCAGCTGACAACCGGTGGCTGGGTGCCGGCGATGCATCTGTCGGATCAGCCCGCGACAGACCCGGTCGCGGAGGCTTTGTCGCTGATCGGGACGCCCTATCTGTGGGGCGGCAATTCACGTCAGGGGATCGACTGTTCCGGGACTGCGCAAGCGGCGCTGCTGGCGTGCGGCATCGCGTGCCCCGGCGACAGTGACCAACAGGAAAAGGCGTTTCCGGCGGTGGATGCCCCCTATCATCCCGGCGATCTGCTGTTCTGGCCGGGCCATGTCGCCATGGCCATCGACGCTGAAACCATGGTCCATGCAACGGCATGGAAGATGGCGGTCATCACCGAAAACATCGCCAGCGCCATTGCGCGGATCGACGCGGCAGGCGACGGCCCGTTCCTTGGCGCGCGCCGACCGGAGTTTGACCGCGCCTGAGCTGCGACATTTTTCCCGCCTTTCCGCATCACGTCAAAGGGAACAATCCGCGCTCCTGTCCGGTTTAGCCCGTGACAGGCGAAAGGAGGATCCCATGCCCGAGACGTTTCTGACCATCGCTGCCCTTCTGATAGGTGCGGCACCGGCATTCGCCGTGGCGATGCTCCGTTCGCCCGCACCAGCGAAAGCGCAGATCATACGCCGCTGACGACCCGTGACGAGAAAGGACCGATTACGCCGATGAACATCCGCATTCTGATGACCGCCGCAACTGCAATCGCACTGACCGCAACCGGTGCGTTTGCTGATTTCAACGACGCGCCACCCAATGCGAAAGATCAGCAACCGGCCTTCGAAGGCCAGACCCGTGCCACAGTCCTGGCTGACAAGACCGAATTGAAACAGCAGGTCATCGTTGACGGACTCGACCATCCTTGGGCTGTCGCGCCGCTGCCTGATGGCGGTTGGCTGGTGACGGAACGTGCGGGCCAGCTGCGCATGGTCAGCGCGGACGGCAAGCTATCCGACCCGATCACCGGTGGACCAAAGACCGATGCCCGCGGGCAAGGTGGTCTGCTGGATGTTCTGGTCGACCCCGACTTTGCGCAGACACGACAGATCTGGCTTAGCTACGCGTCAGCAGGTGAGGGCGGGAACGCGACCGAGGTTGCGCGCGCCAAGCTGTCGCAGGACGGGACTGCGTTGGAAGATCTGACCACCGTCTTCCGTCAGAAGCCCGACTGGCAAAGCGACAAGCACTTCGGCAGCCGATTGGTGCTGGACGGCAAAGGCGGGTTGTTCATCACGTTGGGGGAACGTTCGAACCCCGACAGCCGGGCGATCGCGCAAGACGACGACAACACCTTCGGCAAGCTGGTTCGGGTGAACCCCGAAACGGGCGACGCGGCCGATGGCAACCCGAATGTCGACGGCTGGCTGCCCGAGGTCTACGCCAAGGGCTTCCGGAATGTGCAGGCCGCCGCGCTGGACGGCAACGGCCAGCTTTGGACCATCGAACACGGGCCGAAAGGCGGGGATGAGTTGAACCGGCCCGAGGCTGGCAAGAACTACGGCTGGCCCATCATCACCTATGGCCTGGATTACTCGGGCGCGGAAATCGGCGATGGCCTGACCGCGCAAGAGGGGCTGGAACAGCCGGTCTATTACTGGGACCCGGTCATCGGACCGTCGGGCATGCTGTTTTACGAAGGTGCGATGTTCCCGGAATGGGACGGCAGCATCATCGTGGGTGGCCTGGTGTCCAAAGGACTGGTCCGCCTGACTCTGGATGATGGCAAGGTCTCTGGCGAGGCGCGTTATCCGCTGGACGCCCGCGTTCGCGATGTAGCGGAACAGCCCGACGGGTCGCTGGTCGTCGTCACGGACGAAAGCAACGGCGCCCTGATTCACCTGACGAAGTAGGGCTCAGCGCCCGAACAGCCGCTCGATATCGGTCAGTTTCAACTCGACCCATGTCGGGCGGCCATGGTTGCACTGGCCGGATTTGGGCGTGCGTTCCATTTCGCGCAGCAGCGCGTTCATTTCATCCCCGCCCATCCGTCGGCCCGAACGGACTGATCCGTGGCAGGCCATGGACGACAGCACCGCCTCGACCCGCGTCTGCAGGCGATCCGATCCGCCCTGATCGCGCAGATCGTCGGCAATGTCGCGCAGCATGCGCGCGGTATCCAGGCCGCCCAGCACGGCTGGAATTTCCCGCACCGCCACACAGCCCGGTCCGAACGGCTCGACCACCAACCCCAGCCGGTTCAAATCATCCGCTGCGGCGAGAATTGGGGCAGCATCATCGCCCAGTTCGACGATGTCGGGGATCAGGAGCGATTGCGACGGAACGCGGCTGTCTGCCGCCTGTCGCTTCAACCGCTCGAACACCAGACGTTCATGGGCGGCGTGCTGATCGACGATGACGATCCCGTCCGCCGTCTGCGCGATGATCCAGTTTTCATGCAGCTGCGCGCGCGCCGCGCCCAAAGGCGCATCCGTCGTCTCCGCATGGCTGGGCTCAGGCTCGACGGTGCGGGCCGTCGCCTCGGCGAAGCCCGGGGCAAGCGTCGGGGCGGTATAGGTCTGCGCGGGATAGGGGCTGTATGCCGCCGGTGCAGGCGCAGATCCCGGCGCAGGATCAGGGGCGCGGAATGCAGCCAGCGTGGCGGCGCCGCCGGTCGTGGATGACCGATGTCCGGCCCCCGCCATGGCGTGGCGCAGCGCGGACACGACCAGCCCCCGCGCGGCGTCGGGTTCGCGGAACCGCACCTCGGCCTTGGCGGGATGGACGTTCACGTCCACCGCCTGCGGGTCACAATCCAGAAACAGCACCGCTGCCGGGTGCCGCCCCGACGCCAGCACGTCGAAGTATCCTGCCCGCAACGCCCCGGTCAGCAACTTGTCCCGCACGGGCCGTCCGTTGACATACAGATGCTGCGCCACCGCCGCCCCGCGGGAATAGGTCGGCAGCGCGGCCAGCCCGGTCAGCCGCAGCCCGTCCCGTTCGGCGTCGATTGGCAAGGCATTCTCGATGAAGTCGCGGCCCATGACGCGCCCGACGCGCGCGGACAGCGCATCGAACAGATCGCCCTGTTCGGGGTCGGCACGAAACAGGATCCGCCCATCGTCTTCGTCAGACAGGGAAAACGCCACGGCGGGTTCGGCCATGGAAAGACGGCGCACAACCTCGGCGATGGCCTGGGTTTCCGCCCGGTCGCCGCGCAGGAACTTCAGCCGTGCCGGGGTGGCAAAGAACAGATCGCGCAGCTCGATGGTGGTGCCGCGGTTGCCCGGGGCAGGGCGCACGTCGGTCGCGCGACCGCCTGCGACGGTGATTTGCGCGCCTTCAGTCCCTGCGCGGCTGGTGATCGTCAGACGGCCCACCGCGCCCAGCGACGGCAGCGCCTCGCCACGAAAGCCAAAGCTGCGGATGTTCAGAAGGTCGTGGCCGTCGATCTTGGACGTGGCGTGGCGGGCGATCGCCAGCGGCAGATCACTGGGCGTCATCCCGCAGCCGTCATCCGTCACCCGGATCAACCGCTTGCCGCCCCCCGCAATCACGATGCCGATGCGCCGCGCGCCTGCATCCAGCGCGTTTTCCACCAGTTCCTTGACTGCAGACGCCGGGCGTTCGACGACCTCGCCCGCCGCGATGCGGTTCGCAGCGGCCTCATCCAGCAGACGGATGACCGGTCGATCAGAGATGTTGGGGTCGTGGCGGGTCATGACCCATGATCTAGCATGTGGCTCGCAGATTCGCCAAGCTGACCCACCGCATCACCGATCACCTTTTGCAGCAAAACATGCGCGTGCGGAACCTGACGTCTGCCCCATCGCTTACATTCCAAATCCGCGTCATGCGGTTTTTCTTTCAAGGAGCGATCAGATGAAAAAATTCGGCATGATGCTGGCGTGCGGCATGGTTCTGGCAGTTTCGGCCTGTGGTCCGAACACCGCAACGCGTGCAACGACGGGTGCTGCGACCGGCGCAGTCGTGGGCGGACCGGTCGGCGCGGTCGCCGGTGCGGCGCTGGGCGGCAGCGGCGCGGTGCAGGTGAAGTAATCCCTGCGTAGCCAAGTCACGAAAAAGGCGCGGCCCAGGTTGGGGCCGCGCCTTTTTCTATACCCGGAGTGATCGGATCACATCCCTTCGGGACGCCCCACCAGAACGAACCGTAGCTTGTCGGTATCCAGCAAGCGGTCGGCAACGCGCTTGACATCGTCCAGCGTCACCGCCTCGACCTTGCTGTTGCGGGTGTTGATATAGTCGGGGTCCATGTCCATCAGCTGCATCGACGTCAGGATCGTGGCGATGCGGACATTGCCGTCGAACCGCAACGGGTATTCGCCAGTCAGATAGGTCTTGGCCGCGTCTAGTTCCTGCTGGGTGATGCCGCCCCGGATGTCGCCCCAGATCTGCTTGACCAGATCGACGGCCTGCCGCGCATTGCCGTTCGAGGTGGCCATGCCGCCCTGCCATGTCTGGCCCAGCACCTGATTGGCAAGCCCGGTCGAGACGCCATAGGTCAGGCCGCGCTTTTCCCGAATTTCATTCATCAGCCGAGATGAGAATCCGCCGCCGCCCAGCACGTGGTCCAGAACGAACGCGGCGAAGTAATCGGGGTCCGTCATCGGCAGGCCCTGTTGGGCAAACATCACGATGGTCTGCGGGCTGTCCCAGTCGATGACGGTTTCACCGCCGGTCAGTTGCAGATCGGCCGCCGGTGGCAGCGGGGCCGTCGCCTTGGCGGGCAGATCGCCAAGGATACGGTCCAGAAGCTGGCCCAGCTCTTCGGGTGAGATATCGCCAGATGCGGACACCAACACACGGTCGCGCGCCAGCACACGGTTCTTGGCGTCGATCAGATCGTCACGGGTCAGGCCCGCCACGCTGTCGGCGGTGCCGTTGATCGACGTGGCATAGGGGTGGTCACCCCATGCCTGCTTGGCCATTTCCATTGTCGCCAGCGATTGCGGATCGGTATGCTCGGCCCGGATCGAGGCTTCGACCTGCGCGCGGACGCGGTTCACCGCCTCATCGGAAAACGTCGGATCGGTCAGCGCGTCGTGCAGAAGGTCGGCCGCCTGATCGCGGTTTTCGGTCAGCATCCGGGCCGCCACGCTGACGGCGTCATCACCCGCGGCAAAGCTGTAATCGGTACCCAGACGCTCGGTTTCTTCGGCGAACTGGGTGGCATCGCGGTCGCCCGCGCCTTCTTCCAGCGTCGCGGTCATCAGGTTGACGGCGCCCCGTTTGCCGGGCGGGTCCATCGACGCGCCGCCCTTGAACGCGAAGTTCAGCGCGACGAACGGGATCGAGTCGTCCTGCACCAGCCACGCGTGGATGCCGCCGGGCGATGTCACCTGCTGCACGTCGATGGCGCGCGCGGGCAATGCCGCCAGCAGGCACAGCGTGGCAGATGCGATAAGGGCGCGGATCATTCGGAAGCCTCCGGCTTTTGGGTGTCAGAGGACGGTGCCCGTTCAGGTGCGGCGGCGCCATCGGCGGTGGCGTTCTGGCCCTGGGTCAGCGCGGGCATATCCGCCGCCGGCTGCGCAGGCTGGCTGTCGTCGGGCAGAAGCCATGCGGTGACGGTGGCGGGGTTGACCAGCACGTCACGCGCCGCCGCCATCACGTCGTCGGCGGTAACCGCGGCCAGCACGTCGGGCCAGTCGTTCACATCGTCAACCGTCAGCCCGATCGACAACCCCTGACCATAGTCATAGGCGCGCCCATGGGCGGAATCGCGTTCATAGATGCGCCCGGCTTTCAGTTGCGTGCGCACGCGGTCCAGCGCAGCCGCGTCGGGGCCGTCCTTCAGGAATTTGGCCACACCGTCGTTCAGGGCGGCTTCGGCATCCGTCTGGGACACGCCGGGGGCCGGGACCATCGCCAGCGTGAAGGTCGTCGGATCGACAGACAGCCCATCGTAACCGGCATCGACGAACAGCGCCTTGCCCCCCAGAACCAGATCGCGTCCCAGAACGGATGTCTGTGGCGATCCGGCCAGCAGTTCGGCCAGAACCGTCAACGCGGCGGCTTTCTTCTGGTCGCCGGCATTTCGTTCGGTCGCCAGCACGCTGCGGGTCAGGACGGGTTGCGGGACGCGAGGGTCTTTCATCTCCATCCGGCGGGCGGCGCGCTGGGTCGGCTCTTGCGGACGTTCCTTGCGGGTCGCGCCTTCCTTGGGCGGGATCGGGCCGTAATACTCGTTTGCCAGCTTCTCGACCTGTTCGCGGGTGACGTCGCCGGCCACGATCAGGATCGCGTCGTTCGGGGCATAATGGTCGTCATACCATTTAAGGGCGTCTTCGCGGGTCAGTCCCTCCATCTCCTGACGCCAGCCGATGACCGGGCGGCCGTAGGGGTGGTTGTAGTACTGAACAGCCGCGCGTTCTTCGCCGAAAAGTGCCGAGGGGCTGCTGTCCGTGCGTTGCGCGCGTTCTTCCAGGACGACCTGCCGTTCGGCTTTCCAGTCCTCTTCGCCGATGCGCAGATTGGCCATGCGGTCGGCCTCCATCTGCATGATCATGGGCAGACGGTCGGATGCGATACGCTCGAAATACGCGGTATAGTCATAACTGGTGAAGGCGTTATCCATGCCGCCGTTTTCGGCGATGGTCTTGGAAAACTCGCCCGGTTTCAGCTTTTCGGTGCCCTTGAACATCAGGTGTTCCAGATAATGGGCGATGCCGGATTTTCCGGGCACCTCGTCGGCGGACCCGATCTTGTACCACACCATCTGCACGACGACGGGCGCGCGGTGATCTTCGATCACGACGGTCTGCAGGCCGTTCGGCATGGTGAAGTAGCTGATGCCGGGCGGCATCTCGGCCAGGGCCGGGGCGGCGGATGCCAGCATCACGGCAATGGCGGGAAACATGGGGCGCATCAGCGGCTCCTTGGGGTCGCGGTTTTGGCTAGGGTGGCCGCTGCGAGGTCCGGGCGCAAGGAAGGGTCTGGTCAAAGACGGGTGAGGCAGGGGGTGCTCGGCACCCCTCGCGCGCACAATGACGTGCAATCGCGATCCGGACCCGCGGTTTCGTTTCCATTGGGGAAGCATGTGTCAGAACATCGCCAAGACCGACCAAGGCGAAGGGCAGGCAGGCATGACGAAGAACGGGGTGGCATCGGCCACGGGCAGTGCGCGCGCGTTTTGGCGCAGCCTTGGCTGGCCCGTCATGGTGGCGCTGCTGGCCCTGCTGCTGGTCGCGCAATCGGCCATGGCGCAGCAGGGCCCCCCCGGTCAGCGGGGGCGCCCCGGTGGGTCCGACCGCGACCGCGAGATCGAGGTCGGCGTGGTGACCGCGACGCGGCAGGACGTGCCCTATGTCGAAACGCTGCCGGGTCGTGCCGTCGCCTACCAGACCGCGGAAATCCGGCCCCGTGTGGGCGGCGTGATCAAGGAAATCCCCTATCAGCCCGGCCGTCCCGTCAAGGCGGGCGACGTTCTGTTCGTGATCGAGGATGACACGTTCAAGGCCGCCCTGCAGTCCGCCGATGCGTCGGTGGCTCAGGCCGCAGCCACGCTGGAGGCCGCCAAGGCCGCGCTGGAACGCGCCCGCACCCTGCGGGGCGTCGGCACTACGCAGGCTGCAGTGGAAACCGCGCAGGTCGCCCTCGCGCAGGCCGAGGCCGGCGTCAGTGCCGCCAACGCCGCGCGGCAGGTGGCGCAGATCGACATGGACCAGACCCGGGTGCGCAGTCCGATTGACGGGATCGCCGACATCTCGGCCCTGTCGATCGGCGCAATCGTCACCGCCAACCAGACCGAGGCGCTGACCACAGTCCTACGCGTCGATCCGATCTATGTCGACGTCCAACAGTCCAGCGCCGCGATCATCCGCAACCGCGCCCTGACGCGGGACGGCAGCCTGACGCGCGGGGCCGAGCTGGACGTGAGCCTGACCCTGGAGGACGGCAGCGTCTATCAGGCCAAGGGACGCAGCGTGTCGCCCAGCGCGACCGTGTCGACCACGACCGGGACCGCGCAGTTCCGGTTTCAGTTCGACAACCCGGACCGCATGATCATGCCCGGACAGTTCCTGCGGGTCGAAGTGACGCTGGGCACATCGTCGGGCCTGCTTGTCCCGCAGCGCGCGACCAGCCGGTCGGCGGACGGCTCGCTGACGGCGTATGTTGCCCGGGACGGCAAGGCCGAACAGGTCATTCTGACCGAAACCGGGACATGGCAGAACCAGTGGATCGTCAGTGACGGCCTGAACGACGGCGACGCGATCATCGTCGACAATCTGCAGAACGTCCGCGCTGGCCTGGCGGTCAAGACCGTGCCCGTGACCATATCGGCCCAAGGGTTGGTATCGGACGCAAACGATACGACCGCCGCGCCACCGGCGGCCGTCGACGGCGCGGCTACGCAGACGCCGCCCGTCTCATCCGCCGCCGCGTCCCCCGCCGTTCGGATCGGGGGCTGAGGGCGGATGCAGTTCTTCATCTCTCGGCCCGTATTCGCGTGGGTTCTGGCGATCGTGACGATGCTGGGCGGCGGCTGGGCCCTGTGGCAGATGCCGGTCGAACAATATCCCGACATCGCCCCACCAACGGTTCGAATCAACGCCAGCTATTCGGGTGCGACGGCGGATGCGGTCGAAAACTCGGTCACGCGGGTGCTCGAAGACGCGCTGACCGACATCGACGGGCTGATCTATATGGAGGCCACGTCGCGTGAAGGGCGTGCCAACCTGTCCCTGACATTCAGCGGCGACACCAACCCGGTTGACGCGCAGAACGACGTGCAAAGCCAGATTTCGCAGGTCGAACGGCGTCTGCCCGATGCGGTGGTCCAGCAAGGGGTCAGTGTCACCCGGTCGACATCGTCGATCCTGATGGTCGGTGCGTTGGTGTCGACGGACGGGCGCATGGCGACCTCTCAACTGGGCGACCTGCTGTCTGAGGTGGTCGAGGGGCCGGTCACGCGCACCGATGGGGTGGGCGGGGTCAACGTGTTCGGGTCCAGCTATGCAATGCGGATCTGGCTCGATCCGCTGTCGCTGGTGCGGTTTCAGCTGACGCCAGCCGATGTCGTGGCGGCGGTCCGGTCGCAGAACGCCACCGTGTCGGTCGGATCGCTGGGACAGCAGCCGACCGTGCCGGGGCAGCAATTCACCGCCACGGTGACAGCGCAAAGCCAGCTGCAATCGGTTCAGGACTTCCAGAACATCCTGCTGAAGACCGATGCAGGTGGGGGCACGGTCCTGCTGGGCGATGTGGCCAAGGTCGAAATCGGGCTGCAATCCTATGGCGGGGGTGCGCGGTTCAACGGGCTGCCTGCGGCCGGGTTCGGCGTCAATCTGGCCGACGGGGCGAACGCGGTCGATACCTCCGCCGCCGTGTCACGCACGCTGGACCAGGTCGCGTCCGCCCTGCCCGAAGGGGTCGAGTTCCGCGTGGCCTATGACACCTCCCCCTTCGTCGAGGCGTCGATCGAGCGGGTCTATCACACCCTGGTCGAGGCGCTGGTGCTGGTTGTCGTCGTCCTGATGATCTTTCTCCAGACATGGCGCGCCACGCTGATCCCGGTCGTCGCCGTTCCTGTCGTTCTGCTGGGAACGGTCGGCATCCTGTTCATCGCCGGATACACGATCAATACCCTGACGCTGTTCGCATTGGTTCTGGCCATCGGCCTGCTGGTCGATGACGCCATCGTCGTGGTCGAGAACGTGGAGCGGCTGATGCATGACGAGGGGCTGTCCCCGTATGATGCGACGGCCAAGTCGATGGGTGAAATCACCGGGGCGCTGATCGGCATCGTCGTCGTGCTGTCAGCTGTGTTCCTGCCGATGGCTTTCTTTCCGGGCGCGGCGGGGGTGATCTATCGCCAGTTCTCGCTGACGATCATCTCGGCGATGGTGCTGTCGCTCCTTGTCGCGGTCATCCTGACGCCTGCGCTGTGTGCCCAGATCCTGCGCCGCCAGACGCACGAAGTGCGCTTTGCTCCGGCGCGCTGGTTCAACCGAAATCTGGACCGGTTGCGCGACGGTTACGGCCGCACGGTCGCACGCCTGCTGCCGCGCCCGATCGTTTCGGTGCTGGCATTGCTGGTGATCGTGGGCGGCGTCTGGCTGGTGTGGCAGAAGCTGGAGGCATCGTTCCTGCCGCAGGAAGATCAGGGCGTCCTGCAGGCCCGCGTGATCCTGAGCGAGGGGTCAACGACCCAGCAGACCCAGCAGGTCGTCGATCAGGTCGAGGCGTATCTTGAGGCAAACGAGGCCGAGACGGTCGAATCGTCATTCGCCGCGATGGGGTTTGGCTTCAACGGCACCAGCCAGCGCAGCGCCACGATGTTCATCAAGCTGAAACCTTACGGCGAACGTAAGTCTGCGGACGCCTCGGCCGAGGCGATTGCACAGCGGGGCAACGATCATTTCCGTGGCAACCGCCAGGGTGACGTGCGTTTCCAACAGCCCCCGGCGATTCCCGGACTGGGGAACACATCGGGCTTTTCGATGTATCTGGTCGATTACGCCAATCGCGGCGCCGAGGCGTTGCAGAACGCGATGGACCAGTTGGTCGATCTGGCGGCGGGCGATAGCCGCGTCGCGGACGTCGACAACCGCTTTGGCGAATCCGAGCCGGCGCTGAAAATCTCGGTCGATCGGCAGAAGGCGGAAAGTCTGGGGCTGTCGGTCGACAACGTGAACGGCATGCTGTCGACCGTCTTCGCGGGGACGGAGGTCAACGACTTCGTCCTCGGCTCCAGCCTGCGCCCGGTGATCGTGCAGGCCGACGCGCGCTGGCGCATGCAGCCCCGCGATATCGAGGCATGGTATGCGCGCAACAACACCGGCGAGATGGTGCCCTTCAGTTCGATTATGCGGACCGAATGGGCGCCGGTGTCGCCGAACCTGAACCGCTTCAACGCGACCCCGGCGCTGAGCGTCGACGGCGCGGCCGGACCGGGGGCCAGTTCGGGCCAGTCCATGGACGCGATGGAGGAGTTGGTGGCCCAGGTTCCCGGCGGCTACGGGGTGGCGTGGACGGGCATCAGCTATCAGGAACGGCAGTCGGGCGCGCAGGCGCCGGTGCTGTACGCACTGTCGATGCTTATCGTGTTTCTGGCGCTGGCGGCGCTTTACGAAAGCTGGTCGGTCCCGTTTGCGGTCATGCTGGCGGTGCCGGTCGGAGTTCTGGGGGCGCTGCTGGGGGCATGGCTTCTGGGCCAGACCGATGATGTCTATTTCAAGGTCGGGATCCTGACGACGATCGGGCTGGCGGCACGAAACGCCATTCTGATCGTCGAGTTTGCAGAGACCCAGATCAAGTCGGGCGTCGAACTGACACAGGCCACGATCACCGCCGCCCGTCAGCGCCTACGCCCGATTCTGATGACGACGGCCACATTCATGCTGGGCGTTCTGCCCCTGGCGATTGCGACCGGTGCCGGGGCCAAGGCGCAGAACGCCATCGGCATCGCGGTTCTGGGCGGGATGGTCACATCGACGGTCATCGCCATCGTCATGGTCCCGGCGCTGTATGTCGGCGTCAAACGCCTGACGATGCGCCGCAAGTCCGCGGACGCCCTGCCGCAGCCCTAGGCTGCGGTGGGCGACGCCGCCGACCGCCCCCGCAGGTGGATCGGGATTTCGCGGACCGGCAGGTGGATCAGCGCCGAAAACGCCCCGACGCCCACGCCGACCCACCAGACGATGGTATAGCTGCCATAGACGTCGTGCAGCCACCCGCCCAGCCAGACACCCAAGAACGAGCCCAGTTGGTGGGACAGAAACACAAAGCCGTAAAGCGTCCCCATGTACCGCAGGCCATAGATATAGGCGACCAACCCCGAGGTCAGCGGCACCGTCGCCAGCCACAGTGACCCCATCACGACCGAAAAGATCAGGACGCTGGTCGGCGTGATGGGCGACAGGATGAACGCAGCCGCGGCAATGGTGCGCAGCGTATAGACGCCAGCCAGCAGGTATTTGCGGGAATAGCGCTTGCCCAGCCACCCGGCGGCAATCGACCCCGCGATGTTGGCCAAACCGATCAGCGAGATCGCCACCGCGCCCAGCGCGCTGGTCGTGGTGATGCCCAAGGCAGCCAATCCGCCGTCGGGCGCGATTGGTCCACACATCTCGACGATCAGGGCCGGAAAATGCGCGGTGATGAAGGCCAGCTGATAGCCGCAGGAAAAGAACCCCGCAAAGATCATCAGATAGGTCGGGTCGCGAAATGCCCGGCCCAGAACGCGGCCCAGCGATTCCTCGATCTCGGCCTTGGGGGCAGGCTTGCCGTGTCCCAGCATCGGCAGGAACAGCAGGATCAGGAAAACCAGACCCGCGAACACCAGAAACACCTGCTGCCACGGCATGAAGGCCATCAGCCCCTGAGCGAGCGGGGCGCCGATGACCTGTCCCGCCGACCCGGCGGCCGTCGCGATGCCCAGGGCCATGCTGCGGTTTTCGTCGCTGGCGGCGCGTCCGATGATCGCCAGAATGACGCCAAAGCCGGTGCCTGCGATGCCGAATCCCACCGCAATCGCCCAGAACTGCATGCCACCCGGGGTCAGGGCGAACGATGTCATCACCAGACCCAGCGCGTATAGAATCGCGCCCAGGATGATCGTCTTGCGGTCACCGAACCGTTCCGCCAAAGCCCCGAACAGGGGCTGTCCGATGCCCCATGCAAGGTTCTGGATGGCAATCGCCATGCTGAAATCGCCGCGCATCCAGCCATAGCTTTCGGCGACGGGAATCTGAAAGACGCCAAAGCTCGCGCGCAGGGCAAAGTTGATCATCAGGATGATCGAACCGCCAATCAGGATCGGCGTGAAAAGACGTGCGTCCTTGGTCATCTGAAAGGTCCTGAAAAGGGTCTGGCCGCAAAGATCAGGCCGCGACACTGCGCGCTTTCGCCACACCCCGTCAATCGGGGTCGTTCAACACCTGCGCCGCGGCCTGTCCCGCCATGCGTCCAGTCGCCAGACAGGCCGTCAGAAGATAGCCGCCGGTCGGTGCCTCCCAATCCAGCATCTCGCCCGCTGCAAAAAGGTTCGGGGCGGCGCGCAGACGCAGATTCGGGTCCAGTGCGTCGGCGGTGATTCCACCGGCAGACGAAATCGCGCGCGAGATTGGCATCGGGCCTGCAATTGGAATTGGCAGCGACTTCAACCGGGCTGCCAGCGCATCGGGCGCGTCTGGCAGAGGGCGTCCCCATTCCAAGGCCAGCGCCGCCTTGACCCCGTCACCCAATATGCGACGCAGCCGGTTGCCGATCGACTGGCGGGCAGGGATCGCGGCAAGCCGCCGCGCCAGATCATCCGCCGACACATCCGGCATCAGGTCTACCTGCGCCGTCGCCCCATCACGGATCGGGGCCGCGATTTCATAGATGCCGCCGCCTTCGACCCCGGCTTCGGTCACGACCCATTCGCCGCGCGTCCTGAGGGGACCTGCAGTGATCTGCGTGCCTTTGACGGGCGTGCCGAACAGCGCGGCCATCTTGGGTGACCAGTCGACATGAAAGCCCATGTTGGCGGGCTGGAAGGGCACCATGCCGACGCTGCGTTCACGCAGCCACGGCACCCACGCAGCATCCGATCCAAGGCGCGGCCAGCTTGCCCCGCCCAGCGCCAGCACGCCCACCTTGGGTGCAATCAGCCGTGGGCCGTCTGGCGTGTCGAAACGCAGGGCATCGCCCTGAAACCCCTGCCAGCGCCAGCGCGTGCGCAGTTCGACGCCCAGGCCCGCAAGACGCGCCAGCCAAGCGCGCAAAAGCGGCGACGCCTTCATCCCCACGGGAAAGGCCCGCCCGGTCGATCCGGTAAACATCGTGATGCCCAGCCCTTCGGCCCACGCGACCGCCTCGGCGGGACCGAAGCTGTCCAGTGCCACGCGGACCAACGGCGCGGCGCTGCCTGTGACACGGGACGCGAAGACGTCTTTGGGTTCGTCCTTGGTCAGGTTCAGACCGGATTTCCCGGCCATCAGGAACTTGCGCGCGGGGGTCGGCATGGCGTCTGCGATGATGACCGCGTGACCCGCGCGGGCAATCTCTTCGGCGGCGATCAGTCCGGCAGGGCCGGCACCCACGACCAGGGCGCAGGGACGCTCAATCTGTGGCGCATCCATCTCAGCGTCTGCCGCGCGGCATCATGGCAAGGCGGATCAGCGCCCGTTCCATGACTGCCATGGCAGGCGCGCGCGAACTGGACCGCAGCGTCAGGTCGGTGTCCACCAACAGATGCAGCGCGTCTTCCAAGGCGCGCATGCCCCAACCCTGCGCCTGACGCGCCATGCGGTCGCGGCGCTGACCAAAGACGGGCGGCCGCAGGCGGGACAGCCCCGCCCCCGCGCCGCCCGGATCGGCCGCCGCCGCATGCAGCGCGCGGAAGTGGCGCATCGCGGCGATGCACAGCGTGACCGGGGCGATCCCCTGTGTTTCAACCCGCCGCATCAGGGGGCCAAGTGCGGCAGTGTTGCCGTCAGCTGCGGCATCGATGACCTCATCAACCTCGGCCTCGACCGTGGCGGGGGCCAGCGCGCCGATTTCATCCGAGGTCAGGGGCGTCGCATCGCCGCGCTTGTAAAGCCCGATCTTTTCGACCGTCTGGCGAAAGTCACCGGGGTCGATGGCACGCGACAGCGCCATCAGATCGCGCATGGCGGGCGGGGGCACGTCGGTCAGACCGGCGTCCGCCAGCCAACGGCCAATTTCCTCTTCGCCCGGCGGGTCATCATAGATGGGGGCCGCCACGGCGCGGGGGTGGGGCTCGAACAGTTTGCGCAGCGCGGATGACTTGTTCAGCCCGCCCGCCGTCACGACGATTACGGCATCGCCATGGTCCCAGTCCTTCAGCGCGGATGCGATCGCGGGTGCGACGGTATCGGTCGCATCCTCGACCAGCACGACGCGCGGGCCGGGGAAGAACCCGACCGCCTTGATTTCATCCAGAAGCTGCGCCCCGTCCTTGCGCAGATCCGCCCCGGCGATCCGGGTCAGACGCATTTCGGTGTCGGCATTCGGCCCGGTCAGCGCCGCCACCGCCTCGGCCCGTTTCAGCGCGACGCGCATGCCGTCGCCACCATAGATCAGCAGCCCCGGCCGAGAGGGGTCGGGCCGCGCGAGATACCGCGCAATCTCGGCCCCTTTCAGGTTCATGGGCTGTCGGCGGGCATTGTGGCGTAAAGACGCGTCAGGACCTGATCGGCCAGCATGATGGCCAGCCGGTTGCGCGCATCTGTTTCGGCAGCCAACGTGGCGATGGTCGTGCCCACCGCGGAATAGCTGGTGAAGTTGCTGACCTGTCCGCGCGTCACGACGGCACCGGTGCTGCGGTCCGTCAAGGTAAAGGCCGCGGTGCCGTTCAGCGAATAACGCGTGGTGTTCTGGTCGCGGGTGATGGCCTGCGGGACGACAGCGATCTGCAACTTATAGTTGAGCGTGTAGCGCGACCCTTCGGATCCCAGACGCTCACCCAGGCGGCGGGTAAAGGCGAATTCGTCCTGCGTGTTCGGCTGCGCCGGCTGGACCTGCCCGAACAGTCGTTGCCCGGGGCCATCCGGGCCATAGACCGGCGTGAACGTGCAGGCGGCAAGCGTCAGCGCTGCCGCGACTGCGACCAGCGGGTTATGCAACGACATTGACGATCCGCCCGGGCACGACGATCAGCTTTTTCGGTGCTTTGCCTTCCAGAAAGCGCTGGACGGTTTCGTCGGCCAGGACCAGTGCCTCGATTTCGGCCTGCGGCATCGTCGCGGGGACGGTGATGTCCGCGCGACGCTTGCCATTGATCTGGACGGGCAGGGTGACGGTGTCGGCCACCAGCAACGTGGGATCAGCCTTGGGCCAGGGCGCATCCGCGACCAGACCCTCGCCGCCGGTGCGTGACCAGATGTCTTCGGCCAGATGCGGGACCATCGGCGCGGCCAACTGCGCCAGCGTGCGCAGGACGGCGCGGCGCGGCGCGCCAGATGCGTCCGATTTGCCGACCGCGTTGGCCAGTTCGTACAGCTTGGCCACGGCCTTGTTGAAGGCGAACCCTTCGATCGCGCGTGAAACGTCGTCGATCGCCCGGTGGGTGGCGCGGGTCAGGTCGGGGTCGTCGCGGTCAACCTCGCCTGTGTCTTCGGACAGGCGCGACAGGCGGGCCAGAAACTTGGCCGACGCCTCGGCCCCCGCAGCGGTCCATTCGACGTCGCGTTCGGGGGGGCTGTCCGACAGCATGAACCAACGCGCCGTATCGGCGCCGAAATTCGCCACGATGTTGACCGGGTCGACGACGTTCTTTTTGGACTTCGACATCTTGGCCGATGGGATGACGGTCACTGCGGTCCCGTCCGCGAGCATGCCATCAACGACATCCTCGGGCAGGTGATAGACCGGGCGACCGCGCGCATCTTCGGTCATGTAGATTTCGTGCGTGACCATGCCTTGCGTGAACAGCGCATCGAACGGTTCGCGCGACTTTTCGGGCAGGTGGCCGGTCTTGGCCATCGCCCGCGCAAAGAAGCGCGAATAGAGCAGGTGCAGAATCGCATGCTCAACCCCGCCGATATACTGGTCGACGTTCATCCAGTATTCGGCGTCTGCTGCAACGGTGGGCGTATCCGCGTGCGGCGCGGTGAAGCGGGCGTAGTACCAGGACGAATCGACGAACGTATCCATCGTGTCGGTTTCGCGCCGGGCCGGCTTGCCACAGACCGGACAGGTCGTGTTGCGCCACGTGGGATGGCGGTCCAAGGGGTTGCCCGGCACGTCAAAGCTGACATCCAGGGGCAGCAGCACGGGCAGGTTCGCCTTGGATTCGGGCACCGTGCCGCAGTCGTCGCAATGAACGACGGGGATCGGGCAGCCCCAGTAACGCTGGCGAGAAATACCCCAGTCGCGAAGGCGGAACTTGGTGACACCCTGGCCGAAACCTGCGGTTTCCGCGGCGGTGACGGCGGCGTCGATCGCCTCGGCCCCGTTTGCCAGACCATCGGTGCCAAAGCCGCGAATATACTCCACCCGCTCGGTCTTAGGCGGGACGAAGGGCAGGGCGGGGCTGGCATCGGATTCGCCTTCGGGGACGAAGACGGGGGTGATCGGCAGCGCATATTTGCTGGCGAATTCAAAGTCGCGCTGATCGTGGGCCGGCACACCGAAAATGGCACCGGTGCCATAGTCCATCAGAACAAAGTTCGCGATCCAGACGGGCAGTTCCCATGCCGGGTCCAGCGGGTGGCGCACGGTCAGCCCGGTGTCGAAGCCAAGCTTCTCGGCCGTTTCAACCGCCTCTTCGCTGGTGCCCAGCTTGCGGGCCTCGGCGTTGAACGCGGCGACTTTGGGGTCGGATTCCAACGACTTGGCCAGCGGATGGTCGGGGGAGATCGCCACGAACGACGCGCCCATCATGGTGTCGGGACGCGTGGTATAGACCTCGATCTGGGTGAACCCTTCGGCGGGCGCGGTCAGGTCAAAGGTGAACTGCAGGCCGCGCGACTTGCCGATCCAGTTCTGCTGCATCAGGCGGACCTTTTCGGGCCAGCCGTTCAGGCCGTCCAGCGCCGTCAGCAGATCGTCGGCATAGTCGCTGATGCGGAAGAACCACTGGGTCAGCTCCTTCCGCTCGACCGGCGCGTTAGAGCGCCAGCCCTTGCCGTCGATGACCTGTTCGTTGGCCAGAACGGTCATGTCGACCGGGTCCCAGTTCACCACGGCCGATTTCCGATAGATCAGCCCGGCGTGCAGCATATCCAGAAACAGCGCCTGCTGCTGGGCGACATAGTCGTCGTCGCAAGTCGCAAACTCGCGGCTCCAGTCGATGGACAGGCCCAGCGGTTTCAGCTGATCGCGCATCGTGGCGATGTTGGCATAGGTCCATTCGCGTGGGTGGCCACCGTTCTCCATCGCGGCGTTTTCAGCCGGCATGCCGAACGCGTCCCACCCCATGGGGTGCAGCACGCTGAACCCCTGCGCCCGCTTATAGCGCGCGACGACATCGCCCATCGTATAGTTGCGCACATGGCCCATGTGGATGCGGCCCGACGGATAGGGAAACATCTCAAGGACATAGAACTTGGGCCGTTCGTCCCGGACCGCCGTGAAGGTCGCGGCATCGTTCCACGCCTGTTGCCAGCGCGGCTCGCTGTTCTGGGGATCATAGGGCATCGGGGACCTCGAACGTCATGTTGCGGGCGGGTTTATCGCCACCGCCCGCACAGGTCCAGCGTGCGTGATGCCTTACAGCTGTCCGTCGCGGACGCGCAGCTGCCGCGCACGGGTCAGAATCGCATCCTCGACCGCACGGGCGGTGTCGGGGGCAACGGCACCGCCGCCGGCGCCTTGCAGCGACACCTTCAGGCTGCGGGCGTCCAGTGCCGGATCGCTGACCTTGACGGTCGCGCGATAGGAGCGGCCGCCTCCGGGGGGCGTGCCATAGCCCGTGACGATGACGCCCGTGAACGGGTCGATCGACTGGATCGGCAGGAAGTTCAGAACATCTAGGCTCGCGTTCCACAGATAGCGGTTCACGGCGACCTGCTGGTTCGGGTCTGAGCGGTTGCCGAACAAGTCCCAGACCGATGAACGGCTTTCTTCCTGCGTCTGCTGATTCTGTTGGGCATGTTGGGATGCAGGCAGACCGAACGGCCCCCCGCTGCCGCCGCAAGCGGCCAGGGTCGCGATCAAGCCAAAACCGATGGTCAGTTGTGCGGTGCGTCCGAACATTGCAAATCCCTTTTCGCGCGCGTCCTGCGAAGCCTTAGCGCGGAACGCTACCTTGCGACAAGTCGCAGCAAGCGCAGGCAGGTTGGGCGGGTTTCAGCCTCATGACAAAAAAGTGTGGCGCTTGTGCATCACAGATTTTTCGATTCCTCGGACAGCCCCCGCGCGTCGTTGCAATGAAACGGGGGTTACGCGAAACAAACTGCATGCTCAGACCGGCCCGCCGTGCTGGGACAACAGAGAGACAAGAGGGAACACGATGAAAAAAGTTCTTTTTGCCACCAGCGCGCTGGTCCTCGCCTTTGCTGGCGCGGCATCCGCTGAAGTCGCCGTCACCGGCGACGCAAAACTGGGCATGCGTTACGACTCGGATCTGGTCAACGGCACCGGCGGTACTGACTCCGCATGGAACGTGGTCAACCGCGCTCGTGTGAAATTCACCATGACCGGTCAGACCGACTCGGGCCTGGAATTCGGTGCGTCGCTGCGTGCTGACCAAGCGTCGACCGGCGCGTCGAACACCGGCATCGCCGGTTCGGCCTACAAAGGGATCGTCTGGGCTTCGGGCACCTACGGCAAGATCAGCGTTGGTGACACCGACGCCGCGATCGTGAACGCCGTCGGCCATCTGCCGTATGTCGGCGTGACCGAACTGGATGACCTGAACGAATTCTACTACAACAATTCGGACTTGGACACCGACTTGGGCGGTCGTCAGGAAGCAACGCTGCTGTACGAATACACCATCAACGGTGTGAAACTGTTCGCATCGTTCCAGGATCAGTACTATCAGAACACGGCTGAAAAGCGTGACACCAACGCTTGGTCGCTGGGCGCTGCTTACGAAGTCGCGGGCTGGGAACTGGGCGCCGGTTACGAGCGCGGCGACGTCTACCGCGATCCGCTGACCAGCGGCTACCTGCTCGGTCTGGAAGACGAAGAAACCGGCGTCGTTACCCGCAACATCGGCAACGTCAATACCTGGGCGATCTCGGCCGCAGGCACCGTTGGTGGCTTCAAGGTCAAAGGTCTGTACTCGCGCACTGATGCGACCGTTTTCGGTCCCAACAACGACGTAAAAGTCAACCAGTACGGTCTGGGCGCGGAATACAAACTGGCCAACGACGTGCAGCTGGCTGGTTTCTGGCGCCGGGTCGACAACGACAACGTAGTGCTGCCGGGAGCTTCCATCCTGTCGGGTCAAGACGGCAAGGCTGACGTCTTCGGTCTGGGCGCAGGCTACGACCTGGGCGGCGGCGCGATGATCAAGGGCGGTGTCGTTCACGTCAAAACCAAAGACGGCTATGACGGCATCGACCGCACGATGGCTGACTTCGGTCTCGACTTCAAATTCTAGTCCTTGCGGACTGGGACATCGGAAAGAGCGGGCCTTGTGCCCGCTCCTTTCTTTTCAAGCCAGCTGCGACAGAAACGGGTCATGGGATTGCATGACATCCAAGCGCGCATTCGCCGCGCCGAGGCCATCGCCGGGCGCGCGCCGGGAAGCGTGACACTGATCGCGGTCAGTAAGGTGCAACCTGCTGCGCGGGTGACAGACGTCCTTGCACAGGGTCAGCGCGTCTTCGGTGAAAACTACCTGCAAGAGGCGCAAGGCAAATGGCCGGCATGGCGCGAAGAATGGCCAGATGTTCGGTTGCACATGATCGGTCCGCTGCAATCCAACAAGGCGAAGGCCGCATTTGACCTATTCGATGCCGTCCATACGGTCGACCGCATGTCATTGGTGACCCGACTGGCCAAGTTGGCCGATCAGACTGGTCGACAGCCGATGCTGATGGTGCAGGTTAACACCGGATCGGAGCCCCAGAAGGCCGGGGTGCTGCCGGATGACGCAGACGACTTCCTACGGGACTGCACAGCGGCTGGCCTGTCAATTTCTGGCCTGATGTGTATTCCACCCGAGGATCAGGACCCCCGTCCACATTTCCGTCTTCTTAGAACTATGGCAGAGGCGAATGGTCTGCGCGACCTGTCCATGGGCATGAGCGCCGATTTCGAAACAGCCATCGCGGAAGGCGCGACGCATGTCCGGGTCGGCAGCGCAATTTTCGGTGCACGTGATTACGGCTGAGCGAGTAGTTCTTTGACTGCGTATTGTGCGGCGGACGTGACACCCGCAGTGTGGCCCCGATCTTCCCCGGTCAACCTGCGAAGGCGATCTGATCTGGGGTCCTCGAACCCGCCACGGCCGCGTTGTGGACAGGGGCCACAGCGCTGAACGACACGCAGAACCGACCACCCGAAAGCAGCCGGGTCGTCCATTGGACCGGGTGGCCGTCCGGCCCTGTGATTGTTCCGCGAACCGCTTTGATTAGCGGTCGTTCTGCCAGCGCATCGCGCAGCGGGATTGCGCTTGACTGATCTGCCGATGCTTCCCACTGGCGCAGGTGGTCCGTGACCGGGCCGCGCAGGTCTGGTCCCCACATCGCCGCATAGGGCGCATTCGACGTCAGTCGACGACCTTGCCCGTCAAAAACGACCATCGCTTCGTCCAGCGTGTTCAAAAGCTCTGCGCCAAGGGACAGCTCTGCCTTGAACCGCCGGGTCAGTGCGGCCTCTGACGTGATATCTTCGAAGACGAAAGCGACCGCCCCATCGGGGTGGGGACGCCCTGTCACGCGATAGGTCTGACCACTGGGCAAGATCCACGTCTCGACATGGTGCCCCCGTGCTGCGGCCGCTTCGAGCGTGGTCATCTTCTTACGCCACGTGGGATAGTCCTTCGGCTCTGGCACCATCCGCGCCTCTCTCAGCCGGTCGAGAAAAGCGTAAAGCGACGGACGAAGGGCCAGAAACTCCGCCGACAGGCCGGTCAGGTTGATCAGGGCCGGGTTGAACAAATGCAGCCGACGCTCCCGGTCAAAGATCGCCAGCCCGATGGGCAGATCGGCAAAGGTTTTGGACAGCGTCTGCACGAAGGCCTTCAGACTTTTCTCAGCGCGCACCGTCGTATCGGCTGGCAATGCGCAGATCAGCCGATCTGCTGCAGTCTGATGGATGTGGCATTCAAGCCAGTGTTCCGTGTCGCCCGCTTTCAGCGACAGACGATGCGCGACGCCCGCCGCAGCATCTGCCGGCAGGGCGATCAGCCGGGGCATGGGCCACAGGATGGCATCGTCGGACCGCGCCTCGACTTCTTTCAGGTAGGCGGCATTGACCCAGGTGATCTCGTGCGAGGCGTTCTCCCGCCACATCAGGATCGGCATGCTGTCGACGGCGTCGCGCAGCGAGGAAATCTCTTCCTCCATCGTCGTCATCGACCGGGCATCAACGACGACGCCGACGTTTTCACCTGCCAGATCATCTAGGGTGAATCGCACCACCCCACGGCCCATATCGTCGATCACCACACGCAACCCACCGTCACTGCCCCGTTGCAGGATCTCGGCATGACCGTGCTGGGTTGCTGCCGACATCGCGTCGGCGACCCCTGGAAAGCGCAGGGCAAGGTAGCCTGACAGCCGGGTCCAGTCGCTGTCACCCGGCAGAGTCGCCAGAATGCGACGTGCGGGCGGCGTCGCGTCCCGCAAGCGCTTGCCAGCAAACAGAAAAACCACCGGCTCAATTATGTGCTCAGCCCTAGGGCCGCGCCCGGACCGCCAGTCGGGATACTTGATGATCAGAATGGCCAGTGCCGCCGCAAGCAGCGCGGAAGCGAGAGTTGTGACAACCATAAGCAGATCGACCGACATTCCGAGTCCCGCACCGCAAGTAACCCCACTATGCTAATCATGGCAATTTAAGGAATGGTTAATGCGCCCTTAACGGTCGTTTGTGGTGAGATGACAACCTAGCTAGAGTAACGCTGCGTCCATATCAGCCCGTGTCCGAACTGATAGGACAGAAATGGTTCCGCATTGGAGACGTAAGCGCCCTATAAAGCTGATTAGACTGTGTAGGGCGGCTAAGCGAAATTCCGAACTTTTGCGCTAGAAGCTTCCACAGGGGGCGTAACGCTGCGGGGTTAGCGCGTCCCCGCAGCTCGAAGCTTTATCAGCTTCGGATAAACGCTAGGATATCAGCGTTGACCTCATCGGCATGTGTTGTGTGCATACCGTGCGGGGCACCTGGATAGATTTTGAGCTCGCTGCCCTTGATCAGCTCGTGTTGCTTCAGCGCCGCGTTCTTGTAGGGCACCACCTGATCGTCGTCGCCCTGCAGAATAAGTGTCGGCACGGTGATCGCCCGAAGATCGGCTGTCTGATCGGTTTCCGAAAACGCTTTGATGCCTTCGTAGTGGGCGTTTGCCCCGCCCATCATCCCTTGACGCCACCAGTTGCGGATCGTCGCGTCGGATGACTTGGTCAGCATCCGGTTGAACCCATAGAACGGACCGGACGGTACGTCTGTGTAGAACTGTGCGCGATCTGCGGCGAGCTGCCTGCGGAAATCGTCAAATGTCTCGATCGGAACGCCGTCGGGGTTGGCCTCGGTCTTGACCATCAGCGGGGGGACGGAGGCGATCAGGACTGCCCTTGCGACGCGACCCTGCGGCTGCCCGTGCTGGGCGACATAGCGCGCCACTTGCCCGCCACCGGTGGAATGGCCGACATGAACCGTATTCCGGAGGTCGAGCGACTCAACCACCGCAGTGGCATCCGAAGCATAATGGTCCATATCATGGCCGCCGCTGACCTGAGCTGACCGGCCGTGGCCGCGACGATCATGCGCAACGACCCGAAAACCTTTGTTCAGAAAGAACAGCGTCTGCGCATCCCAGTCATCTGCACTGAGAGGCCATCCATGGTGAAAATGGATCGGCTGAGCGTCCTTCGGGCCCCAATCCTTGTAGTAAATCTCAGTTCCATCACTGGTGGTTATGAACGGCATATCAACTCCTTGAGATCATCTCGGCTGTAGTGGCGAGCATGCCGACGCGGGATATCGCCGAAACAGACAGGCCTTCGGTCGGCAGCTCGCGACGATAAGGTTAAACCGTTGTTCAGGGTCAACAGCGAACTCCTTACTAGCGTCGCCTTCCGATCGATTACCGGAACTCAGCCAACTAAAGACCCTGACCTTAAACAGAGGTTTAGCCCTATCCGGTTGGCGTTGTTCATATCGCTGGAGCAGAGTTTTGATCCCTCGCACCATGGTTGCTGTTGAAATTGCGCGCCCAGGCGGTCCCGAAGTCCTTCACACCACGACTAGGGATGTGCCGAAACCCGCCGAAAACTAGGTCCTGATTCATGTAGAAGCGACGGGCATCAACGGCCCAGACGTGCTGCAGCGCAAAGGGCTGTATGATCCTCCGCCCGGAGCCTCGGATATTCCCGGGCTGGAGGTCGCCGGCCGTGTGGTAGCAACCGGAACATCAGTCACCCGTTTCGCGGTCGGGGATACGGTCGGGGCGCTCCTGACGGGTGGCGGGTACGCAGAATATGCGGTCGCGAGTGAGCAGGTGACGTTCGCGCTACCCGAGGGCCTTAGCGTGCCGGAGACGGCAGCGCTGCCCGAGACGTTCATGACCGTCTGGCTCAACATGTTCGAGCGAGGGCGCTTCGCTGCAGGCGACAACGTCCTGATCCATGGCGGCGCGTCTGGTATCGGCACGACGGCCACGATGCTGGCTCGCCAGCTTGGGGCGGGCAGGATCATCACCACGGTCAGCTCGGCGGCGCAGCAGGAGGCGAGCATTCGGCTTGGGGCGGATGTGGCGGTGAATTATTTGGAAGATGACTACGTCGCGGCCGCGCGGGACTCGACCGGCGGGGCAGGGGTAGACCTGATCCCCGACATCATCGGCGGCGACTATGTCGCGCGTAATTACGCTGCCGCTGCGATGAACGGGCGCATCATGCAGGTCAGTGTGTTGAGGGGACCGGCCAAAGAGCTGGATTTGTGGCCCATGCTGGCAAAGCGCCTGACTCACGCCGGCTCGACACTGCGTGCGCAGGGTTATGACGACAAGCAAGCCATCCTTGCTGAGCTTGAACGGAACGTCTGGCCGCTGATCGCTAAGGGGCTGGTCAAGCCCGAGGTCTACCGCACCTTTTCGTTAAGCGATGCCGCTGCTGCCCACTCCTTGATCGACAGCGGCACGCATATCGGCAAAATCGTTCTTATGAACGAAACGGCGATCTAGCCGGAAGCGGCTTGGCAGATGTCAGTTCGACGATCTGCCAAGGACGGACCGCACCGCCGTATCGGTTAACCGGCCAAAGGGCGCGCGAAGCAGGTTAGTGAAGTTCCACCGGCCCGGGACATAGACACCCTTGGCGTGGCTCATTGACCGGAAGCCTTCGATGCCGTGGTAATGCCCCATGCCGCTTGCCCCGATCCCTCCGAACGGCAGATCGTCCTGCGCGATGTGCAGAAGGGTGTTGTTGATGCCGACATTGCCCGATGTCGTCTGGGAGAGCAGCGCGGCGCGGTCCGGGCCCTCCGGCCCGAAGTAATATAGCGCCAGCGGGCGGGGTCGCGCGCTCACGAAGGCGATTGCTTCCGCAAAGTCGGAATACGTCCTGACCGGAAGAAGCGGGCCGAAAATCTCATCGGTCATGATAGCGCTGTCGTCAGGCGCGCCGATGACGAGGGTGGGCGTAATGGTTCTCGGGCGGTCCGCTGCCGCCTCGGCATTCCGGCCGACTGTGCGGACGACCGCGCCCGGGCGTGTGCATCGTCTAACAGACCCCGAAGGCGGTCGAAATGGCCGTCGCTGACGACGGAACTGTAGTCCTTGCCCGTAGGACCGCCCGAATAGGCCCGACCGACCGCCGCGTCATAAAAGGTTATGAATCTGTCCAGATCGGATTCGTGTACCATCAGGTAATCCGGCGCGATGCAGGTCTGGCCGGCGTTCGACAACTTGCCGAAGACGATGCTTTTGACAGCCTCGGTCGTTACTCCACCACGTCCGATGAATGCCGGACTCTTGCGACCAAGTTCAAGCGTGACGGGGACGAGGTTGTCGCTTGCCGCCTTCATCACCAACCGGCCGACCTTGGTGCTGCCGGTGAAAAGAAGATGGTCGAACGGAAGCGCGCTGAAGGAGGCCCCGGCTTCCGGGCCCCCAAGGACAACGGACACCTCCTCTGCCGAGAAAGCCTCTGCCAGAATCGCCTGGATAAGTTCGCTTGTGCGGGGTGTCAGTTCCGATGGCTTGATCATGGCGCGATTGCCTGCAGCGAGCGCTGTGGCGAGGGGAATCATGGTCAGCGAAAATGGATAGTTCCACGGCGCCATGATCCCCACAACGCCCTTGGGTTGATATTCTATATAGGCGCGGCCGGACTGATAGGGCACAGCCACGCGCCGGCGTTCTCGCCGCATGAATTTGGCCGTTTTGCGCAGAAGGTAGTCGATCGCCTGAATCGTGACGACCGTTTCCATGATCTCTGTTTCGTAATGCGACCTGTGGCCGAAGTCGGCGCTGATAGCCCGGTTCAGAGCCTTGCGATTGCAGAGGATCGCCTTGCGAAGTCGCGTCAAAGCCGCCTTCCGCGCACCGGGTTCGGGCGACCCGGTCTTGAGGTGAGCTGATCGCTGCCGTGCCAGTATCGCGGCCATGCCGACGCCGGGACCGGCGTCGACACCTGGTGTCTCGGTAATCGTCACGATGCAAAGCCCCGCGCACTCAGCGGCACGGGCATGTTCAGTAAAAGCTGCGCGTTGCGCGCAATGTCGAGCCGCAGCATCCGCGATGCCCCAAGCCCGTCGAGCAGGTCGGTCATCGGCCCGCCATGCCGGGTCAGCGTCACGTTCCGGGGGAACGCGGTCTGGGCGTAGGACAGGGTATTCGAGCGGAACGTGGTCGTGTTCCACTTACCGTCGATCTGCTGGATGCTGGTGTTCGTGCCCATCCGCGACTGGGACGGCACGTCGGTGAACTTGGGCAGCGGCGCTGTCAGCGTTAGATCGGGGGATCCCGTTGTGGTTGTAATCTCGCACCGCACGCCGCCGTTCAGGTCGACCTCGATCCCGGTTTTCCACTTCGGCAGCTGATAGCCGAAAACTCCACGGACCCGAGCGATTTCAGTGGTCACGGGCAGCGCCAGCACGTGGGCGTAAAAGCTGCGCCGCCGCGCCTGCCGCAGCAGCTCGGCCGTGTGCGGGAGAAGCGACCCCGGCTGGGGGATGATGACGGCGACGGACACCTCATTATAAGGGTCGTTGTCACAAACCGGATAGGAAAAGAAAGTCAGGGCCACGAGGCCTGTGCCGGGAATGGCGCGAAGCGGCTCAAGCGGGGCGGGCAGCATCGAGCGGAGACGCTTGATCGGGGCGGCCATCAGCAACTGCACGCTGTAGCTGCGATAGTAAAAATTCGGTGTCCAGACCTTGCCGACCCGCGATTCCACCTGCTGCTTGGGGATGCGCCGGAACCAGTCGATGTTGCCAGCCGCAGGGTCACGGGCGACCTCGTCCATATCGGGGTTCGAGCGGAAGCGGTCATAGTACCCGCCTTTCGGAACATCTACCGTCTGACCCGCGAATTCGACTTGGACGGTCTCTTCGGTCATCGTTCTGTCCTCCTCACCGTGTTTGGGATGATCTGTTTAAGCGACCCGGGTGCTAATCCAGTTTCGGTACTGCTTTGCCCGCCGCTTTGCCTCTAACTGCGCCACCACGAGCGCCCAAAGCGGCGAGACATTCGGCTTTGTCCGGCGCCCTCGGCTGAGACGGGCCAGCTGGTAGCGGACCGCCGACATATGGGCCGTCGAGGCGAGGGGTTTGTTTTTCCAGGTGATGGGTTTCAGCGCCGGTGCAATCTGAGTCCCCTGCCGCCAGAGGTCCGGCAGGTCAGGCCTGATGGCGATCGCGGTTGCGATCCCGACCATGGCGACGCCACTGTCGATCACCTGCTCGGCCACGGCCAGCCTGCGGATACCACCCGTCACCATCAGGGGCATCGTTGCGACGGCGACGATCTCCCGGGCGAAGTCGAGGAAATAGGCTTCGCGTGCAAGGGTGCGCTCATCGCGCGATGAACCCATCATCGCCGGCGCCTCGTAGCTTCCACCGGACAATTCGACCAAGTCGACGCCCAACGGAGCCAGCATCGTGACGACCGCACGGGCATCCTCGGGCGAAAAGCAGCCGCGCTGAAAATCGGCTGAGTTGAGCTTCACAGACACCGCGAAACCTGGCGACACCGCAGCACGCACCGCGCGGACGATGTCGAGCAGAAGGCGGGCGCGGTTTTCCAGACTGCCGCCCCACTGATCGGTGCGGTGGTTTGCCAGCGGCGACAGGAACTGGCTGAGCAGATAGCCGTGAGCGGCATGGACCTCGACCCCGGTGAAGCCTGCGCGTTCGGCGAGGGCCGACGTGGTGGCAAAGCGGCGAACTATGTCGGCGATTTCGTCTGCCGTCATCGCGCGCGGCTTGGGGAATATGCCAGACTGCTTGCCGAGATCGAGCGCGATTGCCGATGGCGCGACTGTTTCCTGCTGCATCGAGGCCGGCATCTGGCGTCCGGGGTGGTTGATCTGCATCCAGACCTGCGCCCCGCCAGCACGCGATGCCGCAGCCCAGGTTCGGAAGCGGTCGAGGTGGGTATCGTTCTCCAGCACGACGCCTGCCGGTCCGGTCATCGCACGGGCATCGACCATAACGTTGCCGGTGATGATCAGCCCCGCGCCGCCTTTGCCCCAGGCTCGATAGAGGCGGATCAGCTCGTCCGACGGGGCGTGGTCGGCGTCGGCCATGTTCTCCTCCATCGCCGCCTTGGCGATACGGTTGGAGATTACGGCATCATTGGGGAGTGTGAGGGGAGAGAAGAGGGACATAGCCAAGGCTCGGAAAATGATACTTGGCAAGTCGATAACCCTTAAGTTAAGTTTAAAGTCAAGGACTTTCTTTCGAGGCGATGATGAATATTGGCGAACTGTCCACGAGGAGCGGGCTCACGAGGTCTCGCATCCGGTTCTACGAAAAGGTTGGCCTGCTGAAGACGGTGGACCGTCGCCTTAACGGCTACCGGGTCTATCGAAGGGAAGCGCTTGTCGTGCTGGAGGTGATCGCCACGGCACAGGCAGCCGGATTCAGCTTGGATGAGATCCGAGCACTGATGCCCGAGGAAATGGAAAAATGGGACCATACCCTGCTCATGGACACACTGCGTCACAAGGTGACGGAAATCGGACGCCTACAAGAGCGGCTTGGACGCACAAAGGCGCGGCTTGAGGGGCTGATTGCCCAGATCCTGGCAAAGCCCGACGACATCGACTGCGCCGCTAACGCACGCCGGGTTTTATTGCGGCTGTTCGAGGACGAGGATGCAGCTGCCGCTGCTCTAAAGTAGCTCGACAACCCTCTTTGCCGTTGCCTTGGCGGAGAAAGGATTTTGACCCGTAACCAGTCGTCCATCGGTCACGACGTTGGACACGAAAGGCAGGAAGGCCTTTTCATAAACCGCGCCCCGGCCTTTCATTTCAGCTTCGGCATTGTAGGGCATCTCTCGCGCCACCCCAGCTAAAATCTCTTCATTCCATGAGAATCCCGTGACCTTCCGGCCCTCTACAAGCAAGTGGCCGTCCGGCAGCCGGGCGTTCAGAAGCCCGCAATATCCGTGACACACCGACGATACGATCCCACCACGCTCCCAAATCGAGATCGCAACCTCCTGCAGGCCCGCACTGTCGGGAAAGTCCCACATGACCGCGTGACCGCCAGTGAAGTAGATCGCGTCGAATTTTGTTGGGTCAATCTGGTCGGGAGACAAAGTCGTCTGCAGCAGCGCCATTTTGTCGGGGTCATTCAGCCAAGCCTTGGCGGATGTGTCGAGAAGTGGCCATTTGAGAGCACGCGGCTCAAGCGGCGAGTGTCCGCCGGCCGGGCTCACGATCTGCTGCTCGAACCCTCGATCCGCGAAGACGTCCCACGCATGTGTCAGTTCCGACAACCACAGCCCTGTGGGGTGGGAGGGGTCATCGAAGTGCGAAACGTTGCTAACAACGTGAAGGATGCGCTTGCTCATGCGATTTTACTCCCTTTGAATTTATGAGCCTACTTGCTGTCCGCTTCGCTAAAAACCAAACGCCGATAATGACCTGATCATGGAGCCTCTATCAGATGTTTTCCACAGGCCCAGGTTCAGGGTGGGCTAATCGGGGATGCGTCCGCGATCAGTTCAGACGCGTGGCTAAAGAACACGTTTTCGACACGCTCGAAAACGGTCGTTTTTGATAATGCGTAAGAGTATCGTAGCGACCACGCGACCCTTAGGGGTGGAATAGACTGTCGCTACCCGACAGGATGGATCCGCCAGACCTTCTCGCTTTCGGGCACGGTTTCCTGCGCTCCTGACATGGTGACCGCCCAGATGTTGCCCAGACCATCCGCGCGCAACTGGTTCGGCTGACCGTTCACTGGCAGGTTGGCCACGATTTCGCCCTTGGTGTCGACGACAGTAACTGTCCCGGAATCGCGGTTGCCGACAAAGGCGAGGCGGCTTTTGGGATCGAACGCGACGTTCAGCGGCCCCGCGCCCGTCAGGACGGAGTGCGCGATCTCGCCGGTCTTTTCGTCGACGATCAGCAGCTTATCATTTTGCTGCGAAACCACGAACAGCAGCCCGTCCTGCGGATCATAGGCGACCCCTGACGCGTCTTGAACGCCCGTCAGCGGCAGGACGCGGACATCTTTCGATGCAAGGTCGATGATCGCGGCTTCAGGGGTCGTCAGACTGGTCGTGACCAGCTTGCCGCCCTGGATATCCAGCGCCATTGCGCCGAATTCCTTGTCCCAGCTTTCGCTTTTGATGTGGATCGAATCCAGCTCTTCCAGCGTTGCGGTGTCATAGACGTTGATATCGCCGTGGAAGCTGCCGCTGACATAGGCTTGGCCGTTATCGATTAGGACATCGCGAGGGTGGCCGTCTTCGTTCGGGGGGAACTGTTTGACCAGCGACAGATCGGCCTGCTTGTAGACGGCAAGGGTCCCCTGCCGGGTGTTCGTGACCCAGACATTGCCGTTCGCATCATCGACCCCGACGCCATAGACGGCGAAAAGGCCGCCGTCCTTTCCGTCCGGCTGGGCGGGCGCAGGGGCCGGGGTGATCTGCGCCTGCTTTTCCCACGTGGCGGCATCCAGCTTGACCAGTTCGGATTCCTTGATCGGCGGACGGCCGACCGAGCCCGTGACGAAGATCGACTTTGATGCGGGACTGTAGGCGACCTGATAGGGACGCTTGGTGACCTGGACGCTGTCCAGCTGGAACTTGTCTTCGTTCGATGGTGGCACGACCGGCGAAACCTTGAGGTCGACGACCTCGGCCACCGACGGGTTTTCTGTCACGACGACGATCGGGTGTGATCCGACGGCTGCATCGTCGGGGATGCTGACCGTCAGCTTTAAGTTGCCTTCAGCGTCGACCGTGATCGGCTCGGGCGTCAGTGGGGTCGTGCCGCGCAGCAGGTTGACCGTTTGGCCCGGTGCCAGATCGCTTCCCTCGATGGTGGCGACACCGCCGGCCAGGATCGGACCTTCGCCGTCAAAGTAGACATACGTGCTGCCGGTAAAGCCCGCTCCGGGCGTAGTGAAGGGTGATTGGGCCATCGCAAATCCTGTCGTCATCAGCAGCGCGGTGGTCGCCATAAGGCCATAGTTTCTCATTTTCATGAACATCCCCGATCAGAACTTTGCAGCAAGGTTGAGGGAAACGCGCCGACCGTCGCCGTAGTAGTTGCCGTAGCTGCGGTCCCCGAGGCGGGTGTAGTATTTCTTGTCCAGCAGGTTATCGACGTTCAGAGTCGCGCTATAGCGCTCGTTGAGTTCGTAACTGACCTTGGCGGACACGACAGCATAACCCGGCGCCCGCACGCGCAGCGTGTTCTTGTCATCCGTCGTGTCACCCCAGAACTTGCTTTTGAAATGGACACCGCCGCCGACGCTCAGGCCTTCGTAGCGGCCGTTTTCAAAGGTGTAATCCGTCCAGATATCACCGGAATGGCGCGACGTTCCCAATTCGACGCCGGTCAGGTTATCGTCCTTGACGTACTTGGCGTCGATGTAGGCATAGCCTGCTCCAAGCTTCCATCCGTGTGCGACCTCGCCATCCAAGCTCAGCTCGATTCCGCGACTGCGGGTCTTGCCCGATGCGATGCTGAACACGTCGCCATTGGTGCCGATATGGCCAGGCGTGGTGTCATCACGCGGCCGGTTGCTTTCAACCAGTTGGAAGATCGAACCTGTCAGAAGTGCGTTGCCGCCGAACACCATCGACTTGAAGCCGATCTCGTATTGCGTGCCTTCGATGTTGGGCAAAAGAATCCCGTCGGACGTATCAAGTGCGACCCCGTTTTCCCACGCGGGGTTCCAGCCATAGTTCCATGTGTTCGGTTCGAACACCTTGGCATACTGGGCATAGACAGTGGTGTTGTCGTCCACCTTGTACACCGCGGCAAGCGACGGCGTGAATTCCTTCTTCGCGGTCCATTCACCTTCGCTAGATCGAATCCACGTGAAGCGACCGCCGACCGGAAGTGTCAGGCGATTGGTGACGTTCAGGTTGACCTGACCCAGCACCGTATAGGTAGTGGTCGGCTGCGGTTTCTCCCCCCACGGCTCATTAATGACATAGCTGGGCTGATCGATGACATGCGAGTTCGGGTTGAAGATGTCGTGGACGAATTCGCCGTCACCCGTCAGGTTCTTGCCGAAAGCGCGACGGAAGTACTGCTTTTGCTGCGTCGCGCTGAAGACGACGTCATGCGACCGTCCGAACGCGTCGAAGGACCCCGTCAGGTTCGCATCAAGTATGCCCAGCTGATTCCAGTCGTTCCAGTAGGACAGTGCATAACATTGGCGCCCATCCGGGTCGTTGCGGTCGATCCCCTGGAATAACCAAGGTCCTTGTCATTCCCCTCGCAAAGGCCGCTGACGTTTCGCATGGACGGGTGGTGGGAATCCCCCTGCCGATAGCTGAGGCGGCCGGTCCAGCGGTCGTTGAACTCATACTCGATTTCGGCGGTCAGCCACTCTGACCGGAACCTGTAAAGCGCCCAATCCTGCGTGGTGGTCGTATCGAGGGGAAAGTCGATCAGGGTGCCGTCGGTATAGGCCGGAAGCCCGTCCCGGAAAGACTGGACCGAGTTGTTTCTTTGCCTCCATGCGCTGAACCGCAGCGTGGCGCGTTCGGTCGCATCGAATTCGGTCACCCCATAAAGCGACAGACGCTTGTAGCCCTCGGGTTTGGTATCAAGGTCGCGGTCTTCGTAAGATCCGACGAACCGGGACCGCAGACGCCCGTCCAAGGCCGGCTTTACGGTGTAATCAAGCATCAGGCGCTTGGACGAAGGATCGCCCAGACCCACGCGCACTTCACCACCTTCGACACTGCCGGGTCGCTTCATGGAATAGTTGACGACGCCGCCCAATCCGTAGACGCCCTGAAAGATCGCAGCCGGCCCCTTGAGAACCTCGACATTCTCAAAAGGGGACAGGTCCGAACTGGTCCGACCGATGAACGTGTCGACCGGAATTCCGTCGACGGCAACACCGCCATAATAGCCGCGGATGCTGAAGAAGCCTTCGTTGCTGGTGACGTCAACGCCCGGCGTGGCTTCCAGCACGTCCAGATCGGATCGCAGATCCTGATCCTGGATTCGGTCCGCGGTGATGGAACTGACGGTTGCCGGAACATCCTTGGGCTCTGCCGCGATCCGTCCGATCGTGGTCGAGGCAAGGTAGCCCGTCTCTCCACTGCGGTTGGCGTTGATGACGATCGTGTCCAGAACGATGGGAGAGCCCGTGCTCTCTTGTGCAAAGGCTACGCCATGCGGCCCGATAAGCGCCGCCGCGGCCAAGATGAGAGCCAGCTGGCCGGAAGAATAATGCGAAGTCATGGCAATTTTCCCGCTTGAGGTCACTTCCTCCGGCTGTGCCGGACGAGCTGGGTACACGGGTCAGTGTGCCGCCTCGCGGGAATTGCGCGGAGAATGTCGGAATCGGACGAGGGTCACAATCCTGACACAAACGCTAACCTAATTGCGAGCGTCCGTGTGCTGGATCTGCAACAGCGGGCTAATCTTCAGCATGCCCCTTTTTCCAGTATGCCACGACGTTGTGCTGGCCTTTCGTCAGATGCAGGTCATCGCGCACGAAACGACGCAGTTTTCGGAAATCGTCATCCTCCGTCCCCACCCAGACATAGGGGCTAACTGCATCGTTGGGGGGCGTGATGCCTGCGACCGCGTCGGCCAGCGTGTCAGGTCGCATCAGCCAGCTGACCCGTACGCCCTCCGGGCCCGTCATCTGCTGGCGTTCGGCGTCGCTTTCGACCTGAAGAATGACCTCGCCCCGTGCGGTCGCGGGAAATCGTTCCATTATGCGCTGAATCGCAGGCAAAGCCGTTTCGTCGCCGGCGATCAGATACCAGTCCCGGTCAAACGGCAACGTCCCGCCGCCCGGGCCGATCATCCCGATTTTCTTGCCAGCATCCGCCGTTTCAGCAAACCGACTGCCGGGCCCGGCAGCCTCGGCGTGCAGAACAAAGTCGATGTCCAGGTGACCCTCTGCCGCGTCGATCTCTCGGATCGTGTAGCGGCGGAACGCGGGCGCTGCATCGCCGACCGGCCACCGCTCCAATCCGTTGGGGCCAAGTTCGGGCTGTGCCAGCCCCCCTGCGGGAGAAAACACAAGCCGGACGTGAATGTTGTCCAGACCGGCAAACACACCGAGGTCGCTGCCGGAAAAGCGGATGCGGCGCATGCGCGGCGTCAAGTCCTGACAGCTCACGACCTCCAGCACGCGGTAGTTCGGCGGCCGCTTCATCTGCGCGCCGTCGCCGGTCCAGCGGATCGTCAAAGGTGCGGGCGCAAATTCGTTCAGGTGACCCGCAATGATGCTGCGAAGGTCGGCGATGGCGGCCAGCGTTGGCCCGCTGACCGCAACCGCGACGCTGTCGCTCTTTTCCGTCAGGGTTGCGGTTCCAAAGGGAAAGCTGAGGGCATGAACGCCGTTCGCGCCCTCATACCCGGCCCCGTGTTCGACCAGATGTTCGCAGAAGGCCCGAAGCATGTCGGCAGGTGGCTGGCTGATTGCGATACGCGCATTGGCTGTCAGCATGGAACAATCGTCGTCCTTTGAAATCAATGTGCAGCGGGTGGAGTCTGGTCGACCCACAGTGCCCCACTCAGAGGCACGGGCAGAAAGCGGTCGTTCAGCTCGCGCAGGGTTGCGTTCGGGTTGATCCGGTCGGCCAGTTCCGGGTGGATCCAGCCCACGAACGCCTCCATCGCCAGCACCTCAAGCGGAGAGATGGTCAGAAGATGCTGGATCCCATGCGCCCGACCGTCGCGGACGGCGTCCAGTTCGGGGCGGATCCCGGTGGCCAGCAACTGATCAAGCGATGCCTGCGCAGCGGCCACGTCCGTCCCGACGCCCAGCACCAGACCGTGCGCGTCCGCCAGATGCTGCCCGCCCGTTGCGATCAGAACCTGCGGATCGGCGGCCATGATGTATTCCTGGCTGATCTTGCCAGCATAGCCCGGGACCAGATCGGACCCGACGATTTCGCCCCCGGCGAAGGATACGAGCCCACGTAGCCGGTTCTGCTTGCCCGGAACCCAGCAACAGTCCCGCGTCGCATTTCCATCCAGCAGAACCTTGGGGCGGTCAGGGCGCTGATCGACCAAAGACCGGGCACGGGCGTAATGCTCGCTAATGAACGTTTCATAGGCTTTGGCCCGATCATCCTTTCCGATGGCCTTGCCCAGCAGGCTCAGCGAAAACGCAACTCGCTGATCGGGCGCCATCTGGTCAAGGGCGGGGCTGTCCAGAAAGATGACCGGGATGCCTGACTGGTCAAGTTGGGCGCGGACCCGTTCCCAGGCCGGATCGAACACGCGGATGACATACAGGTCCGGGTCGGTGGCGATGACGGATTCGATGTTGAACTCAACCGGCGAGGCCGAGCCTGCCACCGGAATGGCGTTGATCGCAGGAAAGCGTTGCTCCAGCGCGCGGCGGATGCCCGGGTCCAGACGTTCAGGGCTGCCCCACGCGGCGATGGGGGCGACGGGGTCGTCTGTCAGCAGCATCAGGGACAGGATCAGGTCCGCTTCGCCCAAGGCTACACGCTTGGCGGGGGCATCCAGGACGACCTGCCGGCCGTCGGCGTCGGTCAGCGTCACCTCGGCCCGGGCGGGCGACCACGCAAAGGTCATGAACGCGCACAGGCTCAGAAGATACGCCGGGGCGCAAAGCTTGCGCCCGGCGCCCCGGCTCAGAAACAGTCTCAGTGCACTCACCATTTATACCCGATCTTGGCCTCGACCGCGCGGCCTTCGCCATAGTTGCAGCTGCCACCGGTGATGTTGAGACAGTGCGTGACGAACCGGCGGTCAAAGATGTTGCTGGCGTTCAGCTGAAGGCTGGCCCCGTCGATGTTCCAGCGTGACTGACCCAGGTCATAGCTCACACCCAGATCAACCAGACCCCGGCCCGGAATGCGCAGGGCTTCGACGTAACGCGGGCTGGCCTGATAGTCAGACATGCCCCGAACCCCCGCCGACAGCGCCAGACCCGGGGTCAGGGCGTCCTTGTACTGGACCCAGACCGACCCCTGATGTCGGGGAAGGCGCAGCATTTCCCGACCCACGACGGACGGGTCAGACGATTCCAGCACCTTGCCGCTTGAATAGGCATAGGCCGCGATCACGTCGATCTTGGGCGTCAGGGCAAATTTACCCTCAAGCTCCAGCCCGCGAACGCGTTGCTTGCCGTCCTGAACGCTGAAAAGTGGGTTTACCGGGTCGGGCGTCAGGAAGTTGTCTTCCGTCATCTGGAACAGCGATGCGGTGAACAGATTGCCGGTGCCTTCCGGCGCGTACTTGACGCCGATTTCCATCATCCGGGTCTTGCTCGATTCGAACGTCTGGCCGTTCCTGTTCGTCCCGAGATTGGGCAGGAATGACGACGACCACGCCGCATAGGGGGCGACCCCGTTGTCGAACTGATAGCTGACCCCGATCCGTCCCGTTGTCGCCTTGTCGTCCGTGGTGACCTTGGGCGACGGAACCAGCAGGTTCGTGGTTTCGATGATGGAGTGATCGTGGCGCAGTGCGGCCGTCGCGATGAAGCGTCCGATCGTCGCCTGATCCTGCACATAGATCCCCAGCTGGCGGCGCTCCTGCCGGTTCGAACGGGTGAAGGGTGGCGGCGTGACCGTGATGCCGTATTGCGGGTCGGTGAAATCCAGACCGGGCACGGGCACGTTCATGGCCGAATTGCCGAACGCGGTGGTCGAGCGCACCCAACTGTAATCCATCCCGACCAGGAAGTTGTGGTCGACCTGACCCGATGACACCTTGCCTTCAAGGGAGAGGTCCATCGTCAGGTTGCGAAGCTCTTCGTCCGAGGCGGCGGTAACGCGGTTCATCACCGGGCCCGGCGTTCCAGGAAAGCCCGGCCACGAGAATGCCGGATTGACCAGAACAAGGTACATATCCTGCTTGGAACGGCCATAGCGCAGCTTCTGGCGGACGGTCAGCTGTTCGTTCAGGTCGTGTTCGACCTCGTACCCGACTGCCGCGTACTCGCGGTTGAAGTTGTCTGCTGCAGGGTCGCCAAGAAACAGATCGCGCGGAATCTCTCCGGCCGGGTTGGGCAATAGCGTCCCGGCCGCCGGATAAAAGCGGGGGCTGAACGTGTCATGGTCCTTCTGCCAATAGGCATAGACGGTCACGCGCGTGGCGTCCGTCGGTGCCCATGTCAGGCTGGGGGCCAGCGTCTCGCGCCGGTTGCGTTCACGGTCGATCTGGCTGCCAAGGTTCTTGCCAAGCGCGATCAGACGATAGGACAGCGTGCCGTCCTTGTTCAGGGACCCGGTGAAGTCACCGCCCAGCTGGTAACCGCCAAAGCCCGACGTCTTCAGAAACACCTCGTTGGCGGCCTGCGTCTGCGGCCGTTTGCTGACAAGGTTCACAAGGCCGCCGGGCATGGATTGTCCGTACATGACGGACGCCGGACCTTTGACGACCTCGACCCGCTCAAGGGTGAAGGGGTCGATTGCGGGGTTGGCATAGCTTGTCGGATCGCCGGGCAGCCCCAGCCCGTCCTGCCACATCCACCCGCCGGCATCGAAACCGCGCACCCAGTACCAGTCGTAACGAATATCGTACCCGTTCGATTCGGCCAGAACACCGGGGGTATAGCGCAGTGCCTCGGTGATCAGGTCGGCGGACTGCGCCTCGAACTGGGCTTTGGGGATGACGTTGACGACCTGAGGGACGCGCTCCAGCGGTGTGTCGGTGCGCGTGGCCGTGGCGCTGTCCATCGGGATCAGCCGATCGCCCGACTGCGCATCCCCCTGCGCCTGAATGACGACGGTCGACAGGCGGATGGTCTGACCCGGGTCGTCGGTCCCGTCCTGCGCAAGGGACATCCCCGCAACGGTCGTCGACAGAAGGATCGCCACAAGGCCGCGACACGCCGCCTTGGAGCTTAGGTTGGAAGCAAACGTCCTAGCCATTTTTGTGCCCTGCGAAAAAATCTTATAAGAATTGTCGGGATTGATCCGTGTGTACGTCGGGCATAACATCCGGCCAAGGCGTGGGTCTTTGCAGGACGACGCAAAACCTTTGCGCTTGGACAAATCTTTTCGCGGGAGGGCCGCAGATGTACGCAGAACGCGGTTCAGCCGGTGGCGTAAGTGCGCCAAGCGTGCCGAGTGCACTGACGGTCGCGGATGTCTCAGCACGCAATGGCGTGTCCCTGGCGGTGCGCGACGATGTTCCCCAGTCCGCCACGCTCATGTCGGGTGACTTTCTGCAGCTGGGTCTGGGATCGGGGATTCAGGTCCACGGCGGGACGCTGGTTGAAGAGATGCCGTTCGACATCCAGTCCAGCATCGATGGCGGACTGTCCTGCATTTTTTTTCTGGAGGGGCGCGTCCAGACCTCGATCGGCGGGCGCAGTTTCGACTTTCACGCCATTCCCGGGCGACCCATCCAAGGCGCCACGCTGATGAACGCGCGTCCGGAGACCTTCACCCGTCGCTCCGCCGCCAAGCAGCGCGTCACGCATCTGGTGATCAACGTGTCGGAAGACTGGCTGGGGCAGCACGGCCTCGATCTGGGCGGGGGGAGTGGCGGCACGCGTCAGTTGCTGTCGGAAAACCTGACCGACCATCGATGGGTTGTCCCGCATGACCTGCACCGGCTGATCCGGCAGATCATGGTGCCGAACGATGGGGGGGGCATTGCGTCATCTTTATGCCGAAGCGCAGGCCATCCAGATCCTTGCCGACTCGATTTCGCATGCGACGATATCGCCGCTGGCGCGCAGCGGCCATGCGGGTCGCCGCCAGACCGCCATGCTTGGCCGCGCCAAGGACTTCATTCACGCGCAGACTGACGCAGAGCTGTCGGTTGCGGCAATCGCGCAGGAGGCCGGCGTCAGCGTCAGCGGGCTGCAGACACTGTTTCGGCAGCACGAGGGCTGTGGCGTGTCAGAATACGTGCGCCGCACACGTCTGGATCGGGCGCATCACGGTCTTCTGCATGACGGGATCAGCATCGACGCGGCGACCCGTCTTGCCGGATACGCGCATGCCGCCAACTTTGCGACGGCATTTCGCAAGCGGTTTCATGTGTCACCCCGGTCCGTCGGACGGGGGTGACGGGTTTGGTCGGTCGCAGGCCCGGCGTCAAGCCACGCGGCGCTGGCCCCAATGCGGGAAGGGGTCGGGCAGCTTGGCCCACAGGTCGGGGGTAAAGTCCGCGGCCTCGACCAACGCGTCGTCCAACGCCTTGGTGATTGCGGCGCGGTCCATGCCCGATCCGATAAAGACCAGTTCCTGCCGGCGGTCGCCCCACGGCTCTTCCCAGTTCTTCGCGGCTTCGGCCAGGCTGTCGGGATGTGTCGGCCAGCGGTCCCGGGGCACCGACGCCCACCAGCCGCCCATCGGCGTGACCGAAGAAACAACCCCCGCAAGGCTGAACTCCACTGCCCAGTTCGGGCGGCTCGCGATCCAGAAATGCCCCTTGGCGCGGATCACCCCGGGCAGCGTGCGGTTGATCACGTCATAGATCTTGCGCGGGTGGAACGGCCGTCGCGCGCGATAGACGAAGGATGAAATCCCGTATTCCTCGGTTTCGGGGATATGGTCGGCAAAGCCGTAAAGCTCTTTCGCCCACATCGGGTGCAGATGCGCGCGGTCAAAATCGAACAACCCGGTGTCAAAGATCGCGTCACCCTCGACACGGCCGAAATCGGTCTCGATCAGGCGGGCGTCGGGGTTCAGGGCCCGCACGATCTTGCGCGCGCGGTCCAGCCGTTCGGGGCCTGCGTCGCTGACCTTGTTCAGCACCACCACATCGGCGAATTCGATCTGGTCGGTCAGCAGATCGACCAGCGTGCGTTCGTCCCCCTCGCCCAGGCTTTCCCCGCGTTCGGCGATGAAATCGTCGCTGGCGAAATCGTTGGTCAGGTTGATCGCGTCGACGACGGTGACCATCGTATCCAGCCGCGACACGTCCGACAGGCTGTCGCCGTTTTCACCGCGGAAATCAAAGGTCGCGGCCACGGGCAGCGGCTCGGCGATGCCGGTGCCTTCGATCAGCAGGTAATCGAAACGCCCCTCGGCGGCCAGCTTGCGCACGCCTTGCAACAGGTCGTCGCGCAGCGTGCAGCAGATGCAGCCGTTGGTCATCTCGACCAGCTTTTCCTCGGCCCGGTTCAGTTCGGCCCCGTCGCGGATCAGGTCGGCGTCGATGTTCACTTCGGACATGTCATTGACGATGACGGCGACGCGGCGGCCTTCGCGGTTGTTCAGGATGTGGTTCAGAAGCGTGGTTTTCCCCGCCCCAAGAAACCCGGAAAGAACCGTGACGGGCAAGCGCGGGTCGGGTGGTTGCTGGCTGGTGGGCATGGCGTCCTCTGAATTGTTATAATATTACATCTATAGTTAGGCCGGATCGCCAAGGTTCGCAATGGCTCGGCACAGACATGGAGAGCGGTTGCGTGCAAATTATCATGATGTAATAACATCACTTAAAATGCCGCCAAGCGGCGTCGTTCCGGTCTCGAACGCACGCGACACCATCTGAAGGAGAACCATCTATGCTTAGACATCTTGCAGGCGCGACGGCCCTTGCCCTGATTACGGCGAGCGGCGCCGTGGCCCAAGAAGGCCATGATCACGCACATGCCGGTGCCAAAGGCGACGTCACGCTTTATCGCATCTTTGTCGGCGATCATGACAAGGGTCAGGTCACCGTCTTCGATCTGTCCGAGCCGGACCATCAGCACAGCTTTGCCACCACCGGCCAATCCAAGCTGTTCCCCATTGCCAACGGCGCGGTTGTTGCGGCCGTCCAGTCGGACGACGACACGGTTCAGTTCATCAAAAGCGGCATATCGCTGGACGATCACGGGGATCACCGTGATATCGAAGTCACCGAACCGTCCGAGATCAAGGCCAGTCTGACGGGTCCACGCCCGTTCCATCTGGTCGAACACGACGGCAAGGTCGTGCTGAACTATGACAAGGGCGGATTTGCCGAAATCCTTGACAGTGCGGCATTGGCCGATGGCCGCGTCGAGGCGGTGAAATTCCCCCAGTCGCGCGCGCATCATGGATTTGTCACCCCCTTGGGGAAAAGCTGGATGTCCACCGTCGCCTCGGACGAAGAGGTTCAGGGTGACGCTTCGGTTCCACGGCTGGGGCTTCAGGCGTTCGATGTCGAAGGCAAGGCTGCGGGTGATCTGGCGACCTGCACCGGTATCCACGGCGAGGCGTTTTCCGGTGCGTATCTCGTGGCTGGCTGCAAGGAAGGTGTTCTGACCGCCAAGGCCGGCAGCGAAGGCCCGGAATACAAACTGCTGCCCTATCCGGCCGATCTGCCCCAAGGCATGACCACTGGCACGCTACTGGGGTCGACAGGGGTTCAGATGTTTCTGGGCAATTACGGCGCAGACGGCCTCGTGGTCGTCGATCCGGAAGAAGAGCCGCATTTCACCTATCTGAAACTGCCGTTCCGCCGGGTGGACTTTGCGCTGGATCCGGCCAAGCCGACGACGGGCTATGTCCTGACCGAGGATGGCAGCCTACACCGCATCGATCTGCTGAAAGCCGAAATCGACGCAAGCACCAAGGTCACGGGGCCGTATTCGATGGAAGGCCACTGGAACGATGCACGTCCGCGCCTTGCCCTTGCCGGGGATGAGGTGGTTGTGACCGATCCGAACGAAAGCGTGATCCACCGGATTTCGACCGCCGAACTTTCGGAAGTCGGCACGATTTCGGTCGAAGGCAAGCCCTATAACATCGCCGTCGCCGGCGGCAGCGGTGTGGTCCATTAGGCCACGGGCCAACAAAAAAGGGCGGTTCGCCGCCCTTTTCCTGATTTGGGGAGGTCGGGGCAAGCGGGTGTACAGATGCTGAAAGACGCGTCGCATCCGATGCCCCGCCAGCCAACTGCCTTGCCTGGGCTGGACTGGCCTCGCACCCGGCGCCGCTGTAAGAACCGCAGATGCGTTTTGTCACCGTTCTTCTTGCCTTGCTTGCTGCCGTGTCCATCCTTTCACCGCGACCGGCTGACGCGCATCCGCATGTGTTCATCGACACCGACGTCGCGCTTGTCTTCGGCAAGTCTGGTCGGCTGGAGGCAGTTCGGGTCACGTGGGCCTATGACGACTTCTACAGCCTCATGATGATCGAGGATGCGGGACTGGACGCAAACGGGGACGGTGTGCCGGACCCGGATCGTCTGCGCGCTTTTGCCGGGCAGGATGTGGATTGGAAGGCCGGGTTTCCCGGCCACATCTATCTCGAGCGGCAGGACAAGCCGATTGCGCTGGGGCCGCCGCGTGATCACGTCGCACGGTTTGCCAACGGGCGAATCATCACGTCGCATGTGCGGCCGCTGACGCAACCCGTTGCCGTCACGAAATCCGCGCCGCTGCGTCTGCGGGTCTATGACCCCGAATACTTCGTCGCCTATGACACACCCCGCGACCCGACCATAGAAGGGCGCCGTGACTGCAAGGTATCGCACCGTGCGCCCGACACCTCGGGTCAGACGGATCTGCTGGCGGAACTGCAGAACCTCGACACGCAGACTGACTCGCTGCAGATCATGCAGATGCCTGACGTGGGTGTCTTCTTCGCCAAAAGGTTCGAGGTCGCATGCGGCGCGTCCTGATTTCGCTGGCGGGTGTTGTTGCGCTGCTGCTGATCTTGCTGATCTTTCGGCACCACGACCAGATCGTCGCCTGGGCGGTCAACATGCAGCGAGAGTTTCAGAACGGCCTCGCTCACAGCCTTCGCGCGCTGAAAGCCGAGGATCGTGGCGCCTGGGCGGGTCTGATGGCCCTGTGTCTGGGTTACGGCTTCGTTCACGCGGTCGGGCCCGGTCATGGCAAATTCCTGATTGGCGCTTATGGCGCGGCGCGCCCGGTTTCATTCGGCCGCCTGGCGGCTGCGACGGTGGCCGCATCGCTGGGGCAGGCGGTCACGGCGGTGGTCCTTGTCCTGGGGGGGATCGGCCTTCTGTCCATCACCCGCCAACAGCTAACGACGCTGGCCGAGACGACGCTGGCGCAGTTGAGCTTTGTGTCCATTCTGGTCATCGGCCTGTGGCTGATCCTGCGCGGCGTGCGTCGAACAGCCCGGCTGGTGTCGGCAGCGCCCGCGACGCATTCGGCGGCCGTCGGCGCGCATCACCATCACCATGGCCACCACTGCGAAGACTGCGGGCACGCCCATGCCCCGTCGCCAGAGGCGATCACCACCGCAGCGAACTGGAGAGAGCTGGCATTGGTCATCCTCGCCATCGCAATCCGTCCGTGCAGCGGCGCAATTCTTTTGCTGGTGCTGACGTGGCAGATGAACATCCTGAGCGCGGGCATCGCTGGGGCCTTCGCGATGGCGCTTGGGACTGCTGGCCTGACGTTGCTGGTGGCTGTCATGGCCACGGGGCTGCGTCGGGGCGCGATGGACGCCGTGACGAACTCAAAGGCGCTGCGGTTCGTCGCCGCCGGGTTTGAGCTAATGGCAGGGCTGGTTGTCTCCCTCCTTGCGGCCGAGGGGCTCGGCCTGATTTAGCGCCGCTTTCTGCATCGCACCACTCGTCAGACATAGGTAGGTATCGTTCGCCACATCTACCAAGGGGGCGCCCAGACGGTTCGATACGCCAGTGCCGCTGACTTCAGACAAGCTGAGCATGCGAGGAATCAGCTGATCAGACTGCGTCCTTTGACGTGCGGACCAAGGGTGGGGAAGGTGGCAGCCTCGTTGGTGAACAGGTTGGCCGCTTCGATCCGGCCAAAATGAAATTACATAATCTCTGTATCGCACCCATTGGTTCCAGCTAATGACAATGTCGTTTGGCGATGACAACGCACCGGCGGATGTTGAAGTTGCAGACGCCAATCCATGCACAGGAAGCCTACGGTTCAGCGGTCGCTACCGCGCTGCGGGGGTGCTAGTTCAACGGTTCAGGCAGCGCTGGTTGCTCATCGCTAGGTGTATGATCGGCTGATAGGTCGATGATATCAGTTCCCGGCCCCGTTTCTGACATTCTCAAAAACGGTCGATTTCAGGATTATCGCCAAGGCGTGCACGAGAATTGGCGATAATGCCGCGCTCTGGCCAGGTGACGTCGACCCGCGCCCCCTTGTCGTTTCGCATCACCACACGCGCGCCTGATCGCTCCAGCAGCGTGCGGGCGATGAACAGACCAAGACCCATTCCCTCATAGCCGCGGCGCTGGTCCGATACGCCGGCCCGGCGCGCGGTCAGGAACGGCTCTCCCAGACGCGACAGCAGGGTCGGGGGATAGCCGGGCCCGTCGTCGCGGATGGTCAGCGTCAGCAGTCCGTCGCTGCGCGCAGCGCGAATTTCGACCCGCGTGCGGGCGAAATCGGCGCCGTTCTGGATCAGGTTGCGCAGAGCGTGGATCACGCCGGGGTCGCGGCGTACATCCAACGCGCCAGCATCGCCCAGATCAATGTCTATGATCCCCGCCCGGGCGCGGTGAGGGGCGGCGGCCTCATCCAGAATTTCGGCCAAGGGCGCTGCATGCAACAGCAGGTCGTCCTTTCCGGCCGCACCCATGCTGCGTAGAATGTCACGACAACGGTCGGCCGACGCGCGGAGGAGGTTGAGGTCATCCGTCAGGTCCTTCCGGTCGGGCAGCGCGTCCGAAATCTCGTCTGCCAGTTCCGCACTGACCAGTTTCATCGTCGCCAGCGGGGTCCCCATTTCGTGCGCCGCCGCAGCCACGATGCCGCCCAGATGCTGCAGCCGCTGTTCGCGCTGCAGCGCCAGCTGAGTGGCAAACAGCGCGTTTGACGTGGCCGACAAATCCTTGGCCACACGCGCCACATACGAGAAAAAGAACACCCCGCCGATCAGCAGTGCCAGCAGATTGCCCGTCCGCAACGCGAGCTGCGGCGCGATCCGCGGTTGGGGCAGGAAGTGCAGGGGATGCTCGACGATGGCGATGGCGGTGATCAGGCACAGCGTCAGCCCCAGAAGCAGCGTCGCCGCCCGGTGGGGCAGTGCCGTGGCCCCGATCGTCACCGGCGCCAGCATCAGCAGACCGAACGGGTTCGAAGTTCCCCCCGTCAGTGCCAGCAGCGCCCCCAGTTGGACACTGTCGAACGTCAACTGCCAGAAGGCACCCGCATCGGTGATGCGCGCCGGTTCCTTCAGCTGCTGATACAGGTTGAAGGCGGCGGCCACCACGATTACCCCCAGTGCTGCCGTGACTGGCAGGTCCACACCGATAAAGGCTGCCGTCAGCACCGCGGCCAGCTGACCCGCGACGGCCACCCAGCGCAAGGTGATCAACGTGCGACCGCGGATGGGTTCGGGCGATGGAAGCCCTGCGGCGGTCTGGGGCAGGGGCATCGGGCCCAGTGGCATCATGTCACCTTTCGCAAGCGGCAGTTCAGGACTATTTGCACCCCGACCTTGGCCGAGATTCCGCGCCGGGAAAAGCAGGAGACGCCGCGATGAAAGACAGATGGATCCTGATTGCGGGTGGTTTGGTCGCCGCATTTCTTCTGTTCGCAGGGTGGCTGTTGCTGCCCGGAAAATCGGGCGAGGCGGAGTTTGCGCAGTGCCGCAAAGCGGTTGTGGCGGGCGGTATCGGCAATCTGGGTGGTCCATTCGAATTGACGAGTGAAACCGGCGCCCGCGTCAAGGATACAGATGTCTTCACCAAACCGACGCTTTTGTATTTCGGCTACAGCTATTGCCCCGATGTCTGCCCGATCGACAGTGCGCGTAACGCACAGGCCGCAGACGACTTGGCCGAACGGGGGATCGATACGCAGACGGTTTTCCTGACCGTTGACCCACGCCGCGATACACCTGCGCGCTTGACCGAATACACTGACGGACTTCACCCCGATATGCTGGGCCTGACCGGTTCAGAGGCTGAAATCGATCAGGTCGCCAAGGCGTGGAGCTTTTATTACAAGCGCAATGACGAAACAGACAAGTTGGATTACAGCGTCGATCATCAGACGACGACTTATCTTGTTCTGCCCGGTCACGGCACGGTCGACTTCTTTGGCCGCGCGACGACCCCCGAAGAAATTGCCGATACCGTTCAGTGTTACGTCAACGCGGCTGGCTAGTCGTCGCCGGGTGGTTGGAATTCGGGGTCATCGCGTCTAGATCAACGGTGCATTCACGGCGGAAGCGATAATGACACCTGAGCAACAAAACCTTGGCCCCGACCCCAGCCTGCTGTTGGTCGATGATGACGTGGCCTTCGTGACGCGTCTGGCCAAGGCGATGGAGCGGCGCGGATTTGTCGCCACCGCCGCCACTTCGATCGCCGAGGCCAAGGAACTGGTTGCCGCCAAGGCCCCGGCCTATGCGGTGGTCGACCTGAGGCTGGAAGACGGCAGCGGACTTGATGTGGTCGACGCACTGCGCGATGCACGCGCTGATGCGCGGATTGTCGTGCTGACCGGGTATGGTGCGATTGCCACGGCGGTCGCGGCGGTCAAGATGGGCGCCACGGATTACTTGGCAAAGCCTGCCGATGCCGATGAAATTACCCAGGCGCTGTTGGGCAGCGGCGAAATGCTGCCGCCGCCGCCGGAAAATCCGATGTCGGCGGATCGCGTGCGTTGGGAGCATATCCAGCGCATTTACGAACAATGCGACCGGAATGTCAGTGAAACAGCCCGCAGATTGGCAATGCACCGGCGCACATTGCAACGAATTCTGGCCAAACGAAGCCCGCGTTGACTTGAACTGAACCAAGAGTTAATCCCGTCGTTACGAATTGCATGGAAATGCGATTACAACGTCATTCTTTGGGAAGGCACACTCTTGGACAATTTGGACAATATGTCATTGCAAGAATTGCGCGATCTGAAAAACCGGGTTGATCGGGCAATTTCTGGTTTCGAAGACAAACGTCGTCGCGAGGCCGTTTCAGCAGCAGAAGAAGCAGCGCGCCAATTCGGCTTCAGCTTGTCGGACCTGACGAACTCCAACTCGCGCGGTCGCAAGACCGGCCAGAAGGCATCCGCGAAATATGCGCATCCTGAAAATGCGGATCTGACATGGTCCGGCCGCGGCCGTCGTCCGCGGTGGATTCAGGAAATGCTGGATACAGGGAAATCGTTGGAAGATCTGGCGATCTGAACCGCGCAGTCAGTTGCCCTGATCGAGCAGATCGATCAGGGCGGCAAAGTGTGACAGGTATTCGGCCCGCGCTTCGGCCGGCGGGCGAATGCGGATCGACAGACCGTCGATCAAGTCGGGCGAAGGGTGCGGGAAAAGACTGTCTGCCTCAATCAGGCTGAACCCGGCAATCTGGATCGCCTCCATCCACGCCGAGACGCTGTCGGCAGCCTTTATCTTTTTCTTGATGGTCACCGGCAGTGTCGGCGGCAGTCCGAATCGTCGATTTATCGCCGTGCTCAGCCGCGCGTCCAGATCCCCGTATTCGTGGCCCAGCGCGGCTTTGACAGGGGAGATCATGTCCCCGATCACGTATTCCGGGGCATCATGCAGAAGTGCTGCGACACGCCAGCGCGTCTCGATTCCCGGATTGGCGCGGGTAAACAGCGCCTCGACCAGCAGCGAATGTTCGGCCACCGAATAGGGCCAATCCCCTTTGGTCTGACCGTTCCAGCGCGCCACGAAGGCAAGTCCGTGGGCGATGTCTTCAATCTCGATATCGACCGGGGTGGGGTCCAGCAGATCAAGCCGCCGGCCCGACAGCATCCTCTGCCAGGCCCGCGGCGGGGTCGTACGTCGCGCCATGGGGCGGGCGTTACGACAGCGGTTGGTCGGCCGGACGTTCAGCCTGTGCGCGGCGCGCGATTTCCTGACGGTACAGCGCCACGAAATCGACCGGTTCCATGTTGAACGCGGGGAAGCCACCGTCACGGGTCATGTCGGAAATGATCCGCCGCACGAACGGGAAGGTCATGCGCGGGCATTCGATCATCAGGAACGGGTGCAGCTGATCTTCCGGCACGCCTTCGACGTGGAATACGCCCGCGTAATCCAGTTCGATCAGAAACAGCGTCGCCTTGTCGGTCGAGTTGGTCGACGTCACCTTATAGCGGCTGATCACCTCGAACTGGGTGTCGCTGCCACGTTTGCGCGCATCAAGGCTGACCTGAACGGCGATCTCGGGCTGGACCTCGGGCGAGCCCAGGCCTTTCTGCGCCACCACGTTCTCGAACGAGATGTCGCGGATGTATTGCGCCAGTATCTGCATGCGCACGGGCTGGGGTTGGGCTTCGTCTGCAGCCGGCGTATCCGCGCCGTTCGGGGTTTGATCGCTCATGGCTCAGCCTTTTGAATAAGATTGGCGGGGTTCTAGCACCCCATGGGCGCACGCTTCAATGCTGCGTCCAGCCCGACGGGCCGCGCGGCGGGTTCGGGGATTTCGGCAGGCCGGGCGCATCCGTGTCGATTTCGACGAATTCGGCATCGATCACCTGACCGCGCCCGGCGCGATGGGCCTGATCGGCGCGCATCTGGGCGGCATAGGTTTCACCGGCCGCGCGAATCCGCCTGCCAAGGATGCCCATGATCAGGGTGCGAACGGGACGGATGAGCAACAGGATGCCGGCGATGTCGGTCAGGAAACCGGGCACGATCAACAGCGCGCCTGCCATCAGGATCAACGCGCCATGCGCCATCGGTGTCGTCGGATCGGCAAAGTCGTTCACCGCGCGCTGCAATTCCATCCACGCGGATTTGCCCTGACGGCGCATGACTGCCGCACCGAAGATTGCTGACAGCATCAGCAGGGCGATTGTGGGCAAAGCCCCGATCACGCCGCCCACCTTGATGATGACGATCAGTTCCAAAATCGGCAGCACGATGAACAAGCCAGCCAGCAATGCGCGCATGAATTCCGTTCTCCTCCCAAGTCGTGGGGGGAAACTGGACTTGACCCCCGCCGCTACCTACATAGGACAGGACGCGGCGCACACCAAATGGAAGGCAGGCAGAATGTCCAACCCGATGATCCAAATCATTGTTCTTGGAGCGATTGCCATATTCCTGATCCTACGGCTGCGTGGCGTTCTGGGATCACGTGATGGTTTCGAACAAACCCGCCTGCCCGAGGCGCCTGCCCGCCGCGTGGGTGACGCCGTCCCACCGCCCCCGACCGTGACGGCAGACGAAGAAATCGCCGACCATGTTGACCCGGCTTCGCCCGCAGGCAAGGCCTTGGCGCAGATGAAGCAGGCCGAACCCGGCTTTGCCATCGGTGAGTTCGTGGGCGGCGCACGCCAGGCCTACGAGATGATCCTGACCGCGTTCGAACGGGGCGATATCGACAGCATCCGCCCGTTCTTGGCCCCCGAGGTTGCCCATGCGTTCGACGAAGTCGTCGCCAGCCGCAAGGAACGCGGCCTGACCGGGCATGCGCAGTATCTGGGCACCCGCGAAACGCAGCTGGTGGGGGCTGAATACGACCCCGCGACGCACGACGGCGAAGTCACCATCAAGTTCGTGGGTGAACTGACCTCGACCCAGACGGATGCCGACGGCAATGTTGTCGAAGGCGACGCGAAAACCCCGCGCAAGCAGCGCGATGTCTGGACGTTCGGTCGTCAGATGGGTCAGGCCGACCCGAACTGGCAGCTGGTCGCGACCGCCTGACATGGCGCGCCGACGTGGCGGCCTGAGCGACGAGGATCGCGCGCTTTGGTCCCGCGTTACGGCCGCGATCAGACCCATGCGGCCGGGCGCGGGATTGGACGGGCCCAATGATCTGACCGACGACGCCCTACCCAAACCGCCGGCCAAGACGCCTGCGGTTCGCGCGCCCTTGCCCATGTTCACGCTGGGACAGGCGTCGGTTCTGCCCAAGATCACACACGCTCTACCGGCGAGCCCGGCAGATCGCCTGCGCGGGCAGCACGTCGCGATGGACCACAAGACCCACCGCAAGATGACACGCGGCAAGCTTGCCCCCGATGCGCGGATCGACCTGCACGGCATGACGTTGGCAGTTGCCAAGTCGCAGTTGACCGGGTTCATCATGGGGGCGCATGCACAAGGCCATCGTCTGGTGCTGGTGATCACGGGCAAGGGCAAGGGCGACATGGGTCCGCTGCCGACAAGGTCCGGCGCACTGCGCCACGAGGTGCCGCACTGGCTGGCGATGGCGCCCTTGACGGGCAGCGTCCTGCAGGTGGTGCCAGCCCATATCCGTCATGGCGGGGCAGGTGCCTACTACGTCTATCTTCGACGGGGCCGGTCTCGTTAACCCTTTGTTTGAAAATCAGTTTGCAGATGGGATATGCGGTGCTATCGGGGTCTGACCATCGCACGGGCAGCCCATCATGTTCTTTTCCGCATTCGTGGCCCTCATGCTGGCCGGCCTGGCGTCTGTCGCGACGGCCATTGATACGACCGTCGATGACGCGGATGAGGATAGCTCGACCGAAGGGCAGGACCCTGATGTTGGCTTGACCGATCCAGACGGCACCTCAGACGGCAGCGATCATCCAGTCGACCCCACACCCGTGCCCGATCCGGAACCGCAGCCAGAACCCACCCTGCCCGACCCTACCCTTCCAGACCCTGAACCCAAGGTGACTCTGCAAGACGGGTCAGATGACCCCGACTGGCTGTGGGGGACAACCGGTGACGACGCGATCTATGGCCATGACGGCGATGACGACATTCGCGGCGATCTTGGCGACGACCTGCTGAACGGCGGCGCGGGCAACGACACGATGCTGGGCGACGATGTCTATGGCGGCGGCAACGACACCTTGCGCGGCGGCGGGGGCGAGGATCATGTGGCGGGCAACAACGGCAACGATCTGATCGAAGGCGGCGAAGATCACGACATCGGCTTTGGTGGCGACGGCGATGACACGCTGGACGGCGGTACGGGGGAAGACTGGCTAGCAGGCAACGCCGGAAACGACCTTCTGATTGGCGGCACCGGGCCCGACGATCTGGATGGCGGAGACGGCGACGATACGCTGATCGGCCACGACGACGACGAACGTGACTGGATGCACGGCGGCAAGGGCGACGACCTGCTGATCCCCGGATCAGACGACTGGGCCGAAGGCGGGGCGGGGGCGGATGTCTTTCACCTCAACCTGCCGGTGGCGCAGCCGGTGACCCTGCCGGACTTTTATGCAGGCGACGATCAGCTTCAGATCGTGATCGGCGCGCACGACCCTGCACCGCAGCTGTCGGTGGATGACGACGACGACGGCTGGAAGGTCCTGTCACTGAACGGGACGGCCATCGCCAAGCTTTCAGCAGACAGCGGGTTCGATCCGGAACAAGTCACCATCATCCGTGACAGGCTTTGAACGTCAGCCAAAAGCACTTTCCAACCGTCATCCCTTGCCTTATAGCCGCGCAATCCGGCGTGGACCGACCTTGGTCTGTCTGCGACGGATGCCTCCATGGGCCTGTGCTGGACGACATCCCGGCCTGTGCCATCACCCTTTGACCTGTAAAGGAGATCCCGATGTCGATCACCGTTGAAGAAAAAGCCCGCGTCATGGGCGAATACGCCACGAAACCCGGCGACACCGGTTCGCCCGAGGTGCAAGTGGCCATCCTGACGACCCGCATCGCGGCGTTGACGGAACACTTCAAGACGCACAAGAAAGACAACCACTCGCGTCGTGGTCTGCTGAAGCTGGTGGCGCAGCGCCGCAAGCTGCTCGACTATCTCAAGCGCAATGATGAAAAGCGTTACGCCGATCTGATCGCGCGTCTGGGTCTGCGCCGCTAATTTCGGCCCAACCCCTGGATTGATTTCGCCCGCAGCATCACGCTGCGGGCGTTTTCTTTTCCGGGTCTTGGGATGTGGCATCCTGTGAGCCTTGGGATGCGGCGTCCTTTGCTGCGTCTTTTTCGGCATCCTGCCGCGCGGTCTGAAAGCGGGCATGCGCCCCCGACAGCAGCCACAGCCGGCGTTCGATCTGGGTCAGGTGGAATTCGGCGACGGTCCATCGCGCCGACGCATGTGCCTGCGCATTATGGGGCGGGCGGTCAAAGCGGTGTTGGGGATCGCTGAAATGTCGGCAATAGCTGGCGCACCGGCGCAGGTCTTGTTCTAGCCCTTGCGGCACCGGCCCGGATTTTCCCAGCGCAAGCTGCATGCTTTCTGCAAGCAGTAGGGTATGGGCGAACAACTGCACCGCATAACGGTTCTGCCGTGCGGCGGCCTTCAGGACAGGGCCCGCCATCAAACGACCCCGCAGCGACCACCGGGCGCTGGACCGTGCCGAATCAACCGCGTCGCGCAGCTGACGCAAGTTGGTCCACGCCGCCGCAACGATCTGTTCGGCGCGTGCGGCCTTGGCCGGGTTGCCGTTTTCCACAGCGTCCGCCGCGTTTTCCAATGCGGCCGCCAGCCGGTTCAGAAATGCCTGGGTCGAGGCGTTCAGCCTCCGCAAAGGATCGGGTGTCAGCAGAAGCTGACTGCAGATCAGCCCCAGCGCGACACCGACTGCGCCGTCTGTCAGGCGCGTGAAACCCTGGGTCTGCGGCCCGACCGCCATCACCAGAACGACCGACACGCCGGCCTGAATGGGCATCACCGGCGACCAGCCGAACCCAGCCGCGATCAGCATTGAAACCGTGATCGCCGATGTCAGGCGCATCAGCCAGATCGGATCGCCGATCGCCACCGGGCCGCCGAACAGAAACGCAGCCTCGCCCACCAGAATGCCGATGGCCATGCCGATGATCAGCCCGATTGCCTGCTTGCCCTGACTGGGCAGGCCCGGGGCCAGTGACACGACAGCCGACACGACGGCAAAGATCGGCGCTTCATGACCCAGGACATGGACTGAAATCAGCCAGGCTGCGGTGCCTGCGACTGCAGCGATGATGATGTCGCGCACGGCGTCGTTCATCCGGCCCCGGATGATCGAAATCGCGGTGCGCGTCCGGGCGATGAACATGGCTGCGGCGGATTTGGCGGGCATCGTCATTGGCGGAAGTCTAGGCATGTCGGCCAAAGGACGGCAATGCCAAACCCCTTCCCAAACGCGTCATTTTGCCATATATGCGCCGACATCTGTGACGTGAGGCCCAACCCCCGGGGCACATGCAAAGGATCGGGGGACGGCGGCAATGGGGCCGCCATATGCAAGGGGCCGCCGGAGGGACCGGCTTTGGCCCAGAGGACATCAGATGAAATTCGAAGAAGTGCAGAAGTCCATTCAGTGGGGTCAGGAAACGCTGACGCTGCAAACGGGCAAGGTTGCCCGTCAGGCTGACGGCTCGGTCATCGCCACGTTGGGCGAAACCAGCGTCATGGCCAACGTGACCTTCGCCAAGGAACCGAAACCGGGGCAGGATTTCTTCCCGCTGACGGTTCACTATCAGGAAAAATACTATGCCGCCGGCAAAATTCCGGGCGGTTTCTTCAAGCGCGAGGCGCGCCCGACCGAGAAAGAGACGCTGACCGCGCGTCTGATCGACCGTCCGATCCGCCCGCTGTTCGCCCCCGGCTTCAAGAACGAAGTTCTGGTGATGTGCACGGTGCTGTCGCACGATCTGGTCAACGACCCCGACATGGTCGCGATGATCGCGGCATCGGCTGCGCTGACGATTTCAGGCGTGCCGTTCATGGGCCCCATCGGCGCGGCCCGCGTCGGTTTTGCCAATGGCGAATATGTGCTGAACCCCGAAGTTCAGGACATGGACCAGCTGCGCAACAACCCCGAACAGCGTCTGGACCTTGTCGTCGCCGGCACCAAAGACGCCGTGATGATGGTCGAATCGGAAGCATATGAGCTGACCGAGGAAGAGATGCTGGGTGCCGTCAAGTTCGGTCACCAGCAGATGCAGCCGGTCATCGACCTGATCATCGATCTGGCCGAAGCCGCCGCGAAAGAGCCGTTCGACTTCCAGTCGCCCGACTACAGCGAGCTGAGCGCGAAGGTGAAATCCCTGGGCGAAACCGGCATGCGTGCCGCCTATGGCCTGAAGGACAAGTCCGAGCGTCGTGACGCCATCGACGCCGTCAAGGCCGAGATCGTCGCCGCCCTGTCGGAAGACGAACTGAACAACCCGAACTTCGGTGCGTCGCTGAAAAAGCTGGAATCCGCTATTCTGCGCGGCGACATCATCAAGGGCGGTGCGCGCATCGACGGTCGCGACAACAAGACCGTCCGCGCGATCGACTGCGAAGTCGGCATCCTGCCGCGCACGCACGGCTCGGCCCTGTTCACCCGCGGTGAAACGCAGGCCTTGGCCGTGACCACGCTGGGCACCGGCGACGATGAGCAGATCATCGACGCGCTGCATGGCAACTTCCGCTCAAACTTCCTGCTGCATTACAACTTCCCGCCCTACTCGGTCGGCGAAGTGGGCCGCGTGGGTTCGCCCGGTCGCCGCGAAATCGGCCACGGCAAGCTGGCATGGCGCGCGTTGCAGGCGGTTCTGCCGTCGGCGACCGACTTCCCCTATACCATCCGCCTCGTGTCCGAGATCACCGAATCGAACGGCTCGTCGTCGATGGCATCCGTCTGCGGTGGCTCGCTGTCGATGATGGACGCGGGCGTTCCGCTGAAGGCGCCGGTCGCGGGTGTCGCCATGGGTCTGATCCTTGAAGACAAGGACAATTGGGCCGTCCTGACCGACATTCTGGGTGACGAAGATCACCTGGGCGACATGGACTTCAAGGTCGCGGGCACCGCCGAAGGCATCACCAGCCTGCAGATGGACATCAAGGTTCAGGGCATCACGCCCGAGATCATGGAAAAAGCCCTGGCGCAGGCCAAGGACGGTCGTCTGCACATCCTGGACGAAATGGCCAAGGCCCTGACCGAAGGTCGTCGCGAGTTTTCCGCGCACGCCCCGCGTATCGAGACGATGACCATTCCGACCGACAAGATCCGTGAAGTGATCGGTTCGGGCGGCAAGGTCATCCGCGAGATCGTGGAAACGTCGGGCGCGAAAGTCGACATCAACGACGACGGCGTCATCAAGATCGCCTCGGCCAATGCCGATTCGATCAAGAAGGCCTATGACATGATCTATTCGATCGTGGCCGAACCCGAAGAAGGCAAGATCTACACCGGCAAGGTCGTCAAGCTGGTCGACTTCGGCGCCTTCGTGAACTTCTTCGGCAAGCGCGACGGTCTGGTTCACGTCAGCCAGATTTCCGGCAAGCGCCTGCAGCACCCGAACGAGGTGCTGAAGGAAGGTCAGGAAGTGAAGGTCAAGCTTCTGGGCTTTGACGACCGCGGCAAGGTTCGCCTTGGCATGAAGATGGTCGATCAGGCCACCGGCGAAGAAATCGTCGAAGTGAAAGAAGAAACGAAAGCCGAGTAATCGGTTCTTGGTCGGAATTGGAAAGGCCCCGCTGATGCGGGGCCTTTTTTCATGGGGGCGGGCGCGACCCGCAGCTGCGTCATCTGTTGCCCCGGCAGGCGGGGTGGGGCAACGTGCGGGCGACGCTGATCTTGGACTTTGGGCGGATCGATGGCCGACGACGAATTGCTGATCCTGACGATGAAGTGGGGCACGCTTTACAGCGCGGACGACGTGAACCGTCTGGCCCGTCAGGTCGCCCGGCATCTGGACCGGCCCCATCGTTTCATTTGCTTTACCGACGACGAAACCGGGTTAGACGAGCGGGTGACCGCAATGCCGTTGCCGGAACTCGGCCTGCCGCCGGGACATACCGACACGCGGTGGCGCAAGCTTGCGCTGTTTCGGCGGGATTTGGGCGGGCTGTCAGGGACGGCGCTGTTTCTGGACCTTGATCTGGTCATCGTTGATGATCTTGGACCGTTTTTTGATCTGCCGGGTGATTTCCACATCATCCGCGATGACGATCTGTTCCGGCCAAAGCCGCTGCGCAAGCTCATCCCGTCGCGCGATCGGTTTCACAGCATGGTCGGTAACACGTCAGTCTTCCGTTTTCGGATCGGCGCCTATCCCGAGATTCTGGACACCTATCTGGCCCACCCCGGGAAAGCAGCCGAAACCTATGAACATGAACAGCAGATGGTCAGCGATCTTTTGAACCGCGAAGACAGGCTCTCCTATTGGCCGCCCGGATGGTGCGCCAGCTTCAAGAACCACTGCGTCGGTCGCGGCCTTGGCAGTTATCTGCGTGATCCGGAATGCCCCGCGAGGGCGAAGATCATCCTGTTCGCAGGCTCTCCCAAGATGGCGGAGGTCTTTGCAGGGCAGGGTGGCAGATGGTATCGCCGCATCGGCAATATCGACTGGCTGCGGCGCGCCTGGGGCGGCTGAACCTGTGGGCAAGGGCAACATCACATGCTGATCATCACCGGATCGGACGACAACTACGTGCCGGGTGTGATGGTCCTGATCGCGTCGGCCGCTTTCCATAACCCGAGCGCGCGATTTGCTGTTCTGGATATGGGAATTTCACCAGCAAACCGAGAGCGGATTGATCGACTAGGCAAGCGCCTTGGTGTCGAAGTCCAGCGCGTCGAGGTGAAGGCGGATGCGTTTTCCAACCTGCGTGTCGCACGCAAGCATCTGACGCGCAGCACCTATCTGCGGTTACTGATCCCCGGGCTTTTCCCGGATGAGGATCGGGTGATCTACATGGACTGCGACATGGTCGTGACGGACAATCTTTCGGCGCTGGACAACGCGCAACTGGCCGATGCAGTTGTGGCGGCGGTGCCCTGCATGGCCCCGATGATCGACGATCTGGCCGCCACGAAATGCCCGATGGGTCAGTATGTCAACGCGGGCCTTCTGGTGATGAACTTGCCGGTGTGGCGCGCAGAGGGCGTGGCCCAGACCTGCATGGCACTGCTGTCAGACCCGGCCAATCCTCTGATTGCCGAAGATCAGTCCGCGATCAACATCGCAGCGCGCAGTCGTGTTCGCCTGCTTGAGCCGCGTTTCAACGTCTATACCGACCCGGCGGCATTTGCGGCGGTCGAAGCGTTCCCCGACCGACCGGCTGTCCTGCACTATGTTGTCAATGGCAAGCCGTGGACCGGTCCGGCGACAATGGGTCAGATCTGGCAGTTCCATGCTGACCGCATCGCGGACCTGATGCCGCCGCCTCGGCGCGTTACGTTCAGCCGCAGACTGTCGCGGCTGAATACATTGCGCAAACGCCGGATTGGGGTTTTGCTGGGCAAGCCAAAGTATCGCCTGCGCCAGCAGGTCGTTGCCCGGATGAACGCGACGGCCAGTCGTTATCTGGCCGCCGCATCCAAGTTGCCCTAGCGCGCGGGCTGTTTGACGAACCGGAGATAGGGCAGCTTCTTGTCGATGGCGCCGTACTTCGCCTCTGCCTGTTCGTCGGACAGCGAGGTCGCCGCGATCACGTCCTGACCGGGTTGCCAGTTCGCGGGCGTCGCGATCGGCACGCCGTCGGTCGCCTGGACCGCGTCCAGCGCCCGCAGGATTTCCGCAAAGTTGCGGCCAACGGACATCGGGTAGGTCAGTGTCAGACGAACCTTCTTGTCAGGCCCGATGATATAGACGGTGCGGACGGTCGCGGAATGCGCGGGCGTGCGGCCTTCGCTGGGCAGATAGTAATCTGCCGGCAGCATGTCGAACGCCTTGGCGACGGCGAGTGAGCTGTCATCGATGATCGGGAAGTTGGCGGGTGACCCGGCGACCTTCTCGATGTCGGCCTTCCACTTGCCGTGATCCTCGACCGAGTCGACGGACACGCCCAGCACCTTGGTGTGACGCTTTTCGAATTCCGGGGCGAGCTGGGCCACGGCGCTGAATTCGGTCGTGCAGACCGGGGTAAAATCGCGCGGGTGGGAAAAGATGATGGCGTAGTTGTCGCCGATCCAGTCGTGGAAATGAATCTCGCCCTCGGTCGAATTGGCGGTGAAATCGGGGGCGGTATCGTTGATCCGAAGGGACATGAGCGGAGCCTCTTGTTGCGTCTGATGCTCAACATAGGAAACGGTGCTGCGGTTGCCAAACGGTTGCACCCAGGCCTGCGGGTCGTGACCCAAGAACAGTCAGCGCAGTTTCTTGTGCGACATGGAAACGATGGTTTTCTTCTTCGCAGCAGGGCGCGTGCAGATGGCAGGTGGCCCGGCTGCCCTTGATGCACGGCCCTCTTGGTGCCACCTTGGGTGCAACTGAATGAAGGAAAGCATCGATGAGCGATCTGGCAGACAAGCGCAAATTCTATATCGACGGAGCATGGGTCGATCCCGTTGCCGCCAGCGACCTTGAGGTGATCGATCCCACCACTGAAGAACCTGTCGCTGTGATCTCGCTCGGCGGGGAGGCCGACACCGACAAGGCCGTGGCTGCCGCCAAGGCTGCGTTCCCGGCATGGTCCAAGACCCCGCCGGCCGAGCGGTTGAAATACGTCGAGAAGATTCTGGAAATCTATCAGCGCCGCAATGATGACATCGCGGCCGCCATCACCACTGAAATGGGCGCGCCGACCGACATGTCGCGCGACGATCAGGCGGGTGCTGGTACGTCCCACACCGACACCTTTATCAAGGCGTTCAAGGAATTTGAATTCGTCAAGCCGCTTGGCCCCCATGCGCCGAGCAGCATGGTCGCTTGGGAACCCATCGGTGTCGTGGCGCTGATCACGCCGTGGAACTGGCCGATGAATCAGGTGACGCTAAAGGTCATCCCCGCGCTGCTTGCCGGGAACACCGTCGTGCTGAAACCTTCGGAAATCGCGCCGCTGTCATCGATGGTGTTTGCCGAGATCGTGGATGAGGCCGGACTGCCCAAAGGCGTCTTCAACCTCGTGAACGGCGATGGCGCCGGGGTCGGAACGCAGCTTTCGACCCACAAGGACGTTGAGATGGTGTCCTTCACCGGCTCGACCCGCGCGGGTATCGCCATCAGCAAGGCCGCATCGGACACGCTGAAGAAAGTCGCGCTGGAACTGGGCGGTAAGGGCGCGAACCTGGTGTTCGCTGATGCCGACGAAAAGGCCGTTCGCCGTGGTGTCAAACACTGCTTCTATAACTCGGGGCAATCGTGCAACGCGCCGACGCGGATGCTGGTCGAACGCGGCGCTTACGACAAAGCCGTCGAGACCGCCCGTCGTGTGGCCGAGGAGACCAAGGTCGGCAGCGCGCATGACGAAGGCAACCATATCGGTCCCGTCGTCAGCAAGCAGCAGTGGGATAAGATCCAGGATCTGATCCAGAAGGGCATCGACGAAGGTGCGCGGCTGGTGGCCGGTGGCACCGGCTTGCCGGAAGGTGTCAACCGCGGCTACTTCGTGCGTCCGACGGTCTTTGCCGATGTCAGCAACGACATGACCATCGCGCAGCAGGAAATCTTTGGCCCGGTTCTGTCGATCATTCCCTTCGATACCGAAGAGGAAGCGGTCGAGATTGCCAACGACACCCCGTACGGGCTGACCAACTATGTCCAGACGCAGGACGGCGCGCGTCGCAACCGCCTGGCCCGTCAGCTGGTGTCCGGCATGGTCGAAATGAACGGCGAAAGCCGCGGCAAAGGATCGGCTTTCGGTGGGGTCAAGAACTCGGGCCGGGCGCGCGAGGGTGGCGTCATGGGTCTGGAAGAGTTCATGGACAGCAAGCAGATCAGCGGCTGGGACACCAACCAGTAATCGATCAAGGCGCCCTTCGGGGCGCCTTTTTCCTCAGTCCCATTCGACGGACGCCAGAAAGATATAGCCCGCACCATAGATCGTCTTGATCAGCTGCGGGTTTCGCGGATCTTCGCCCAGTTTGGTCCGCAGGCGTGAAATCCGCACATCCATCGCCCGGTCAAAGCTTTCACCCGCAGTCCCGCCCAGCGTTTCAAGCATCTGCGCGCGGGAAATCAGGCGACGGGGGCTGTCCAGAAACAGGCGCAGCAGTTCCGCCTCGGCGTGGCTCAGCGGCGTCTCGGCCCCGTCCGGAGCGATCAAGGCATAGCGGTCAAAGTTGGCGCGCCATCCGGCAAAATGGGCCCGCGACCCCGCGCGGGCCGTGTCGCGGGCCGGCTTGCGCAGCCGGGCGCGGATACGGGCCACCACCTCGGCCGGGTCGAAGGGCTTCGTGACATAGTCGTCGGCCCCCAGCTCCAACCCGGTGACGCGATCCTGCACCTGCGCGCGTCCGGAAATGATGATGATCGCCGCACCGGTGTTCGACGCAAGCCGGTGGACCAGCGCCAGACCATCGCGGTCAGGCAGCCCCAGATCGATCAGGCAAGCATCGGGTGTCATCCGCCGCAGCCCGGCCTCGAACTCCGTGGCGCGGGCGAAACTGGCGGTGCGAAAGCCCGCATCCTCCAACACGCCGGCAAGCAGCCGGCGGATTTCGGGTTCGTCGTCCAAAATGGCGATCAGGGGGGCGTCTGTCTGCTGCATCAGGGTATGAGTGCCGCAAGCTGCTGCGCAAGGAAAGGCTTGGTCAGCACCGGCCCTGCAAGGTCACGTCGGCCCGGATGGTCCGGCGGCAGCGCCGTCATCAGGATCAGGGGCAGCCCAGACCCCGACAGTTCGGCGCCCGATCCATCCCCAAGCTGCAGGTCGGACAGGATCAGCGTCAGCCCCGGCAGGTCGGCCAGTGTCTGCGCCTCCATCAGTGAGGCGGCCTCCAGCACCTGCTGGCCCATGCCGGTCAGCATGTCGCGGACGGTTTCACGCACCATCGCGTCGTCATCGACCAGCAGGACCAACCCCCGCTGCATCCGGCGCAGCGGCAGGCGCAGCCTTACCTGTCCACCCGCGTTGGTGTTTTTCAGCTGCATCGTGCCGCCGCCCAACTTCGTCTGGTCATAGACCATCGACAGCCCAAGGCCCGACCCGTTCCCGCCCTTGGTCGTGAAGAACGGCTGTGTGCCCCGCGTCAGCGCATCATTTGAAAAGCCGGGGCCGGTGTCGGACACCGTCAGGTCCAGCCAGTCGCTGACCGCGCGCGCGGTGACAGTGATCTGGCGCGTGGCCGCGCCCTCCATCGCGTCGCGGGCGTTCAGGATCAGGTTCAGAAGCGAATCCTGAACCGCGCCGGGATCAAGCAGCAAGGGTCCCGGCGGCAGGTCGCAGTCGATCGTCAGGGACGTGCCATCCCCCAACGACGCGCCCGCCATGGCGGCGATCTGGTCCAGCAGGACCGGCAGATCGACGGGTTCCGCCGCCAGCTTGCGCGGGCTGGTGATCGTGGCGATCCGGTCCAGAAGGGCGGCACCCCGGCGTGCGGCGGTCAGGGTCGCCTGAACATCTTCGGCGGCGGCCTCAGGCAGGTTCGTCCGCGATAACCGACCCTGCAGTCCAAGGATGATCGTCAGCAGGTTGCCGAAGTCATGCGCCAGACCCGACGTCATCCGGGCAGCCAGCGCGCGGCGGTTGGCATGGGTCAACTCCTCTCGGGCGCGAACCTCGGATGTGACGTCGGTCGACAGCACATAGACGCCGTCGCCCGTGCCGTCCGGCGTCAGCGCAATGCGGATACGCCGGCCGGACGCGTCATGCGTGATCTCGAACACCTGCGGCTGGCCGGTCAACGCGGCATCCATGTGGGGCCGGATGCGGGCAAAGGTCGGGCCCAGAACCTCATCCCCGGTGCGGCCAAGGATACCTGCGCCCACCCCCGGAAACACCGCGCCGATCTGGTTGTTCGAAAACGTGTAGCGGTATTCGCGGTCCATATGCGCGATGTGCGCGGGAACCATGCCCGTCACATGACGTGTCCGCGCCTCGGTCTCGGTCAAGACGCGCTGCGCCTCGGACAGGGCGGCGTTGGTGGCGGCAAGCTGGCGGTTCGCGGCCGACAGACGTTCGGCGTGGGTGACAAGCTGACCCGAAAGCTCTTCGGACCGGGCGCGAAGCAGTTCTTCGGTCCGCTTGATGTCGGTGATGTCGGTATAGACCGCGACCCAGCCCCCTTGGGCCAGTGGGGCGCCTTCAACCGATATCGTGCGACCGTTCGGGCGCACCCGTTCCATGTAGTGGGGCTGGAACGTCCGCGCCTGATCCACCCGGCTGCGAATCGCTTCGTCCCGGTCGGTGACAGGTCCGTATTCACCGCGGTCGACGATATAGGCGATGGTGTCTTCAAAGGTCGTGCCCGGCTGGATCAGCCGGTCGGGCAGGCCGAACATCTGCTGATACGGTCCGTTCGACAGCGCCAGTCGCAAGTCGGCATCGAAAATGGATATCGCCTGCTGGATCAGGTTCAGCCCGGAACGGGTCAGCTCGGCACGGGTTTCGGGCGTCATGGCGTATGGCTAGCACCCACCGCCCCGTCGTCAAAGCATCTGTTTGGTGGCTGTAAGAATTCGTTGGAATTTCGACAAACTCCGGCAAGGATCGTCCTGTGATTTGATCACGTCGCGGTTGGGAGGCTGCGACGACGGCGCGCGCGGGCAAACCCATGCGCGACGGACAAGGGAGGGGACATGACCGAACTGGCACAGCCAAATGACGGGTTGGCGTCGCTGCCTGCGTTGCTGGCACGAAACGCCGCCACGCTGGGAAGCCGGCCTGCGTATCGCGAAAAGGAATTCGGCATCTGGCAGTGCTGGACCTGGGCCGAGGCCGCGGATGAGATTCGCGCCCTGGGTTTGGGTCTTCTGGAACTTGGTCTGAACCCCGGCGACCACGTCGCCATCGTGGGCCGTAACCGGCCGACGCATTACTGGACGATGCTGGCCACGCAGATGTGCGGCGCGGTCCCGGTGCCGCTCTATCAGGACGCTGTCGCGTCCGAGATGGCCTATGTGCTTGGTCATTCAAACGCGCGATTTGTCGTCTGCGGCGATCAGGAGCAGGTCGACAAGGTGATCGAGGCCGAAGCCGACGCGCACACAGTCGAACAGATCATCTACACCGACAAGCGGGGCATGCGAAAATACGACCATTCGCGCATGCGGTCATTGGCCGATGTGCAGGACCTTGGTCGGCAGGCCAGCACCGCTGCGCAGGCCGAACTGGACCGCCGCATCGCGGGGCTGGGCTATGACGACACGTGTGTGATGCTTTACACGTCCGGCACGACGGGCAAACCCAAAGGGGTGGTCCTGTCCAACCGCAATATCATCGAAACCGCACGCAACACCTCGGACTTCGACGGGCTGCAGGCGGGTGACGACATTCTGGCCTATCTGCCGATGGCGTGGGTCGGGGACTTCATCTTCTCGATGGGTCAAGCGATGTGGTCGGGCTTTTGCGTGAACTGTCCCGAAGGGCAGCACACGATGATGACTGACCTGCGCGAAATCGGCCCCACCTACTTCTTTGCCCCGCCCCGCGTGTTCGAAGGTCAGCTGACCAACGTCATGATCCGGATGGAGGACGCTGGTCGCGCCAAGAAATGGATGTTCGACCGGTTCATGTCGGTAGCACGGCGCGTGGGCGGACGTCTGCTGGATGGCGAAACCGTGGGTCTGGGCGACAGGCTGGCTTACGGATTGGGCAAGATCTTCGTCTATGGCCCGCTGAAGGACACGCTTGGCTTTGGCCGGGTGCGCGTCGGCTATACCGCCGGTGAGGCGATCGGCCCCGAGATCTTCGATTTCTATCGCAGTCTGGGGATCAACCTGAAACAGCTTTACGGCCAGACCGAGGCGTCGGTGTTCATCACCCAGCAGCCGAACGGTCAGGTCCGCGCCGACACGGTGGGTGTCCCGTCTCCCGGTGTCGAAGTGCGCATCGCCGACAACGGCGAGGTGTTCTATCGCGGGCCGGGGACGTTCGTCGAATACTATCAGAACCCGGAAAGCACCGCTTCGACCAAGGATGCAGAAGGGTGGGTCGCCACCGGGGATGCCGGCTTCTTTGATCCCGAAACCGGGCATCTGCGCATCATTGACCGCGCTAAGGACGTGGGCAAGATGTCCGACGGCAGCCTGTTTGCGCCGAAATACGTCGAGAACAAGCTGAAGTTCTATCCCGACATCCTTGAGGCTGTCGTGTTCGGCAACGGGCGCGATGCGTGCACCGCGTTCATCAACATCGACCTGACCGCCGTCGGCAACTGGGCCGAGCGCAACAACATCGCCTATGCCAGCTATCAGGAACTGGCCGGGCACCCGCAGGTCTATGAGATGATCGGCCGCCATGTCGCAGCGGTGAACGCGTCCGTGGCCGACGATCCGATGCTGTCTGGCTGTCAGGTCCACCGCTTCCTTGTCCTGCACAAGGAACTGGACGCCGATGACGGTGAACTGACGCGCACCCGAAAGGTCAAGCGCGGCGTCATTGCCGACAAGTTCGCCGAACTGATCGACGCGATGTATGCCGGTCAGGACAGCATCTATACCGAAACCGAAGTCACCTATGAGGACGGGCGCAAGGGCAAGCTGCGCGCCACCGTCAGGATCGAGGATGCCGCCGTCCGGCCCGTATCCCCCGCGCAGAAGGTGGCCGCGTGATGCTGGATCAGGCTCAACCCTACGTCACCGCAGACGGGCGCCGCATCGGCGGCACGCTGATGGACCTGCGCAACATCACGCTGAAATTCGGTGGCGTGACCGCGATCAAGGACATCAGCTTCGACATCCGAGAGGGCGAGATCCGCGCCATCATCGGCCCCAATGGCGCGGGCAAGTCGTCGATGCTGAACGTCATCTCGGGCTTTTACGTCCCGCAGCAGGGCGAGGTGATCTTCAAGGGCGAAAAGCGCGGACGGCTGCGTCCGTACGAAGTCGCCCGACTGGGGATTGCGCGCACGTTCCAGAACATCGCGCTGTTCGACGGCATGTCGGTTCTGGACAACATCATGACCGGCCGCCTGACCATGATGAAGGCGGGGCTTCTGTCCCAAGCCATCTGGTGGGGCAAAGCCGAGGCCGAAGAGAACTGGAACCGCGAACGGGTCGAGAAGATCATCGACTTTCTGGAAATCCAGAACATCCGCAAGACGCCCGTGGGTCGTCTGCCCTACGGCCTGAAGAAGCGTGTCGAGCTGGCCCGTGCCTTGGCGGCCGAGCCGCAATTGCTGCTGCTGGACGAGCCGATGGCCGGCATGAACGTCGAGGAGAAGGAGGACATGTCCCGCTTCATCCTTGATGTGAACGACGAATTCGGGACGACCATCGCGCTGATCGAACACGACATGGGCGTGGTCATGGACCTGTCCGACCGCGTCGTCGTGATGGATTACGGCCGCAAGATCGGGGACGGCACGCCCGACGAAGTCCGCAACAATCAGGCCGTCATCGACGCCTATCTGGGGGTCGCCCATGACTGATTTCCAACCGATCCAAAGGGGCCGCTGCTGATGGACCAGATCCTTTACGCGTCCGAGGTGGTCGTGAACGGGCTGATGACGGGGGTGATGTACGCCCTTGTCGCACTGGGCTTCGTCCTGATCTACAAGGCGTCCGGCGTCTTCAACTATGCCCAGGGGGTCATGGCGCTGTTTGCCGCGATGACGCTGGTCGGTATCCAGCAAGGACAGGTGCCATTCGCGCATCTCATCAACGCGGCCTTCGGCACCCTCCTGCACAGCTTTGGCTGGAACGTGCCGTCGGTGCTGGCGATCCTGCTGACGGCGCTGGTGATGGTGGGTCTGGCCATTGCGATCCAGTCCTTGGTGCTGAAGCATCTGGTCGGGCAGGAGCCCATCATCCTGTTCATGGCGACCATCGGCATGGCCTATTTCCTGGAGGGCCTGGGCGATGTGATGTGGGGCGCCAACGTCAAGACGATGGATGTTGGCCTGCCGCAAGGCATATCCGACACGGCCGAGGCGCTGACGGCCAGCCTGACGGGATACGGCTTCTTTATCGACCGGCTGGACATCTGGGCGTCGATCATCGCGGCACTTCTTGTCGCAGCACTGGTGGCGTTTTCCCAGTACACCAAGCAGGGCCGGGCGATGCGTGCGGTCGCCGACGACCATCAGGCCGCGCTGTCCGTGGGCATCTCGCTCAAGTTCATCTGGATCATGGTCTGGTCCATCGCGGGCTTCGTCGCGCTGGTCGCCGGGATCATGTGGGGCACGAAATCCGGGGTTCAGTTCTCGCTCAGCCTGATCGCGCTCAAGGCGCTGCCGGTGCTGATGCTGGGGGGCTTTACCTCGATCCCCGGCGCGATCGTCGGCGGACTGCTGATCGGCGTGGGTGAGAAGCTTTTCGAATACTTCGTCGGCCCGATGGTCGGCGGCGCGACCGAGAACTGGTTCGCCTATGTGCTGGCGCTTCTGTTCCTCGTCTTCCGTCCGCAGGGCCTTTTTGGCGAACGCATCATCGAAAGGGTCTAAGCGATGTTTTACCGTGAAGCCGGCGATTTCAAGACCAGCTACCGCGATGACGGCCAGACCTTTCCGATCCGCCTGGACCGTCTGGGATATTATCTGGCGCTGATCGTGGCGTTTCTGGTGATCCCGTTCGTCGTCAACGACTACTGGGCGAACTCTGTCCTCGTGCCGTTCCTGATCTATGCGATTGCGGCGCTGGGGCTGAACATCCTTGTCGGCTACGCCGGACAGGTCAGTCTGGGAACCGGCGGCTTCATGGCCGTGGGGGCCTATGCCACCTACAAGCTGACGACGACGTTTCCCGATATCTCGATCCTGATCCACGTGGTCATCGCGGGCGCCATCACGGCTTTAGTGGGCGTGCTGTTCGGGCTGCCGTCGCTTCGGATCAAGGGGTTCTATCTGGCGGTCGCGACACTGGCGGCGCAGTTCTTTCTGGTGTGGCTCTTCACCAAGGTGCCGTGGTTTTACAACTACTCGGCATCCGGTCAGATCACGGTGCCGACCCGGACGCTGTTTGGCGAATACATCGCCGGACCGCAGACGACAGCGGCGGCCAAGTATCTGGTCTGCCTGTGCTTTGCCGTCGCCATGGCGTGGCTTGCGCGGAACCTGACGCGCGGCACCGTGGGCCGCAAGTGGATGGCCACACGCGACATGGACATCGCGGCCGAAATCATCGGGGTGAACCCGCTTTCGGCCAAGCTGACGGCATTCGCGGTGTCATCCTTCTTCATCGGGATCGCGGGCGCGCTGTTCTTCGGCGTCTATCTGGGGGCTGCCGAGGCGTCCGAGGCGTTCGGCATCAACAAGTCGTTCCTGGTCCTCTTCATGGTCATCATCGGTGGCCTTGGGTCGATCTTCGGAAGTTTCGCGGGTGCCGCGTTCCTGGTCCTGCTGCCAGTCTTTCTGAAGAACGTCCTTGTCGGCAGCTTTGGCTGGCCAACCGACCTTGCTGCCCACATCGAACTGATGATCGTGGGCGCCCTGATCGTCTTTTTCCTGATCGTCGAGCCGCACGGGCTGGCCCGCCTGTGGCGGCTCGCCAAGGAAAAGCTGCGGCTGTGGCCGTTCCCGTACTGATACCGAAACAGACCGGGCAAACCCGGCACCTGAAACCCTGTGGGAGGATACTGATGAAACTGCGCTTTGCTTCGCTGGTCGCCGCCGCCATCATGGCCGCCGCACCCGCCATGGCCGATCTGGTCGTGCCGAACCTCAGCTATCGCACGGGGCCTTACGGGGCCGGTGGGACCCAATATGCCGACGGCTTCAACGACTATTTCACGCTGTTGAACGAACGCGACGGCGGGATCGGTGGACAGAAGATCCAGGTTCCCGAATGCGAAACCGCCTACAACACCGAAAAAGGCGTCGAGTGTTACGAATCGACCAAAGGGTCGGGCGCGCTGGTCTATAACCCGCTGTCGACCGGGATCACCTATCAGCTGATCCCCAAGGTCTCGGCCGACAAGAAGGTGCTGTACACCCCGGGCTATGGCCGCACGTCGGCCAAGAACGGCAAGGTCTTTGAATGGATTTTCAACGCGCCGGCAAACTACTGGGACGGGGCGTCGGTCATCATCAAGTATCTGCTGGATGAAAATGGCGGCAGTCTGGACGGCAAGAAGGTCTCGCTGATCTACCACAACTCGGCCTTCGGCAAAGAACCGATCCGCACGCTGCAGGAGCTGGCCAAGAAGCACAACTTTACCCTGACCGAAGTACCGGTCGATCCGCCCGGGCAGGAACAGAAATCCCAGTGGCTGCAGATCCGTCGCGACAAGCCTGATTACGTGATCATGTACGGCTGGGGCGTCATGAACCCGGTGGCCATTCAGGAAGCCGCAAACATCCGCTTCCCGATGGAAAACCTGATCGGCGTCTGGTGGTCGGGTGGGAACACCGACGTGGAACCGGCGGGCGCTGCGGCCAACGGCTACAAATCCGTAACCTTCAACGGTGTCGGGATGGACTACCCGTATTATGACGAGCTGAAAGAGCACGTCATCGATCCGGGTAAGGCCAGCCAGGGCGGCCAGTTCATCGGCAGCTCTCAGTACTCGCGCGGGATGTATGCGGCGCTTGTCATCGCCGAGGCGATCAAGAAAGCGCAGGAAGTCGCGGGCAAGTCCGACATCAACGCCGAAGACCTGCGCAACGGCTTCGAGGCCCTGGACATCACCGAGGCGCGGATGGCCGAACTTGGCCTGCCGGACTTTGGCCAGCCGATCAAGCTCGACTGTGCCAACCACGGCGGGGCGGGCATGGCGCGCATTCAGCAATGGGACGCGGCCGCCAAGCAGTGGAACCTGATTTCGGCCTTTACCCAGCCCGATGAGGAAATCATCGAGCCGCTGATCGCCGCAGACTCCGAGGCGTACGCCAAGGAAAACAACATCACGCCGCGCTGCGATTAAGCCTGCGTAGATTGGCCGATTGACCCCGGCGGCGTGTCCGCCGGGGTATTCCGACAGGCCGAATTTTTCGGAGACGTGCGATGCTTGACACCCAACCCGAACCCACGACCAGACCTGCCCAGGCAGGGGAAACCCTGCTGGAAGTGAACAATATCGAAGTCATCTACAACCACGTCATTCTGGTGCTCAAAGGCGTCAGCCTGTCGGTCCCCAAGGGTGGGATCACGGCGCTTCTGGGTGGCAACGGTGCCGGCAAGACGACGACACTGAAGGCTATTTCGAACCTGCTTGCATCCGAGCGGGGCGAGGTCACGAAGGGCTCGGTCCTCTATCGTGGCGAGAATGTGGGCAAGCTGGACCCCGCCGCGCTGGTCAAGCGGGGCGTCATTCAGGTGATGGAAGGGCGGCACTGTTTCGAACACCTGACGGTCGAGGAAAACCTGCTGACCGGCGCCTATACCCGCAACGACGGGCAGGCCGCGATCAAGCGCGATCTGGAGATGGTCTATGACTATTTCCCGCGCTTGCGTGAACGGCGGAAATCGCAGGCAGGCTATACCTCGGGCGGTGAGCAGCAGATGGTCGCCATGGGGCGCGCGCTGATGAGCCGCCCTGAAACGATCCTGCTGGATGAGCCGTCGATGGGGCTGGCCCCGCAACTGGTCGAGCAGATCTTCCAGATCGTGAAGGCCGTGAACGAAGGCGAGGGGGTGTCGTTCCTGCTGGCTGAGCAGAACACCAACGTCGCGCTGCGCTATGCCCATTACGGGTATATCCTGGAAAACGGGCGCGTGGTGATGGATGGCGCGGCGGATGCGCTGCGCGAAAACCCGGACGTCAAGGAATTCTACCTAGGCATGTCGGACGAAGGCCGCAAAAGCTTTCGCGACGTGCGCAGCTATCGCCGCCGCAAGCGCTGGTTGGCATGATGGGTGGATACTACGACGATCTGGAGACCCGCAGCACAGACCAACGCGCAGCGGATCTGGCCGGGGCGCTGGGACGCGCCATCGGTCACGCCAAGCGCGCACCCGGGCTGGCCGCCATGCTGGCGGGGGTCGAGGCGGGCGATGTGACCACCCGTGCCGATCTGGCGCGGCTGCCGGTCATCCGCAAATCCGAACTCGCAAAGGCGCAGGCAAAATCCCCACCTTTCGGCGGGTTCACGACCCGCCCTGCGCATGACTTCGACCATATCTTCCAGTCGCCCGGTCCGATCTATGAACCGGGTCGTGTGAGCCACGACTGGTGGCGGCTGGGCCGATTCTGTCATGCTGCGGGGGTTGGTCCGGGCGACATCGTTCAGAACTGCTTTGGGTATCATCTGACCCCTGCGGGCATGATGTTCGAAAGCGCGGGGCGTGCCGTCGGTGCGGCGGTCCTGCCTGCGGGGACCGGGCAGACCGAACTGCAGGTGCGCGCCGCCGTTGACGTGGGCACGACATGCTATGCCGGGACGCCGGATTATCTGAAGGTCATTCTGGACAAGGCCGATGCGCTGGGCTTGCCTGTGTCCTTCACCCGCGCGGTGGTGTCGGGCGGCGCCCTGTTTCCCAGCCTGCGCCAGCTTTACGCGGATCGGGGGATTGCGACGCTTCAATGCTATGCCACCGCCGATCTGGGCCTGATTGCCTATGAAACGCCGGCGATGGAGGGGATGATCGTCGATGAAGGCGTGATCGTCGAAATCGTGCGCCCCGGCACCGGCGACCCGGTCCCGGATGGCGAGGTGGGGGAGATCGTCGTCACGACCCTGAACCCCGATTATCCGCTGATCCGCTTTGCCACCGGCGATCTGTCGGCGGTGATGCCGGGCATCAGCCCGTGCGGTCGTACGAACACCCGGATCAAGGGCTGGATGGGACGGGCTGACCAGACGACCAAGATCAAGGGGATGTTCGTGCGTCCCGAACAGGTCGCCCAACTGGTAGCGCGTCATCCGGACATATCACGTGCGCGTATCATCGCCGATCGCGTCGGTGAAATGGACGTGATGACCGTTCGATTGGAAACCCAATCGCAAGACCCGGAATTATATGAAGGATCAGTGTTTGAGGCACTGAAGCTGAAAGGCCGGGTGGAATTGGTCGCGCCGGGCACCCTGCCCAACGATGGTATGGTGATCGAGGACCGGCGCACATATGACTGATCTGTCCGGTCAAACCTGAAGGGGATTGGCCAATGGTCAAAATCGGAATCTCGGCGGCGCTGGCCGCAGCTTTGCTTGCCGTGGCGCCTGCCACGCAAGCCCAGGATCTGGGCGATATCGTCAAGGGCATCGCCCGCGCGACGCTGGAGCAGCAAGAGGCGCAGCAGGAACAGGCCTATTGGAACGCGATGGTTCAGCAGAACACCGCGTCATCTTATCGCAACTACCTGGATCGCTATCCTCGCGGGTCTTACGTCAACAGCGCGCGTCAACGGCTGAATGCCATTCAGGAAGGCACGAACCTTCAGCAGCAGAACAACTCCGGGACCCGCCCGGTGGGCGGGAACGCCAATGCCGGGTCGAGCGCGGCCAATTCCGAAGCCTCGCTCAGCCGTTCGGACCGGATCGCTATTCAGGCGCGGTTGTCGGATCGTGGGTATTACCGGGGCGGTCTGGATGGCGCATTCGGTCAAGGCACCCGGAACGCGATTGCCCAGTGGCAGAGCGCGTCCGGCTTTTCCGCAACCGGATATCTGACGCGCGCACAGGCGCAGACATTGCTGTCGGGTGCGAGTGGACAGTCGTCGAACCAAACCTCGACCGGCGGGACCACCGGCGTTCAGGGTGAACTGGCAGCCCAGCTTTCGCGTGAGCAGCGCACACAGGCGCAGCGTGACCTGAACACGCTTGGGTTCAATGCGGGGAGCCCTGACGGGTTGTTCGGTTCGGGGACGCGCAATGCGATCCGCGGTTGGCAGCAATCCAAGGGGCTAAGCCAGACCGGCTATCTGACGTCGGCAACGGTTCGGACTCTGCATGAGGATGCAGTGGGGCGCGGATCGTCGTCGTCCAACTCGGCCTCGGACCCCGCAGCTGACGAAGAGCGGCTCTTGGGCCTTGGCCGCTCCGAGCGGGTGGAAGTTCAAAAAAAGCTGGTCGCCCTTGGCTATGATACGCAAGAGACGGCAGGCACGTTTGGCTATGGCACGCGGCAGGCAATGAAGAAGTGGCAGGGTGATAATGGATTCCGCGCGACCGGTTATCTGGACGCGGATCAGTATCGCCAGATTCGCAGCCAACGCCGGTAAGGCGTCTTGAGATCAGACCCGGCAAAGCAGCCAACGCCGGGTCTGCGCATTCCAAACTTCGCCTGACTGCACTCCTGAAACGCGTGGGAAGGCCACAGACAAAAAAACCGCCCGGTCACAGGACCGGGCGGTTTTCATTCATCAGACTGGCGAACGCCTCAGCCCTGACGGGCCTTGAAACGACGCTGGGTCTTGTTGATGACATAGACGCGGCCTTTGCGGCGCACGATCTGACAGTCCCGGTGACGCTCTTTCAGCGAACGCAGCGAGTTGCGAACCTTCATCGGTCTCTCTCCTCTTCGGCGCTCGCGAGTTGCGCCTTGAAACTGAAATGCCCCCGAACAATGCCGGGGGCGGCGAATTCATGGTGGGCGGTACTGGGATCGAACCAGTGGCCACTACGATGTCAACGTAGTGCTCTACCGCTGAGCTAACCGCCCGTACCAACGTGATTTCGGGAACAAGACCCCGACGCCGCATTGGTCCGCGTGTCTATATAGGCAGTGTTTGGTCCGCGCAAGTGGGTTGGCGCTGGCTTTTTGCAGTCGCAACGTTAGGGTGTGACGGACGTCTCTGAGGCAGCAAATGACGGGTTTCGAACGTATCACGGCAGACGGTCCCGCCCCGCCTTTCCGGCTTTTGCGCCCGACGGTCTGGCGGGCGGGCCTGATCGTCGCGTCGCCCCATTCCGGGCGCGACTATCCCGCGTGGTTCGTCGCCGAATCACAGCTGCCCATGGTGCAGCTGCGATCGTCGGAAGACGCATTTGTCGATCATCTGGCCGCGCAGGCCCTTGGTGCAGGCGCGGTCGTCCTGACGGCGACCGCGCCCCGCGCGCTGATCGATCTGAACCGTGCCGAAGATGATCTGGACCCCGTCACCGTTGCGGGTCTGGGTCGCACGAATTGTTCGGCGCGCGCGATGTCTGGCTTGGGCGTCGTGCCGCGCGTGGTAGGGCAGGGTCGCGCGATTCGCGCCGCGGCAATTTCTGTCGATGACGCGCGCGCCCGCGTAGCCGCGTTCTGGACACCCTATCACGTCAAGCTGCAGGCCCTGATGGCAGATGCCGTAGAGCAATTCGGGCACGCCGTCCTGATCGATCTGCATTCGATGCCGCGTGATGCGCTGACCCATCTGGGCCACCCGTTGCCGGAACTGGTGCTGGGTGATCTGAACGGGCGATCATCCGCCCCCGAGATCACCGCCGCCTTGTCCGGCAGCCTGCGGGCGGGCGATGCCCAGACAGGCGCATTCCGGATGCGCATGAATTCGCCCTTCGCCGGGGCGCATATCCTTGCGCGCTATGGCCGTCCGTCGGCGGGACGCCATGCCTTGCAACTGGAAATCGACCGAACGCTGTATATGGACGAACTGCGGGTGGTCCCGCATACGGGGTTGGGTCAGATCGCGGCGCGGATGCGCCACGTCTTTGCTCGCATGGCAGACCAGCTGGATCAATCCGGCAACGACCTTGCTGCCGTGGCAGCAGAGTAAGATCGACGCGAAAGGATGCTTATGGAAGATTTTCTGACCCAGAACCTGGCCCTGATCATTCTGGCGGTGGTCGTGGTCTTGGCCATATCCAGCGCCGTCCGGATCGTGCCGCAGTCCGAGAAGTATGTGGTCGAGCGCCTTGGCCGCCTGCGCACCGTCCTTGGACCCGGCATCAACTTCACCGTGCCGTTTCTGGATCGGGTGCGGCACCGCATTTCCATTCTGGAACGCCAGCTGCCGACCAACAAGCAGGACGCGATCACGCGTGACAACGTGCTGGTTCAGGTCGACAGCTCGGTCTTCTATCGCATACTCGAACCGGAAAAGACCGTCTATCGCATCCGTGACGTGGACGCCGCCATTGCCACCACCGTCGCCGGGATCGTCCGGTCGGAAATCGGCATGATGGAGCTGGATCAGGTTCAGTCGAACCGCGCTCAGCTGATAGAGCGCATTCAGGAATCGCTGGCCAACATCGTCGACGACTGGGGGATCGAGGTCACGCGCGCCGAGATTTTGGACGTCAATCTGGACGCCGCCACCCGCGCCGCCATGCTGCAGCAGCTGAACGCCGAACGTGCGCGCCGTGCGCAGGTGACAGAGGCCGAGGGCAAGCGCCGCGCCGTGGAACTGGCCGCTGACGGGGATCTTTATGCCGCCGAACAGCAGGCCAAGGCGCGCCGCATTCTGGCCGACGCCGAGGCGTATGCCACGTCAACCCTGTCCGAGGCGATTGCCAAGGGCGGGATCGAGGCCGCGCAGTATCAGATCGCCATGAAGCAGGTGGAGGCTGTTTCCACCGTTGGCCACGGTCCGGGCAAGCAGACCGTTCTGCTGCCGACGTCGGTTCTGGATGCCTTCCGCGACGCAGCGAGCCTGCTGGGTCGCAGGAGCTGATCGGATGGATCAGTTGGGAAGCGGTTGGCTGTGGATCATTGCGGGGCTTTTGATCGCGTTGGCCGAACTGGTTTTGCCGGGCTGGTTGCTGCTGGGGATCGGCCTCTCGACACTGGCGATGGGTGTTCTGATCCTTGTCGGGGTCTGGACCGGCAGCTTGCCGGCCGCGCTGGTCATCACGGCGCTGATGTCCGGGGTGGCGTGGCTGTTGCTAAGCCGGTTTGCGCGTGGATCGCGCGGCACCCAGCGGGTCTGGCATCGCGACATCAACGATGACTGATGCGGCACCCGCCCAGCCGCGCGTCGTCGGGGCCAAGGTCGTTCTGATTTGCGGCGAATCGGTTCTGGTCATGCGGCGGGACGATATCCCGACGATCCCGTGGCCCGGCATGTGGGACCTGCCCGGCGGCGGAATCGAGCCAGGCGAGTCGCCCGAAGACTGCGCCCTGCGCGAGGTATTCGAGGAAACGGGCCTGCGCCTGTTGCCTGACCGCCTGCTGCGCGGCGAGCCGCGCGAGGCGACGCTGCGCCCCGGGCGGATCGGGTGGTACTATCTGGCCGAACTGACGCCGGAGGAGGCGGCCCGGGCGCGACTGGGCGACGAAGGCTGCGATCTGGCATTGATGCCCATCGATGACTTCATCGCGAACCCACAGGCCGTCCCGCATTTTCGCACCATCGTCGCCGAGATGCTGGGCCGCCCCTTGCCGGACCTGACCTAGGCGCCCTGCATGCGCGCCGCGTCCTCTTCGTTGGAACGGAGGACAGCGGGACGATCCTGACACCGCGCGACCCAATCCGCGACCGTGGGCGGCACCGGGACCGCGTCGCCCAGAAACGCAAAGATGCTGGCGACCAGCAGATCGGCTGCCGAATATTCCTGTCCCAGCAGGTAGGGGGCGTCCTTCAACGCAGTCTCGACCTGCTGAATTGCGGTTGCCGGGTCACGAAAACTGTAGATCAGCTCGTCATTCAGCCCGCCCGCGTGGTTGATCATCAGGACCGGCTCCAGAACGCCCTGATACCAGAAAAGCCAGCTGAGATAGGGGCCGCGCTGCGGATCGTCGATCCCACGGCCCAACCCCGACTGGAAGAACCGGTCCGTCAGATACAGGATGATCGCGCCGCGTTCGCGGATCAGGTGGTCGCCGTCGGTCAGGACAGGTACCTTGCCTTCGGGGTGCGGGTTCGCCGGATCGGCGTGCCCTGACCCGTCGCCGCGCCTGATGGCGACGATGCGGGTTTCGATCTCGGCCGGGTCGCCCAGTTCGTGGATCAGCGTCTGGATCAGTGTCGAGCGGCTGTAGGGCGCGTGGTAGAAGGTCAGCATTGCAGGTCTCCGTCATCCATGTGTGTGGTTGGTCGATAAGACTTGATAGCGCGATCCTGCTGACCGATCCTGTCAGCATGGCACGAACCGATCGCCTGATGCGCCTGGTGGACGCGCTGCGCCGCCTGCCGCCCCCGGTGACCGCGGCACGGTTGGCGGACGAGACCGGCGTGTCCCCGCGCCAGCTTTACCGCGACATCGCCACGCTGCGCGCTGGCGGCGCCCTGATCGACGGCGAAGCGGGTGTCGGATACCGGCTGACCGAGGACCCGGCACTGCCCCCGCAAAGCTTTTCAAGGCTGGAGATCGAGGCGCTGATGATCGCCGTGGCGCAGTTGCGCGGCATGGGCGATCCATCTCTGTCGGATGCGGGCGAAGGGGCACTGTCGCGGATTATCGCCACGCTGCCGGAACGACAGGCGCAGCAGGCCATTCACGCCATCCTGCGCAGTTTTACGCCGCCCGCCGGTGCGCTTGTGCCTGCCCATGTCGATCTGGACCTGATCCGCCGCGCCTGTTGGGAAGAGGTCAGCCTGACCCTAGGCTATCTGGACCTGCGCGACCGCCAGACGACCCGAGAGGTCTGGCCACTTGGCATCAGCTACAGCGACAACACGCTGATGCTGCTGGCGCGGTGTCAGTTGCGGCAGGATTTCCGCACGTTCCATATTCCCCGAATCCAAAGCGTGGCCCTTGGTGGCCACAGCTTTCGCCCCCGGCGCGCGGCGTTGGTCCGCGATTACGTCGCGCAGCGGCGCAATTACGCTGCCAAGGGCGAGAAGATCGCGCGCGACGTGTCGCAGCCATAGTTGGCAACCAGATCGGGTGCGCGGTGGGACAGATCATCCAGCGCGTTCAGGATCGCGTCGATCTCGGCCTCTGGCGCAAGCCAGCACAGGTTCAGGCGCACGAAGCCCGGCTTTTCAATCTCGACGCCCGACAGGATCGCATGGCGCAGACGATCCGATTCCGCGCGGTCCATGCCCAGCAGGCTGTGGACATAGGGACCGGCACAGGCGCAACCGCCACGCGCTTGGATGCCGTACAGGTCCGACAGCATCCGGGTGGCAAGCTGCTGGTGGATATGACCGCCGCGACCGTCACGCAGACGGAAGGACAGGATCGGCACACGTGGACAATCCCGATTGCCCAGCAGCTCGATCCGGTCATGGTCGCGCAGGCGGCCCTGGGCCTTGGCCCACCAGGCCGCGTGACGGGCATCCAGAGTGGACTGCCCGACCGCATCCTTCAGCGCAAAGACCAGTGCCGCCCGGATGTCGCCGACGACGTTCGGGGTGCCTGCCTCTTCCCTCGCCTCGACGCCGGTGGCGTAGTCATGGCCGTGGGGGGACACGAACCGCACCGTCCCGCCGCCGGGCAGGGACGGGACCTGCGACTGCACGCTGTCGCGACGCAGGATCAGGACGCCAGACGCGCCCGGTCCGCCCACGAACTTGTGCGGAGAGGCCACGACGGCGTCCATCCCCAGCGCCATGTCGATCGGCAGATACGGCGCGCCGCCCGCGTAATCCCACAGCACCCGCGCGCCCGACAACTTGGCAAGCTTGGTCAGTTCGGCGACGTCGCACGTGATGCCGGTGATGTTCGAACATGCCGACAAAGCCACGACCTTTGGCCCTTTGACGCTGAGCGCATCGGCCAGCGCGTCCGGGCAGGGGCCGCCGCAAGCGGCCTCTGGCAGGTCAATGATATGCGCGCCGCTTTCACGCCAGGGCAGAATGTTCGAGTGATGCTCATAAGGTCCAAGGATCACGGTGGTATCCGGGCCGACCGCCCACAGGTGGACCAGCCGGTTGATGCCCGCCGTCGCGCCCGATCCGGTGAAGATCGCCGCGTGTGTTTCTGCGTCGCCCCCGGTGCAGCGCAGGATCTCGGCCCGGGCTGCGCGGCGCATGCGGGTCATCGTGCCGCCGCAGTGGGACGCCTCGGTGTGGCTGTTGGCATACCAGGGCAGCACCTCGGTCATCACGAATTCCTCGACCTGACGCAGCGCGCGGCCGGATGCGATGTAATCGGCATAGATCATTCGTCGCGGCCCGAACGGACCATCGATCACCGCATCGCGCCCGATCAGGCCGTCATGCAGGGCGTCCAGGGGGTCGGTGCCAAGGCTGGCGCGGAAGCGGGCGAAGATGTCATGTGTCATGCGGGGATGATGACCCGGTGATTGTATGTTATCATCACCTAATGAACGAAACTATCATCCATTTTGTTGTCAAATGACCCAAGAAATCGACCAGATCGACCGATCCATCATCGCCCAGCTGCAGCAGGACGCCACGCTGTCCCAGCGAGAGCTGGCCGAGAGTATCGGTCTGTCGCAGAACGCCTGCTGGCGGCGGCTGGGACGGCTGCGCGACCTTGGTATCCTGCAGGGCAGCCGCGCGATCGTGGCGCCCGAGGCGGTCGGTCTGTCGCTGACCGTCTTTGTCATGATCCGCACCCGACATCACGACGACAAATGGTCCGTCCGGTTCCGCCAGCGCGTCGAGTCGATCCCCGAGATTGTCGAGTTTCACCGCATCGGCGGAGAGTGGGATTACATGGCCAAGGTCGTGACCGATTCGATGTCCGGATATGACCGTGTCTACAAGGCGCTGATCGCCGACATGGACATGGAAAAGGTCACCGGCATCTTCAGCATGGAAACGATTTTCGCGGACCGCCCCTTGGCTTTGCGGAACACGCCGGCGCGTTGAACGCAAATCGCGTCAGCGGCGTTGGTGGGGATGCGCGCTGACCACATCCTGCACCCCACGACCTACGGCCTGTATTGCCCGCCCGGGGACTTCTTCATCGATCCGGTCCGCCCAGTGCCACGCGCGTTGATCACCCATGCCCATGGCGACCACGCCCGCGCCGGTCACGGGTCCGTTCTGGCGACGCGCCAGACGTTGGAGATCATGGCCATCCGCTATGGCGAGGAATTCACCGGCACCCGTCAGGAGGCCGTGGGCACGATGCGCGTGGGCGATGTGGAGGTCGATTTTCACCCTGCGGGCCACGTTCTTGGGTCCGCACAGATCCGGATTGAGCCGAAATCCGGCCCGGTCATCGCGGTGTCGGGCGATTACTGCCGCACCCCGAACCCCGTCTGCCAACCGTGGGAGCCTGTCGCCTGCGATGTTTTCGTCACCGAGGCAACGTTCGGTCTGCCGGTTTTCAGGCACCCAGAGCCGTTGGATGAAATGGCCAAGCTGCTGGCCAGCATGGCCGAGTTTCCCGATCGCCATCACCTGATCGGGGCCTATGCGCTCGGCAAGGCGCAGCGGGTCATCGCGCTGCTGCGGCAGGCGGGCTATGATCAGCCGATCCACCTGCACGGTGCGGTCAAGCGGCTGACGGATTACCACGTCGAACAGGGGATCGACCTGGGTCCCTTGCTGCCCGCGACCCAGCCGAAGGAAATCGCGGGGCAGGTGGTGATCGCGCCGCCATCCGCGTTCGCCTCGACCTGGGTGCAGCGGTTTCGCGATCCGGTGATCTCGTTTGCGTCGGGCTGGATGGCGGTCCGCGCCCGGGCGCGCCAGCGCGGGGTCGAGCTGCCCCTGATCATCAGCGACCACGTTGACTGGCCGCAACTGACCCAGACCCTGACCGAGCTTGACCCGGCAGAGACATGGGTCACCCACGGGGCCGAAGAAGGGCTGGTCCGCTGGTGCGAAACGCAAGGCAAGGTCGCACGCCCCCTGCGTCTGGTCGGATATGATGAGGACGGCGAATGAAGGAGTTCGCCAATCTGCTGGAACGGTTGGCCTTCACGCCCGCCCGCAACGCCAAGCTGACGATCCTGCGCCACTATCTGGAACGCACGCCGGACCCGGACCGCGGCTATGCGCTGGCTGTCCTGACCGGCGATCTGAAGCTGCGGACGGTGACGCCCAGCCTGCTGCGCGGTCTGGTCGAGGAACGCTTTGATCCGGAGCTTTTCAGGCTATCCTATGATTTCGTCGGCGATCTGGCGGAAACCATTGCGCTGATCTGGCAAGGCGCGCCGAACAACGGGCCCGAGATTACCGTCAGCGACGCGGTCGATCTGCTGACCACGACGGGCCGGTCGAACCTGCCGAAAGTCATCGCCGACGTGCTGGACCGGCTGGGGCCGTCCGAACGGCTGGCGTTCCTGAAGCTTGCGACCGGGAACCTGCGGGTGGGCTTGTCGGCGCGATTGGCGCGTACGGCGCTGGCGCAGATGGGCGGCCCCGATCTGGCCGAGATCGAGGAAATCTGGCACGGGCTGGAGCCGCCCTTTCTGCCCCTGTTCCAGTGGATCGAGGGCGGGGAACGTCCCGCACAGGCCGCCTTGGCGCCATTCCGGCCCGTGATGCTGTCGACGCCGGTCGATCTGGACGAGTTGCAGGCGTTTGACCCCACCGAATATCTCGCCGAATGGAAATGGGACGGCATCCGCGTCCAGGCCGTCAGCGACCAAGGTGTTCGTCGCATCTACACCCGCACCGGAGAGGATATTTCCGGCGCGTTCCCCGACCTTCTGGACGAGTTGAACTTCGACGGGGCGGTGGACGGCGAACTGCTGGTCCGTCGTCAGGGCGATGTCGCGACCTTCAACGACCTGCAACAGCGGCTGAACCGCAAGACGGTGACGGCGGCGATGATGGCATCCCACCCGGCGGGCCTGCGCGTTTATGACCTGATGCTGTGGCAGGGGCAGGATCTGCGCGGCCTGCCGCTGATGGAACGGCGCAAGGTTCTGGAATCTGCCGACTTCGGCAGCGACCGCATCGACGTGTCCGAACTGCTGACGTTTCAGACGTGGGACGATCTGGCCGCCCTCCGCGCCGATCCGCCGGCCGCCGTGATCGAAGGGGTGATGATCAAGCGCCGCGACAGCGCCTATGTCGGCGGTCGCCCCCGTGGGCCCTGGTTCAAGTGGAAGCGTGACCCGCACGTGGTCGATGCGGTGATGATGTATGCCCAGCGCGGGCACGGCAAACGTTCGGGATTCTATTCCGACTTCACGTTCGGGCTGTGGTCGGGCGACACGCTGGTGCCGGTCGGCAAGGCTTACTTCGGGTTCACCGACGAAGAATTGCGCGAACTTGACCGCTTTGTGCGCAACAATACGACCGACCGCTTCGGTCCCGTCCGCGCCGTCGCACCGAAGCTGGTGGTCGAAGTGGCGTTCGAAGGGATCAACCGCTCCACCCGCCACAAATCCGGCGTCGCGATGCGCTTTCCCCGCGTCAGCCGCATCCGCTGGGACAAACCGGCAGAGGAGGCCGATCACCTGCCCACGCTGGAGGCGATGATCGACGGCACGGACGACGCTGCAGGCGTCAAATCCGGCACCCGCCACGGGCGCACCAAAAGGCGCGGCGGATGATCCTGCCGCCCCGGTTTCAGGACTGGTTCGCCCGGCAGGGATGGACACCGCACCCCCATCAACTGGCACTGCTGGACGCCACGGGCGACACGCTGTTGATTGCGCCCACGGGCGGCGGCAAGACCTTGGCCGGGTTTCTGCCGTCGTTGGTTGAACTCGCGGACGGGTATAAGGGGCTGCACACGCTGTACATCTCGCCCCTCAAGGCCTTGGCGGCGGATATCGGGCGCAACCTCGCGCGGCCGGTCGAGGATCTGGAGCTGGATATCCGGATCGAGAATCGGACGGGCGACACCCGCCAGTCCGCGCGCCAACGCCAGCGCACCGACCCGCCGCAGATCCTGCTGACGACGCCGGAAAGCCTCGCGCTGATGCTCAGCTATCCCGAGGCGCCGAACATATTCGGCAGCGTGCGCCGGGTCGTTCTGGACGAACTGCACGCCTTGGCCGAAAGCAAACGCGGGGATGAGCTGATGTTGGGCCTTGCCCGGCTGCGCACGCTGTCACCTGGCCTGCGCGTGACGGGCCTGTCAGCGACCGTGGAGGACCCGGAGGCGCTGGCCGCGTTCATGGGCGGGGGCGCGATCATCCACGCCGACCCCGGGCCTGATCCGGACATCGAAATGCTGCCGACATCCCGGCCGCCGCCTTGGGCCGGCGGGGGCGGGCATTACGCGGTGCCTGACGTTCTGAACGCGATCCGCGGCGCGAAAACCACCATCGTCTTCATCAACACCCGCGCGCAGGCCGAGTTGTTCTTTCAGGCCCTGTGGGCCGACAACGACGACAACCTGCCCATCGCCCTGCACCATGGCAGTCTGTCACGCGAGGCCAGAGAGCGGGTCGAGGCCGCGATGGCGGCAGGTCAGCTGCGCGCCGTCGTGGCGACCGGTAGCCTTGATCTGGGGATCGACTGGGGGGACGTCGATCTGGTCATACAGGTCGGCGCGCCGCGAAACGTTAAGCGGCTGGTCCAGCGGATCGGGCGGGCCAACCACCGCTATAACGCGCCATCAAAGGCGCGCATCGTGCCCGCCAACCGGTTCGAGGTGATCGAATGTGTCGCGGCCCTGCAGGCCGTGCGCGAACGCGATCTGGACGGGGACGCGCGGGGGCCGGGACCGCTGGACGTGCTGTGCCAGCACATCCTGCTGACCGCCTGCGCAGGGCCGTTCGATGCAGACGCACTTTATGCCGAGGTCATCACCGCTGGCCCCTATCGCGACCTGTCGCGCGCTGATTTTGACGATTGTCTGAACTTTGCGGCGACCGGTGGCTATGCCCTGCGCGCCTATGACCGCTGGCAGCGGCTGATGCAGCAGCCGGACGGCATGTGGCGGCTGCGCGACCCGCGTGCCGCCCGCGACATCCGCATGAATGTCGGCACCATTGTCGAGGCCGAGATGATGAAGGTCCGCTGGAAACGCGGACACGGCCTGTTGGGCGAGGTCGAGGAGGCGTTCGCGGCCACGCTGACGCCCGGCGACACGTTCCTGACCGGCGGTCAGGTCGTAAGGTACGAAGGGCTGCGCGAGCTGGTGATCGAAGTGTCCCCGGATCGCAGCAAGGAGCCCAAGATTGCCGTCTTCAGCGGGCTGAAGCTTGCGACCTCGACCGAGCTGTCGCACCGGGTGCTGGCGCTGATCGGCGACCCGGATGCATGGGACGGCCTGCCCCCCGACACGCGGGACTGGCTGCGGCTTCAGCAGCAGGTCAGCGCGCTGCCGCGTCCGGGCGTGCTGGTCGCCGAAACCTTTCCCGATCATGGACGCTGGCATCTGGCGGTCTACGGCTTTGCCGGGCGCAACGCGCTGCAAACGCTGGGGCTGCTGCTGACCCGTATGATGGAGGAAGCGGGGCTGGGGCCGCTGGGGTTTCTGTCCACCGACTATGCGCTGCTGATCTGGTCGGTCGATCCGGTCGACGATCTGGCCCCGCTGCTTGACCGGGGCGGGTTGCGTCAGGGTCTGGGCGCATGGTTGGCGGACAACGCCGTGATGAAACGGACCTTCAAGAACGTCGCCATCGTGTCAGGGCTGATCCAGCGCAACATGCCGGGCGGGCGGCGCACCGGTAAACAGGCGACGTTTTCGACCGACATCCTTTACGACACGCTGCGCAAGTACGACCCGGACCACCTGCTGCTGCGCATCACCGCATCCGAAGCAGGCCGGGGGCTGGTCGATTTCGGCCGGATCGAGGAGATGCTGGACCGCTCTCCCGTCCTTGACCACCGCCACCTCGACCGCGTATCCCCCTTGGCCGCGCCCCTTCTGCTGGAAATGGGGCGCGTCAGGATCGAAGGGCAGGGGCGCATGCGTCTGGCCGAAGAAGAAGCCGCCCAGATGCTCGAGGCGGCGGGTTTGACGGATCTGGGTCGCGCCTGACCCGGCACGGGTAGCGGATGACGACTGGATTTTCCTTCAACTGGCACGATCTGCGGCTAGAGGCGCGCTGTTCGGGTGCGCTGTGGATGCCTGCGTTGCGCTGGCTGGTCGTGTCCGATCTGCATCTGGGCAAGTCTGAACGGATGGCGCGGCGGGGTGGTGCGCTGCTGCCCCCTTACGAGAGTGCGGAAACGCTGGGCCGCCTGTCCGATGAAATCGACGAATTGAACCCAGATGTTGTCATCAGCCTGGGCGACAGCTTTGACGACGACGCCGCGGCGCGCGGGCTGGACCCGGCCGAGGTGGACACGCTGGCCGGTCTCGCCCGGGGGCGCACATTGGTCTGGGTCGCAGGCAACCATGATCCGGCGGCGGGTTCGGTGCCCGGTGTTGCAGTTGCAGCAAAGATGGCCGGCACCGTGACGCTGCGTCACGAAGCGAAGGGCGAGGGGCCGGATATCTCTGGCCACTACCATCCCGCACTGCGTTTGGCGGGGGCACGGCGCAAGGCGTTTCTGGTGGGGTCGTCCCATCTGATCATGCCAGCTTTTGGCAAGTATACCGGGGGTTTGGATGCTGACACCCCCGCGTTGGCGCAGTGGGTGAACGGGGGCTTTGGGGTGGTGTGTGTCCATCGCGCCTTGCCCGTTCCACTGACCGCCCCGGCCCGCCCCAAGCGCATGCGCCTGACGAATAGATAGCTTGCAGTTATCGCGCGGCAGGTTCGTTATGCTGCAATGCAGCGTAAATATGCCCGCACATGATCGGCGATTTCTTCTCGCTCGGTGGATGGCTTGACCCGCTTTGGGCCATGCGCCCGGATGAGCCCGCGGCCGAGGTTGCTGTGGCAGCTGCCGCCGATGATCCAGCAGTCACCCGTGGGCAGGCCCGAACGCCATTCGGCAATCGGGACTATCTGCTGTTTACGCCCCTACGTCCTGCGACGCGGCCCATCTTGGTGGTCATGCTGCACGGATGCGGTCAGGACGCGGCCGCGTTCATGAACGGCACCGGGATGAATACCGCGGCAGCCAACGCCGGCGCGCATGTGCTTTGGCCCGAACAGGACCGGGCGGCGAACGTGATGCGCTGCTGGAACTGGTTCGAACGCGACAATCAGCGCCCCGATACCGGAGAGGCCGCACTGCTGATGACGATGATTGACCAGACCATCACCCAGAAGGGGCTGGCTGGCGCGGATATTTTCGTCGGTGGCATGTCAGCGGGTGGCGCGATGGCTGCCACGCTGGCCGATCTGTTCCCTAAGCGCATCAGCGCAGTGGGCGTTCATTCGGGACTGCGGGCGATGGCTGCGGATTCCGTGTCCTCGGCCATGACGGTGATGCGGGAAGGGGCCGGTGAGGCCGGAACCGCGCCGCCCGTCCCTGCGATCATTTTCCATGGTGATGCCGATGATGTCGTGGCGCCGGTCAACGGGACGTCACTGGCCGCGAACATCGAAGGCCGCGTCAGCCACGGCGGCCGGGCGGGGCAGCACCGCTGGACGCGTCGGTCGGGCGATGTGGGCGAGTATTGGCAGATCCACGGCATGGGGCATGCCTGGTCAGGCGGAAACGCATCCGTGGACCACAACGACGCTGCCGGTCCCGATGCGAGCGCCGAGATGATGCGGTTCTTTCTAAGTCACAGGTGACATGAAATAAGGCCGCCCTAAGGGGCGGCCCGTCGATTTTTTGCAAACGCAGCGACTAGAACTTGAAGTTCAGGCCCATGCGGATGTTGTGATGCTCAGGCGTGGCTTCAGTGCGAACAAACTCGCCCGATGTCCTATCGCCAAAGTCGACATCTTTCTTGCCGAAGTTGCGATACTGCCACTCCGCAAAGACACTCGTACGTGCATTCAAGCGACGCTCAACGCCCAGTCCCAAAGAATAGCCGGTGGCGCTGTATCCACGCTTCAGAGAGCCTTCTGATCCCGCAATTTTATAGTCGAAATCGCCATAGATAATACCCGCCGTGCCGTAGGCCACTGTCTGCGGATCGATCAGATAGCCCGTTTTCGCCTGAAGGCCGACGATATAGCTCACGGATGATGTGATCCTGCCGTCATATTCTGTCTCGGTTGTTTCGGGACCGTTTACCACCACACTCGTTCTGGTGAAGTAGTCTGTCGTCGCATCGACGCTCCCTCCTTCGACGGTCAGTTCGGGCCCAAACACCCAGCGGTCGCGCTGCCAGCGGTAACCGGCGGACAACCCTACTGTCGGACCCTTGATATCCGCCGACCCGACGTTAGGGAAAATCCCTTGAGAGACGTCACTCTCGAACGGCTCAAGCCCGACTTCGTCGTCGCTCGCGCCGGAGTATCCCAGCGAAATGCCGCCATACGCACCGGCCCAATCAGATACCGGGGCCGGGGTCGCAACGATCACCGGTGCTTCGATCACAGGGGCGACGACGCCCCCGGCGAAGGCGGGGGCTGCAACGGCAACGAACACAGACGCGCCAAGCATCGATGCGCAGTTGAGCAGTTTCATGACCAAACTCCGAAAAACGGGCACGTCATTCAAATGACGCTATAATATGTTAAATATCCTATCCACCGGACCAGACAACCTGACCAAGTGGATAGTCCTGTGGTTTATCGTACAAATGCTGCGTATTGTGGTTTCGCAGCATCAGGCGTCAAGGTTTTCAACACTCAAGGCGTTCTGTTGAATGAACTCGCGCCGCGGTTCCACGACATCACCCATCAGTTTAGTGAAAATATCCTCTGCCTCGGGGACGTCCTCGATCCGGACTTGCAGCATCGTGCGCGCTGACGGGTCCAGCGTGGTTTCCCACAGCTGCTCGGGGTTCATCTCGCCCAGCCCCTTGTATCGCTGCAACGACAGGCCCTTTTCCCCTTCAAGGAAGATCGCCTGCAACAGCGACAGCGGCCCCCAGATCGGAATATCGCGATCCTTGCGGATCAGGTGGGCAGGCTTGGCGTAAACCTCCGTAAGGCCTTCGGTCATCGCACCAAGGCGACGGCTTTCGCCAGATCGCAGCATCGGGCCGTCCAGCGACCGATGTTCCTCGACCCCGCGCAGCAGACGCGACAGACGGATCCCCCCATCCTGCGACGGACGGCCGGACCAGCCACGCTCATACTCCTCGGCGATGAGGTCAAGGCGCAGGGCCACGTCCTGTGCGACGGTCGCCGCGTCCGTGTCCAACCGGCCCGGCATCAGCGCACCGGCGATGGCAGCCTGTTCGGTGATGTGGGGCGGATAATGCGTCGGATAGGCCCGCAGGATGCGGCGCACGGTCCGCGCGTCTTCCACGACGCGCTTCAGGTCGGCACCACTGATGATCTCACCACCGGAAAGACGCAGCGACGCCCCGTCGATGCCCTGATCGATCAGGTAATCTTCCAGCGCCGCTTCGTCCTTCAGATACACCTCGGACCGGCCGCGCGCGACTTTGTAAAGCGGGGGCTGGGCGATGTACAAATGCCCCGCCTCGATCAGTTCGGGCATCTGACGGAAAAAGAACGTCAACAGCAGCGTGCGGATATGCGCGCCGTCGACGTCGGCGTCGGTCATGATGACGATCTTGTGGTAACGCAGCTTGGATAGGTTGAATTCATCCCGTCCGATGCCGGTGCCAAGTGCCGTGATCAGCGTGCCGACAGTTTCCGACGACAGCATCCGATCGAACCGCGCCCGCTCGACGTTCAGGATCTTGCCGCGCAGGGGCAGGACGGCTTGGTTCTGCCGCGCACGCCCCTGCTTGGCCGAACCGCCGGCCGAGTCACCCTCGACGATGAACAGTTCGGACAGCGCGGGGTCTTTTTCCTGACAGTCGGCCAGCTTGCCCGGTAGGGACGCGATGTCCATGGCGGTCTTGCGACGCGTCAGTTCGCGGGCCTTGCGGGCGGCCTCACGGGCCAGCGCGGCTTCGACGATCTTGCCCACAATCTGGCGCGCCTCGGCCGGGTGTTCGGCAAACCATTCGGCCAGCTTTTCGCCGACAAGGTTTTCAACCGCAGGCCGCACTTCCGAGCTGACCAGCTTGTCTTTCGTCTGGCTGGAGAATTTGGGATCCGGTACTTTGACCGACAGCACGCAGGTCAGACCTTCGCGGGCATCGTCGCCGACGAAATCCACCTTTTCCTTTTTCGCAATCCCGCTTTCCTGGGCATAGCGGGTGATGACGCGCGTCAACGCGCCCCGGAAACCTGCCAAGTGCGTGCCGCCGTCGCGCTGCGGGATGTTGTTGGTGAAGGGCAGCACCGTTTCGTGGTAGCTGTCGTTCCACCACATCGCGACCTCGACGCCGATACCGCCGCGTTCGCCAGTGATAAAGATTGGGTCTTTCAGGATCGGCGTCTTGGAACGGTCAAGATATTTGACGAATTCCCGCACACCGCCGTCGTAGTAAAGCTCGCTCCGTAGGGGTTCCGCGGGGCGCTCGTCTTCCAGAATGATGCGCACGCCGGAATTCAGGAACGCAAGTTCCCGCAGACGGTTTTCCAGCGTCTTGAACTGATATTCGCGGTTCGAGAATGTGCCCGTCTCGCTGTTCTCGCGCGATGAGGCCAGAAACCGGACCTCGGTCCCCTTTTCACCCGGCGCTGCATCGCCCACGACGCGCAGATGTTCGACCGTGTCACCGTGTTCAAAGCGGGCGTAGTGCTCCTTGCCGTTGCGCCAGATCCGCAGTTCCAGAAAGTCGGACAGCGCATTGACGACGGACACACCGACGCCGTGCAGACCGCCCGAGACCTTATAGCTGTTCTGGTCGAACTTACCGCCGGCGTGAAGCTGAGTCATGATGACCTCGGCCGCGCTGACGCCTTCGGTCTTGTGCATGTCGACGGGGATACCGCGCCCGTTGTCACGGACCGAAACGCTGCCGTCGGCGTGAATCTTCACGCGGACAAAGTCGGCATGACCGGCCAGCGCCTCGTCAATGCCGTTGTCCACGACTTCGTAAACCATGTGGTGCAAGCCCGACCCGTCGTCGGTATCACCAATATACATTCCTGGCCGCTTGCGAACGGCCTCCAAACCCTTGAGAACCTTGATGGAATCGGCACCGTATTCGCCGGGCTGGGCGGTTGCTGCGCTCATGCGTCGTTCATCCTGCCTATGATCCACTACATATAGCGATTGCGCACCTGAATGTCACGCAATCCGGCCCAGATTCTGTAGGAAAAACCGGGCGGTTAGGCGGGTTGCGCGCAAGGCTGCGCACAGCCCTCCTTCGTCAGTTCTGGTCGCGCAGAAACCGGCGCAGAATGCGTTCCAGTTTCGCGGCACCCAAGGGCGCCATGGCCTTGGTGTGGTCATGGCTGATCGCCTCGGACGACAGTCCTGCGCCCATGTTGGTGATCACGGATACAGCCGCGCAGCGAATGCCCAGAAAGCGAGAGAGGATGATTTCCGGTACGGTCGACATGCCCACCGCGTCCGCGCCCAGGACCTTGGCAGCCCGGATTTCAGCCGGCGTTTCAAAGCTGGGGCCAGAGAACCAGCAATAGACCCCTTCGGGCAGGGCGATCCCTTCTTCGGCCGCCGCGCGTTTCAGGCCGTCGCGGATGTCGGTGTCGTGCGCGTCGCCAAGCGGGACGAAGCGGCGATCCGTCGCCTCGCCGATCAGGGGGTTCGTGCCTGCAAACGCGATATGGTCGGACAGCAGCATCAGATCGCCCGGCGGAATGTCGTCGCGCAGGCTGCCGGCGGCATTCGTCAGGATCAGGCGGTCGCATCCCAGCGTGGCCAGCACCTCCAGCGGCAGGCGCATGGCGTCGGGGCGGCCATGTTCGTAATAATGCGACCGACCCCCGAACACCGCGACCCGGACACCTTCCAACTGGCCCACGTAAAGCTGCGCCACGTGGCCAGACACGCCCGCCTGTGGAAAGCCTGGCAGATCGGCATAGGGAATGGCCACGCCGTCGACCATCTGGCCCAGATGTCCAAGGCCCGACCCAAGAATCAGGCCGTAAGCCGGGGCTTCGTCACCTGCGCGGTCCTGAATGATGCGCGCCAGATCCTCAGCGTTCTTTGACATAGGGCTCGCCTCCGGCACGGGGTGGGACGGCACGACCGATAAAGCCGGCAAGGATGATGACCGTCAGGATATAGGGCAGGGCGTTCATGAACATCGACGGCAGAAAGATCGGCCCGATGTGGATTTCGGGGAAACGGTTCGCGACCGCCTCCATCGCGCCGAAAAGAAACGTCGCGCCAAGTGCGGGCCACGGCCGCCATTTCGCAAAGATCAGCGCGGCCAGCGCGATATAGCCGCGACCGGCCGTCATTTCCTTGACGAAGCCCGCCGACAGGCCGGTGGACAGATAGGCCCCGGCTAGACCGCACAGCACCCCGCAGATGATGACCGCCATCCAGCGAAGGCGTGGCACCGAAACCCCGGCCGTATCGACCGAGGCCGGGTTTTCCCCGACCGCCCGCAAGCGCAGCCCGAACCGGGTCCGGTACAGCAGCCACCACGTCGCGGGCACGGCGAGGATCGCCAGATAGGTCAGCGGGGTGTGGCCGGACAGAACCTCGGCATAGAACGGACCGATGACCGGCACCGTCTGGACCGCGTCGGCAAACGGCAGCTTGACCGGCAGAAAGCGGGCGGCCCCTTCCAGCGATGGGGTGCGGCCGCCAAGTCCGAACCATTTCTGTCCCAGAAGCACCGTCAGACCAGACGCAAGGAAGTTGATCGCCACGCCCGAAATCAGCTGGTTGCCGCGAAAGGTGATTGAGGCAAGGCCGTGGATCAACGACATCAGCACCGACGACAGGATACCGGCGCACAGGCCCAGCCAGACGTTGCCGGTGATGGCGGCGACGGCCGCGGCGGAAAACGCGGCCATCAGCATCTTGCCTTCCAGACCGATGTCGAAGACCCCCGCACGTTCCGAATACATCCCGGCCAGACAGGCCAGCAGCAGCGGCGTCATCAGCCTTACGGCGGAATCGGCGATCTGAAGGAAGGTTGCGTAATCCATCAGCCAGCCTTCCTGCGCGCGAAGATGCGTTCCAGAATTCCGCGGATCATGTTGTCCAGCGCGCCCGTGAAAAGGATCACCAACGCCTGAATGACGATGATCAGTTCACGCGGGATCGTGGTCCACAACGCAAGCTCTCCGCCCCCCTGATAGAGGAAGCCGAACAACAGCGCGGCCAGGAAGATACCGAACGGATGGTTGCGGCCCATCAGCGCGACGGCGATGCCGATGAAGCCCGCACCCTCGACGCTGTTCAGGATCAGCCGCTCGGATTCGCCCATGACGTTGTTGATGGCCATCAGGCCGGCCAGCGCGCCCGAGATCAGCATCGCGATGATCGTGATCCGGACCGGAGAGATGCCGGCATAGCGTGCAGCCGGTTCGGACTTGCCGAAGGCCCGGATTTCGTACCCCAGACGGGTGCGCCAGATCAGAACCCAAACCAGCGCACAGGCGATCAGCGCGATCAGGAAGGTTATGTTGGCGGGCGTGTTCTTGCCCCATGTGATGCCCAGCGACAGCGCCAGCTCCGACAGGCTCGGCAGGTGCGTCGACGCCGGGAAGTTGGCCGATGCCGGGTCCATGCTGCCAGCAGGCCGCATGAGATTGACCAGCACATAGTTCAGCAGCGCCGCCGCGATGAAGTTGAACATGATGGTCGTGATGACGATGTGGCTGCCCCGCTTGGCCTGAAGCCATGCAGGGATCAGCGCCCATGCCGCGCCAAAAAGCGCCGCGCCACACATCGCGGCGATCAGCGCGAGCGACCAGTGCGGCCAGGGCAGCGCCAGACAGACAAGCGCGACCCCAAGCCCGCCCAACTGCGCCTGACCTTCGCCGCCGATATTGAACAGACCCGCATGGTACGCAACCGCGACGCACAGGCCCGTGAAGATGAAGTTCGTGGCATAGTACAGCGTGAACCCCCAGCCGTAGCTGGAGCCGAGCGCGCCGGTCACCATCGTCTGGATCGCGACCCACGGGTTTTCGCCAATCGCCAGAATGACAAGCGCGGAAATGGCAAACGCCAGTACCACCGACAGCAGCGGGGTCAGGATCACATCGGCCCAACGGGGCAGGCGGGTCATATCAAGCCTTTCGGAGTCGCAGTCACGCCGGGCGCACCGTCCATGCCGGGTTGCCCCTGTTCCGGGGGAATGCCCTGATCGACCGGCGTCGTTTCCGGGTCGCACCCCGCCATCATCAACCCAAGCTCGCCCGCCGACGTGGCATCCGGCGCACGTTCGCCCATGATCTGGCCGTCGAACATGACCGCGATGCGGTCCGACAGGCCCATGATCTCGTCCAGCTCGACCGACACCAGCAGGATGGCGCAGCCAGCGTCGCGCAGCTCGATCAGGCGGCGATGGATGAACTCGATGGCGCCGATATCGACGCCGCGCGTCGGCTGCCCGACCAGCAGCAGACGGGGTCCCCGTTCAATCTCACGCGCGACGACGATCTTTTGCTGGTTGCCGCCCGACAGGTTCTTCACCGGCAGCATGCCGTTCGGGGGGCGCACGTCAAAACGTTCGATCATGCCGTCCGCGCGCCGCTGGATCGCGGCGTTGTCCATGACCACCGGCTCTTGCGCCTGATAGCCGAAGACGCTGTTCTCCCAGACCGAGAAATCCATGATCAGGCCTTCGACCTGACGATCCTCGGGAATGTTGCCGATGCCGGCGCGACGGCGGGACGCGGCATCGGCCCCGGTCCCCGTCAGGGGCAGGGCGCGCCCGTCGACGGTGATCTGGCCATCGATCCTAGCCCCGGGTTCGGCATAGCCGCCGAGTATTTCCTGCAACTGGGTCTGGCCATTGCCGCTGACGCCCGCGATGCCAACGATCTCTCCGGCGCGGATGGTCAGGTCGATCCCGCGCAGACGCTCGACCCCGGTTGCGTCGACCATGCGCAGCCCGGTGACGTTCAGGACCACATCGCCGGTGCGGGCGGCGTTTTTGGCCACGCGCAGCAGCACCTTGCGGCCCACCATCAGCTCTGCCAGCTGTTCGCGGGACGTGGCCCTTGTGGACACGGTGTCCACGATTTCGCCACGTCGCATGACGCTGACATTGTCGGTGATGTCCATGATCTCGCGCAGCTTGTGCGTGATCAGGATCACGGTTTTGCCCTGTTCGCGCAGACCGCGCAGAATGCGGAACAGATGGTCGGCCTCGGCCGGTGTCAGAACGCCGGTCGGCTCGTCCAGGATCAGAACGCTGGCCTGACGATAGAGCGCCTTGAGGATTTCAACACGCTGCTGATGGCCGACGGACAGGTCTTCGACGACCGCGTCGGGGTCCACCTCAAGCTGGTATTCCTGCGCTAGCCTGCGCAGTTCGCCCCGCGCGCGCGACAGGGACGGACGCAGCATCGGCCCGTCTTCGGCGCCCAGAATGACGTTTTCCAGAACGGTGAAGTTCGGGACCAGCTTGAAATGCTGAAACACCATCCCGATCCCGGCGCGGATCGCGGATTGGCTGTCGGTGATGTGGGCGTCGCGTCCATTCACCAGAATTTCGCCCGAATCCGGGCGGTAGAACCCGTAAAGGATCGACATCAGCGTCGATTTTCCGGCCCCGTTCTCGCCCACGATGCCGTGGATCGTGCCACGGGGAACGGTCATGGTGATGCCACGGTTGGCCTGAACCTGCCCGAACGCCTTGGAAATGCCGCGTAGTTCGATGGCGGGCGGCTGGCCACCCGTTGCATCGGTTCCAGCCGCCGCACCACCCAGCGCGGCCGTGGTCGATACGCCTGACAAGGGCGCAGCATTCTGCCGCGCCCTGTCTGGATTTGTGTCGACAAACGACATCGGCCCGCTCAGTTCACCGGGCAGGCGTTATCGGTCATGTAGTCATGAACCTTGATTTCACCCGACGCGATCTTGGCCGTCGCATCGGCAATGGCTGCGGCCATTTCAGGCGTGATCAGCGCTTTGTTGTTGTCGTCCATGGCAAGCGTGACGCCTTCGGACTTCAGGTCCATGACCTTGGTGCCCGGCTGCAGATCAGTACCTGCCTTGAAGGCATCGATGACCGAGTTGTCGACGCGCTTGACGACCGAGGTCAGGACCTTGCCGGGATGCAGGTGGTTCTGGTTCGAATCGACGCCGATCGACAGGATGCCTTCGTCCGCGGCAGCCTGCAGGATACCGATGCCCGTGCCGCCAGCAGCGGCATAGATCACATCGGCGCCCTGCGACTTCTGCGCCTTTGTCAGCTCACCACCCTTGACCGGGTCGTTCCATGCCGCAGGCGTCGTGCCGGTATAGTTGATCAGCACCTTGCCGTCGGGCTTCGTCGCCTTGAAGCCCTGGGCATAGCCGCATTCGAACTTGTGGATCAGCGGAATGTCCATCCCGCCGATGAAGCCGACGGTGCCGGTCTTGGACGCCATCGCAGCGGCGATCCCGGCCAGATAGCTGCCCTGTTCTTCGGTAAAGACGATCGACTGGACGTTGGGCTGTTCGACCACGGAATCGATGATGACGTAACGCGTGTCGGGATAGTCGGGCGCGACCTTGTTCAGCACTTCGGCAAAGGCAAAGCCGGTCATGACGATCGGGTTGGCGCCGGTTTCGGACAGGCGACGCAGTGCCTGTTCGCGCTGCGCCTCGGACTGCATTTCCAGTTCCTTATAGGTGCCCCCGGTTTCCTTCTTCCAGACCTCGGCGCCGTTGAACGCCGCCTCGTTGAAGGATTTGTCGAACTTGCCGCCAAGGTCAAAGATCAGGGCCGGTTCGGCCAGCGCCATCATCGGGGTCAGCGCGACGGCGGCAACGCTGGCAAGGAAGGATTTCATCAGTGTCATGCAAAGGCACCTTATGACAAAAGGCGGGCGAAGCGGGCCCGCCGGGATGATCGGATAGGGCCACACGGGCGCGAATTTTTCAATGCCCTTGTTACAGTCTCGTGTCACCCGCGTCTGGGAACGTCGCGGCGGTTTGCTCCAGCGAAAGCGTCATGACGACGGCGCCGACACCGGGGGCATAGTATCCCCGACGGAAACCCGCGCGCGCCCAACCGGTCCGCTGATAAAGGCCGATTGCGGCGGTGTTGGTGTCGGCCACTTCCAGAAACGCGCGAGTTGCACCGCGATGGGCCGCGCGTTTGGCAAACGCGGCCATCAGCGACCGACCGATGCCACTTCGTCGATGCAGGGGGGCCACGGCAACGGTCAAAAGCTCTGCCTCATCCAGCACGACCCGGCCCATCAGAAAGCCGGCGTTCTGGTCCAGCAGAAAGACACCGGGCGCCGCCAGAAGATCACCGAATTCAGACGCCGACCACGGGCGGGGATAGTCGGGAAAGGACTGCGCGTGCAGGGCCGCCAGCGCGTCCGGCGTCACGGCAGGATCACCGGCGCAGGGTCGCGTGGCGGTGCGGCATCCGCCGGTCGCAGATAGATCGGCGCGGGCCGGGGTTGCGGCGTCGCTGCGCGTTCGGCCGTGATGCGCGCAATCGCCACGGCCAGCGGCCAACGCGGCGTGGCCACCGGCGGACCGGGGGGCAGGTCGGACTGGGGCGACTGTGCGACTTCACCGGGCGCCGGGGTGAAATCCTGCCAGAAGACGTCGTCGCCACGGGCCGGGACAACCGCGCGGCAGGGGCGGGGGGCGTCAAAGATCGCTGCCTCGGTCACGCCGACGCCGATGGCAGGACGGCTTAGTGACAGCGCCAGTCCCCGCGCGGCGGCGACGGAAATGCGGATGCCGGTGAAGTTGCCTGGGCCCGTTCCGACACCGATGGCGTCCAGATCGGACCACTGCACCCCGGCCTGTGCCAACGTCTCTTCCAGCAGGGGAAACAGGCGTTCGGCCTGTCCCTTTGCCATCGGCTCGGTGACTTCGGCCAGCACATCAGTACCCCGAACGACAGCGGCCGCGCAGTGCGCGGCCGAGGTATCGAAGGCAAGGACCGTCAGGTCAGGCAACCGGGCGAACCTCGGTCACTTCGGGGATGTAGTGACGCAGCAGGTTTTCGATCCCCATCTTCAGCGTCAGGGTCGAAGACGGGCACCCGGCGCAGGCGCCCTGCATGTGAAGATAGACGACCCCGCGATCAAAGCCGTGGAACGTGATGTCGCCACCGTCCTGCGCCACGGCAGGGCGCACACGGGTATCCAGAAGTTCCTTGATCTGAACGACGATATCACCATCCGGTCCGGTATGATCGGCATGTCCACCCGCTGCCGGGGTGGCCGACGCCACGGCGGCATCGCCAGACTGGAAATGCTCCATGATCGCGCCAAGGATGGACGGCTTGATCTGGTCCCAGATCGACGCATCGGACTTGGTCACGGTCACGAAGTCAGACCCAAGGAACACCCCTTCGACGCCCGGGACCGCAAAGATGCGTCCGGCAAGCGGGCTTGCGGCGGCGGCGTCGCGGTTGGGGAAATCGGCGGTTCCGGTCGACAGCACGACCTCGCCCGGCAGGAACTTCAGCGTCGCGGGGTTCGGCGTGGTTTCGGTCTGGATGAACATGGCGGGGCCTTTCGGATAAGGGCCGGTCTTCGGGTGTGTCGGTGTTCACGCAGATATGGTCGTCCGCGCCCCTCGAGTCAACGTTTGCGCCCGCTCAGGTAATCGCCTGCAGCCGTTCGCGAGAGATGTCGCCCGGCACGATCGTCACGGGGATCGACAGTGTCCCGATTTCCCGCATCAGCCGGGAAATCAGCGGCCCGGGACCCGAGTTTTCGGTCGATGCTGCCAGCACCACGACGCCGATTTCAGGGTCGTGCTGGATCTGCGCCAACATCTCGGCCGCAGGGTCGCCTTCGCGGATGATCAGTTCGGGCTGAATGCCCGGCCGGTCGCGCATCCATTTTGCAAACACCTGAAACTGTTCTTCGATCCGGTCGCGCGCCTCGGCCCGCATCACCTCGGCCACACCCATGCCGTGCTGGATCTGGTCGGCAGGGATGACGGCCAGAACCTGAACCGCACCCCCAGTGTTCGCCGCCCGCAATGAGGCGAATCGGATGGCGTTGATGCACTCTCTCGATTCGTCCAGAATGACCAGGAATTTACGCAATCGTCAGACCTCGTGATGGGAAAGTGAGTGTAACACGCCCGAGTGTGACCACAAGGCAGCGCCTTCGTCACAAAATCGCCGGGCACGTTTACTCGGGCAGGGTGTTGACGCATAACGAAGCGCGCCTTTGGGTCAGGGGATTGTATCTCCCCCGCTGCCAGGGGAGGAAGGGTGTTAAGCGTTAATGACTGTTGTGCCAGATGGCAAAAGTTTCGACCCGGAAATCCGCGCAGGCGCTGCCGGATGGGTGACGGAGCATCCTTTGCCGGGCAACAACCTGTCAAAGCGGCTGTTCGACATCACCTTGGCGCTGGTCCTGCTGATCCCGCTGGGCGTTGTGATGATCGTCGTGGCGGGCATCATGCTGATCAAGCAGGGTCGACCGATCCTGTATACGGCCCCCCGCATGCAGACGCCCGACAGATCGTTCCGCTTGTACAAGTTCCGCACGATGAGACGGGTCGAAAACGACAGCGGTGCATCCGGGGCGCACAAACGGTGGCGCATTACCAAGATGGGCCATGTTCTCCGCCGTACCCGCATTGATGAGCTGCCCCAGCTATTCAATATCATCAAGGGCGACCTCAGCTTTGTCGGCCCGCGTCCGCCACTGCGCGAATACGTCGAACGTTTTCCGGTGATGTATGGACAGGTACTGGCGTCGCGGCCCGGTGTCACCGGCCTCGCGACGCTGATCTATCACGCCCACGAAGACCGTATTCTGGCAGAGTGCAAGACGGCCGAGGAAACGGAGCGCGCCTATTTCCAGCGCTGCCTTCCGACGAAACTGCGGCTCGACATGATCTATCAGCAAAAACGCACGATGGCGTTGGACCTGTGGATCATCTGGAACACGGTGATGACGGTGTTTTATCCGACCTGGTCATGGAAAGGCGGACGCAGCCAGCGTCAGTCCAATCGGTCGAACGGATCCAAGGGGTAACCCACGCCAGTCAGGTATAGCCCCTGTGGCGGGCAGACCGGGCCACAAGCGGCGCGGTCGCGGGCGGCCAAGGCCGCAGCCACGCGATCCGGGGTCCATCCGCCAGCGCCAACCCGTTCCAAGGTGCCGACGATCGACCTGACCTGATTGTGCAGAAACGACCGCGCGCGCAGACGAAACCGGTATTCCACCCCGTGCGGCACTGAAATTTCGTCAATCTGGATGTCGTCCAACGTCTTCACCGGCGATTTCGCCTGACACATCGTGGACCGGAACGTGGTGAAGTCGTGCTGACCGACCAAATGGGCTGCGCCCTGACGCATGGCATCGGCGTCCAGTGGATGGCTAACCTGCCAGACCCGCCCGCGTTCATGGGTGGCGGGGGCACGACGGGACAGCAGCCGAAAGGTATAGCGGCGTTCCAGCGCGCTGAACCGGGCGTGGAAGTCGTCGTCTGCCTTGGCCGCGGTCAGGATGGCGACCGGCAGGGGCTTCAGATGCCAGTTCAGCGCCTCGGTCAGGCGAAAGGGGTCCCAGTCGCGGACCAGATCGGCATGGGCCACCTGTCCCGTCGCGTGCACCCCCGTGTCAGTCCGGCCAGCAGCCGCGATGCGCGCGCCATCGGCAAAGCCGGGGTCGAGCGCGGCCAGCGCGCGCTCTACCGCGCCTTGGACGGACGGCTGGTCGGCCTGCGCCTGCCATCCAGCAAACGGCGCGCCGTCATATTCGATCTTCAGGGCAAAGCGTGGCATTGCGGGTGGCCGTCAGCCCCGACGATCGCGGACGGGCATCTTGAACAGATCGTCATGCGTCCGGGACAAGGGATCGCTGCCGATCAAGGGCGGCTCGGACGTCATGCGAACGCCTTCGCGGGCCAGGCGGTCGCGCAGTACGGTGATTTCAATATCCATGTCGGTGCGGCTGCCTTGTTGCAGGCGCCGGATCAGATCACGAAAGCTCTGCTCCAGATCGCCCAGCAGCGCGTCGTAATCCGAACGCGCGCGCGGGTCGTGGGTCTGTGCGTAAAGATCGGCGAACTTCACCGTCGCGTCGCGGGCGCCCATCAGATAGACGCCCATATATCGCCGTGCAGCGGCCAAATCAGCCGGGTCCTGTTCGACCTTGTCGAAAAGATCGCGGGCCGTGGCGGCGAAGATCGCGACACGCGCTTCCAGCTGGCGATCCCGGGTGCGCAGAATCGCGTCGGACATGCCTTGCAGATAACCCTCGGCCTCTTCGACCATGCGGGCGACCCGGTCCTGCTGGAAGGTATCGACGCCCTCCATCCCCTTGTCAGACATGGGATCGGGCCCGAAGGCCAGCCAATGCAGCACGGCACCCACCACACCGACGACCCCGGCCGCGGCGTATGAGCCGGGCTCGACCGCAGCGGTTGCCAGGCCAAGACCCGTCAGGATGCCGCCGAACAGTTTGCGCGGAATTGCCGGACGACGCGCCATGCGGCGAGCGTCATACGCGGCCTCGGCCTGCAGGCCTTCGCGGGTCAGATACATCGCTGCGGCGATGATCCCGAAGCCTGCGAAGTTCAGCGCCATGTTCACCGGGCCACCGAAAAACGCGCCAAACAGCATCGGTACCGCCATCACGGTGATCCACGTCGTGCGCGATTCAAATCGGTGACGCATCTCTCCCGGGGCGGGACGTGGCGCGGGGCGCGCGTCCAGACTGCCGGTGCCGACCCGACCGCGATTGGGTGAATACTTTCCGCCGAACCACTGTGCCATCGCCGTCAGCCCGCCAGCCCGAACGAGACATAAAGCGTCACGCCCATCAGCAGGAAGAACGACAGGCGGCGCATGGAGTTCTGCGACATGGATCCCCTTTCAAACGGCGGCCAAGCGCCGCGATCAGCATATAGGTGCGGCAGGCCCCACCGTCCAGATTTGCGCAAACCGGCGATGAAAGGGCCGTCGCAGACCATATCCGCGACGGCCCGTCTTTCTTCGGTCGCGATTACTGTTTCGCGACGATGCGGGTCACAGCGCCCGATTTGTCATCATCACCGGCAGGGCCGTTCATGGTGACCGCAAAGACGGCGCCGTCCTTGTCCACGACGACATGGTTCGGCAACTCGCCCACCGGCAGATTGGCGACCAATTTGCCGTCGCCGTCCAGAACGGCGACTGTCCCACCCGCGCGCGTTGCGACGAATGCCTGTTTGGTCACAGGGTTCCATGCCACGCTGATCGCGCCTGCGCCGACCTGAGTATTGGCGATTTCCTTGCCTTCGGCGTCCAGCACCAGAAGGCTGTTCAGGTCCTGACTTGCCACATACAGGCGTCCCGTTTCCGGGTCATGCGCGATCGACGAGGCGCCAATCAGCCCCTCCACTTCCACGGCGGTCGTTTCGCCGGTTTTCAGATCGGCCCAGCCGACATAGCTGCTGTCGCGGCTGGTGGCATAGATTTTGCCGTTGGCTACATCCAGATCAAGGTTCATCAGGCCGAACACCTGACGCCCGCCATCGCCTTCGAAGAACAGCCCGTCCAGCGGCTCATAGGTGGTGGCGTCATAGACCTTCACGTGACCGGTCAGACCAGCGCTGACATAGGCGCGGTTGTTTTCGACGTCGATGACGGCGTCATAAGGGTGCTGGATCGAGCCTTCGTCGAACACCTTTTCCGCCTTCTTGGTCGCGATGTCATAGACCGTGACCGTGTCGTTCAGCGTGTTCGTGGTCCACAGCTTGCCGTTTTTGTCGTCGACGCCAACGCCCAGCACATCGACCAGACCATCTTCTGCGTCAGCAGATTGCGGAATCTCGAACTCGCCTTCGGGTTCCAGCGTGGCCGCGTCATAGACTTTCAGCGTCGTTTCCACACCGGTGCCGCGGGCCGAGGTGACGTAAAGCTTGCCGTCCGCCGACACGGCCGACTGATAGGCACGCTCGCCTGCCGGGGCGGTGGTCAGGGTGAACGCATCTTCGCCGGAGGCCGGCACGACCTGGGAAAGCTTCAGCTTGACGATCTGGGCGGCAGACGGGTTCTGGCCGACGATGGTCAGGGGGATTGTCCCGATTTCGGCATCGGCGGGCACCGTGAACTTGACGTCTGCGGCGCCCTTTTCATCGGCGGTGACGGGCGCGTCGTTCAAGGCCGTGGCCCCGTGCAGCACCGTATAGGTCGACCCGGGTTCGACATTGCGGATCTGGACCGAGGTGTCATCGCCGGGCTTGACCGGGACGTCGCGCGAGCCTGCACGAACAGAACCATCGATCTTGTCGACGGCGGAAACCCAACCGTCCTGCGCCAAGGCGGCGGACGCGGCAATTGCGGCTACGGCAGACGCCAGCAGGCTGGCGCGAATAAACGAAACAGGCATGGAAAATCCTTTCAGAGAATCTGCCTGCCTGTTGGGCTTGGGTGGGCAATGCCGGCATTCTTAGGTCACCGGCCCGCGGTGTCAAAGCGATTTGGTCGTCAGTGACTTTCGGGCGGATGGTGGGGCCGACCTAAAAGCCTGCCCCACCCGCGTTCGTCCGGGCTTGTCGTCAGCCGCCCAGTGCCTCGCGCACGGCATCGGCGGTGACGCTGACGACCGTGTCGGCTTCCTTTTGGGTCAGGCACAAAGGCGGGGCAAACCCGATGATGTCGCCCTGCGGCATCGCGCGGCCAATCACGCCGCGCTTCAGCATGCCGGCCACGGCCTTGGCGCCGACGCCATCGGCTGCGTCAAAGAAGGTCCGGGTGTCGCGATCCTTCACCAGTTCGACGGCGCACAGCATTCCTTCGCCGCGAATGTCGCCGACACGGGGATGGTCCCCCAGTGCCGCTTGCATCTGTTCGTTCAGATATGCGCCTACGGTTCCAGCGTTTTCGACCAGCCCGAGTTCGTCGACCAGCTTCAGGTTGGCGATGCCGGCCGCCGCGCCGATGGGATGGGCCGAATACGTCCAGCCGTGACCAAAGACGCCGTATTCGTCGGTGCCCTGCATCAGCACGTCCCAGACCTTGTTGCCGACGATGGTCGCCGACAGTGGTGCATAGGCGGACGTCAGCCCCTTGGCGCAGGTGATCAGGTCGGGCTTCAGCCCGTAATGATCCGATCCGAACATCGTGCCAAGACGGCCAAAGCCGGTCACGACCTCATCCACGATCAGTAGGATGTCGTGTTTGGCCAGCACCTTCTGGATCGCGTCCCAGTATCCTTTGGGCGGCGGCACGATGCCGCCCGTGCCCAACACCGGCTCGCCGATGAAGGCGGCGATGGTGTCGGCGCCCTCGGCCGCGATCAGCTGTTCCAACTGCTCGGCGCAGTGGGCAGAGAACTGCTCTTCGGACATGTTCAGATCGGGGCGGCGATAGTAATAGGGCGCCTCGGTATGGATCACCTGCGGCAGGGGCAGGTCGAACTTCTTGTGAAACAGCTCCAGCCCCGTCAGGCTGCCCGTCATCAGGCCGCTGCCGTGATACCCCCGCCAGCGCGAGATGATCTTCTTCTTCTGCGGCAGGCCGCGGATGTTGTTGTAATACCAGACGATCTTGACGTTCGTCTCATTCGCGTCCGATCCGCCAAGCCCGAAATAGACGCGCGCCATGCCTTCTGGTGCGCGGTCCATCACCATCTTGGACAGCGTGATCGACGCCTCGGACCCGTTGCCGGCATAGGCGTGATAGTACGCCAGTTCATGCGCCTGCTTGGCGATGGCCTCGGCGATCTGCGTGCGGCCGTAGCCGACGTTCACGCAATAAAGCCCGGCGAAGGCGTCCAGCAGGCGGTTGCCGTCGCGGTCTGTGATGTGGACGCCTTCGCCCCCGGTCACGATCCGCTGCGGCGCCTCGCCCCGGGCGAACTGGCCCAGATTGGTCGAGGGATGAAAGAAGTTCTCGCGGTCCCATTGGGCCAGTTGGTCGTTGGTGGTCATCGGATGATCCTTTCGTGATCGTCGTCCCGCCAGTCCGTCGGCGGGTGATGCGTCAGGCCACGTTCCAGTCGCGGCAGACGTATTTGATGTCGGTGAATGCCTCGAGCCCGTGACGAGAGCCTTCGCGGCCCAGACCCGACTGCTTCATCCCGCCGAACGGTATGGGCGGACCGGTGACCTTGGTGCGGTTGACCGCGACCATGCCGAAATCCAGCGCACGCGTCATGCGATAGATGCGGCGCGGGTCTTCGGTATGCAAATAGGCGACCAGCCCGTATTCGGTGGCGTTGGCACGCTGGGTCACCTCGGCCTCGGTGTCGAAGGCGGCGATGGCGGCGACGGGGCCAAAGGTTTCGTCGTGGAAAATGAGGGCGTCTGGCGGTACATCAGCTAACAGCGTCGGTGGATAGAAAAGCGGCCCCTGCGAGTCGCGTTGACCGCCCGTCAGGATCCGCGCCCCCCGCGACAGGGCGTCGGTCACATGCTCTTCCTGCTTGGCGACGGCGCCTTCGTTCATCATCGGGCCCAAGTCGCGATCATCCATGCCGGGCCCAAGGGTCAATCCGCCGACAGCCTGCGCAAATCGCTGGCAGAAGACGTCATAGACCGGGCGTTCAATGAAGAACCGATTTGCCCCAAGACAGTCCTGCCCGGTGGTGGCGAACTTGGCCTTCACCGCCTCGGCCACGGCGCGGTCCAGATCGGTGTCGGCAAAGACGATGAACGGGGCGTGGCCGCCAAGTTCCAGAACCAGTCGCTTCACCGTATCGGCGGACTGCGCATAAAGCAGTTTGCCGACGCGGGTCGAGCCGGTGAAGGACAGTGCCCGCACACGGGGATGGGCCGTCCATGCGCCGACGATTTCGGGCGCGTCCCCGGTCAGGACGTTGAAGACACCGGGCGGGAAACCGGCACGGTCGGCCAGTTCGGCCAACGCCAGCGCCGACAGCGGCGTTTCCGCCGACGGATGACAGACCGTCGTGCAGCCCGCGGCCAGCGCGGCGGCCGCCTTGCGGGTCAGCATGGCAGACGGGAAATTCCACGGCGTGATCAGCGCGGCGACGCCCACGGGTTCGCGCCAGACCTCGACCTCGGCGGTCGGCAGGTGTGACGTGACGCTTTCGATGTTCGGGCGCTTGGCCTCTTCGGCGTAGAACTCGACGAAACTTGCGGCATAGTCGATCTCGCCCCGCGCCTCGGAGAGGGGTTTGCCCTGTTCGGCCACCATGATCAGCGCCAGATCCTCGCGGTGCTGGATGATCAGATCAAACCAGCTCCGCAGCAGGGTGGCACGGTCCTGGGGCAGAGACCACGCCCAGTCGTGGAACGCGTCATAGGCGACCGCGACGGCGTCGTTCGCGGCAGCGGCGTCCAGTTTGGCGACCTGCGCGATGGTGTCACCAGTCGCAGGGTCGGTCACATCGAACCGCCCCTGACCGGTGATCCACGCCCCCCCGACATAACTGTCGGTGCGCCACAGTGCCGTGTCGGAAAGTGTGGGCGTCATGATACCATCCCCTCGATCTCGCGCGGGCCGGGGCCTTCAAGATCGGTTTCGTCGCCGACCTCGACCGCGACCACGGCGACGCAATCGCCCGGTTTGACGATGCCGGGCACATGGCGCGCGCACATGATGCCGGTCCGACCTGCGGGCAGGATCGTGGGCGCGACGCCCGTGCGCCCGGTGGGCCACAGCCGGGCCACCGGGTCGCCCTTGGTCACATGGTCGCCCAGATCGGCGCAGAATTCGACCAGCCCGCCGTCTTCGGCAAAGACGAAGCAATCCGCGTCAGGCATATCCAGCCACCGCGTTTCCGTGTCCGGGACATCGCCCTTCAGGATACCGGATGCGACCAGCAGATTGCGCAGCCCCTGCCGCGCGATCCGCACGGTGCGGGCCGTGGCCGTGCCGCCCCCGCCGAGTTCCGTGGTGACGAAAACCTTGCCCATTTCCTCGGCCGCGGTGTCGTACATGCCGATCGCGTCGATTTCGAGCATCCGGACCGACCACGGCGCGCCGAAGGCTTTGACGAGTTCGAACGCGCGGGCTTCCTGCACGCGGGTGGCGTCGTCATCGCCGGGCAGGATGTGGGCGGCGCAGAACGGCAGGAAGTCCAAAGTCTTGCCGCCCGAATGAAAGTCCAGAACGACATCGGCCATCGGCAGCAGCACGCGTTGAAAATAGTCCGCGATCTTTTCGGTGACGGTCCCGTCGGGGCGCCCCGGAAAGCTCCGGTTCAGGTTGCCCTTGTCGATGGGGGAGGTGCGCGTGCCTGCCGCGAAGGCCGGCTGGTTCATCGCCGGCACGATGATCAGGCGCCCGGTGATGTGTTCGGGCTGGATCGATGCGGCCAGATCGAACAGCGCCAGCGGGCCTTCGTATTCGTCGCCGTGGTTTGCCCCGGTCAGCAATGCGGTCGGCCCCGCGCCATTCTGGATGACCGCGATGGGTATCACCACCGACCCCCACGCGGAATCGTCGCGGCTGTAGGGCAGGCGCAGGAACCCGTGCTGCACCCCGTCGCGGTCGAAATCGACCGTGGCGAGGATGGCAGATGGGCGCAGATCGGCAGACGGGGCCAGCATCGGATCAGTCCTTCACGAACAACTTGCGCGGCACCGACGCCAGCAATTCGGGGGCGCCGTCGGTGATCGCGATGGATTCGGTGATTTCCAGCCCCATCTCCTCGGACCAGAGGCCGGTCATGAAGTGGAAGGTCATGCCGGGTTCCAGAACGGATGTGTCGCCGGGGCGCAGCGACATGGTGCGTTCGCCCCAGTCGGGCGGATAGCTGACGCCGATGCCGTAGCCGGTGCGCCCGTCCTTGATGATCCCGCGCTTTTTCAGGACGGCAAAAAAGGCATTTGCGAAATCTTCGCAGGTGTTCCCGGCGCGGGCGGCACCCAGACCTGCCTCCATCCCCTCAAGCACGGCTTCTTCGCCATCAAGGAAGATCTGCGGCGGCTTGCCCAGAAACACCGTCCGCGACAGCGGCACGTGATAGCGGTTGAAGCAGCCCGCGATTTCAAAGAACGTCCCTTCGCCCGATTTCATCGGCCGGTCGTCCCACGTCAGATGCGCGGCCGCAGCCTCACGCCCCGAGGGCAGCAGGGGCACGATCGCCGGGTAATCACCGCCGAACCCGTCCGTGCCGCGGATGCCCGCGTCATAGATTTCGGCCACCAGATCGTTCTTGCGCATCCCGGGTTCGATCACGTCAAAGATGCGTTCGTGCATCTTGGTCACGATGGCGCCGGCCTTGCGCATGTAATCAAGCTCGGTCGCGGATTTGACGGCCCGTTGCCAGTTCACCAGACTGTTGGTGTCGACGAATTTCGCGTTCGGAAGGCCCTTGAGCAGGGCGGCGAATGCGGCGGCGGTGAACCAGTAATTGTCCATCTCGACACCGATGCGCTTGGCCCCCCACCCCTTGTCGGTGATGATCTGCGACAGCAGGTCCATCGGGTGCTTCTCGGTATTCTGAACGTAGTCATCGGGATAGCCGATGATGTTAGCCTCATCGAGATACGCGGTGAAGCGCGCGCCGACCGCGTCCATGCCGCGGCCATAGAAGATCGGCTCTCCGTCCGGGGGGACGATCACGCACTGATGGACATAGAACGACCATCCGTCATAGCCGGTCAGCCAGTTCATGTTGCTGGGGTCGGTCACGATCAGCAGATCGACGCCTTTCGCCTCCATCGCGCGACGGGTCTTGGCAAGTCGGTCGGCGTATTCGGCGCGGGTGAACTTCAACGGGATGTCAGGCATGATGTCCTCGGGGCGGTGAAATCGGTGATGGTCAGGGCTGGTCCATCAGCGCACAGGTGACCGCGCGGGCGGCGTTTCCAGTGGCGCGCAGGACGGCCCATAAGGTGGCAAGGTTTGACGACACGACCGGGACGCCGACTGCGCGTTCGATCTGTTCGATGGCGGCGACCGCACCCACGGCGGTGCAGGATAGAAACAGCGCGTCCGACCCGGCAGCGACGGCGGCCTTGGCATGGCGGGCCAGCGTGTCAGGTGTAATCCGCGCCATCTGCCGGTCGTCGGTCAGCCCCATGCAGGTGACGCCCATCAAATCGAACCCTTCGGCTTCAAACAGGTCCGCCATCGGTTGGGTCGTCTGGGCGTCATAGGGCGTCAACAACGAAATCCGCCGCGCGCCAAGCGCCTTTAGCCCCGCAGTCCCGGCCGAAATCGGTGTGATTGCCGTGGCACCGGGCTTGCCCGCGGCGATGGCCGCCCGCACCCGGTCATCGCCGATCACGACAGAGGCCGAGGTGCAGCTGTAAACGACGGCCGCGAGCGGCTCATCCGGCAGGATCAGGGAAGCGGCTTCGGTGATGTCCGGCTCCATCGCGGCCAACGTGGCGGGCGTCACGGGGTTGGCAAAGGGGATGCGCGTGGTGTGAACGGCGATGCCCTGCGGCACCAGCACGCGTGCAAAATCCACCTCGGTCGTCATGTCGGTCGCCAGCGCGATCAGGCCGACGCGTGCGCGCACCGGATCGGCCAGATCGACGGGCAGGGATGACAGTTGCGGCGCGGTCATTGATGCCGCCCATAGCGACGTTCCAGCCAGCGCAGCGCGACGACCGAAATCAGGCTGATGACAAGGAAGAAGACCCCAACCATCGTCATCGGCTCGACGTAACGATAGCTGCTGTTGGCGACGGATTTCGCCTGGTTCATCAGTTCGAGCACCGTGATTGCCGACAGAAGCGGCGTTTCCTTGAACATCGCCAACAGATAGTTGGCCATTGCCGGGATCATCGGGGGAATGGCCTGCGGCAGGATCACGTTGACCCATGTCTGGCGCATGGTCAGGTTCGTGGCGCGGGCGGCTTCCCACTGGCCACGGGGAACGGCCTCGATCCCGCCGCGATAGACCTCGGAGAAGTAGGTTGCGTAATGCAGGCCCATACCGATCACGCCCGCGGTCAGCGGCGGCAGCCGGACCCCAAGGTCGGGCAGCACGTAGAAGATGAAATACAGTTGCACCAGCAGGGGCGTTCCGCGGATGAATTCGACGATGAACCCCGTCGTGCGGGATACCAGCCGGTTTGGGGACCGGCGCAGCAGCGCAAAAACCAGTCCCAGAACGGCTGCAACGGCCGCGCCAAGGATCGTCGCGATGATCGTGATCTTCAGCCCCGACAGCAGGGTCGGCAGGATGTCGATGGCAAAGGCCCAGTCCCATTCCATCAGCGCACCCCGTCCAGACCGCGCGTCACGCGCCGTTCAATGGCGCGGATCACGCCGGCAAGGATCAGGGCCATGACAAAGTACAGGATCAGGATCGTCACGAACGGGATCAACGTGTTGCCGGTCTGTGACCGGACCACCTGCGCCTGAAACGTCATGTCAGACAGCGATATCAGCGACACGACCGCCGTCGCCTTCAAAAGCTCGATGGCGTTGTTGCCGAATGTGGGCAGCATCAACGGCAGGGCTTGGGGCAGGATGACGTAACGCATGCGCTGCCAGCGGGTCATGTTCAGCGCGACCGTGGCCTCAATCTGGTCACGAGGGACCGCGCGGATCGCGCCGCGCACGACCTCGGCCCCGTAGGCGCCGACATTCAGACCCAGCGCCATGACGCCCGCCTGCATCGGGGTCAGCGAAACACCCGTCAGGGGCAGCACGAAGTAGATCCAGAACAGCTGCACGAAGATCGAGGTGCCGCGGAAGAATTCGATGTAACTGACTGCAAGCCAGCGAACCGCGCGCCACGGTGCGACCCGGCCAAGCCCGGCGACAAACGCCATGACCAGCGCCAGGGCACAGCCCATCACCGTCAGTTTCACGGTGACCCACGCGCCCTGTAAGATCAGCGTCAGATATCCCGGCCAGTCGCCCATGCGTGCGTGCCTGTCGTCCTTGATGAAGTGGGAAGTGCGCCGCGCGGGTCCATCCACGCGGCGCGGATCAGGTTACTGCGCGGCTGCGGCGCACAGCTTTTCGGTCGTCTCGCTGAGCGCAGGTGCTGCGGAAAAGCCGTAGCCTTCCACGATCTTGGCGAATTCGCCGGACTCTTTCAGCTTGGCGAGTTCAACGTTGAAGGCATCGCGCAGGGCGGTGTCCCTTTTGTTGAATGCCACGCCGTCGCACGACACCGGCGTGTTGGCCACCGGGGCAAACACCTCAAGCGAGGTGTCGCCTGATTTGGTCAGCAGGTCGTTCAGCGACAGGACCGGCAGCGAATAGGCGTCGATGCGCCCGTCCTGCAGCATCTTCAGCCCGGACTGCGCGTCCGGAACCACGATCACGCGGTCACGCGGAACGCCCGCATCCAGTGCCAGCTTTTCTTCGGTCCCGCCGCCGGGGGCACCCAGCTTGGCGTCCGACGCCGCGGCGAAGTCGGCATAGGACTTGAAGCCCTTGGGATTGCCCTTGGGCAAAAGCAGCGCTTCGGCGTCACACAGCACCGGCTCGGAATAGGCGACGGCGGCGCAGCGTTCGGGTTTCATGAACAGGCCCGCCGCGATGGCGTCCACGCGGTTCGCCTGAAGGCTGGGGATCATCGCGCCGTATTCGATCACCTGCGCCTCAAGGTTGGGAACGCCCATCTTTTCAAAGACGGCGCGGGCGACGTCAGGGGCCGCGCCCGACACCTTGCCGCTGGAATCGATGGCGGTGAACGGGGGTTCGTTGCCAATCGCGATGGTGACTTTGCCTGCCGATTTCAGGTCGTCCAGCTTGTCGGCCAGCACCACCGCCGGCGTGGCGGCAAGAAGCGTGGCGAGAACGAGGGTTTTCATTGCTATCTCCGCTGTTGGTCTTTTGTTGGGTCAGCTCATCGACAGGCTGTGACCAGCTGCGATGATCTTGCGCAGGAACGTCTTGGTGCGGTCCTGCGCAGGATTGGTGAAAATCTGTTCGGGCGGGCCCTGTTCGCAGATGCGGCCCTTGTCGAAGAACAGGACGCGGTCCGCGAATTCGCGCGCAAATCCCATCTCGTGGGTGACCAGAAGCATCGTCATGTCGGTTTCCGAAGCCAGACGGGTCATCACGTCCAGCACCTCTTCGACCAGTTCGGGGTCCAACGCCGAGGTGACTTCGTCAAACAGCATGATCTCGGGGCGCAGTGCCAGCGCACGCGCAATCGCGACGCGCTGCTTCTGCCCGCCAGACAACTGGGACGGCATGAAGTCGGCCTTGTCGGCCAGCCCGACCATGTCCAACAGTTCGCGGCCGCGCGCCTCGGCCGAGGCGCGGCTTTCGCCCTGCGTCAGAATCGGGGCCAGCGTGATGTTGGCCAGCACCGATTTGTGCGGAAAGAGGTTGAAGTGCTGAAAGACCATTCCGATATGGCGGCGCATCTTGTGCAGATGCGCCTCGTCCGCGGGAACTTCGGTCCCATTGCGGGGCATATGGAACAACGGCTCACCCGCGACCTCGATCCGGCCTCCGGAAATGGTTTCCAGCGTCATGAGGATGCGCAGGATGGTGGTCTTGCCGGACCCGGACGGGCCGATCAACGCCAGCTTTTCGCCCCGCGCGACGTCGAATGACAGCCCGTCGATGACCTTCAGCGTGCCGAAGGATTTCTGCAGATTTTCGACGCGGATGATCGGATCGGGCAAGCAAGCCTCCTGTCTGGATCAAAAGCAGGATTGCGCCGGTTTCATATCAGGTCAATCAGGAAATAATATCATGACAATTTTGACGGTCTGGTGACAGGGTGCCAGTGCCTAGACCATGGGCAGTGCCGGTTCCGACGCCAGTGCCAAGTGCAGAAGATCGGCAACCGTGTGCATGCCGCGCCGGAATTCACCGGTGTCGGTCGACCCGACGGCGATGCGGACCGCGTCGCGTCGGTCACGTTCGCTGATGCGGAACGCATGGCCTGACGCAATGGCGACGCCCCGCGCACGGGCACGGGCCACGAAATCATCCTCGGCCAGACCCGGCGGCAGTTCCAGCCACACATGCAGGCTTTGGGGATGGGCCTGAAAGGGGATGCCCGCCAAGGCCTGTGCGGCGATGGCGTGACGTTCGCCCAACGCGCGACGCTGCCAGCGGATCAGGTCGTCGATGGTCCCGTCAGTCATCCAGTGGGTGATCAGCTCGACCATCACGGGCGGTGCCATCCAGTTGGTCACCAGATGGCGGTTCGCCGCGGCCGCCGTCAGTCGCCGTGGCAGAACCAGAAGTCCCGCCCGGGCGCCGGGCATGGTGTATTTCGTGAACCCGTTGATATGCAGCACCCGTTCCGGGGCAAGCGCCGCGAAAGGTGGCGGTCGATCCTCGATCAGTTGGTTCAGAACGTCGCTTTCGATGATCAGCAGATCGTGGTGGCGGGCCACGTCGACCAGTTCCTGCCGACGGGCAAGCCCGACCAGCGTGCCGCGCGGGTTGATGGCCGACGGCTGCAAAAACACGGCCCGCACCGCGTTTTTCCGCGCCGCCTGATCCAGCGCGGCAGGGGTCAGGCCGTGTTCGTCCTGGGCCAGCGCCTCAAGATGGATCCCCAGATACTTGCAAAGCGGCATCAGCAGGTGATGCGTCAGGTTCGCTGCCGCAAGGGTCGATCCGGGAGACAGCGCAGTCATCACGGCAACGGTGGTCGCCGACGTCGCCCCGTCCGTGAACAGGACGCAATCGGGGTCGACAGGCACGCCGCCCCGCGTCAGCCAGTCGGCCGCAACCTGTTGATGGATGGGCATCACCGTGCTGGGGCGAAAGGACAGCGCGCTGGCCGGGGCCATGTTGTCGGCCACCCAATGCAACCCGTCGCGCAGGATCGTGCCGTGCATCCGGTCCGACACGGGCTTGAGGATCGACATGTCGATCAACTCTCCCTGCCGCCGGGGCAGATAGGGTTGGCTGGCCTCGGCCCCCGCGGGCAGGACGAATGACCCGCGCCCGACCTCTCCGGAGACAAGCCCGCGCCGGATCAGTTCGCCGTATGCGCGGGACACCGTCTGAACCGACAGGCCAAGGTCGAACGCCAGTTGGCGCTGGGGTGCCAGACGCGCCCCGACCGGCATCGCCCCCGATTCAATCGCCGCGACGAATTGCTCGGCCAGCGAAAGATAGGCGGGCCGAGACAAGACGTTCGGGTCAGGGGTCCAGTCGGTCATGACAATCCAGAAGGCAGATCATGACATTTTGCCTAACTGACGGGCTGCGTCCAGTCCCCTTGCAACCCTCACGTTTCGAGCTGATAGCTCCAGGTCTCGGTCAAAGGCTCTCCGTTCAGGTCGAGGTAGAGCCGCAGATCGGCCACCTGATCAGGCGGCAGTTCCAGATCAAAGATCGCGCGCCAGACATTGCCGTTGGGCACAGGCTCGACCAACGTGCGGATGACACGCCCCGCCGACGTCGTGACGTTGACGTTGGACATCACCCCGTATGGGATGCGTTTCAGGACATCGGGGCGATCGAATTCCACGGCGATGCGATACTGATTTTCGGGGCGCGGCTTGCCTGGCTCGCCGCCCGAACCGATGCGGGTGGCGACGGTCTGTGCGATGTTCAGCGCCGGGAACGGCTCCTGCCCCTTCCAATACAGGCGGTAGTGAAGCCGGAACGCGCTGCCTTTGACGGCGGGTGCGTCGGGCACCCAGAAGGCGCCGATATTGTCGTGAATTTCGTCATCGGTGGGGATTTCCATCAACTGGATTTCGCCCTTGCCCAGCGCCTCGATCGGCTCGACCCACAGACTGGGGCGGCGGTCATAGAAGACCCCGTCCTGATAGTGGTCAAAGTTGCGGTCGCGTTGCAAAAGCCCGAAGCCGCGCGGGTTGTCGTCCAGATAGGCAGACACGCGCGTTTCGCTGGGGTTGTTCAGCGGACGCCAGATCCTCTCCCCCGTGCCGGACCAGATCGCGAGGCCGTCCGAATCATGCACCTCGGGGCGCCAGTCGGCGATGCGTTCCTGACCGTATTCGCTGTACCAGAACATCGACGTCATCGGAATCAGGCCCAGGCGGCCCACGTCTTCGCGCATGAAGACGTTCGATTCGATTTCCATGATGATGCCCTTGGCTCGGTCCAGCCCGCGCTGGATCCGGAACCGGAACGCACCGGTGACGCTGGGGCCGTCCAGATAGGCGCAGACCGTGATCGGCTGTTCCGGGTCGCCGCTTTCCGAGATGTAGAATTCGCGAAAATCCGGAAACTCCTCGGGGCGGTCGGGGAGGGCTGCGTTCACGACGGCGCCGCGTGCCGAAAGGCCGTATTGCCCCTGATCGCCGATCGCACGGAAATAGGACGCGCCAAGGAACGCGACCCAATCCTGCGTGCGCCAGTCGGGTGCGTCGTGCCATTCCTGAAAGCGGAACCCGGCAAAGCCCGCATCCGCAGGCAGTTTCCGTGCCGGGCTGTCGGCGGGCATGTCGAACAGCGCCGGGTCATAGGCCACGCGATGCGCCATGCCGTCGACGACAAGGTTCATCTGCACGCTTGCCGTGAAGTACTGCCCCAGATGGAAGAACTCGAGCGGATAGGCGGGCGGACCCTGAACGTCCGGCGCACCCGAAAACGGCGCCTTGTCGGTCTGGAACTTGATCGCACCCCATGTCGCGTAATCGATCGTGCTGACGATTTCGGGCGCGGGACGATAGGGGGGCTCGTACGGCTCCATCGCGGCGGCCTTGGCGCGGTCGACCAGCGTGTCAAAGCTGAATGGCACGGGGCCGGACGGCGCAGGGGTGCTTTCCGCCATCGCCCGGCGGGCCGTCGGCGGCACGATCGCCAATGCGGTCAGAAACGTCGCCCCGCGCAGGATCGCGCGTCGGCCAAGATCAGGGTTGCTTGCGGTCAAGACACGACCCTCCATGGTCGCCTGTGGTGAAAATCCGCGATAAACAAACGCGAAGTTGCCCCGCCGTCCAGCCCGCTTGTGCCAACGTGCCGAAACTCGCCGATTTTCCCCGCGTCACTGCCCGCACGGCGCGCAATGTGGGCTGGCCTGCCGCTGCCTTCGCCATGTCAAAGCCATCAGGCGGGATATTGCCGACGCGCACGGAAACGGGAAATGCGGTGGAGCGGGTGATGGGAATCGAACCCACGTATTCAGCTTGGAAGGCTGCTGCTCTACCATTGAGCTACACCCGCGACGGGGTTGGTATATGGCGGGCCGGGCGGTCGCGCAAGCGGGCTGGCGGCCCGAATGCAACGTTCGGCGGGCAATCGTCAGGTGAAAGGGGCGCGCGGCTGCGGCACGCTTGACCGGCACCATGGCTGCGGGCAGTCAGGCGGCATGATCGATTTCCGCCCCGTCGCCAACATCATCGGCCGACTGACCGCCGCATTCGGCGCGCTGATGGCCGCGCCCATGGCGTTGGATATCGTCGAAGGCAATCCGACATGGATCGCGTTTGCCCAGGCGGGGGCCGGGTCGATCCTGCTGGGCGCGATGGTGGGACTTTCCACGCGCGGCAGCGGGAAATCACTGACGTTGGAACAGGCGTTCCTGCTGACCAGTGGACTGTGGCTGTTTTTGCCCATCATCGGGGCGTTGCCGTTCCTGCTGATGGCGCACCCGGCCAGCGTCACCGATGCGCTGTTTGAAAGCATGTCGGGCATGACCACCACCGGCGCCACGATATTTCCCAGGCTGGCAGAACTGTCGCCGGGTCTGCACCTGTGGCGGGGCTTGCTGCACTGGTCCGGCGGTCTGGGGATCGTCGTGATCGCGATGCTGTTTCTGCCCGTCATGAAAATCGGGGGGATGCAGTTCTTCCGCTCGGAAGGGTTCGACACCATGGGCAAGGTCCTGCCCCGCGCGGGCGAGATCGCGTCCCAGATCACCCGGCTTTACATCATGCTGACGCTGGCCTGCACGCTGGCGTTCATCGTCGCGGGCATGCCGCCGCTGATCGCGCTGATCCATGCGCTTTCGACCTGTTCCACGGGTGGGTTTTCGACGGGGGACCTCAGCTTCGGCGCATGGCTGGGCGCGCCGCAGATGGTGGCGTCAGTGTTCATGGTGCTGGCCTGTCTGCCCTTCGTGCGGATGGTTCAGGCCGCGCGGGGTGAATTTCTGCCCATCTGGAAGGACAGTCAGGTCCGCACATTCCTGGCCATTCTTGCCATCCTGATCGGGTTCATCACCGTCTATGAGCTGGTGGTGATGCAGGTCTCGCAGCCGCTGGTCGTCCTGCGAGAGGTGACGTTCAACGTCATCACGGTCGTCACCGGGACCGGGTTTGCGTCGACGGACGTGACGCAGTGGGGGCATCTGCCGTTTGCGCTGTTGATCCTGGGCGCGCTGATCGGCGGCTGTACCGGGTCGACGTCCTGTTCGATCAAGGTGTTCCGCTATCAGGTCCTGTGGCGCGTGATCCGGGCGCAGCTGGTGCAGATGCAGTCCCCCCATCGCGTGTCGATGCCCCGTCTTGACGGACGACGTCTGGACGCGGGCGTGATCAACTCCGTCATGGTGTTCTTCACGCTGTTCGTTCTGACATTCGGCCTTCTGATCGTCGGTCTGGCGCTGACAGGGCTGCACCCGCGCACCGCGCTGACCGCGGCATGGACCGCCATCGCCAATGTGGGCCCCGTCTGGGGGCCCGAGGTGTCGCGGTTCGGATCGCTGGAGCAGTTTCCCCCTGCTGCAAAGTGGCTGATGATCGCAGGCATGTATCTGGGCCGGCTGGAGATTCTATCGGTTCTGGTCCTGCTGATGCCGCAGTTCTGGAAAAGCTAAGGCGACCCGACGGGCAGGGGCGCGGGAACCACCGACCGCAAGCCTTGTTAGTCTGACTGAATGCGCAACTGGCGCATCGGAAGGAAAACCAATGAATCGTTTCGAAGGAAAAACCGTCCTGATCACCGGGGCAGGCTCTGGCATGGGCCGCGCTGCCGCCCATCGTTTTGCGCAGGAAGGTGCGAATGTGGCCGCGCTGGATCTGGACAGTGCCGGCGTCAAGGAGACCGTCGCCGCGGTTGACGCGGACCGCGCACTGGCGATCACCTGCGACACGTCGGATGAGGCCGCGGTCAAGAAGGCGGTGGCCGATACCGTCGACCGTTTCGGCGGCATCGATATCCTGATCAACAACGCAGGCATCGCAGAGCAGGGCGACGTCGAAACGACCGACTTTGCGACCTTTCAGCGGGTGCTGGCCGTCAATGTCGACGGCTACTTCCTGATGAGCAAATACGCGATGCCCCATTTGCTGAAGTCAAAGGGCAACATCGTCATGACCTCATCCGTGTCGGGCATCGGGGGCGATTGGAACATGCTGGCCTACAACACCTCGAAAGGGGCGGTCAGCAACATGGTCCGGTGCATGGCGATGGATTACGGCGCCAAAGGGGTGCGGGTGAACGCGATTGCCCCGACCGCGACCAAGACGCCGCTGGCGGAAGGCACTGTCACCGACAAGGAAACAACCGCCGCCTTCATGGACCGACTGGCGATCAAACGCTACGGCACGCCCGAGGATATGGCGGCTGCGATGGCTTTTTTGGCCAGCGATGACGCGTCCTATATCACTGGTGTAATCCTGCCGGTGGATGGCGGCATTACCGCGTCCAACGGCCAGCCCCAGCAATAACAATCAAGGATCGGGCGGCGGTGGATGCGCCGCCGCCCCATCTTTTATTCGGTCGGGGCGTCATCTGGCTCGGTGGAATCGCTGTCTGCCGGCACCAGCGGATTGCCCGCCTCGGCGGAGACCGTATCGTTCTGGGCCGGCGCATAGCGCGTCAGGCTGTCCGAGATTTCGGCCGCGATGCGCGGCTGGTTTTCGGCATCCTCGACCGGCCAGATCAGAACGAAGCCCTCGGCACGGCCATCGGCCACACGCGCCTCGGCATGGCCGATATGGGTGGCATTGCGCCCGTCCAGAATGGCCGACCCGCGCGCGACCTTGCGTTCTGGCGACGGAACCCAACCCAGCGCCGTGACCAGCCCCGTCAGGTCCAACATCTCCTGCTGGCCGCCGGGGGCGGAGAACAGGATCAGCGCGGCCCCGGAGTCGTCCTTGGGGCGATAGATGGACAACGCCCGATCGGCGCGGTCGAACTCCAGCCGGTCCATGGGTGCGGTCACGGACAGACCGGTATGGGCATCGTCCAGCTTTGTCAGCGCCATGTCGGCCTGCCACGCGGACCGACGTTCCATCAAGCGCACCATCGCGGTTCCGGCGTCGGGCGCGGCGCGGTCACCCACGACTTCGGCCGCGATGGCGTCCTGCGTCTGGGGGCCGTCCTTGCCGTCGATCGGGCCGGCGTAATACCCGGCCCAGCGCAGGGCGCGTTGGACCTGATCCAACGGCGGCATCTCTGCCGACCCGGACGGGGGCAGGTCCGGCGTGGTGCCCGGCACGACCGGCGTTCCGACCTTGTCACCACCCGCGACGAACGCGTCGCGTGGGGCGAGTTTTGCCGTCTTGAACGCCTTCAGCCACGCATCCGCAACTTCGGGGCGCAGCGGGCCCAGCGTGACGCCGAACCAGCCGTTCGGCAGTTCGTTCAGCGCGACCTCGGGGTATTTCTGGCGCCATTCGGCCAGTGCGACATCGCCCTCGGCGCGTGTCTTGAACGACACCAGACGGATGTAATGCGTGGCGGGGTCCGGTTCGGCCGCCTGCGGTTGGGGGGCGGCGGCTGCTGTATCGGGTTCGGTCGGCTCGACCTGCGCATCAGCGGGGGGCGACTGGTCGCCCGGTTCGGCGCTGCCTTGTCCGGCGATGGGGTCCGGTGCGGTCTCAGGGGTAGTTTCAGTCGTGCCGACAGGGGCGGTGGTCGCGGGGGTGTCCGCAGGGAACGTGGAACCTGGATTTGCGGGCGCAGCAGGTGCCTGCCCATCGGGTGCAGGTGCCGTCGCTGAGGTGGCGGTGACCGGCGTCACCTCGCCCGCGGGGGAAACAAAGCTGTCTGCGGGGATCGTCTTGGCGGCCTTCAGTTCCGTCATTCGCGCCTCGGCTGCGTCGCGTTCCATCGGACCCAGCGCGATGGCGGTCCAGCCGCCCGGTGCGGCGAAGGTCACGACATCGGAGAACTTGGCGGCCCAGCCCTGGATCGTCTGGTCGATCTGCGCCTGATCGCCGCGCTTGGCCTCGATCCGGATCACCGTCTGTTCCGCATGTGCCGCCATCGGCAGCGTCGCTGCGATCAGAATAGCTAGTTTCCGCATCTCGTCCCCTTTGTCTGGCCTGATTGACCATGTTCTTCCCCGCCAATAGAAGGCGGGCTGACATCGCGCCAGTTATGCAAAAGGACGCCCGGATGACCAGCCCCGACACAGGCGACCGGCCCCGTTGTTTCCAGGAAGTGATCCTGCGCCTGCAATCCTATTGGGCGGCGACAGGGTGCGCGATCCTGCAACCTTACGACATGGAAGTCGGCGCGGGTACGTTCCACCCGGCGACCACGCTGCGCTCGCTTGGCAGCCGTCCTTGGGCTGCGGCCTATGTCCAGCCGTCGCGGCGTCCGACCGACGGGCGATACGGCGAAAACCCCAACCGGTTGCAGCATTACTACCAGTATCAGGTCATCATCAAACCATCCCCGCCGAACCTGCAGGACCTGTATCTGGGCAGCCTGAAGGCAATCGGACTGGACCCGCTGGTCCACGACGTCCGCTTTGTCGAAGATGACTGGGAAAGCCCAACGCTGGGCGCCTGGGGGCTGGGCTGGGAAGTCTGGTGCGACGGGATGGAGGTCAGTCAGTTCACCTATTTCCAGCAGGTCGGCGGTCATGACTGTCGTCCGGTGTCGGGCGAGCTGACCTATGGGTTGGAACGTCTGGCCATGTATGTCCTGGGCGTCAGCCACGTCATGGACATGCCCTTCAACGCGCCCGACGCGCCGATCCCGCTGACCTATGGCGACATCTTCCTGCAGACCGAACGCGAGTATTCGCGCTGGAACTTCGAACAGGCCGATACCGACATGCTGCTGCAGCACTTCAAGGATGCCGAGGCGGAATGCGCCCGCATTCTGGATGCCGCCGACACCGACAGCGCGGGCCGTGTGATCCCGATGGCGCACCCTGCCTATGATCAGGCGATCAAGGCCAGCCATCTGTTCAACCTGCTGGACGCCCGCGGCGTGATTTCGGTCACCGAACGTCAGGCCTATATCGGGCGGGTGCGCGCGCTGGCCAAACGCTGCGCGGACCTGTTCGTCACGACCGAGGCCGCGACGGGCGTGAACGCCACGCCTGCCGATGCGCGCGCCTGAACCATGGATGGCCGCATTCCCGTTGTCCTGATCGCCGCCGCCGCCGTCGCGGCAGGCGTGGGCGTCTGGTATGCGCAGGAATACGGCTATTACGAACGTCTGGACCCATCGGCCGCACCGGTGACCGTCATGGTGGACGGGCAGGCGCAGCCCTTGGCAACCGAGGGGGTCGAGGCGATCACCGCCTCAAGCTCTCCGATCCGGTGGCGGGCGTGCTTTCGTCTGATGGAACCGGTGCCCGCCAATGCCGAACCCTTTGCCGGCGCGACCCCATTGGTCGGCCCGAACTGGTTTTCCTGCTTTGATGCCGCGCAGATCGGCGCTGACCTGACATCCGGCGCGGCCAAAGCCTATCTTTCCCAGCCCGAAATCCGCCCCGATGTGGACCGCGTCATCGCGGTCTATCCCGATGGGCGGGCCTTCGGCTGGCACCAATTCAACGACAAGACACCCGAACGCGGAGTGATGGACTGATGGACCTGCTGATCGAACTTCTGTCCGAAGAAATTCCGGCCCGGATGCAGGGCCGCGCCCGCGATGACCTGAAAAAGTTGATGACCGACGGTCTGGTTGACGCGGGGCTGACGTATCGATCCGCCGGGGCGTTTTCGACCCCGCGTCGCCTGACGCTGGCGGTCGAGGGGTTGAGCCAGGAAAGCCGCGCCGTCCGCGAAGAACGCAAAGGCCCCCGCACCGACGCGCCCGATAAGGCGATCGAGGGGTTCTTGCGTTCGACCGGCCTGACGCTGGACCAACTGGAAAAGCGCGCCGACAAGAAGGCCGAGGTCTATTTCGCGGTGGTCGAAAAGCCCGGCCGCAAGGCGGCCGAAATCGTGGCCGAGGTGCTGGAACACACGATCCGCAATTTTCCTTGGGCCAAATCGATGCGGTGGGGCAACGGCAACCTGCGCTGGGTCCGACCTCTGCAATCGATCCTGTGCATCCTGAGCGATGAGGCGGGCGCCAATGTCGTGCCGCTGGATGTGGACGGGATCACATCGGGGGACACCACGCGCGGCCACCGGTTCATGGCACCGGACAGCTTCCGCGTCGGGTCATTCGATGATTACGCCGCAAAGCTGCGCCGCGCCTACGTGATGCTGGACACCGATGAGCGGGAACAGGCGATCCGGCAAGAGGCCGACAACCTTGCTTTCGCGCGCGGCTGGGAAATCGTGCCTGACGCGGGGCTGATGTCTGAAATCGCGGGTCTGGTTGAGTGGCCGGTGCCGCTGATGGGCGTGATCGAGGATCGGTTTCTGGCCCTGCCGCCCGAGGTTCTGCAGACCTCGATGAAGGAACACCAGAAGTTTCTGTCCGCACGCAACCCGGCAACGGGTCGGATCGAGGGGTTCGTGACGGTCGCAAACATCGTGACCCCGGATGACGGCGCAACAATCCTGGCCGGCAATCAGCGCGTGCTGGCCGCCCGGCTGTCGGACGCCGCATTCTTCTGGGAAAACGACCTGCGCGAGGCCAAGGCCGGCATGGCGGATTGGGCGAAGGGGCTGGAATCGGTCACGTTCCACGCCAAGCTGGGCAGCCAGTCGGACCGCATCACCCGCATCGCCGCCCTGGCCCGAGAGGTTGCCCCGCTGGTCGGCGCAGACCCGGATCAGGCCGAAGAGGCCGCCCGTGTCGCAAAGCTAGACCTGCGGTCCGCGATGGTGGGCGAGTTCCCGGAACTTCAGGGGACGATGGGCCGATACTACGCGCTAGAGGCCGGTCTGCCAAACGCCGTCGCCGACGCTGCGCGCGAACATTATTCACCACTGGGCCCCACTGATGACGTGCCGGCCGCGCCCGTTTCCGTCGCCGTCGCGCTGGCCGAAAAGCTGGACACGCTGGCGGGGTTCTGGGCGATCGATGAAAAGCCCACGGGGTCGAAGGACCCATTCGCACTGCGCCGCGCGGCCTTGGGGGTGATCCGGTTGGTGCTGGGGAATGGTGTGCGCGGTGGTTTGACCGGGATCGAAGGTGTCTCCAACGACCTCCTCTCCTTCTTCCACGACCGCCTGAAGGTCTTCCTCCGCGATCAAGGCATCCGCCACGATGTCATCGATGCGGTGCTGGCGCAGGACGGCAGCGATGATCTGGTGTTGGTCGTCAATCGGGCCACGGCGCTTAACGCCGGGCTGAAAAGCGATGACGGCGCGAACCTGATTCAGGGCCTGAAACGCGCGTCGAACATCCTGACGCAGGCCGAGGAGAAGGACGGCGTCGAATACAGCTTTGGTGCCGATCCCAAACTGGCCGAGACGGAGGAGGAGCGGGCGCTGTTCACCGCACTCGACCGGGCGGAACCGGCAATCCGGGAAGCCGTGCGGCAGGAGGATTTCGCTGCCGCCATGGCGGGCATCGCCACGCTTCGCGCGCCGATCGACGCCTTCTTCGAGGCCGTGCAGATCAACAGCGACAACGCGATCCTGCGGCGTAACCGATTGAACCTGCTGTCGCGCATCCGCGACACGGGCCGCCTGATCGCCGATTTCACCAAGATCGAGGGGTGAGCGGCGCCCGGAAAAGGTCCAGTGGACCTTTTCCAGCCGCGAACGCCCGAAGCGTAAGCGAAGGGCTGGGCAAGCCCGGAAAAGGTCCAGTGGACCTTTTCCAGCCGCGAACGCCCGAAGCGTAAGCGAAGGGCTGGGCAAGCCGGGAAGAGCCGTCAGCGAAAGAAGGGCTGCACCGATATGCGGCGCGTCTCAGCCGCGTGTGTCCACCCGGACCAGCCCATATTTCGCCAACCACAGGCAGATCCGTTCAACCGCGAGGGGCGACAGCCGTGTGCGCACCGACAGTGTCTGGGCCGAAATGGGTTCGGGCGTGGCGCGCAGCTGGTTCAGAACGCGCTCGGTCAGCTTGGTCGTTTCCAGCGCGCGCTTCAGCCGGTCGGTCTGACGCATCTTGCTCAGTTCGGCGACCGTGGGCAGCCGGTCGCCTAGCACTGCGGAAAATAGCGCCGTGGCCGCCAACCGTTTCGTCGGCCAGTCGCGGAACACACCGAATGCGGACGGCAGCATCGGGTTTTCGCGCCGCTGCCGGGCGGCAGGGCCTGCCGTGGCCAAGCGGCGTGCCTGCTCCGCCCAAAGCGCCTGCATCTGCGGCAGGACAACCGACCAGTCATAGACCTGCCCTGCGCGCCTGGCCGCCGCCTCGCCCATCTTCTTTCGCAGGGTCGTGTCACTCGCCAGCCGCGCAATGTGGCTGGCCATCGCCTCGATATCGAAGACCGCCATCGAGGCTGTCAGGCTGTGGAACTGCGCCTCTCCGTCGGTGCCGCAGTGATAGCGGCGGGATTCGATCAGCGAATGCGCGGCGGTGCCGGTCATCGTCGGCACCAGAAAGCCGCAATCCGGCGCGATGGTGTCGCGCAGACCGTCCCAGTCGGTGGCCACAACGGGCAGGCCCGCAGCCATCGCCTCGACCGGGGCAAGACCGAATGTTTCCTGAAGGTTGTCGATGGGAAAGACGAAGATGTCCGAGGCCGAGAATGCCGCCTGCGGCATGTCCCCCGCCGATCCGTCGACCAGATGCAGACGGACATCCGGCATCAGCCGCGCCGCATCATTGTAATCATCGGCAAAGCTGCCCTGCGGCATCTGACCCACCAACGCCAGATGCAGGGTGCGGCCGCTTTGGTCGGCCGCTTTCTGCATCGCCATGAAAAGCGGGATCGGGTCGTATTTGCCAAAGATCGTCAGACGTCCGAGCACCATGCACAAGATCGCATCATCCGCGATTCCCAGCCGTTCGCGCAGTCCGGCGCGCAGACCCGCATCGGGGGCGAAATCGGCGCAGTGGATGCCAAGCGGAATGACCGGCAGCATGGGTCCGGTCTCTTTCACAGCATCCGGGCCGAAGCGGTGTCGTTGATAATCCGCGACGACCTCCAACTGCGCCTTGACCATCGACCGCGCGGCGCGAGAGGTGCAGATCACCGCGTCCCAAGGTGCGATCGGTGCATAGCCCAGTTCTGCCACGGCACCCATCGCCATTCGGGTGGCAAGCGTGTGTGTCATCCCGCAGATCGCATAGCTTGACTGCCCCAGCGTCATTCGAGCCCATGCCAATCCGGCCACTCCAATGCCCGGGTGCATCAGGACGCCGGCGTCGCGCATCGCGCGGTCGTACTCCATCACCGTGTTGACGGACTTCTCAGGTGCGATCGCGCTGACCAGGCTGCGCAGGCGCCGGATGTCGGCCGGGTTGCGGATGGCCGCATGCAGGTCGCCGCGCGACTGCTCGACCATCGCGCGCAGGAATGACTGACCTGCCATCCTCCGCCCGTTCAGCCCGATCTGAGGGTCATAGCCATCGGCGACATAGTGCAGCGTGACGCGGGGCGCAGTTGGTTTAGGCGTATCGGACATGGACAACGTTCGGGCGATGTGGGTTCACCCGACAAAGCCCCATCGGCGGGGGTGGGGCAACCCCCGCGCGTTCGTTTCCCCTCAGTCGTCGCCGTCGTCGGGGTATTCGCCGTCGTCGCCAAAGCGGGCGTCGTCGTCGGACTCGTCCTCGCCTTCGCCGACATACTTGCTCGACAGCCGCATGGATTGATCGTCATGCGCGGGGTCCATGACGATGTCAGACGGAATCTCTCCCGCCAGCCATTCGCGGATTTCTTCGCGGGCTTCTTCGGGCTCCACGTCGTTCACTTGGGCGATATAGGCGATGAACCCACGCTGATCGCCGTCGATCTCGTCCAAATCCCCCTCGTCCACGTCAGGCCATTTTTCACTGATCGCCTCATAGAAGGCGGGCCAGTTGTCTTTCACGTGTTGCCATTTCATGGACATGTCTCCGCTCGTTTTGCGCCTAACGGATCGGGGAAGCGCCGGGTTCCAACGGGAAACATGAGTTAGTTGCCAGGCTCGACCCACCAGGTTTCCGGCATGAAGCCGGGCCAGTCACCATAGATCGGGATGACGTCCGGATGCTTCAGTCGGGATGAATAGGCCAGACGGCTGACCGGGCTGAAAGATACCGGGATGACGTAGCGCCCTGCGGTCAGGACGCGGTCCAGCGCGTGGACCGCCGCGATGTGGTCGTCGACCGTGGCGGCGTTGACGACCTCGGCGATGATGGCGTCCAGCGCGGGTGATCGGACGCCCATCCAGTTCTTGCTGCCCTGCTGGTCGGCGCTGGCGCTGCCCCAGTATTGGCTTTGCTCGTTTCCGGGCGACAGCGACAGGCCACGTTCGTACCACGACATGTCGAACGCGAACTGGTTCGTGCGTTGGACATATTGCGCGCTGTCCAATGATGTGACGCGGGGCGTGATGCCCAGCGGTTTCAGCGCCTGGAGGTAGATGTTGACGATCTGCTGCACCTCGCTGCCCGACCGCATCGCGCTGCCGGACTGGTTCAGCAGGATCTCGAAATCGAAGGGCTGACCCTCGGCGTTCTTCAACCGCCCGCCCTGAATCGTCCATCCCGCATCTGACAGCAGTGCCAGCGCGCGGCGGATGGCAGGGCGGTCCAGTGCCTTTTCCGATCCTTCGGGCAGGGCGTAACCGTCCACCGCCCCCGGTGGCAACTCAGCTGCGAAGGGGGCCAGCAGGTCCGCCTCGCGGCCCGTGGCCGGGCCGTGGCCCATCCCAAGGGGTGAGTTTGAGAAGTAGCTGCTGATGCGCGGGTCGTTGTCTCCGCCCAGCGTCAGGTTGACGAATGGAAAGTTGAACGCCTCGATCATGGCCTGACGGACGCGCCAGTCGGCAAAGATCGGGTTTCGTGTGTTCATCACCAGTCCGATGATGCCCGACGGCCGTTGATGCGGGATTTCCGCCTTGACGATGCGCCCGTCGGTGACGGCGGGAAAGCCGAACTCGCGCGCCCATTTCGCGCCGTTCAACTCGCGCCAGACGTCGATCTCACCGCCCTTGAACGCCTCGAACATGGCATTGGCATCGGCGAAGTAGTCATAGCGGATGGTGTCCAGATTGTTCAGCCCGCGGTTCACGGCCAGATCCTTGCCCCAGTAGTCGGGGTTCTTCTGCAGGCTGATGGCGCGGCCCGGGTCGACCGGCCCGATGACATAAGGGCCCGAGCCGATGGGCGCTTCCAGTCCGGATTGGCTGAAGTCCTTGCCGGCCCACTGCGCCTTTTTCAGGATCGGACGCATGCCAAGCAACAGGGGCAGTTCGCGGTCCGCCTCGGTGAAGGTGAACCTGACTGTCTTGGGGCCGGTCTGCTCCATCTTGGCGATCTTCTTCCACGCGCCCAGATAGCGCGGGTGGCCCTGCGTCCCCAGCGTTTCGAACGACCACATGACGTCATCGACGGTCAGGGGGGTGCCATCGGAAAACCGCACCCCGTCGCGCAGCGTGAATTCGACCCATGTGCGCGCGGGATCGGTTTCGACGCTTTGGGCCAAAAGTCCGTATAATGTGAACGGCTCGTCCAGCGTGCGGAACATCAATGTTTCGACCACCAGACCGGGCTCGGTGAACAGTGGCCAGACAGGGTTTCCCTTCAGGACCCACGGTTTCAGCGAATCGAACGTGCCAGGTTCGGCAAGTCGAATCGTCCCCCCTTGGGGGGCGTCAGGGTTCACATAGGGCAGGTGCGAAAACCCCTCCGGCAGGGCAGGTTCTCCATACATTGCAATGGCATGCTGCGGTGCGGCATCACTTGCCAGCGGCATTGCGGCAACACCTGCGGTCAGGGCCAGTATCACGCAACCAACACGGCCAATCGCGGAATCGTTAAGGTTTTTGAAGATTCGCATCCTGCCCGCCTGTCCCGGTTTTGACCTTGCTTTTAACCAGATCGCGCCGCCGATCCAACGCACGAGACCGCGTTTAACTTGAGACTTGGACTCAGTAATCGAAACGCTTATATCGAATGCACTGCTCGATAGGTTTCTTGCCTGTATGAAACCTGCCTCATGACTTAGCGCCCGCCTTGTGCGGGCGTTTTTTTGTGGCTCTTTACCAGCGTCGCGATCGGTGCAGACTGCGTCTGGACATCACCTTGGTGATTTGCAGGAGCGATCGACATGGCAGACAAAACGCTGGCTGGCAAAACAGCCGTCGTCACGGGTTCGAACAGCGGCATCGGTCTGGGCGTGGCCCGCGGACTGGCGGGTGCCGGGGCGGATCTGGTGATCAACAGCTTTACCGACACCGACGAAGACCACGCCCTGGCCCAAAGCCTTGCCGAGGAATTCGGCGTTCAGGTCCGCTATATCCAGGCTGACATGTCCAAGGGGGACGAATGCCGCGCCCTGATCGAAAGCGCGGGGACCTGCGATATTCTGGTCAACAACGCAGGCATCCAGTACGTCGCCGGGGTGGATGAGTTTCCGATTGAAAAATGGGACAGCATCATCGCGATCAACCTTTCATCATCTTTCCACACCACCGCGGCAGCACTACCCAAGATGCGGCGCGCCGGGTGGGGCCGGATCATCAACATCGCGTCCGCCCACGGGCTGACCGCCAGCCCCTTCAAGTCGGCCTATGTCGCCGCCAAACACGGTGTCGTCGGGCTGACCAAGGTCGTGGCACTGGAAACCGCGACCGATCCGATCACCTGCAACGCGATCTGCCCCGGCTATGTCCTGACGCCGATCATCGAAAAGCAGATCCCCGACCAGATGAAGACCCACAACATGAGCCGCGAGGACGTCATCGCCAAGGTCATGTTGGCGCGCCAGCCGTCGGGCGATTTCGCGACGGTGGAACAGCTGGGCGGCACGGCGGTCTTTCTGTGCAGTCCGTCGGCCGATCAGATCACCGGCACGACGATTTCCGTCGATGGTGGCTGGACGGCACTGTAATCTGCGTCAGACGCCTGCGGCATCCGCTGCGATCTGTTCGGTCAGAAAGCGGCGGAATGCCCTGATCGCCGGGCGGTTTCGCCGCGCGGGCGGGTAGACCAGCCAGTAGGCGGTCCCGCCGCTGGCGACGATGGGCACAGGCTGGACCAGCGCGCCGGTCGCCAGTTCCACCTGAAAGAACCGGGGCGTCAACAGCGCCACCCCGCTGCCTGCCATGGCGGCACGCGCCTCGTGTGTCTGGGTGCCAAGGATCAGACCGGGCCGGGGCGCACACAGCGCGTGATCGACCCCCGTGGCTGCCAGCCAGATCGGCCAGTTCGGGTCGGACGGGTCGAGCCAGGGAAGGGCGAAGACGTCTTCGGCTGTGGTCACGCCTTTGGCCATAGTGGGCGACATCATGGGCGCAAAGGTCATGTCGAACAGATGATGCGCCGTCACCCCCGGCCAGTCACCGCGACCGTGGCGGATGGCCACGTCCACATCGTCACGATTGAAATCGACCAGCGTGTCCGAGGTATCCAGCCGGACCGCCACGTTCGGGTTCGCCATCTGGAATATTCCCAGCCGCTGGGACAGCCAGCTGCCCGCCAGCGTCGTCAACGTCAAAATCGTCAGCATGTCGCCCCGCTGATCGGGCCGCCACGCATCGCGCAGCTGCGCGAATGCCGCATGAGTGGGCCGCGCCAGCCGTGCGCCAAGGGCCGTCAGCTCAACCCCTCGCGGCTTGCGCAGAAACAGCGCGGAGCCGAGCCGATCCTCCAACACCCGGATCTGATAGCTGACGGCGGCCTGTGTCATGCCCAGTTCGGCGGCTGCGCCAGTGAACGACAGATGTCGAGCCGCAGCCTCGAACACGCGCAGGGCTGGCAGGGGCGGGGTCTGATCCATAAGCAGTCCTTATGCAGAGTGACCAAGCGCTTGTTGGTAAAGCCAGCACGGCAGGCGCATCTTTCAAGCATAGCAATCAACACTGTCTATGCGAAAGGTGCTTTCAGATGGGTGTTTTCTTTGACTTCACGTTGACCAGCAATCCCGTCCTGCGCAACAGCCGCACGCGCCCTCTGCCACAGGCGTGGCACCCCGAACCGGTGCGTCGGGCGCACCGCGAGGAATTGCCGCAATCCGAATATCTGCTGCGCGATATCGGCGTCGAGGTGCCGTCAGATCTGCCCAAACGGCCACGGATGCCAAGCATCGTGCTGAACGGGTACATGTGGTGATTACTGCACACCGAAGGTCAGGACGCCGACCATCGCGTCCTGACCCACTTGCGCGGCGACGGGCGGAAAGAACTCCTGCGCCAGCCTGTCGATATTGGCCGCGATGGTGCTGGGGCGTCCGGGCGTCGCGACGGCAATCAGCAACTGCCCGGTGTCGCGAGCCGGACCCGCATTGCGCACCGGAATATCGAACGTCGCGCGCCCGCCTGTGAAGGTCATGAAGCGGCGCATGTCCTGCACGACGCCATTGCTGTCGACCAGAAACAACGACAGAGACTGGTTGGCCATGTTGCGCACTTCGCCCCGCAACCGCCCGCCACTGGGGATCTGCGCGGTCTCGGACCCCAGGGCCAGACCGAAGGCCGGATAGGTGGGCCGTGCACGCAGGAACGCGACCGCCGCACATTGGCGCGGATCGACAAGGACCGAACGGGTCTGGACGTTTGCACCCAGCCCTTGCGTCACCTCATCAACCATCGCGGCGATGCCCCGGTCACTGTCGGACAGAACGGTCATCCCAAGGCCGCCGTCGTCTTGCCGCTGGGGCAGGGCCAGAACGCAGGCATCGCCGACATGCGCCCGGATCCGGCGCAGCATGTCGGCCAAGGCCTGTTCCTGCGGGCTGCCCGGAGTGACGCCTTCGGGCGCCGTTGATGCTTCAACCGGTGCGGGCGGCACGGTGGCGCCGGGTGGGGTGACCGTCGGCAGTGCCGCGATCTGCCCCGGAACAAGCGGCGTCAGAACCTGCGGCCCGACCGGTTCCAGCGTCGTCGGCGTCGGGGTCAGGCCCTGCGCCGGGATGGTCGGCACGGGGGCGTCCGGTGGATCGGTGATTGCCGGCCGAACCGCAACATCAGGTGCGTCGGTCGCGCCGTCCACCTCATTCCCGCTGGGATCAAGCGTCAGTGAAGTGATCTGGATGTCGGGCAGGGGCGCGGGTGGCGCGGCACGGGGCGCCACGCTGGGAAACAGCCCCAACGCATAGGCCGCGATCCCCAGATGCAAGGCCACGGACAGCCCTGCGGCCAAGCCCCAATCCTGCCGCCGCTCAACTGTTGTGCCGATCATGGGGCGCGCCCCTGACGGACCGTCACCAGCTTCAGCGTGCGGCCGGCAAGCTGGGGATCATCCAGCAGCTTGACCAGCGTCGATGCGGGCGCGGCCCGGTCGATCACCAGATGCAGCGTCACCGGCTGCGGCAGCCCGTCCAACGCCACGCCCAAAAGATCGGGCGCGACCGGCGTGCCGTTCAAGGTCATTCCGTCCCCGTCCACCACCAGCAACGGGCGTGGCAGACGTTCAAGCGGCAGGTCAGCAGTCCGCGACGGAGAGACGGCCTCCGGGGTCGGCCCGCCAAAATTTCCGGCGACAAGGAAAAAGAAGATCAGCAACAGTACGATGTTGACGATCGTGTATCCCGCGTCGATCCGAACGCGACTGCGCGAAGGGGGCAGGTTGACGCTCATCCGCCGGTCCTTGGCGGCGCGGCAGCAACCGTCGGGGCATTCGCGACCTGAACCGACGCGATGCCGTGCGCGGAAAGCGTTTCCAGAACGCTGACAAGGCTTTGCACGCGCGCGCCCTGTTGGGCGATCAGCAGAACCTTGGCGTCGGGATTGACCGACAGCGACTGCGCCAGCTGCGCCACCTGATCCAGATCGAACCGCTGGCCCCCGGCTGTCAGGCTGTCCACATTAACCGACCAGATGACGGTCTCATCTGCCCGGGTGACGTTTCCCGTGGGCTGCGTCTCACCTGACGGCGCACCGCCGCTCGGTGCCGCGACGCCGCCTGTCCGCACCGACAGCAGCGAATAGGCCGACATGTTGGCCGACAGCATGAAGAACACCAGCAGCTGAAACATCGTGTCGGCCAGCGCGGTCATGGGAAACCCATAGCGGCGCGGCGATTTTGGCAGTTCCAGCCGCCGTGAGGGGCGCGCGGGGGGCATCGCCTAACGCGCCCGCTCCACCACGCCGACGCGTCCGTGGATGGCGGCCGATATCATCATCTCCATCGACAGGCGTTCGGATTCGATCCGCGATTCTAGCCAGTTGGCAACGAAATACGTCACCAGCGCGATGGCAAGGCCAACGGCCGTGGTCGTCAGCGCGGTCCAGATCCCCGCAGCAAGTGCCTGGGCGTCGATGGCATCGCCCGTGCCCGCCAAGGCGCTGAACGCGCCGATCATGCCGATCACCGTCCCCAGTAGACCCAGCATCGGCGCGCCCTGAACGACCGCTTCCAGCAGGCGCATGCGACCGTTCAACGACGACAGTTCGACAAGCGCCGCCTGTCGGCCCAGTTCCTCGCCGTAATACGCGTCGGCGGGGCGGGCGCGCAGTCCCGACATCACCGCCTGCAGAACCCGGGCCAGAACGCCGTCCCGCTGGCTTGCCTTGCGCAGTGCCTCGTCCGGCCGGCCGTTCAGCCAGTCGTCCAGAATCGCCTCGGCCTGGGCGTGGCGGCCGACGCCGTCGCGGCGGAACTGGATGATCTTGAACAGCGCGACCGTCACCGCCATCACCGACAGCGCGCCAAGGGCCGCGAACACGATCAGGTTCGACGCCCCGAAATGCGCAAATTCACCAAACATGCCCGCCCCCGGTTACAGACCCAGCTGGATATCGTTTCGGCTGGCCGTGGACAGCCCGTCAAGACAGATTCGCGCCTGTTCGTCCCCGGTCTGCGGCAGGCATTGCGCCACGTCGTTGATCACGATCCGAGAGATGTCACCGCACGTGCGCCCCGGCAGGTCGAACAGCGTGATCTTGGTCTTGCCGGCGGCCAGCGCCCCGAAATCCAGAACCAGCAGCGACCTGACGACGCCCGCGGCGTCAAAGACGCCGACCTGCCATGCCGCCTGCCGCAGGTCAGTGGCCGACCGGTTGGCGGCGACGAACGTCATGCGACAATCGCCTGCGGGCGTGTCTTCGGCCAGGTTCAGCTCCAGCAGCATTCCGGTGGCCGGTGCGGGGACGGCGTCCTGCGCATGGCCTGCCAATGGCGCGACCGCCAGCCCCAGTGCGAGGATACCGCGATAGATCATGACCGACCCTTTCCCTTGCATGAAGGCATGGCACAGACTGACCCGCGAAAAGGCCGCTTTGCAATCACTCATGGTCGCGCAATATGGGCCGATGTTGCGAAAGTTGCTTTTCACCCTGACGCTGCTTGCCGTGCCCGGTGTGCCGGCCCTTGCCCAGACGGCGGGCGCGGAAGCGCCGATCGAGGCCGGGTTTCAGGTCTGCAACAACAGCTTTGACGTGGTCAATCTGGCGATCGCCCAACCCCTGCCCGAAGGCGGGTTTCGCACGCGCGGTTGGTGGCGGGTGGCGCCGAACCAATGCGCGACCCCTTTGCAAGAGGCGCTGGGCAACCGGTTCATCTATGCCTTTGCGACCGACATCTTCGGCAAGGCAGTGCTGGCGGGAACTGTGCCGATGTGCATCGACCCGCGCCGCTTCACGATCGACGGGGCGCAGGATTGCCTGATCCGCGGCCATATCGAGGCACGATTCGTGGAAATCGACACGCGCAACGCCAAATCGTGGACAATGTATCTGGCGCCACGCCCCGATTAACGGACAAAAATCCGTGCCTTGACCCGGGCAGGCGTGCTATGTTGTGCGCAGGTGAAGTGTTGAAGGAGACTGCCGGTGAGGCGGATCGCAGCCATTTTCGTGGCGGGCGCGGTTGCTTTTGCAGCATCTTCAACCATGGCCGAAACGCCCCCCGACGCAGTCGAAGGCGCCCCGCGTGCGGTTCCGATACAGGTTCTGTCGGCAGTCAGCGCGGCCCCGACCAGTGGCGTGATCATCGTGGGCGACGGTGGTGCCCCGGTCGTTACCGCAGCACCCGTGACCCCGGTGACGGGCGCGCCTGCCACTGCTGTCGCTGAACCCGCGCCCGAGCAGATCGTCACAGCGTCGCTGGGCGGCACTGATCGCGGGATTCGCCCGACCCGCCAAGGCTTTCCCGACCCTGCCATCATCGTCGGTGAGCCGTTGGATGCCGTTCCCACCATTGATCCTGCGTTGGCCGCCGGTGTCGTAACCGCGGCCGACCGCCGCCGTCTGCGCACTGATGATCCCGACAGCTTCCGTGCGTTGTTGGGCTCGGGCGCGCTGGACCCAGCGGGCGACGATCTGGCGCGGCAGATTCAGGCGGAACTGCAATCGCGGGGTTGCTATTCCGGTCAGCTTGACGGGGTCTGGGGTGGTGGGTCGCGTGCCGCGGTCGAACGATTTACCCAGCAGGCGAGCCTGCGTGGGCTGTCGGTCGACCCCAACATCGACCTGTTCCGCGCGCTAGCCGATTCTGACGCCACCTGCCCGGCACCAGTCGCCACCCGAACCTCGCCGCAGACGACCCGACCGACTGCCACGCGCAGCCAGCCTGCCGCCATTTCTCGTCGCACGACGGGGTCGCAACGGGCGGCGCCATCGGCCACGCGAACCGTGCGCCAGCCTGCCGCAACGACGCCGGCGAGACCTGCACAGGGCGGCGGGATCAGCGCGGGGCTGCGCGGGTCCGGGATGATCCGTTAGGATCGCGTGATGCGCGTCGATCCCGAATTTGCGGCATTGCGACAGAACGCGCGTTCGCGGCAGCGCCGGGGTCGCATCTGGCGACTGGGGCCGCTTGCCGTCATCGGGGTCGCGGCCGTTGGCTGGGGCGGGTGGCACCTGTCGCAGAACTGGCCCATGGGCAAGGCCGTCGCCGATGATGCACAACTCGTGCAGGTCGAGGAACAGTTCCAGATCGCTCCGGTCGTGCACGCCGATGCGTTCACGAACATTCCGGGCGACCCGATGCTGCTGCCAGCGGCAGAAGATGCGCAGACCGCCCCCGGCATCCCCGGCCCCCAAGGGCTGTCGCCAAATCGCGCAGGCCCACCCGGACCCGAGCGTCTGACCTTGGTGGCCGAACCGCTTTATGCGCGCGACCGCCGCCTGATGACCGCGCTGCCGACCTCTCGCGAAGATTTTGCGCTGTTCCAGTCGCAGCGGGCCAAGCGGGCGCGCCCTGACGCGCTGGCCCCGGTTTCGGCCCCGGCGCCAATCGATCCGCTGGCCAACCCCGACGCGGGCGTTCTGTCGGACAACGGCGACAGCGGGTCGAACACGATCTACATGCGCGCATCGACCCAGCGGCAGGCGGCGTGGCAAGATCTGGTGCTGGCGGTGGATGTCCCGACCCCGCTGGCCACGGTCCTAACCACCCACGGCTGGGACAGCGCGCGGGCCGGGATGTTGGCCACGCGCGCGGTGGCGCGTCTGCCAGCGCTGGCCGAACCCCTGCCTGCAGGCAGTATTCTGGCGATCCGCTGGCAGGCGGACGGGTCCACGCGGCGATTGCTGCAGATGTCGGTCTATGGTCCCAAGGGATATGAAGGCACTTTGGCGGAAACCGGCAGCGACCTTATCAGCGCCAGCGATCCTTGGCTGGGCACCGATCTGCGGGCGCTAGCGGGCGTCGACAAAGACGGCGGCGCGGGGCAGTTCCGCCTGCTGGATGCCATCTATTCGGCCGCGCTGCGCAAGGGTGTTCCGACCGAAACCGTGGCGGAGGTCATCGCCCTGATGTCGCGGGTCTATGATCTGGATGCGGTGGCAAGCGAGGGCGATCGCATCACGCTGGTTCTGGCCCGCAACCCGCCGCCTGATGCGCCGATGGCGGCGGGCGTGCTGTTCGTGGGCATTGACGGGCCGTCCGGATCGAAGGCCTGCTATGTCGTGCCGGATGACGGGCAAGAAGGCTATCGGTGCTTTGCCCCCGGGGCGCGCGTGGCGGTGTCCACGCTGCCGCAACTGGACGCCCCGGTCGAGGGCAAGATCCAACGGCGCTTTGGTCAGGACGGCGCGACGGGGGTGGACTGGACCGTGTCCCCGCGCAGCGAAGTGGCGTCCCCCGGCGCAGGACGTGTGGCGTCGGTTCAGGCGGCGGACGGGTTGCAGACCGTGACAATTGATCACGGCGCCGGGTTCATGTCGCGGATCACGGCGGTGATGGACCTGGACCGGGCGGTGGTGCAGGACGCGCTGATCGCCAAGGGCGCGACCGTGGGGCGCGTCGGCAAGGGGCAGGGTGACGTGCGGCCCACGGTGACGCTGGCGCTGATGTCAGGGGGGCAGGCGGTCGATCCGATGCCCGCCATGACCGGAGGACATGTCGTCCTTGCCTCGGACGCAGTTGAACAACTGATCGGGCGCATCATCCACGTCGAAAGCGGTGGGAACGCGCGGGCCAAGAACCCGCTGTCATCGGCGACGGGGCTTGGGCAGTTCATCGACAGCACATGGATGCGGATGATGTCCAGCTATCGCCCCGATCTGGTCGCGACGATGACGCGCGGCCAGCTGTTGGAACTGCGGTTCGATCCCGGCACGTCGCGCGAAATGGTCAAGCATCTGGCACAGGAAAACGAGGCGTATCTGCGCGCCCGCGGGCACGCCATCACATCGGGCAGGCTTTATCTGGCCCACTTCCTGGGGCCGGAAGGTGCGAATATCGTTCTGTCAGCGCCTGCTGATGCGTCGATCGCCGCCCTGATGGGACCGGGCGTGGTCAGGGCGAACCCGTTCCTTGCGGGCTACTCAAGCAGCCAACTGGCCGCATGGGCGGACCGCAAGATGTCGGGCAGCGCCGTGTCAGGCGCAGTTCCCGCCACAGCGGCACCCGAGCCGGTATCACCCGCCGTGCAAAGCTATGTCGCGGTGATGGACAGCCTGCTCAAGGCGCAGGCCGCCGCCTCAAGCGGCTGAGGCTGTGGCGAAGTCATAATCGAACTTGCCGTCCCGCAGCACGATTTCCACGTCGGACATGGCGTCGCCCGACACCATCCGCCCCAGCACCTGCCGCGACAGGTCAGGCAGAATGGAGTTGGTGATGATGTTGTCGATCATCCGCCCGCCGGAATCCGGGTCGCGGCACTGTTCGACGATATGGGACAGCGCCTCGTCCGACCACGTCAGGCGCGTGCCGTGCGACGACTTCATCCGCCGCGCAACGGCGCCCAGCTTCAGGCCCGTGATACCAGCCAGCACGTCGCGACCCAGCGGGAAATACGGGATCGTCACGATCCGACCCAACAGCGCGGGGGGGAATACCTTCAGCAGTTCGGGCTTCAATGCCGCGTCCAGCGTGTCCGCGTCGGGCGTCGTCTCGCCCCCCTCGGCCATGTCCATGATGACATCAGTGCCCACGTTCGACGTCAGCAGGATCAACGTGTTGCGGAAGTTGATGGCGCGGCCGTTGCCGTCCTCCATCATGCCCTTGTCGAAAACCTGGAAGAACAGTTCATGGACGTCGGGATGGGCCTTTTCGATCTCATCCAGCAGGACGACGGAATATGGCTTGCGGCGAACGGCCTCGGTCAGGCGGCCGCCTTCGCCGTACCCGACATAGCCGGGGGGCGCGCCTTTCAGCAGGCTGACGGAATGCGCCTCCTGGAATTCGGACATGTTGATGGTGATGACGTTCTGTTCGCCGCCATACAGCGTCTCGGCCAACGCCAGCGCGGTTTCTGTCTTGCCGACGCCCGACGGGCCGCACAGCATGAACACCCCAATGGGTTTTTGCGGATTGCCCAGACCCGCGCGGCTGGTTTCGACCCGACGCGCGATCATCGACAGCCCGTGATCCTGCCCGATCACGCGTTCCTTCAGCGCGTCCGCCAGCCCAAGGATCGCTTGCAGTTCATCAGCCACCATGCGGCCCGCAGGGATGCCGGTCCAGTCGCTGATGACGGACGCGACGGCCTGTTCGTCGACATGGGCGTAAAGCATCCGGTCGTCGGGGTTGATCGCGTTCAGTGTCGTCAGCCGCTCTGCCATGTCCGCGCGCAGTTGCGTCGGATCGACGGAGTCGACAACAGTCGTCGAATCCGCGTCGTCGAACGCGTCGGGATCGGCGTGGATGATGGGTTCGTCGGGGTTGGAATCGGTATCTGCGGCGGCGTCCTCCGCCTTCTGCCCTGCCAGTCGTGCGCGCAGGTCCAGAATGGCGGTCACGACCTCGCGTTCTGCGGCATACTTGGCCTCAACCTCGGCCAAGCGGGTGCGCAGAGCATCAGCTTCTTCGCGCGCCTCGGTCAGGCGGTCTTCGTTCGTCGCGCCAAGATCGCGCTCCGCCTCTTTCGCGGCAATCTCCAGTTCCAACGCCGAAATGCCGTCGCGCAGATCGGCGATGCGGGCGGGGGTGGCGTTCTGGCTGATCGCGACGCGCGCGCAGGCGGTGTCCAGCAACGACACGGCCTTGTCGGGCAATTGACGCGCGGGGATGTAACGCGCGGACAGCGCGACGGCGGCGGTGATCGCCTCGTCCGCGATGCGGACGCCGTGATGCGCCTCCATCGGCGCAAGGATGCCGCGGATCATCGTGCAGGCCTGCTCTAGGCCAGGCTCTTCGACCATGACCGGCTGGAACCGCCGCGTCAGGGCGGGGTCCTTTTCGAAGTAATTGCGATATTCGGCCCATGTCGTCGCGCCGATGGTGCGCAGCGTTCCACGCGCCAAGGCCGGTTTCAGCAGGTTCGCCGCGTCACCCGTCCCCTGCGCCCCACCGGCACCGACCAGCGTGTGCGCCTCGTCGATGAACAGGATGATCGGGGTGGGGCTGGCCTGAACTTCATCGATCAGGGATTTCAGGCGCTGTTCGAATTCACCCTTCATGCTGGCACCGGCCTGCATGGCCTGAATATCCAGCGCGTAAAGCTTGGTACCCTGCAGCGCCGGGGGCACATCGCCCGATGCCAGACGCTGGGCAAAACCTTCGACGACGGCGGTTTTGCCGACGCCCGCCTCTCCGGTCAGGATCGGGTTGTTCTGTCGGCGGCGCAGCAAGATGTCGATGATCTGGCGGATTTCGTCGTCCCGGCCCCGGATCGGGTCCATCTTGCCCGACGCGGCCTGCGCGGTCATGTCGTTGGCAAACCGGCCCAGTGGCGTCTGGCCCGACGGCCCCGCCTCTCCCGCCGCCGAACCGCCTCCGCTGGCGATGCCGGTGCCGTCCATGGGGCGCATGTCCTCTTCCTCGGACTCGCGCCACAGGGTGCGGCTTTCCTGACCCAGACGGTCGACCGAGACATCGGCAAAGACGGACGATGCTGCCAGCAGTTCGCGGCGCAGATGCGGGTCGTTCAGCATCGCGACCAGCGCGTGCCCGGTCCTGATCTGAGCTTCGGCAAAAAACAGCGTGGCATAGGTCCAGGCGTGGTTCAGCGCGTCCGCCAGATTGTCGGAAATGCCGGGACTTTCGGTGACCCCCTTGCGCAGGCCCGCCATCGCCGTGTCCAGATCCTTCAGCGCCTGACCCCGGTCCAGACCCAGCTGGCGCAGCGTGATCGACACGTCGCTGTTCTGGTTCGACAGCGCGTGGAACAGCCAGTGGACGATTTCCACCTGACGGTTTCCTTCGCCACGCGCATGGCGCATCCCCTGCAGGAAGGCGTCATAGCCGGTGCGGTTCATCTTGCCGGCAAATTTCTCGATGCTGATTTCGGTCATCAGGGGTCCCTAAGCGGCGTGAAGTTCGGGGTCGAGCGCAAAGCGCGCAGCCTCGGTAAAGCTGTTGGCGGGGGCGGGGGTCGCAAGAGGCAGCGCGGCCATCCAGCCCAGATCGGCCGACGCGCCAAGGCCCGCCTGCGGAATGGCGGCGGCGGGCAGAGACAGCGCCAGCTCAACCTCATAGGTCTTGCCGAGATACCAGAAGACCAGATCGGCCAGACGCTGATAGCCCGCCTGCCCGGGCAGATACCGGCGATAGTCGGCCAGATCCCGCGCGCGGATATGCAGGCGGATCTTTTCGCCGACCGACTGCACCCGCGCGCCCAGATAGGTCGTCTGACCCAGCCCGCAACCTTGCTGGCCCAGCCGGGTGACGTCACCCTGATCGAAGGCCATCCATGACGGCACGTGTTCTTCGACGGTTACGTCGGCGTTCAGATAGACCTCGATCATCTGGCGCAGGCGAACGGGACTGCGCACGCGGCCGCCAAACAGCGACACCAGCGGCAGGCGGGCGGTGTCGGGCAGTTCGTCGTGGTTCAGAAATGCCGGTGTCCCGATCCCCGCGACCGCGCCGACATAGGACTGAAATCGGTCATCTGGGTGGTCGAACTGGGTGATCGCGCGGGCATCCGACCACGCCCGGAAAAACAGCTGCAAAAAGCGCGTGGCGAAGATGTCGGTGAAGCCGACGAAGGACTTTTCACCCCGCTCGAACCAGCGCAGCACCTCTTCGGTGGTGTTCAGCGGCAGGGCGCCGTGGGGGCCGAAGAAGCCCAGAAACGGCGCGCGCAGTCGCGGCGTGCCGGACGCATCGGGCGCGTTTTCGGAAATGTCCTGTGCGGGGAATGCCAGATGCGGGTCCTGGCCCAGATGGACCACCTCATCACGCATCCGGATATGGCGCCCGATCCGGGGGCGGGACGGGGCGTCCCGTTCCAGACGGCGCAGCTCGGCCAGAAGGCCGGGGCCGTCGGTGGTGCCTGACGGCACGCTCACAGCAAGGGGCCTATGCCGGTGCGGGGCGGCCAGCGCATGATTTCACCACGCTGTTCGCTGATGGCGACAGATTGGGTAAAACTGTTGACTGACGCGTATTCGGCAAAGAACCGGTCAAGCACGGTCGCCAGAACGATCATGCCCGATCCTTCGAACGCCGCATCGTTGTAGGTCACCGCGATTTCCAACCCGCGCGCCGGGAAATATCCGTCGGCCCGACGGATCGACCGCACGACTGGGCGCGTGGTCAACCCCGTGATCCCCGCGATCTGGGTTTCGGTGATCACGTCCGAGATGTCGGCGAAAAGGCCCAGCATCTCGCGCAGCGTGGCTGCTGCGTCGCGTCCGCCACGGTCGTCCAGACCAAAGTGGTTCAGCGACAGATAGCTGATCAAACGCCAGTAGATATCGCCCTGCGTCGCACGGTGGGGCGCACGGCGGTCGATTTCCGTCATCGATTCGCGCGGCGGCGTCGGACCCGCGATAACCGACAGGCTGACGCTGGCGTCATCCGTGAAATGGAAATCGTCCGATCCGGCGATCGGCAGGTATTCCGGCAGATGGCGGTTCGAACACAGGGCCCGCACCTGAAGACGCAAGGCGCGGTCGGGCACCTCGGTCGCAGGCGGTTCGTAAAGCGCGATGAAGGTTTCCGACCCGCGATAGCGATGGCGCATGCCAAAGCGACGCTCGGCGTCGGTCAGGCGGCGCTGCTTGCGTCGGGTCGTGTAGTACAGCGCCTGCCGGGCGGGCGTTGTGCCCCGGGGCAGCGCATAAAGGGGGCGCACCTCGACCTTGTTGGCGTTACCGGAATAATGCGCAAAGACCTGCGTGATGCGGTTGATCTCAAAATGCGTGACCGGGCTTGCGTCGGGGGTCACCACGTACTCGTGCCGCTTGCCGTCCAGACGAACCTGGTTCGAGCTTTCCTCGAACAAGTTGACCGCAGGGGCACAGTGCAGGCGCACGTGTGACGGCCCCACGCGGGCGGCCAGCGTTTCGTTCGACGTGTCGAACTCCAGAACGATCTGGACGCGGTCGCCATGGGCACGCTGCAGGATCGGGCGCAGGTCGGTCAGGCGGAAACCGAGATACTTGCGCGGAAAGACAAATGCCTCTCGCAACTGGCCGAAGCCGTCGAAGATGCGGCGTTCGTCGGGGAACAGCCGTTCCTCCGGGGAAAAGCCGATCTGTTCGATCTGGTCGGGACGGAGCGCCAGAAACACCGCGTCGCCTTGCTTGTTGGTCCAGCGGACAAAGGCGCGGACGCGGTCGCAGTGGATCTGTTCGAACAGCGGCACGGCATGCGCCAGATCGCCGGTCAGATGGATCGGCAGATCATTCGCGCCGATATCTGCAAAGTTGCCGCCACGACCGCCGCCGCCGACGCGCCGGATGTCGATGGTCAACGCGGCCCGCGTGTCCGGATGGGGGTCCTGACCCAGCGCGCCCACTGCGGCCTGACCGTTCAGATAGGCACAGCCGTCAGTCTCCAGCGGCCACAGATGCAGGGGCGCCGACAACCTGAACCGGCAGGACACGCGCTGATCTGCATCGACGAACCGCGCGTCCAGATAACTGCCCGGCGCAAAGGACAACCCCTTCTGCGGGTCCAGACGATCCGCCGGCGCGCGTGCGTGCAGCAGGATGGCTGACGGAATCGGGGCCAGCGCGTCGGGGAAGATCTGTTCCAGCAGCTCCGTCGTGAAATTGCGGAACTCTTCGTCCTGCTTCAGCTGGACCCGCGCGGCCAAAAAGGCGGTGCCTTCCAGCAGGCCCGCGACGGCGGGGTCGGCGTTGTCGCGCAGAAGTCCGCCAAGGCGGTCAGCGATGCCGGGATACTCGGCAGCGAACTCGGCGCTGCGTTCGTACAGCATCGCCAATTCGCGGTTATAGACGTCCCGAAAGTCCTTCTTCATTTCTGCACCTGCAAGCGGGTCATACGCAGTTTGCCTGCACCCAGATCAACTTCGGCCACGAAGTCGAGGGGGATGTCGGCGGGGCTCGCGTGCATTTCGGCAGTGATGTCAAAGGACATGCGCTGATCGCTGGTCTCCGCGTCTTCGCGGACACGGACCTCGATCGTGGCGGGAACCAGGCGCGGTTCGTGGGTCATCAGCGACAGGCGGATCGATTCGGCCATGCGGGCGGTGTTCTCGTGCGACCGCGACAGGCTCGACATATCCGCAAATCCATAGTTGACCACCGACTTGGCGACGTAGGGCGCATCGGAAAGGTCCGAAGCCGCGTCAAGACGCACGGTATTCATCAGGCTGGAAATGTCGAACGACAGATTTTCCCGCAGCGCCTGTTCTCCTGCGCCTTCGCGAAACTGACGACTGCGTCGGCTCAGCTCTCGGTCGCCTTCGCGAAAACTGGAAGCGGATTTTCGCGCGTCTCCCGCGGCAGCGGCGTCGCGAAACACGTGCATCAGGGACATGACGCGGGTGTGCGGGCGGTCGTCAGGCGTGCTGTCAGTCATGAAAGGAGCGGTCCGCCCTGCGACGGGTCACCTAAAAAGGCCGGCGTCCTGCGCCGGCCTTTTCCTTGGATGCCGGGCTTGCGCCTCAGGCGGTCCATTCCTTGTTCTCGGCGATGTCCCAGCCGGCCATCGATTCGGCACCGGCCGCACCCGAGGTTTCCTGCATGGTGTAGACGACCTCGAACTTGCGGAAGTTCAGGTTCAGCGATTCCTGAACGCGGTCCAGACCGTCTTTGCTGCCGCCGGTCTGATAGGAGGTGATCATGATCCCCTGCAGCTTGATGCGGAAGTATTCCACCGGCGTGGTGCCGCCCGATTTGCGCACGATCAGTTCACCGTTTTCGATGTGCTCACCCGAAGTACAGCGCTTGATCAGGTCGTTGGTGGCGCGGTCAACGTATTTGGTCAGGCTGATGTCCTGAACGTTGACTTTGCCGCCGCCGCCGCCCGAACCGATATGGGTGGTGCCCGATTGCGTCAGGCCCCACGACCACGACAGAACGTCGATTTCGTCGCGGTGGGTATCGTCCTGCGCCTCACCTTTGATGTTGTTCGAAAGTTTCAGAAAGATATCAACGGCCATTTTAATCGCTCCTTGGTAAAGAAGTTATCTAAGAGAGTTCATCATTTTGCTTTGGGAAGCTTGGACACCAGGCTCATCCCGATATCCATTCCCTCAAGCTGGAAGTGCGGTTTGAGGAAGAACTTCCCGACATAATAACCGGGGTTTTCTTCATCCTCGATGACTTCCACCTTGGCGCCAGCCAAAGGCTTTTTCGCTTTTTCCTTTTCGCTGGCCGTCTCGGGGTTACCCGAAACATACTTGTTGACCCAGGTCTGCAGCTGCGTTTGCAATTGCAGCCGATCGGGGCTTTGCCCGATTTTGTCCCGGACCATGCACTTCAGATAATGGCTGAAGCGCGAAACGGCGAAGATGTAGGGCAGACGAGAGGACATGTTGTCCGAGGCGGTCGCCAACTCGCTGACATATTTCTTCGGCCGATACAGGGTCTGCGCACCAATGAACGCAGCCTTGTCGGTGTGCTTGCGATGGATCAGCCCGATCAGGCCGGCCTTCGAAAGCTCCCCTTCCCGACGGTCGGTGATCGACACTTCGGTGGGGCATTTCAGATCCTTCTTGCCGTCGCCGGTATCGAAGGTGTGGGTCGGCAGGCTCATGACCTCACCGCCCGACTGCACGCCGCGGATCTGCACGGTCCAGCCGTGTTCCTTGTGCGCGCGGTTGATGTTGGCAGCCATGGCATGCGCGGCGTTCATCCACGCATATTTCTCGCCGGCGTGTCCGTCGGTCTCTTCCTCGTAGTTGAATTCCTCAACCACCGAGTTGGAATTCTGGCCATAAGGCTCACGTGACAGGACGCGCGGCATGGTCAGCGCCAGATAACGGCTGTTTTCCGAATCGCGCAGGCTGTTCCATGCGGCATATTCGGGGGTGTCGAAAATCTCGGAAATATCGGGCGGGGTGCCCAGCTCGGTCCAGCTGTCCATCCCCAGCAATTCGGGTGCTGCGGACGAAATGAACGGCGCATGGGCGGCCGCGGCGATCTTCCCCATTTCGCGCAGCATCGCGACATCGGCAGTCGAATGGCTGAAGTAGTAATCGCCGATCAATGTCCCGAACGGCCGGCCACCCAAGGTGCCGAATTCCTGTTCGTAGATTTTCTGGTGCAATGGGGACTTGTCCCATTTCGCGCCGGGATAGCGACGGAACATCTGCTGCAATTCGGACTTGGAGGCGTTCAGCACCTTCACCCGCAGCGTCGCGTCAGTTTCCGAGTTGTTGATCGTGTATGCCAGCCCGCGCCATGACGCTTCCAGCTTCTGGAATTCGTCATGATGCATGATCGCGTTCAGCTGATCAGTCAGTTGCTGATCCATCTTGGCCAGCATCGCGTCGATCGTGTCGATGACGTCTTCAGCAATCAGCGTCTGGTCCTGCAACGCCTCGTTGACCAGTGCGACGACGGCGTTGTCCACCTCGCGCGCGGCGACGTCGCTGCGCGGTTTGATGGTCTGGCGAAGGATGTCGGAAAACTCATCCAGCTCGGCCAGGCCGGCGGGTGCAGCAACGGTCTGCGTCTGGGGCTGTTGCGCCATGCTTATTCGTTTCCTTCGCTGTCGGTCTTGCCCGAGTCCCGCTGAGCCAGTGCGGACATCAGTTCAGGGTCGTTCAACAACTGCTTGATCTGCTGCTGCGCCTTGGGTTTGGAGTTCATATAGCGCTGCAGGTTTGCAAGATGTTCCCGTGCCTCCAGCAGCTTTTTCAGCGCCGGAACCTGGCGAGCGACATTGGCGGGGTTGAAGTCGTCCATCTGGCGGAATTCCAGATTGACGCCCAGCCGCTCCGACCCGCCCATGCGGTTTTCGGCGTTGAAGGTCAGACCGGGGGTCACGCTTTCGATGTATTCGTCCAGTGAAGCGGCCGTCACGTCGACAAACCCACGCTCCTCGATCGGGGCCTTTTCAACCGGCGAGGCATTGCCCGACAGATCCGACATCACCCCCATCACGAAAGGCAGTTCAACCATCTTTTCGCTGTCGTACGGATCTTCATACGAGATCTGCACACGCGGCGGGCGGTTGCGCTTGATGTAATCGGTCGATTTATCGGATGCCATGCAGCGAAATCCTTGATCTTTGAAATGCAGAAAAGCGTCAAAAGGTCGTCAAGTCAATCTGGCCTACATAATATGACGCTTTTGATACGTTTGCCAACATCAAGCGGCAAACATCTGCCAAAGTTCCGGGTCACCCGGCCGGTGGCGTTCGCGGGATCAATTCGCCCACGATCGCCTCGAACCCCTTGTCCAGAAACGCGCGTGCGCGGGCCAGAAGGATCGGAATCGGACTGGCCGGCTCATGGCTGCGGAAGTGATCCTCGATTCCGACCAGACGTGCTGACAGATCCTGACGGGTGGTGACCGGTTTGGCAGGCGGGGCGTCGGCGGTATCGTCAGTGCTGGGTCCAAGGGCCGCTTGCGACAAGGCCCGCAGCCGGTCCATCGGCATCGCAAACCCGGTGTCGGGCGAAAACCCGATGACGGCCCGCGCGGCGTCGCCGGGCATCAGCGTTTCCAAGGCCTCGACCAAGGGGCGGCCGATCAGCAGGCGGGCCTGCGTCACCAGCAGAAGGGCAGGGGATGACGGCTCGCGTTCGCTCAGCCAGGTCTCGACCGCCACAAGCTCGGCCTTGGCTTCGGCCCGCGTCGCGATGTGGCTGGTGGCGGCAGTATTGGGCGCGGCGGTGGGTGCAGGCGCAGTTGCCGGAGCGGGCGTCGCAACCTCGACCTGCCGGTGGGTCAGGTCCGGACGACCCTGAAGGATCAACGCCTGAAGTTCGCCCAGCACGCGCATCGTGTCTTCGACATTCGGCTTGAACGGATGGGTTGGATGTGCGGCCGTCGCCGCGACGATCCGCGTCAACCCGTCGATCGCGCGGCCGACATCGGCATTGGTCTTGTCCACCAAGGCCGTGTTCACAGGTGACCGCAGTGCCGACAGAATCGCCCCGGCGTCCGCGTCTTCTTCCGAGTCGCGACGCGGCACGGCGCCGGTCGCCGCCATGTGGCGCCGAAGGGACGCCTCCCCGGCGCCGGTCACCGACAGGTGCAGCAGCGGCTGAATGACGGTGGTCTGCGTGCCCAGTTCATCCAGCGCTCCGCGGCGGTCGGCCAGCGACTGTTCGGCCACGGGGTTCACCTCGATGGGCCACGTTTCCAGAAGGGTCGCGATGCCCTGGATGCTGTCCGCAAAATCCGGCAGTCGTCCCGCCAGAATATGAAACCGCGCCATCAGGCTGAGCAGGCGAAGATCGCGCGAGCGATGCAGCAAGGCCTCGATGGCGTCCTGTTCGCGCCGGATGTTGATCGAACGCGGATCGAACAGCGCGTCATCGCTGCCTTCGCTGCCCACGCCCTGAACGCCTGGGGTGAAGTACCGCTCGGGCAGGCGCGACTCTGCTTCATAGTAGTAGTCCAGAAAAGCCTCGTCTCCGGCCTGCTCCAGATCGGGGCCACAGGGGTCGTCCGGGGAGATGGGGTCGGTCAGCCAGTCGAGCTTCATTGCGGCGGGTCCCTGTCCAGAGGCGCGGGGTTCGCGCGGGTGGCGGCGATCATGTCGCGATAGGCGTCCGAGAAGTGGCGCAGGAATTCGTCAAGAATGCCGTTCTCATGGGGTGCGGTCTTGGCATCCCAGCGACTGACATAGACGTCCCACGCCTTGCCTTTGCGGCTGGTGCCGAGGCGCGATTTTTCCGCCTCTGCCTCGACGCTTTCGGGTGCAAGGTCCGACAGCAGCCGTGCCAAAGCCGGCTGCAGCGCCGCAAACAGGGCGGCCTGATGCAGCCTCAGGTCTTTCAGCGCCTCGTCCAGACCGTCTGGGCCGGACTGGAAACCGGCGCGCGGACGCAGGAACATGGTTTCCAATGCCTGATCCGGTTCGGGCAGGAACTTCAGCGGATTGTTGTCGGTCGCGCCGCGCATGGTGCGTTCACCCGTCCGCGCGAAATGCTTGGCGGCGGCACGGTCCTGCAGGGACAGCATTACTTCGCGCGAGACATGGCGAAGGGCCGCGCCAAGGCTTTCGGCCAGCCGCTGTGCATCGATGTCGGTGTAGGCTTTGGCCGACAGACCCGCGCCACGGCAGAACGCGGCGACAAAGTCACCCGCGGCGGCAGAGGGCGCCGGCGTCGGTGCTTGTGCCTGCCTGGGCGGCCTTGGTGCGGCCGGGGCAGGGTCCGCCGGTGTGAAGGCGGGGGCTGGTGCATCAGATGCAGCTGGCGAAGGCGCCGAAGGTGCTGCTGCGGGTGGGACAGGCAGTGCTGGCGCAGCTTGTTCGACCGGGGACGGCGGGGGCGACGGCGGCGGCGCGGCGGGGCGCTGGTCGGCGATGAAGTCATGGACGAAATCGTCACCTCGGCGCATCGCGCCCACCGGCGGCAGTGGATCGATGGGGGACAGCGCCCCACCCACTGACCACGGATCGTCCGTCGCAGGCGGGGCATAGGGTGGGGGCGTCAGACCGCCTTGGGCCGGCGCGGCCACGTTGCCCGCCCGGTCGACGGGGGCACCATCCAGTCGCGCGACGATCAGGTACTGCCCAACCTGAAAGCGGTCGCCATGGGTCAGACGGTGGGGGCCGTCCAGCCTGAACCGCTGACCCTGCAGGAACGTCCCGTTGGTGGACACGTCGCGCAGGAACCACGATCCATCCTGTTGGAAGACGTCGAAATGATGGCTGGAGATGTGGCGGCTGGGATCGGGCAGCACCCACCCCATGCCGGCGCCGCGCCCTGCCTGAAGCCCTTTTTCCGGCGCGGACACCTGCGCCGGGCCGCCATCGGTCAAAAGCTCGAAGTTCTCGATCTGCAGGATCAGGGTCATCAGTACACCCTGAACATCGGCTCGGCCATGTCGATGAACCGGGCCAGAAGGATCGGGCGACGGTTCAGATCGGCACGCGCCAGACACGACAGGACGGCGCTGTTCACGGCGCGGGGTGTGCGGTGCAAGGGCGGCGAGGCCGTGTCGTTGGGTGCGATTCCGCCCCCTGACCACGCCACCGCGAGTCCCAGAAACACCGATGGCGTGCGGGCGGGCGCCCACAGCGCGTCGTGGGCCACACGGTGACGCATCGGGGTGCCCGGTTGCGCCAGCCATCCGGCCACCATCTCCATCATCGGGCGCTCATTGGGGTTCAGAAGATCGGCCATCAGGCGGATGCATTCATATCCCCAGCCGATCGCCATCTGCGGATAGGCCGCAAAGGCCGTGAACGTCACGCCCTCTTCCGGTGTCGTCGAGGCCCGCAGCCGCAAGAGAAACGCCAGCCCGCTTTCACCAGGACGCGGACGTTGCTGGGTCAGCTCATTGATCTCGGGCACGGCCAGATACAGCTCGACGGGCGTCTCGAACCGCAGGCTCGAGGTCGGGGGACGGGTCTTGTCCTGACCGGAAAAACGATCCGGCTGAAAGGGATCTGTCATGGGCATCGCATCTGATGATCGGTGGGCCAAAGGATGGGACGTGGGCGCGTGAAAGGTCAAGGCGAAGGGGCGTCATTCGGCGCGGGTTCTGGGGTAGGTTCTGGTGCCGGTTCTGGCACCGGGGGTTGGGCGGCGGGGGGCTCGATCAGGAACACGGCCTGATCCGCAGCGGCGCGACCGCCTGCGGCGGCGATCTCGGACAGGGCGGCGGGCAGGACGCGCTCGGCCGGGGCGGCATCCGGAAGGGTTGCGGCGGTCACCAGCGGCTTTTCGGACGTGACAGCGACGATCAACTGGCGCGCCGCCGCGCTGCCCTGGGCCAGCGCCATGTCGAAACTGAAGGTCTGCGTGCCATCGCCCTGCGGCTGCAATTGTCGTGACAGGTCGTGCATCGCCCCGTCCGCTGCGACCAGAAACAGCCAGGTTGAGCGCCCGTCAGCACCCCGGACCGTGCCCGCGACCGTCCCCTGTCCGATCAGCCGGTCGGCATCCAGCGACAGAACCGGCGCAGGCGCCGCGCGTCCGCCCAGTTCGCGCAGGAACGTGACCGCCGGACACTGACTAGGCGCAAGCTGGTTCAGGACCACCGCAGGACGCGCGGCGAACTGGTTGTCGTACTGCGCGCTTAGCGCGGCGGTATCGCGCGGCCCGTCCGCCAGCATGCCGATCTGCCCGGCGTCGATACCCGCCGGGATGCGCCATGCCATCGTGCAGGCCGGCAGGTCCTGATCCGCCAGCCACCCTTCGCGCGTCGCGGTATCACGCGGTGGCAGTGATACCTCCGCCACCGTGTTTACCGGGTCCGCTGGCGGTGTTGCGGGTTCACGGGGTTGCAACACCCAGAATGCACCGGCACCAGCAAGGATCACAAAGGCGGCTGCGGCCGCGAGTATCGCGCCCCTCCGCTGGGGTGGTGGAGGCAGTGGAACCGCAGGGGCTGGCGTCGGCGCTGGCGCAAACGGGCTTTCGGAACTGTCCAGATAGCCGCCATGCGTGATGCCAGATGTCGTGTCTTCGTCGGTGGTTTCCGGCGCTGCCGCCCCGTCGATCCACTGCGGTAGGCGATAGCGAGCGGGGATAAGCGTGGGGTCGTCCAGCATTCGCACCACCGCATCCATCGACGGCGGGCGGTCCGTGGGCACCGGCTCCAACATGTACTGCAGCAGGGGGAACAGCGCCGGCGGCAGACCCGAGAGATTGGGGATCGACCGGCGCGCCTGCGCGGCTTCCTCGACCGTGCCGCCCATCGACAGGGGCTCGGCACGCAGCGCCGCCGCCATCATCAGCGCAAGGCCGTAGATGTCGGCAGACGCGCCCACCTCGCCGCCGTGATGGCCCAGTTGTTCGGGGGCCACATACTTGACCTTGCCCGCGAACCGTCCGCTGAGCGCGTCGCCCATTTCCGCCGACCGCGCGATGCCGAAGTCGATCAGAACCGGCTGATCCATCCGCTGATCGCGCAACATCACGTTGTCAGGTGACAGATCGCGGTGCGTGACGCCCCGTCGGTGGGCCTTGGACAGCCCCGCCGCGATCCGGCGCAGCAAAGCCACGCCGTCCGATTCCGATACAGGACCGTTGGCGCGGACATGGTCCCACAGGGTCCAGCCCTCGATGAACTCCATGATCAGGCAGTACCGGTCCAGGCCCTGATCCAGGACAAAGTTGTGGTAGCGGACGATGGCGTCGTCGGTCAGCTGGCCCAGAATCCGGGCCTCGCGCTTGAACAGTTGGACGATGCTTTCGTCCCGCGCCAAAGACGGCAGCGCGACCTTGACCGCGACTGGGTCACCCGTGAACAGGTTCTCGGCGCGGTAGACCTCGCCCATGCCGCCGGCGCTGATCTGGTCGACGATCCGGTAGTTGTTGTTGATCAGCACACCCGGCGCGACAGGCACCCATTCAGGGGCAGCCGGTGTCGGTCGGGGCGGGATGCCCAGTTCCGTGGCGCCCACCGGTTTGCGTGGGGCAATCTGCGTGCGGTCACCGTCATCCGCGATCGTCGTGCCGTCTTCGACAGGAGGCGCGGGTGCCACGGGGGCGCTGGCGATCCGGGTTGCGTCCGGAGGAGCCGCAGGTGGCGGTTTGACAGGACCAATGGCGGCACTGTCCGCCTTGGCGGTTTGGTCTACACCGACCGGATTATCGGTTTTCGTCATGACCTATTCCCGCAGCGTTCGGTCGTGGCATCCCACGACGACCACGGTCACGTTGTCCCGCGCACCCCGTTCCAGCGTCAGCGCGACCAGCGCGTCGGCGGTTCGTTGGGCGCTTTGACGACCCAGCAGACTTGCCAGCTCATCATCCCCCACATGTTCCGTCAGCCCGTCCGAGCAGAGCAGGAACACGTCGTTCGCCTGTGCCACGCCCGCCACGGCCTGCGTCTTGACCTGCCCGTCAATCCCGATGGCGCGGGTGATGACATTGCGCCGTGGCCAGTTCCGCGCCTCGTCGGCAGAGATGTTGCCGGCATCCAGCATCTCCTGCACCTCGCTGTGGTCGGTCGTCAGCCGGGTCAGCCGACCCTGCCGCAGCAGATAGATGCGGCTGTCCCCCGCCCACACGCAAAAGCATTCATGTTCATGGATCAGCAGGGCCACGACGGTTGATCCAATGGTGGCGCCGCCCCTTTGCTCGGCGATCGACTGGATGCGGGCATTGGCGCGGTCCAGCCGCTGCCCGACGCGCGCGCGCAGATCATCGGCTGATACCGGTACGCCGACAGAACCCAGCTCATCCGCGATGATGCCGCTGGCGACGTCGCCCGCCGCATGCCCACCCATGCCGTCGGCAACCGCCCAAAGGCCCACGTGCGGCAGGGTGACGGCGTTGTCTTCGTTATGGGTGCGCACGCGCCCGGTATCGGTCGCCATCGCGGTATCAAAGCGCAGGGGATCGCTCTCGGCGCTCATCCTGTGGTCCGATCGGTCAGGGCGTCAAAAGGGGACGCCGATTGCGGGTCGATCGCGCCGTCAGGGATAAAACTGCTGCGCGACGGCGGGGCGGCGACGGGTGAAGCGGGTAAGGTCACTGCGGCCTCTGGCGCGGCAGGCTCCACCACCGGCGGCACGCCGGGGGGCGCACCTGTCAACAGCCAATGCAGCGCGTCGGCTGCCGGCAGCCCGGGACACGCGAGCGCCCGGGCAGGCAATGCCCCTGACCACCAATAGCTGCGCAGGGACGACGCGGCGCGCGCCTCGGTCCCGGCCACTTCGGACCACAGCACCTCGGGTGCGGCATCGGTGTTGTCGGCCCACCAGGCTGCTTCCATCGGCGTGCCGTCCGCGGGGGCGAGCGTCGGGTCACCAGACCAATGGTCGGATATGTCACGCGCAGATGCCACATTGCCCATCAGGGCTTCACGCAGATGACGCTCGGCCACGTCATGAAAGCCCTGCGACGCGTCCACGGCAGGGCAGGGTGCCCCACCCGCGGGTGCCACCAGAAACAGCGGGTGACGGCGTCCCACGCGGTCGCGCGACGGGGCCATGACGCCGCGCAGCGGGGTGCCACCCGGCATGACATCCCCGCCGATCCAGAACCGCAGCGTCGGGGCCGTGTCGAACGCGCCTTGCCACGCATCACCCAGACCTTGCCGCACGGTGGACAGTGATCCGTTCAGCCACAGCGTCAGCGCCTGTTCGGCGCCGTCCGGCATTCCGGCGCTGATGAAGTCGCCGAACCCCTGATGCTTGCCATAGATGCCGACCCGCGCCATGCCGCCCCCTTAGTCCAGACTTTGCGGACATTCGAAGTCACGCAGTTCCGGCATGGTAAACGGGTTGATCGCGGCGTTGATCGTGAAGTCATAGGTGATCGACCGACCGCCCAGCGTGAATGTCGCGCGCATCGTGTCGCCCTGCTGGGATTTCGCCGTGGCATTGCCCAGAAAATCGATGAACGTCCACGCATTCCCTTCCAGCCGCAGGACCGAGTTTCGGTCAAGCGCCGGCGACAGGCTCAGCACGGTCGACTTGCCGGTCCCGGGCCATGACACCGTGCGGGGCAGGGCGCCGGTGACGGTCGGGATCTGTTCATCGTTGATGATCAGCAATGCGGCCTCGACGGTCGGGTGCGCGTCGACCTGCGCCACGGTGATTTCCACCTGCGGCGCGGTGCCGCCGCCTGCGAAATACGCCTGACGAATGCGTTCCGCGCGCTGGAACTGCAGCAGGGCATTGGCCGACAGACGCTGCGCCAGCGGCTTGTCGGTGCGGTACCGCAGCCCTTCCGAGGTGCGCTCGACATACGGCTCCAGATACTCGGTGAAATACTTGTCCATCTCTCCGCCCGGGCCGAAGAAGCGGGCGAACGCCTCCATCGACAAGCTGCGCGACGACTGCGCGAAGGGATAGGAGTTGGCGATGTTTTCCCTGCAGTAGAACGTCACGCGATCCGACAAGGCGCGGTTCATGTCCTCGAGCGTCGCATCAGCGGCGCCTTGCTGGAAATCGTCGTCGGCCTTTGTCACCAGCGCCGCCAGCTGTTCGGGCAGTTGCGAGTTGTACTGCGTCAGATTGTTCAAAAGTCCCGGCATCGCGGCATTGGCCTGATCAGGGTTCATCTCGCCCAGACGCAGGTTCTGCCAGACCGCGCCAAGGTTGCCCAGAAGCGCGTCGATGGGACGCTGGCCGGGTTCGCCCTGCATCAGCGCGTGCCAGCCTTCGAAATCTTCGGCAATGGCATCGATGGGGCGGGTGATGCCGTCAGGCTCGGACGTGCCGCTGGCGCTGGCCTGGTTCTTGGCCGGGCCGCCGGTTGAGGCTTCCAGCAGGATGCGCTGCACCCCGCTGGAGCGGTTGCGCACCCGCGCCAGAACGGCGTCATTGACCTTGCTTGCCGTCTCGCCCGCCGTCCCCTCGGCGCCGCCGCCGGTTGCGGGTGCGGTGCCACCGGCCAATGTCTCGGCGGTGACGCCTTGCAGGCCCTGATATTCGGCCGGCAGATAGGTCTGCTGATCCACGGACTGAACCAGCAGCAACAGGGGCGAGGCAGAGGCGGACGCCGCCGCCCCCAGCGCGTCATAGCGGGGCTTGTCCGCCGACATCGAGGTCAGCGTCAGGTTGTTCAGGACGCCGAACCACGCTTTGCGGAACTCCTCTCGGTAGCGGTTCAGCAGATCGCGGTCGAGCCGCGCCAGACGTTCGTCCATCTGCGCTGTATCGGCCATGTCGCCCAGAACCCACTGGTCGTCCTTCAGACGCGCGCCCACGACCTCCAGCTGCGGATAGAAATAGCTCCAGAAGCCTTCGTAGGTGTACATCGCCGGCACAACCTGCGTGGACAGGTCCGTGCCATCCTTGGTCGTTAGAACCATCGGGCCGGCTTTGCCGACCGCCTGGGTCAGGGACCAGTCCTGCACCGGCGACGATGCGATGCCGTCCCGCACGATGGCATAGGCCTGTTCATCCAGTGGCAACTGCGCAAGTGCGGCGCGCGCGTCATCGACGGTCGACTGATCGATATCCACCAGCTTGTTGCGGTCGCGGCCCAGCATCAGCATCGCGTCCAGATGCCCGGCCAGCCGATCCCGAAGGTTGATTTCAGATGCCGAGGTAAAGCGGCTGCGCCAGTCCTGCGCAAACCAGGCCTTGATCGAATCGTCATCCGGCTTTTCGCCAACGCCGCCCAGCAGCAGATAGACCTTGAGCGCGCGATAGATCTCGGTCGTGTCGCCGGCCTGAATGATGGCCGGCATCTTCTGTTCCATGTCCAGGATCAGTCGCGGCCGCAACATGCGTTCCAACGCGTCGGAATAAGCCTGCGTCGCCGCCGCGCCCACCCGCTCGCGCTGGCCCAGACCAAAGCGTTCCCAGAAACTGCGCTCCTCGCTGTCGCCAAAGCCGGACGGCATGGTGCGCAGACGGTCCAGCAACGGCACGACAGGGGTCACATCCGGGTCGGTGATGGTGTCGCGCTTGATTTCGTCAATGGCGGTCCGGGCATAGGCCGAGGTGTCTGTCGATGCCGTCGCCACCAGATTGCGGTTCTTCCAGTAGCTGACACCCAGGGCGCCCGTCAGACCCAGCGTGCCCAGCAGGATCGCCGCGATCGCCAACGTCCGCAGGACCGCCGCCCGTCGCACGGCGCGGCGGTCGTGGCTGACCCAGCCCTGTTCGGGAAAGATCACCCGGCGCAGCAGATCGTGGATAAAGTAGGACTTGCCGCGACCGGACATGAAGTTCGCGGTGATCGGCGACATGCCCTGCTGACCGATCGGGGCCATCGCGCCCAGAACCTGGTCGATGGGGGTGCCTTCCTGCGTGCCGCTGGTGAAGTAGAACCCGCGCAGGATCGCGTTGGTCTTGTACCGGGTCGGTTCAAACACCCGCCGCAAGAAGTCCGAGACGTTGTCACGCAAAAGCGCCATCTGTCCCGGCAGGTTGAAGATCGCGATGCGGGCGATGCCGTCGGGTTCCTCGGACAGCCGGTCGATCACCTCGTCGGACAGGCGCGCGACAAGGCGGTCGAATTCTGCGGGCACGGCCTCATGCGTCAGGGCCTTCCGATCCGCCGTCTGGAATGTGGTGCCCCAGACCAGCTTGCGGCGGTTCAGGCTGAAGCTGTTGAAGTATTCCCGAAAGCCCGCGATCAGGTCGGCCTTGGTGAACATCACATAGACGGGAAAGTCGACCTTCAGCGTTTCGTGGATTTCGGCCAGACGCGCGCGGACGGTTTCGGCATGACGCTCCAACGATCCTGGCGTCGCGTTCATCATGTCTTCGACGGAAAACGCCAGAATGACGCCGTTGATCGGCTGATTCGGGCGCGAGCGTTTCAGCAGGTCCAGAAACGACCGCCAGCTGGCCTTGTCGGCCACCACGTCACTGTCTTGCGTGGTATAGCGGCCTGCCGTGTCGATCAGCACCGCATCTTCGGCGAACCAGAAATCCGTAAAGCGGGTGCCGGCGAACCCGGACACGGCCTCGGACTGGCTGACGGGAAACTCGATCCCCGAATTGACCAGCGCGGTGGTCTTGCCGGCACCGGGCGGGCCGATGATCACGTACCACGGCAGATCGTAGAGATATGACCGCCCGCCCGACCGCTTGAGTGTGGCCAGCGCGGTTTCCATCCGCTGCGCCAGTTCCTTGCCATCGCCTTCGGGCTCGGCCGGGATCAGCGCGGCCTCGATCTCTCGGGCGGCGCGGACGCGGCGGCGCCAGCGGATCAGTTCGATCAGCAGGAACAGCCCGACGACGACCGCGATGATCGTGACCCGCAGCCAGATGGTCGCGAACGGCGCCCAACCCGTCATGGGCAACCCGAACCAGACCGCAAGGGCGAAAAGCCCCAGCCCCAGGATCACCAGGGGCCAACGCATCCACGACCGCCAACGGGGAAAGGGGATGCCCATAAAGTATCTCATTGCGACGGCTCGGGCTGTTGGGTCGGTTGAGGGGTGGCAAGTGTTGCGGGGGCCGCGTTGGCCGATGCGTTGGCACCGATCCCAGGTGTCGGCGCAGGGGTGTCGCCATAGGTTCCTTCGCGGGCCAGCAGCACTTCGACCCGGCGGTTCTTGGCGCGGCCTTCGTCGGTCGCGTTGTCACCGACGGGGTCAGCCTCGCCCTTGCCTTCGACGGTAATACGCCCTGCGTCATCGATGGTGCGGGCCAACTGGTCCCTGACCGAGTTGGCGCGCGCCTCGGACAGGGCGACGTTGTTCTTGAACTGGCCGCGCCCGGACAAGGGGACGTTGTCGGTATAGCCCTGGACCAGCACGGGGCCGCCCTCGGCGTTCAGCACCTCGGTGATCTTGTCTGCCATCGCGGCAAAGCCGGGTTTGGTTTCCACCTTGCCGGTGTCGAACAGCTGCAGGTCGCCGACCCGGATGCTGATGTAATCGCCTTTCAGGCCGACCTCGACCGTGCCGCTTTGGATTTCTGGGGCGAACGCGGTGCGCACGCGTTCCAGCTGTTCAGGGGGGGCAGGGACGAATGCGGGGCCGGTGCGCTCGATCGCGATGCGGACATCGCCCGGATGCAGGGCCAACAGGTTCTGCGCGGCTGCGGCGCCGTCGCGGTTGATCAGCGTTGTCAGCGTTCCGAACAGGGCCACCAGCAGGATCGCGGCTGTCCCCAGAACGACCGGGACCGAGATGATGCCAAACCGCCGCTTGGCGCCCAGTTCGACCGGCGTCCACACGACCGAGATGTCCTCGTCCGGGCGCGGCTGCACCCGACGCAGCGTTTCATAGATGGCGTGGCGGATGCGCGACAGCTCGACCCCGCCATTCGGCATCGTGCGGTACTGGCCTTCGAATCCCAGTGACAGGCAGGTCAGGATCAGTTCCAGCAGGTTATAATTCTGTCCCGGCGCCTGCATCGCCTTTTCGGTTTCCTGAAAGAACCCCACACCCGAATCGCGGCGGTGGAAGAACCGCGCGACCATGGAATACTGAAGCCAGTCGCCCCGATCCGCGCCGGGCAGATTCTGGACGATGTCGTCGGCGGTGCCCGACAGCATGTATTTGGCAACCAGCGCCTCGTGCGGGGACACGCCCAGAGACATCGCCTTGCGCTCGAACGCGTCGATTTCGCGGGTGACGTGATCCATCAGCGGCGCGGCCCGCATTTCCACCAACCCGGTGCGCAGGCGCCCCAGCAGGATCAGCAACGGCGCTGCGGCCGCGATCAGCGGGTTCGACGAACTGCCCTTTTCAAGCGGCTTGACCTGCATCGCCTGTGACAGCGGGATGCGCGCCTGTGCCTGCGGGGCCACGCCCTGATGGTCGCGGACGATATCAGGGAAGAACCCGCGATTGCCGGATGCGGCCTGCCCGATCCCGGCGACGGGGTTGGCATAGCCACTGGCATGCGGCGCGCGGTCATAGGGATCATTGGCGTATGGCTGGCCGTAGCCCTGCCCGGGCGGCTGGCCAAATCCCTGCTGACCCTGACCTTGCGGCGGGTATCCCTGATTGGAGTACCCCGACGGGCCGCCCTGCCCATAAGGATCGGGCTGCCCGCCCGCCGGGCCAAAGGGAGAGCCGCCATAGGGCTGACCCGGAGGCGGTGCCTGCGGGTGATGAGGGGGCGGGGTCTGCGCCGGGGGTGCATTCCATCCGGCCGGGGCAGGGTTGCCCTGCCAACCCTGCTGGGGCTGACGGACCGGGCCCCCGACCCACGTGTCGCCAGACCCCGGATTCTGCGCCTGACCATAGCCTTGCGGCGGCATTGTGGCCCCCGGGCGACCCCAGTCACCCTGCGGCGGCGGTGCAGGCTGACCCCAACCTTGCGAAGGGTCGACGGGCCGTCCCCCGGCCCCCGGCATTGGGCCACCGATCACCGTCCGGTCACCCCCGCCCTGCGGGTCGGGCGCGGGTCGGAACGGTGCGTCATCGGGGTTGCCTTGCGGCGCCCCCTGACCAATCTGGGTCTTGTCGTCGTCCTGTCTGCCTGCGGGCATCCGCTGTCCTTACGACCGTTCGGGCACAGCCCACAATTCCAGCTTTAGTTCCGGCCAATCGCCGGCAAAATGCATCCCGATCGCCGGAGCGGTGGAAAACTCTCTCCACAGCGCCGAATTCTTTTCCAACCGGAAATAGACGTTGGTCGACAACACCCTGATCTGCCGGGGTGGGTTAGGCAGATGGACCAGACCGATGCCGGGCAGGTTGTTATTAACGATTTCGGCCATGCGCGTGTTCGGGCCGACCTTGCACAGCTCGGGGAACTGGGACTGGACCTGCGTCTGGGGCTTGGCGCTTTCGACCTCGATGACGAAGGTCGCGTCGCGGAAGAGGTTCCGATCGGGCACCTCGGACAGATAGCTGTTGCGACGCACCTGCCGCAGCGGCAGGCGGATCGCGCGGCCCACATCGCGGGACAGAAGCCGTTGGATGTCGGCCACGACCGGGCCAAAGCTTTCCTTGGCATCGTCGTGGCGATACGCCTCATACTTGGGCGCCAGGCGCGACCCGGCATCAAAGGTCGCAAGCTCTCCGGCCAGCGACACGAGCCGTTCGTAAAGCCGTTCCGGATGAATTGCGTGAACGCCGGCCATGTGGCGCAGGACGCCGATTTCACGGTTCAGGACCATCAGCATCAGATAGTCGATGGCCTGCATTCCCCCGCCGGCGCTGGGATCGGCGGCATAGCGGGCAAGGCTTTCCAAACGCGCCTCGATCCAGCCGATGACGCGGTTGAGATACCCCAGCAATTGCGGATGCGCCCCGATGACCAATGCCGGGGGCGGCAATGTTGTGTCGATGGTGACGACGCCGTCGCGAACCTCTTGGATCAGCGCCAGCCGCAGGTTCTGATACCCGGGGCGGGGGGATTTGCGGATCGCCAGTTCCAGCCGCGGTACCGCCAATTCCAGAACCTGTTCCAGCCGCATGCCGGATGCGCTGTCGCTGACGGTTTCGGCGACGATCCCCCAGCGGGTATTGGCGGCCTCATCATCCAGGGGGGCGGCATCGCGCGCGTTCGGGGCGGCATCGGGCAGGGTCAGCCAGACGCTCATCCCCGCTGCGTCGGCCGGAACTTCGACCGGGATCGGCAGGGGGGCGGTCCCCGGTGCATCGAAAGGTGTGCCATCCGGCATGATGCCCGACACCGACCGCAGACCGATCCGGCCCTGCTGGATCATGTCGCGGTCGATGGTCATTTCCGCCACGCCCCACGGATAGGGGGTGATCAGCCGCGTCCGCGCCGCCACAAGGTTTTCAACCCAGCGATCCGCCTGCTGCAGGTGGTGGGGCTGCAGGAACAACCCCTCTTTCCAGGCGACCTTGCTGAACCAGGACATGCATCTACCTCGTCACGCCGGCACCAACCGTGCGGGCCGCCATAAGATCAACCGGCCCGCGACCGATGGTCAAGTCGCCTAGAACTGGAACCGCATCTGTCCAGTCACACCCACACTGTCGAGCGTGTCACCCGTCCGCCCGTCCAGCCGCAACGAGGCGTTGAACTGACGCGGCGCGGATTTGCCCCGTTGTTCCAGAATGCGGACATAGTTCACGCCGACACTGATTTCCCCGTAGGCGCCAAGGTTGTCGGACACCAGCCGTTCGGGGGACTGCATTTGGCCGTCGATCGAGGTGGTGAATTGCGATGCGGTGCTGTCCGAAAAGTCCTTGTAGAACGTCCCCGTCGCAAACCCGGTATAGGCCGAGCGGTCGTCTGCCGCGACCTCCGTGCGCGACAGGCTGGCCCCCACAAACGCGACCCGCGCCTTGGCATCCTCGATCTTCAGCTTGGCGCCGTTCTTGAACTTGATCTGGTCGGTGCTGGTGTTGGTCAGCGCAAAGCCCGCCGTCGGGGTCAGCGACCAGTTGGGCGACGACATCGGCACGATATAGCTGAGCGAGCCCGAGATCGTCGTGGCGTTGCTGGAGAATTCGTCGTCCAGCAACAGACCTTGCGTGCCGCTGCCCGCGACTGGCGTGTTGACGATGTCAAAATCGGTCCGCTCGCGCCGGATCTGAAGATCGGCAACGATGCGATCCTTGCTGGCCGTCATGTAAAGCCCGCCATAGACCTGATGGAAATCGGCCTTGGTGATCGAGCTCATCGTGCTGGACAGTTTGCTGGGGTCGGTCACGCTGGTGGCATAGACCGGCTGTTCGGTCGAGCCGTCGTTCACGCCACCCAGCGCGCCGAAGGCCATGTCCCAGCCGCTGTAATGCCCGCCAAAACACGCGAAGTCGCCACCGACCTGAATACCGCGATAGGTGGCGGAAATCTTGCTGTCATAGGTTCCGGTGCTGTTGCGCGTCCCGCCGGTGGCATCGGCGCGACCACCGATGAAGCGGCCCCAGGCGCCCGTCCCGCAGGGGTTTTCTTCGACCCCGGTGGCCAGCCCCCCGACCAGCGGGCTGGTCGGCCGGTTCACGACCGAACCGATCAGCGACTGGGTCAAGGTGACGTTGCCTGCCAGTGCACCCGCCGCAGGGTTCACGTCGGTGATCATATAGACGTTGCCCGTATCGTCACGCTGCACGCCATAGATCAGCTGTTCACTGACCGTCGGCAGACCCGTTACAGATGCCACGGTAAACGTGTTCTGCGCTGCGGGCGCGTTGGCGGCGATGATCTGCGTCCGCTCGCCGATCTGACCGGCGCCGACTGATCCGTCGACGTCAAAGTCAAAGGTCAGCGCGCCGGTGATGGCCCCCTGACTGCTGATCCGGTCGATGTCGCGGGTCTCGCTGCCGGTGATCAACCCGGCATCCATCAAGAATTTCCCGCCGCTGATCCCCCCTCTGCCAACGACCAATTCATCGGCAGTCGAGCCGTTCTGCAGATCGACGACACCGTTAGCTGACGATAGTCCACCCATCGTTGAACGGCCGGTCGCGGAAATCGTGCCCGTGTTGGTCAAGGTTCCGTCGACAGCACTGCCGTTTGTAAGGGTCATTTCGCCCGCGTTTGCCGTATTGCCGCGCACCGTGCCCGTCAGGTTCAGTTTGCCGTCGTTCGTGATCGCGCTGTCCAGCCGACCCGCGACGTTCAAGGTCGCAGTGTCTTGGATGATGGTCCTGTCGACGCTGACGTAATCGATGGGCGTGATGTCGACTGCGCCTCCGGTCATCCTGAAGGTTTTTCCCAGATCAACCGGGACCGCAATTGCCCGTCCGCTCCTGTCCGTCGGCTCGGAAAAACGAAGCGTGCCGCCGTGATAAGTCACGGCTTCACTCACCCCAGCCAGAATGGTCGCATCACCCGACGTATCGACCGATCCCGAGAGGCGTCCCGCCATCCGAAGTTTACCGGACGCAGTATTGATAATATTCTGCGCCGACATGGCGCCTTGTGCATCAAGCCGCTGATTATTGGTGATCGTTCCGGATACCGCCCCGCCATCTGCGACGGTCATCTGCCCTGCGTTTTCCGCGTCACCCACGAGGCGTCCCGCCAGAGCATACGTCCCGGTCGAGCTGTTACTGAACTTGGCCGCGTCCAGAGTATCTTGCTGGTCGACATTTCCGTTGTTCATGACGGATGTGGCCGTCAACGGCGCGCGAATATTCAGCTCGCCCTCTCGCGCGACGGTGATCGACCCCGCATGCCCGGACAGCTCAGCCCTGCCGTCCGTCGTCAGGTCACCCGTGATGGTTCCAGTCGAGCGAAGGGTGGACCCCTTGTCGACCTTGATCGCCCCCGCCAGCGTGCCTGCTGATGTGACGCTCGCCCGGTCCGAAACGACAATGAATTTTGCGGCGATTTTGCCGCTGTCAGCGACAGAGGCCGAAGTGTCTGCGCCGGTAATGGCGACAGTCTGCGCGGTCAGTGCGCGCTGGTTTCCGGCAACGTTCGACGCCGGGATATTCAGAGACCCGCCTGTCACTTTGACATCACCTGCGACTGCGAGGTCCGCCGTAATTTTCGTTTGTCCGCCAAAGACCTCCAGATCTTTGCCGACCTTGCCTGCAAGCTCGGTCTGCGCACCGGATTTCACGCTGCCATCAATAGTCCCTTTCGACGTCAGGGTCCCGCCGCTAGCTGCGACATTCCCTCCGGTCACTCCGGTCAGCGAAACGGCTCCCGATGAACTTTCGATGTCGCCGGAATAATCTTTCAAGGCAATGCTGCCGCTATTGACGACGCGGCCTGCTGTCAGACCGTTCGCCGCCGACCCATCGATACCCGCCACGTTGCCGCTGTTGTAGAGAACGCCATTTCCCGGCTCACCGGACCCGATGACGAACCCATCGTGCAAGGACATGTCGCCTGCGTTTGTCACAGTTCCGGTGACTTGGCCGGCAAGCTCTGCCGTGCCAGAGCCTTCGTTGACCAGTCGCCCGTCGATGGTTCCAAGGCTGACCAGCTTGTTCGAGTTCGTCACCTGTTCGACATCACGAAGCGTCGCCGCCTTGGCGATGCTCATGGTGCCGGAGTTGAATATTTCATTGCCGTTGGCATCCACTGTCCCGGCGATAGACAACGACCCGGACGGGCGGTTGTTGACATCACCCCCAAGGCTGCCACCGTTCAGCTTCAGATCCTGATAGTTGTCCAGCGCTCCGTCGAAGAAAACCGTCCCCGAGATGGTTCCGTTGTTGGTCACGTTTCCAGCGGTGATATTGATCGCATTGCCGTTCAGCGCTGAAATGCTTCCGTCGTTGGTAAGGCGTCCGCTGACGTTGAAATCGACCGCCTCTGCGGCGCCCTCGTTGTTGAGCGCACCGGTATTGATGAAATCGCCACCGATCCTGCTTTGCCCCACAAGCTGAGTTGTGCCGTTGTTTTGCACGTTCCCGAAAATCGCGCTTCCGGCACCCAGGACGATCGTCCCCGTCGCCTCGTTGATCACATTTGCCGGGTTGCCGGCCCCTGAAATGCTGCCGTTAACGTTCAGTGTCGCACCATCCTGATTGACCAGTCGGTCCGAGACGGCCAGATTTCGGTCTTTGTCGACCACGACAGTGCCCGCGTTCTTTACGGTCCTGATATCGCCGGACAGATTGGACGTCGCGCCGGCGGCATTCTCCAGGGTGCCGTCAATACGTCCTGAACTTGCAAGATTGCCGTGATTGGTCAGCGTCTGACCGTCATTTCCGACCAGGTTTACCGTCCCGGCGACAGTAAGATCGCCGCGGTTGACGAACGCCTTGGTCGACAGATTGGCATCCTTTGCGACCAAGGCCGTGCCGCTGCTTTCGATGCTGCCGATGTCAGCCCGGTCGCCGATCGCTTCAAAGCGCCCGGTTTCTGAGACTGTAACCGCCCCATCGACCCGGCCGCGGACCGCGATTTTCCCTGAGGTGTCGATATTTCCTTCAACTCGGCCGGTGTTCGCCACGTCGACCAAAGACCCGGCCGTTCCCGAAACCTTTCCCCGAAGGGTCGAGGCGACGTTCACGTTACCGCTGAGATCGACGTCGCTAGTGACTGTCCCCCAGGTGTTGCTGCCCGCACCTATCGCGGCCGTCGCGCCCGCACCGATGACAAGCCCCGCGCCGGTCGACGCGGAGCCAAGGCTGGAATTCTGACTGAACAGGACTTTGCTAGACTCCCTGGACAACGTCACCGTGCCGGTCACGTCGCCCCCGATCTCGCTGTCACCGCCATCAAGATCGATACTTCCATCGACCCGCCCCCATGTCGTGAGCTTCGCCCCACCGCCCTGATTGCGTATGTTTCCCTTTGCGTCGCCGCGAATGACAAGCTTGTTCCAGTTCAGGATTTGTCCCGTCACGTCGATCCGGCCAAGCGTGCTTTCCGCGTTGTTCGTAAAGCTCGCGGCAGTCATTTTATGGCTTGAAAGGTCAGCTACACCACCTGCGACCACAACTGATCCGGTGACTGTAGTGTCGCCTTCCAGCCGGAACGATCCAGTCGAACGAACGTCTCCCGTGATATTCGCCGATCTTGAACCATTCCATCTTCTGCTTCCCAGTGTAAGCTCGGCTCGGCCGACGGTGGTCACATCCCCGGTGATGTCACCGCTTAGAAACGCTTTCCCCTTGCTGACAATGTCGGCATCCAATTTCGTGTCGGACCGCAGCGTCGCCAGCCACGCATTCTCGATCGTCCCGCGTGTTTCCGGACCGTTCGTGACGCTCAGAGCCGCGCCGCGAACATCCAGATCCCCGCTGTTGGTCAGCTTGCCATCGACCGAGATGTCCTTTGTGACGACATCAGAAGCCGACATGCTGGTTGCCACACCGCCCTTGAAGGCGACACTGGACGAGAGACGGGTGCCGGCTAACAGGAAGATGCTGGGGGTTTCTGCATCGACGCTGCTGGATACCGCCAACCGACTTCCATTTGATCCCAACTGACCGCTGGAGGAGAATTTCTTTCCAACCGTCAACCCACTGCCGGCCAAATCCGCGTCCAGACGACCAGACTTGTTGATTTCGATATCCGTAACAGCAGATTGTCCGCGCAGCTTGATGTCGCCGGCAGATTTGAGGGAACCGTTCACGGTCGCGCCATCAAGAGTCAAGTCAGCGTCCTGCCGGTTATCGACAGCAGAGTCGATTCGTCCCCGCAACGTAAGCGTCGCCACGTCGGCGCCACCGCCGTTTGTTACTGTTTCCGACTGCACGCCGCTAAGCAGCATCTCGCCGTAGTTCTCTATCTTTCCCGCTTTGGCGCTCAACTCGTCAGTGGCAGTCCCAGTCATTTCCATGGATCCACCATTGATGACTGCACCACTGACAGAGGTATCAGTCAGAATCGCACAATAGTCTGCGTCGCCGCATTCGGTTGCGCGATTTCGTACGATGCCGTCAAACTGCGTACCATTTGCTCTCATCTCACTTCGATTTAGAAAGTACCCCGCGATCCTCGCGCTGCTGCTGAAGATAAGTGTTCCGGACGAATTGCTGACAACCGTCGGGCGAACTCCATTGTTCGCGGCCGAAATTGTCCCTGTAACAACAGTAGTACCTTTGCCAGCTAACTCGATGACGCCATCGTTTGCAGCTGAAAGTGAATTACCGATCGATAGTTCGCCGTCATTGCGGATAAGAAATTTTTTCTGACCCCCTGTCAGCTGACCACCCGTAAAGGCAAGCTGCACATCATTCTCGACAATGATTTCTCGGGGGCGAATACCGCCCGTCGGTTCTGCAACAGTCACGGTCCGCAGCTGCCCGTCATCCTGCCTGAACCGTGCGATGTTTCCATTCGCAAATTTTGTGCTGAAACCGGCCCATGTCTCCCAGTTCTCGGTCGTTCTGTCCCATACACCGTCGTCTTTCGACCAATAGACCGATGTCTGCCCCAGTGCCGGCATAGCGAGTGCGACCGTCAGGATGGCGGTCGAGCAGGCCAGCGCCGCGCGGCGGTGAATGGTGCCAAACGGCGAAAGCTGGGGCGATTGGGGCATCAGAAACCTCGGACGGGCATTATGCGATGACAGGACGCTAGCAACGCTGGGCGCGTGGTTCCACTATAAACTGAAAGTGAATGGGGTGTGACAGCCACTCAACTGGATGGCGGCGCTTCATCGCCCGACGCCAGTGGCGCCACGCGGCTTGACGGATGCGCACGGGACCTGCACAAGCGTCTACCCAAGATCACTCCAATTTCCAAAGCGAAAGACCAGACCCATGTTCGGTTGGTTTGAGCGTCGGATCGATCCCTATCCATCCGATCAACCCACCATGCCGCCTCGGCGCATGTTGCCATTCATCCTGCACTATTCCCGTGGCGTCCTGCCGTGGCTGGTGGGGCTTGCCGTGCTGTCGGGCCTGATCGCCACGGGCGAGGTGGTTCTTTTCGGCTATCTGGGCGATCTCGTGAACCGGCTGGCTGAAAGCACGCCCGAGACGTTCATGCAGGCGGAATGGTCGCGCATGATCTGGATGGCGCTTCTTTTGCTGGTGGGACTGCCGGTTCTGAATGTCCTTGCGGCGGTGATCATGCACCAGACGCTGCTGGGCAATTTCCCGCAGCGGGTGCGGTGGCAGGCGCATCGCTATCTGCTGCGCCAGTCGATGAACTACTTCCAGAACGAATTTGCGGGCCGCATCGCGACCAAGCTGATGCAGACGGCTTTGGCCGTGCGCGAAGTCGCGATGAAGATCATGGACGTCGCTGTCTATGTCGTCGTGTATTTCGTGGGTGCCCTTGTCGTGGCCGCGACGCAGGATTGGCGGCTGGCGCTGCCGTTCATCTGCTGGGGGCTACTGTACGCCATTCTGTTGTGGTTCGTGATCCCTCGTCTGGCCGCCGCGGCCGAGGCGCAGGCAGGCGCGCGCGCGGCCATGACCGGCCGGGTCGTCGATGCCTACACCAATATCGCCACGGTCAAGCTTTTCAGCCACTCGGCCCGGGAAGAGGCGTTCGCCCGGGAATCGATGGACAGCTTTCTGGGCGCGGTTCATCGCCAGATGCGGATTGCCGCGACGCAGGACATCAGCCTGAACATCCTGAACGCGGCACTTGTCGGGTCGACCACGGCCTTGGGGCTGTGGCTTTGGGTCAACGGGAACGTGCAGGTCGGCGCAGTTGCCGTGGCCGTGCCGCTGGCCATGCGCCTGAACAACATGAGCCACTGGATCATGTGGGAATTCGCGGCGCTTTTCGAAAACATCGGCACCGTGCGCGACGGCATGTCCAGCCTGTCGGTCACCCGCACGATCGATGATGCGCCCGACGCGGAACCCCTGTTGGTGGGGTCGGGTCAGGTCGAGTTCGATCACGTCACCTTCGCCTATGACGCGGTGGCCAATCCCGGCCAGCGGGCGGTCCTGAACGATCTGACGCTGTCGATTGCGCCGGGTGAACGGATCGGTCTTGTCGGGCGGTCGGGGGCCGGCAAGTCGACACTGGTGAACCTGCTTCTGCGGTTTCACGACGTCGACAGCGGGCGCATCCTGATCGACGGTCAGGACATCGCCCACGTCACACAGGACAGCCTGCGCGAAGCCATCGGGGTCGTTACGCAGGATTCGAGCCTGCTGCACAGGTCGGTTCGCGACAACATCGCCTATGGCCGCCCCGAGGCGACAGAGGCTGAAATCCTGGCCGCCGCCGACACTGCCGAAGCGGGTGAGTTCATCGCCCGTCTGGCCGACGCCAAGGGTCTTCAGGGTCTGGATGCGCAGGTCGGCGAACGCGGGGTCAAGCTCTCGGGCGGTCAGCGTCAGCGGATCGCGATTGCGCGCGTCGCGTTGAAGAATGCCCCCGTTCTGGTTCTGGATGAGGCGACAAGCGCCCTCGACAGCGAAGTCGAGGCGGCGATTCAAGCGCAGCTGGAACGCCTGATGGTCGGCAAAACGGTGATCGCCATTGCGCACCGCCTGTCGACAATCGCCGCGATGGATCGCCTGATCGTGCTGGAGGCGGGAAAGATCGCCGAACAGGGCACACATGCCGAGTTGCTGGCGAAAGGCGGGGTCTATGCCCGGCTTTGGGATCGTCAGTCAGGTGGGTTCTTGGGGGGCTAACTGCCCCCCGGTTCACCCTTCTCCCAACCGGCATCGCCGATCCAGCGCATGGCAGGCAGCGACGGCATGAACATATATTCGCCGCCCCGCAGACGATTGAACGTCGTCACGCCGTTGACCCGTTTGCGGACCGGGTCTGCCGGTACGGTAAAGACGCCCGCGTCCTGATGCAGCCCCACGACCGGGTCACGCTCGGTCCCCAGATCGATGAAGTTGCCCCGGTTCACCCATTCCTGCTGCAGGAATTCGATGGTGTCATAGGCCCGTGCGCTGATGAAGATGAAGAAGATGCCGCGATCCTCGGCGGCATCATCGGCGGCCGTCAGATCGCGCGTCCATTTCGGCCCGAACGTCGATGACCGACGGATCACGCGGTGGATGTTTTCGTCCGTCATGATCGACAGTTCACTGCCACGCGGGTTCATCCGGCGGGCATGTGCGCTGTGCGGACAGATCAAACCGCGCGCGTCGTCGGCATAGGTGAAGTCGTTGTTGCGTTCAGGATCGGCGCCCAGTTCCGGGTCGTCCTGCTCGGGCGACAATTCCAACGGTGCACCAGACCGCCAGCGGCCGAACATCTTGGCGCCCAGCAGGTCCTGAGCGTGATCGTCCTTGGCGTGTTCGCGCAGGAAGTCGTTGAAGGCGCCCACGCGGGAATGGTATTTTCGCATCACGATAAATGATCCGTTGCGGCCCAGCACATCGGGCTGTGGCATGGCGACAGGTTCACCGGATTCGCTGTCCTCGCCCAGAATGAATTCACCCGGTGCGATCGCCCGCTCCTGACCGGGATGGCCATCCAACCCCGATCCCGCAATTGTCGGCTGAGAGATCGAGTCGCGATATCCGAAGGGGTTCTTCGCGTCCTCGTCAGTCCCGAAATCATGCGTGCCGACCAGCGTCACACCGGACGCGGCATCAAAGATCGCCATCGCCTGCGCCTTGACCTCGGCCATCCGCTCCTCTGTCTCGGCATAGATGGTCATGGCGATGTGGCAATGATTGTCCTTGTAGGCGTCTTCCCAATGCTCGGGCGCGTTTTCGCCGACATCGCGCAGATCGTGCGCGCGCGCAGCCATGCCTTGCCGGAACGGTCCCGGAAAACTGTCAAGCGAGGCGTCGGGTAAACCGAGCGCCTTCAGCCCGGCATGACTGATCCCGACACCGACCCACGCGGTCATGTCGTCCGACCAGTCATCGGCTGACGGCACGTGCTTGGCCAGTTCGGCCACCAAAGCCCGGCCACCTGCGGCGTCATCGACATGCAGCATCGCATGCATTCCGAAATACGGCTCGGGTCGGTCACGCAGGATCAGGCCCTGGATCTCGTCCATCTGCAGGGTGGCGCGGTTGCGGGTGAATGCGGCGCGAAGGCGTTCCAGAAAAGACATCAGTAATCCACCCCGACCGGCATTGAAATCTGGTCCTGCAAGGTGCGCAGGGCCTTACGGGTCGTATCGTCCATTTCGGTGTTGTCGGCCATTTCGTCCAGAAACGTCTGGACCGACTGATCCATGCGCTGCAAGCGGCGCACATCGACGACCGTCACCTGCGGGTTCGCCGCAAACCAACCGCTGGCGTCGATCTGATGATCAGCGATGAAGTCCTTGACCTCTGGGCTGGTGATGCCCGGCCAGCCTTCGATGTTGGCGAACAGCAGGTCCATCAGCCCGGGAATCTTGGTCGCGAAATCGTTGATATAGGCGTCCCAGTCACCGTCGTAGGTGGTCGCAAAGATGATGCGGGTGTCGTCATCGAAAAAGACGAAGCGCATGTCGTGCAGGGTCGACACCTTCTGCGCCCCGTCGAAATTGCCCTTCGACAACTCGAACACCCGGCGCAGGCGGTCCGCGCCGCCCGGTCGGACCGATGCGATGGCGGTCAGTTCGGATACGTTCCCCGACTGGCGGCCGGCCCGACCTGCGGATTGCGAGGTGCCGTCATACAGCGGATTGTGGTCCTTGATCAGGCGACGGATGGCGATGCCAGCCACCTCGGGCGCGTCGGCGGCGATTTCCTCGGCCAGACGGCGCCATTCCTGCAACCGTGTCTCATCGCTCAGGCGGGGGTCTTTGGTGTCCTCGGACATAAGCTGTTCCTTTTTGTTCTCAGTCCGGGATCTCGGACAGCGTATCGGGTTCCATCCGGGGCACACAGTTCAGGGCGTGGCGCTGCAGGGATGACTGCTCATAGGCGGGCTTTCTAACCCGCATGATCGACCCCAGCGGTCTGTGCGCTGTCACGCCGTTCCACGGGTTGAAGGCCAGGTGGTCGTCGCCCCACACCCGACGCCCGGGGCTGTAGGGGTCTTGCGGCGGGAAAGTCAGCGTGGCGACGGGGTGGTGTGGCGATGCCTCGGGGTCCCATAGGATGGCCGCATCCTCGACCGGCATCGCATCCAGATCAGTGCAAAGCTGCGCCCGCAGGGTATAGGTCGCGCCGTTTTCGGAAAACCATTCCGCGATTGCGTCGCGCATCGCCGAAAACCCGCGACCGATCTTCTGGCCCGCAAGACTTTCGACAGGGCCGTCCGGGGTCAGAGATATCTTGGCGATCCGGTCGCCGTATCGGATTGCGGCCTGACTGTGGAACGTATCCGCCAGCATGACGTCGTTGTTCGACGCAAGGCCCTGCAGCGTCGCACCGGGATCGCGCCCCAGCGCCTCAACCACGCCGACGACACCGCGAGCGGCAGCCGTGCCCAGCCGTTGCAGCGACTCGGGCGCCTTGGCCTTGGCCTCTAGCGGGCCCAGCAGTTCCTGATATTTACCGACATCCCCGAACGCCAAGACCGGGATGTTGACCAGCAGGAAATCCTGATTGGACCCGCCCAGGTCGGACGACAGCCGGTCCCCCGGCACGCCGATCACCTTGATTGCGAACCCTCTTGGCGCGGGGATCTGGTCGGTATGGATATCGCTTGGCGCCGACGACAGACGGGCGAGAACATCGTACTCGCCGGGCGTGGAAAAAATGCCCTGCGCCAGATCATCGTCCAGACCGTCATGCACGCGCAGCCGCCCCTTCAGGATCGCGTGACTTTTGGCATGGGCGTCGCGATGTGCGTGGCGATGCTTGTCGGCATTGTCGCGCTGCATCTGACCCATCTTGGCCACGATTTCAGCGGTGATGCGCGCCTCATCGGGGAAGGGCGTCTCGACGTCGTCGGAATAGGGGACATAAGGCAATGGCTTGGCTCGGGCTATGATGTGGCTGACCAGTCAAGGCCTAACGGTATCCCTGATTACAGGTTCCCCTGACGTCGCGACAGCAGGGTGCCGGCGACAGGCGACCTATGGTCCCCTGCGACCCCCCCCCTGGCCCACTGTTGCTTGACTTTGCTGGCCTAGGCGCAGCATGAACGCGCGAAACGGCATCGAGGCACGACATGGCGACCAAGGCGAAAGGCGACGGGGGCATCTGGGAAACCGTGAAGACGATTTTCTGGGCGCTGCTGATCGCAGGCATCTTCCGGACGCTGTTCTTCCAGCCTTTCTGGATCCCGTCAGGCTCGATGAAGGATACGCTGCTGATCGGCGACTTCCTGTTTGTGAACAAGATGGCCTACGGTTACTCGTCGCATTCCTGCCCGTTCTCGATGTGCCCGATCTCGGGCCGCCTGCTGGGGTCGGAACCGCAGCGAGGCGATGTCGTGGTGTTTCGCCACCCGACGCAGGGCGTCGATTTCATCAAGCGGCTGATCGGTCTGCCGGGTGATACGGTCCAGATGCGCAACGGCGTGCTGTTCCTGAACGGTCAGGAAGTGCCGCAGGTCCGCAAGGGCACCTTCACCGAGGTGAAGGAACCCCAAGGGCCGCAGCAAAGCATCCCGATCTGCATCAACGACCCGGTTCCCGAAGGCGGCACCTGCGAAAACGAGGTGTTCACCGAAACCCTGCCGAACGGCGTCGCGCATGACGTGCTGAACGCCAACAACGCCGGTCCCTTGGACAATACGCCGGTCTATACCGTGCCCGAAGGCAACTACTTCTTCATGGGCGACAACCGCGACAACTCGGCCGACAGCCGGGTCCCGAACATCGTTGGTGGCCTTGGGTTCGTGCCAGCCGAATACCTAATCGGTCGCGCCGACCGGATCATGTTCTCGTCCGCGGGCAAGTCGCTGCTGTATTTCTGGACGTGGCGCGGTGATCGCTTCTTCAAGGCGGTGCATTGAAGCCCGCGGCCGAGATTCAGGCTTTCAGTCGCCGACTGGGCCATGAATTCCGCGCGCCCGAACTGCTGTTGCGTGCGCTGACCCACGGGTCCGTGGCATCGACGACGCGCCCCGACAACCAGCGGTTGGAGTTTCTGGGCGACCGCGTCCTGGGCCTCACCATCGCCGAGGCGCTGCTGGCCGCCGACCGCGCGGCGACCGAGGGGCAGTTGGCCCCCCGGCTGAACGCGCTGGTCCGGGCCGAAGCCTGCGCCGACGTTGCCCGCGAAATCGGGCTGGGGGATGTGCTCAAGCTTGGCCGGTCCGAGATGCTGACCGGCGGGCGGCGCAAGGACGCGATCCTTGGCGACGCGATGGAGGCAGTGCTGGCCGCCGTCTTTCTGGATGCCGGGTTCGATGCCGCGAAATCGGTGATCCTGCGGCTGTGGTCCAGCCGTCTGGACACTGCCGAGGACGCCGCCTTCAACCCCAAATCCGCGTTGCAGGAATGGGCGCAGGCCCGTGGCATGACGCCCCCGCAATACGACGTGGTGGACCGTACCGGTCCCGACCACGCCCCTGAATTCCGGATCATGGTGACGCTGGCCGACGGCCGCACGGCAGAGGCCTCGGGTCAGGACACCAAGCGCAACATCGAGCAGGCGGCGGCGCAGGCGCTGCTGGACCTGATCTCCGCCGCCAAGGACGACACGCCATGACCGATGCCCCCACCACCGCGCCTGACGCACAACCCCATGACGGCACCCGCGCCGGCTTCGTCGCGTTGATTGGCGAACCGAACGCCGGGAAATCCACGCTGCTGAACCGCATGGTCGGCGCCAAGGTGTCGATCGTCACCCACAAGGTCCAGACGACCCGCGCGCGGATCCGCGGCATCGCGATGTACGGCGCGTCGCAGGTGGTGTTCGTGGACACCCCCGGCATTTTCCGACCCCGCCGTCGACTGGACCGCAGCATGGTGGCCGCGGCATGGGGCGGGGCGGCCGACGCCGACATCGTCGTTCTGCTGATCGAGGCGCATCGCGGCCTGACCGACGGGGTCGAGGCGATCCTGTCGGAACTGCGCGACAAGGCGGGCGACCGTCCGGTGGCGCTGGCGATCAACAAGATCGACCGGGTCAAGGCCGAAGAGCTGCTGGATCTGTCCCAGCGTCTGAACGATGCGTTCCCTTTTGCTCGCACCTTCATGATCTCGGCTGAACGTGGCTATGGCTGCGAAGACCTGCTGGCGTGGCTGGCGGGCAGCGTCCCCGAAGGTCCGTGGCTTTATCCCGAAGATCAGGTGGCCGACCTGCCGATGCGTATGATCGCGGCCGAAATCACGCGCGAAAAGCTGACCCTGCGCCTGCACGAGGAAATCCCGTATCAATTGACCGTCGAAACCGAAAGCTGGGAAGACCGCCCGGACGGATCGGCGCGAATCGATCAGGTGATCTATGTCTCTCGGGCCGGTCACAAGGGGATTGTGCTGGGCAAGGGTGGGGAAACCATCAAGGCCGTCGGGCAGGCCGCGCGGACTGAACTGCGCGAATTCATGGGCCGCGACGTGCATCTGTTTCTACGCGTGATCCTGCGCGAAAACTGGCTTGATGAATCCGAGCGGTATTCGGAAATGGGGCTCGACTACAAGGACGGCAAGTAAGCCGATGGCCCAGCCCCGGCTGCGCGCGGACATCTGGGTCGCGGCCTATTTGCGCAGGCTGGGTCTGGAAAACATCCCGGCCTATGTGGTTGCGCATGGCGACGACAGCGCGGGGGCCGTGATGGTCAAATGCGCCACGCTGGACGGGCAGGCGACCTTGTGGTGGCGCGAGTGGGACTTTGAAACCGACACCCGTCCGTTCGTTCAGACTGCTGCGGGGGCGGAACGTGACATCGACGCCCGCATCGCCCGCGACCGCGCAACCGATCCCGACCTGTGGGTGATCGAGATCGAGGAGCGATCCGGCAGGACGCTGCTTGCCGATATCTGAGATTGTTTGACACCTTCACCAAACTGTCGAAAACCTGTCATGAAACCGACATATTCCAGCGTTACCTGACGCGTGGCCAAAGGGTCCGCTGACCCTGAACCGCAACAATGTCTAATGCAGGATTCTGCCATGAACATGATGAAGATTTCCGCGTCGGTGCTGACCCTGATGGCCGTGTCGGCGACGGCTGCTGCTGCCCGCGACCAGATCCAGGTGTCCGGCTCGTCCACCGTTCTGCCCTATGCCACCATCGTGGCCGAAGCATTTGCCGAGAACACCGATTTCCCAGCACCGGTCGTTGAATCGGGCGGTTCGTCCGCTGGCCTCAAGCAGTTCTGCGAAGGCGTCGGCGAAAACACCATCGACATCGCCAACTCTTCTCGCCCGATCAAGCCGGCCGAGATCGAAGCCTGTGCCGCAAACGGCGTCAGCAACATCATGGAAGTCCGCATCGGTTATGACGGGATCGTCTTTGCATCCGACATCAACGGCCCGGACTTTGCCCTGACCCCGAAAGACGTATTCCTGGCGCTGGCCAAGAACGTCGTCAAGGACGGCAAGACCGCCCCGAACGATGCGGCCACCTGGAAAGCGGTCAACGACTCGCTGCCCGATCAGGAAATCCTGACCTTCATCCCGGGCACCAAGCACGGCACCCGTGAAGTGTTCGAAGAAAAAGTCCTGATCGAAGGCTGCAAAGAAGCCGGCGCGCTGGAAGTCTTCGCCAAGGACCTGGGCGACGAGAAGAAAGCCGAAGCCGCATGTAAGGAAGTCCGCACCGATGGCAAGTCGGTCGACATCGACGGCGACTACACCGAAACGCTGGCCCGTATCGCAAGCGCGAAGAACGGTGTGGGTGTGTTCGGTCTGGCCTTCTATGAAAGCAATACCGACAAGCTGAAGGTGGCCACCGTGAACGGCATCACGCCGTCGGTCGATGCCATCGCCAAGGGCGAATACCCGGTGTCGCGTCCGCTGTTCTTCTACGTCAAGAAAGACCACATCGGCGTCATTCCGGGCCTGAAGGAATACGCCGCGTTCTTCGTCTCGGACGAAATCGCCGGTCCGGGTGGCCCGCTGGCCAACTACGGCCTGGTTCCCGACCCGGAACTGGCGGCAACGCAGGCTGCCGTAGAAGCCGAAACGGTCATGTCGAAGTAAGACTGACACGGGCAGGGGGCGCAATCAGGCGCCCCCTGCCACTTCCTTTGCCCGCACGTTTTTTCCCGCCACCTACGGAAGACCGCCGCAATCATGTCCTCTCAGTGGATCTTGCTGACCGTTCTTGCGATTTCGATCGTCGGATTTTTCGTGGGCCGCGCGCGCGCCCTGTCCAGCGTTAATGGCAATGCAAGGCTGCTGCACTCGCGGCCGAACTACTATGGCTGGAACGTGGCGCTGTTCGCCGCAGTCCCGGCGGTGGTTGTGCTGGCGATCTGGGTGCTTGCCCAACCCATCGTCGTCAACCGGGTCATCTCCAACAACATTCCCGCCGATGAGGTGTCCGACGCGGCCGATCGCGGCAACGTCATGGCGCAGGTGCGTCGCAGCGCGGGAAACCTGAATGCCGCGGTGGGGGCAGATGCGTTGTCACGCACCGACGCCGCGACCCTTTCGCCCGATGACAGCGACACGCTGGCGCGGCTGAAGTCCGCAGGCTTCGACATCTCGAACGACCCCGAGGTTCTGGCTGCGGCCAAGGATTACAGCCGCTTCAACCGCACGGCCGGACAGGCCATGGCGGGTCTGACCATCGCGCTTGCCCTGGCCGGTTTTGCCTTTGCATTTATCCGCACGCGCCCCGACTTCCGCGCCCGCAACGTGGTGGAGCGCGTGGTCAAGGGCATCCTGATCCTGTGTTCGTCCATCGCCATTGCAACGACCGTGGGCATCGTCCTGTCGCTGGTGTTCGAATCGATCCACTTCTTCCAGCTGTATCCGTGGCAGGACTTCCTGTTCGGCACGCAGTGGACACCCAGCTTTGGGGGCGGGTCGAAACTGGGGATGCTGCCGCTGCTGTGGGGCACGCTTTATATCTCGGTGATCGCGCTGATTGTGGCGGTTCCGGTTGGCTTGTTCGCAGCAATCTATATGGCCGAATACGCCAGCCGCCGGGTGCGCAACGCGGTCAAACCGGCCATCGAGATTCTGGCCGGGATTCCGACCATCGTTTACGGCCTTTTCGCGCTGATGACGGTTGGACCGCTGTTGCGCGACTGGATCGCCGCACCGACCGGACTAGGCAATTCCAGCACGTCGATCATGACCGCCGGTCTGGTGATGGGGATCATGCTGATCCCGTTCGTCAGCTCGCTGTCCGACGATATCATCACGGCGGTGCCCCAATCACTGCGGGACGGCTCACTGGGCCTTGGCTCGACCCGGTCGGAAACCATTCGCAACGTGGTCATGCCGGCCGCGCTGCCCGGGATCGTTGGGGCAGTGCTTCTGGCCGCCAGCCGCGCGATCGGGGAAACCATGATTGTTGTTTTGGGTGCCGGGGCCATGGCCAAGATCAGCGGGAACCCGTTCGAGGCGATGACCACCATCACCGTCAAGATCGTGGGCCAGCTGACGGGCGACAACGACTTTGCCTCGCCTGAAACGCTGGTTGCCTTTGCCCTGGGGCTGACGCTGTTTGTCATCACCCTGTCGCTGAACGTCTTCGCGCTTTACATCGTGCGCAAGTATCGGGAGCAGTACGAATGACCGATGCCACCAACCTGTCGCCCCGGCCGGTGGAAGGGCCTGAACCCGCCTCAGCGCGCAAGTCGCTGCTGACCGCCGACGCCCGCACCCGCCGCCGCAATCGAGCCGAGACGCGCTTTCGCACATACGGCATGGTGGCCATCGGCGTCGCCATCGCGGCGCTGGTGTGGCTGCTTGTGACGATCATCTCGCAAGGGGCGGGGGCATTCAAGCAGACCTACGCGACCATTCCAGTCGTGCTGGACGCCGCCGTGGTCGACCCGCAAGGCAACCGTGATCCCGCGCAGATGTCCAAGGTCCTGACGCTGACTTACGGCAAGCTGTTGCAGGACGGGATGAAGTCCTACGTCGCGCGCAACAACATCCAGATCGACGGATTGGCCGACGGTGACTTCAGGGCGTTCCTGTCCGAACAGGCACAGGCCGACCTGCGCGCGCAGGTGCTGGCCGACCCGGAACTGATCGGCACGACGGTGGAAACGCCGGTCCTGACCTCGTCGCGCATCGACGGCATCTTCAAGGGGCGCGTGACCGACGCCAGTGCGCTTCTGGACAAGAAGACCAGCCCCGCGCAGGTGGCACTGGCACGCGAGATGGCCGCGCGCGGCGATCTGGTGACCCGTTTCAATTGGGATTTCCTGACCAAACCCGACGCCTCCGACAACCGGGCCGAGGCGGCTGGTCTGGGGGTGGCGATGCTCGGTTCGCTTTACATGATGATCATCGTGTTGGTCCTTGCGCTGCCGATCGGGGTCGCCGCCTCGATCTATCTGGAAGAGTTCGCGCCCAAGAACCGGCTGACCGACCTGATCGAGGTGAACATCGCCAACCTTGCGGCCGTGCCCTCCATCGTCTTTGGGATCTTGGGTCTGGCCGCCTTCATCAACTTCGTCGGCCTGCCGCGGTCTGCGCCCATCGTGGGTGGCCTGGTGCTGACGCTGATGACGCTGCCCACGATCATCATCGCCACGCGCGCCGCGCTGAAGGCCGTGCCCCCGTCGATCCGCGATGCGGCGCTGGGTGTCGGCGCCAGCCGGATGCAGACCGTGTTTCACCACGTCTTGCCGCTGGCGATGCCGGGTATCCTCACGGGCACGATCATCGGCCTAGCTCAGGCGCTGGGGGAAACCGCCCCCCTGATCCTGATCGGCATGGTCGCTTATGTCAGGAACTTCCCCGACCTGCCGCCAGCCGGCTTTTACGAACCTGCGTCGGCGCTGCCGGTGCAGGTCTACAACTGGACCCAGCGGGCCGACCCGGCCTTCTTCGAACGGGCCTCGGGCGCGATCATCGTGCTGCTGGTCTTTTTGCTGGCGATGAACCTGCTCGCCATCTACCTGCGCCGAAAGTTCGAGCGCCGGTGGTAATCGGACACGAGGATACCCAGAATGGACGATATGCGACTGGTGGAGAGAAGCGTGGACACCAATACCCAACCGATCAAGGTCGAGGCCCGCGATGTGCAGGTCTATTACGGCGACAAGCACGCGCTGAAAGATGTCAGCGTCGATATCGCCGACAAGACCGTGACCGCTTTCATCGGCCCGTCGGGCTGCGGCAAGTCGACCTTCCTGCGCTGTCTGAACCGCATGAACGACACGGTCGCCTCGGCCCGCGTTCAGGGCCGGATCCTGCTCGACGGCGAAGACATCTATGACCGCCGGGTCGACCCGGTCCAACTGCGCGCCCGGGTCGGGATGGTGTTCCAGAAACCGAACCCCTTCCCGAAATCGATCTATGAAAACGTGGCCTACGGTCCGCGCATTCACGGTCTGGCCCGCAACAAGGCCGAACTGGACGTCATCGTCGAGCGCGCGCTGCGCGGTGCGGCCCTGTGGGACGAGGTCAAGGACCGCCTGAACGAAACCGGCACCGGCCTTTCGGGGGGCCAGCAACAGCGTCTGTGCATTGCGCGCGCCGTCGCCACCTCGCCCGAGGTGTTGCTGATGGATGAGCCCTGCTCGGCCCTTGACCCCATCGCCACCAGCCAGGTCGAGGAACTGATCGACCAGCTACGCGAGAACTTCTCGGTGGTGATCGTCACCCACTCGATGCAGCAGGCCGCCCGCGTCAGCCAGAAGACCGCGTTCTTCCACCTGGGCAACCTGGTCGAATACGGCAACACGCAGGAAATCTTCACCCGTCCGCAGGATCCGCGCACGGAAAGCTATATCAGCGGCCGGATCGGCTGACGGATCACGAAAGGGATGCCAATGAACCGCGACAAGCACATCGCCTCTGCCTTCGACCGCGATCTGGAAACCGTTCAGGCGCTGGTCATGAAGATGGGCGGTCTGGTCGAGACCGCCATCGCCGACGCCGCACGCGCGCTGGAGGCGCGGGACGACGAACTGGCTGAAGAAGTCCGCCGCAGCGACCGCGCCATCGACGCGCTGGAAGCCCAGATCAACGAAGAAGCGGCGCGGCTCATCGCGCTGCGCTCTCCGACGGCCACCGATCTGCGGCTGGTCCTGTCGGTCATCAAGATCTCGGCCAGTCTGGAACGCACCGGCGATTATGCCAAGAACATCGCCAAACGCAGCAACGTGCTGGCTCATATGCCGGTCATCGACGGGTCCGGGCTGGCCTTGCGGCGCATGTCGGAAACCGTGGGCCGGATGCTGCGTGACGCGCTGGACAGCTATGTCCATCGCGACGCAGAACTGGCCGCCGACGTGCGCGCGCGCGATCTGGAAGTCGACCAGATGTATAACGCGCTGTTTCGCGAATTCCTGACCTACATGATGGAAGACCCGCGCAACATCACGGCGTGCATGCACCTGCACTTCATCGCCAAAAACCTTGAACGCATGGGTGACCACGCGACCTCGATCGCCGAACAGGTGATCTATCTGGTGAAGGGCGAACTGCCCGAGGAAAGCCGCCCCAAGAGCGACAGCGTGACCCGCGCGGCACCTGCCGTTCCGCAGGGCTGACCCGATGGCTGCGCGTCAACAACCCTGCGTGCTGGTCGTCGAGGATGAGGGCGCGCAGCGCGAAGTTCTGAAATACAACCTCGAGGCCGAGGGCTTTGAGGTTGTCATGGCCGAGAACGGCGACGAGGCCCTGCTGCTGGTCGCGGAAGAAGAGCCGGACCTGATCGTTCTGGACTGGATGCTGCCCAACGTGTCCGGGATTGAGGTTTGCCGTCGCGTGAAGGCAGCCCCCGAAACCCGGTCCATCCCCATCATCATGCTGTCCGCGCGGTCCGAAGAAAGCGACCGGGTGCGGGGACTGGAAACGGGTGCAGACGACTATGTCGTCAAACCCTATTCGGTCGTCGAACTGATGGCCCGTCTGCGCACCCAGCTGCGCCGCACGCGCCCGGCCACCATGGGCGAACGTCTTGCGTTCGAAGACATCATCCTGGATGCGGGCGAACACCGCGTGTTCCGCGCCGGTCGTCCCCTGCATCTGGGCCCGACCGAATTCAGGCTGCTGTCCACGCTGATGGAAAAGCCGGGCCGCGTCTGGACGCGCGAACAGCTGCTGGATCGGGTCTGGGGACGCGACATCTATGTCGACACCCGCACCATCGACGTCCATGTCGGACGGCTGCGCAAGGCACTGATGTCGAATGGCGGCGCCAACCCCGTGCGCACCGTCCGTGGCACTGGATATGCGCTGGGGTGACGGTCGGCCGGGCACAGGTTTGCCCGGTTGAGTTGGAACGTGACGGCCCTTGGAACATGACGGCGGGGCCCCGCGTTGGCTGGCAGTTCGTTTCAACCAGTCAGGGAGGCCCGTCATGGCCGACACCATCAACAACCTCGAAGACCTGTATCTCGACGGTCTGAAGGACCTTTACAGCGCCTGCAAACAGTCGATCCCGGTGACCGAGGATATGGTCAAGGCGGCATCGGATTCGGCCCTGAAAGATGCGCTGAAAGCCAGCATCGAGGGCACCAAAACGGGAATGAAACACATCGAGGCGCTGACCAAGGCGCACGGCACCGACCCGACGGGCGAACACTGCAAAGGCATGGAAGGCCTGGTGACCGAGGCCCGCAAGCACGCGCTGGACGCCAGCTTCGGCGACGAGGCCACGCAGGACGCCGCGATCATCGCGCAGTACCAGCGCTTGGCGCACTATGCCATCACCGGCTACGGCACGCTGAAGGCTTGGGCCAAACGCCTAGAATGGAAAGACGACGTCAAGGTTCTGGATGAAGCGACTGCCCAGACCTACGAGGGCGACGAGACCATGACCAAGATCGCCGTCCGCGGCGGCGTCAACGAAGCCGCGCTGTAACGGCCGCCAGACGCGACGACAGGGCCGGGGGCAACCCCGGCCTTTATAACCCCGGCCTTTATCATGTGTGTGGGGCTTGGTGCCGGGCCGCAAAAGCTTCTGCCCTGTGTACGGCATTTGAGCCAGCCAGCGCCAGCCAAGGACGTCTCCGCTTAGGAAGGCAGATCTTTTTTCATCGCGTGGCAACCATTCTTGTGGTTGAAAGTGGAAAAGACGGGGCGGGCGATGAATCACCTTTATTATGGCGACAACCTTACGGTCCTGCGCGACTCGATCGCGGATGAATCGGTCGATCTGATCTACCTCGACCCGCCGTTCAACTCGAACGCCAACTACAACGTTCTGTTCCGGTCACCCACCGGCGACCAGTCTGCCGCCCAGATCGAGGCGTTCACGGATACCTGGCACTGGGGCGAAGACGCCGAAGACGCGTTCCAGCAGGTCCGTCGCAGCGGCCATACCGACGTTGCGACCATGCTGGAGGCGATGCGATCCTTCCTCGGCACCAACGACATGATGGCCTATCTGACGATGATGGCTGTCCGGCTGATCGAACTGCATCGGGTGCTGAAGCCGACCGGAAGTCTGTATCTGCACTGCGATCCGACGGCGAGCCATTATCTGAAGATATTGTTAGATGCGGTGTTTGGGAAGGAAGCATTTAAGAACGAGATTATATGGAGGCGCACAGGCGCACACAACCATGCAAATCGATATGGGCCAATTCACGACACGATATTATTCTTCGCAAAAACGCGACATTACCGGCACAACGCCGTCTTTACGCCATATCTGAAGGGCCACGTCGACGCCTATTTTAAGCGATCAGATAGTAAAGGGCGATACTGGACAAACTCACTGCATGGTGCTGGCACCAGAAATGGCGAAAGCGGTAGAATTTGGCGGGGTTATGATCCAACGGCTGTCGGCCGTCATTGGGCGGTGCCGGGTGAATTAGTGCTCGAACTAGGAATCGACCCTGACCTTCCACAGCATCGAAAGCTTGACCTGCTAGCAGATGCAGGAGTCATAGATTTTCCGGAGCCCGGTAGTCGCGCGCTCCCTACCTACCGCCAGTATCTGCAGGGCAGCGTAGGACAGTTGCTGCAAGACATTTGGGCATTCCAGCCGCATACCAATGGTGTTCTTAATGGAACGTCGGTCGGTGTCGATGAAGATGTAAGGTGGATCAGTCCACGCGACAAAATTGAACGCCTCGGTTATCCTACCCAAAAACCCGTCGGCCTTCTAGAACGCATCATCGCCGCCTCATCCAACCCCGGCGACGTGGTCCTCGACCCGTTCTGCGGCTGTGGCACGACCATACACGCCGCCGAAAAACTTGGCCGGCAATGGATCGGCATCGACGTCACCCACCTTGCCGTCGGCCTGATCGAACGCCGCATCCGCGAGGCGTTTCCAACCGCGCAGTTCAAGGTTCACGGCACACCCCAAGACCTTGCCGCCGCGCAGGACTGGTTCGATCGGGACGATCCGACCAAGAAGGAATTTGAAAAATGGGCCGTCTCGTTGATCGGGGCGCAGCCGTGGCGCGCGGGCAAGAAGGGCGCGGATGGCGGCATCGACGGCCGCCTGTCTTTCGGGAAAACAGGCGTCGCTCTTGTGTCAGTCAAGGGCGGCAGAGACCGGCAACGCAATCACATAGATCAACTTAACCATGTCGTGACACGGGAAAAGGCCGATATCGGCGTATTCCTGACATTGCATCCTCCGACCAAGCCTATGCTGGCCGAGGCCGCCGGTGCTGGTCAGTTCACGGTGGAAGGGTTTGACCCCGTTCCTCGCATCCAGATCGTGACGATCGAGGACGCGATGCGCCAACGCGAACGCGCCGTTCGCATTCCGTTGGCGCGTGACGACGCATTTCGCAAACCCGCCCGGGAAGAGGATCAGACGCGCCAGTCCAAGCTGGACCTGTAAACCCCGCACAGGATCAGGCATATCATGGTCAGGCCCAAAACCAGCGGGCGGGCGATCCGCGCCGGCATCAGTGCGCCAAGCAGGGCGGCCGCAGCCAACATCACCGCAAACGGCAGGCCGATCAGAAACGAACGCTCAGCGCCCCCGAACACCTGCGACGTCACCGCCCCGGTCAAAAAGGACGACAGCATCAGCAAGACCGCCAAGGCACCGATTTTCCAGATGTCTTACACTCCCCGCCGCGGTTCGAGGCTGACTGCGCCGTGGTCTGATTAGCGCAATCCGAGGTTTCAGAAACCCCCTTCCGCAGCGGCCGGGCGGCCCTCGCGTACCCTCCGCGCATCCCCGGTGCATGACCTGTGCATCCCCCGTGCATGATCTGTGCATTCGGGTTTTCCCAAATCGCCAGCATCTGCTGGGGCTCGCGCCATCCCGCCCCTCATCCTGTTGCAAAATCCCGCCCCCCACCGTCCCGCCCGCAACACCCCCGCTCCACCGGACGTGCACCCGTAGGGTGGGGTTCACCCCACCGTTCCTCGGGCCAATGGTTCGACATCAAACAAAAAAGCCCGCCCCTTTCGGGACGGGCCTTTCGTGTCTTTGCGGGGCCGGTGGTGTTGGTGGGGTGAACCCCACCCAACGGCCGTGGCGGGCGGCGGGACGCTGGTGCGCCCCACCCCTCATCACGCGAGGATCTTCGAGACGACGCCGGCGCCGACGGTGCGGCCGCCTTCGCGGATCGCGAAGCGCAGTTTCTCTTCCATCGCGATCGGCGCGATCAGCT
>QFNE01000095.1 GCA_003240735.1 Paracoccus denitrificans | reverse complement strand
GGCTCGGGCTGTGATCTCACCGGCGTTCGACGCCGCCTGGCAGGCGACCTGGCCCGCGGCCGACTATGCCGACCACGGCGGGCTGCGGGTCGGCCGGGGGCTTGGCGGTGGCGGCCGGGTCAGCGCCGCCCGGGTGGTGGGCGACTGGGATGAGGCCGACATTGCCGCGGCCGAGGCGACCCATGCCGGCTGGGGGCAGCCGGCGCTCTTCGCGGTCGAGGACGGCGACGGCGCGCTCACCGCGGCGCTTGCGGCGCGGGGGTATCGCGCCGCCAACCCCACGCTGATCCTGTCGGCGCCGCTCGGGCCGCTGACCGACCGGGCGATCCCGCCTGTGACGGCGCTCGAATCCTGGCCGCCGCTGGCGATCCAGCGCGACCTGTGGCGCCAGCTCGGGGTCGGGGAGGCGCGGCAGGCGGTGATGGCGCGGGTGGCGGGGCCGCACACGGCGATCCTCGGCCGGGTCGAGGACCGCGCCGCAGGGGCCGCCTTTGCCGCGGTGCACGGCGGCATCGCCACGCTGCACGCGCTGGCGGTGCTGCCGCGCTGGCGGGGCAAGGGCCTGGGCGCTTGGATGGTGCGGCGCGCGGCCGATTTCGCCGCCCGGCACGGCGCCGCCGAACTGGCGCTCGCGGTGACCGAGGCGAACGCCGCGGCGCGCGCGCTCTATGCCGGGCTCGGCTTCGCGCCCGTCGGCCTCTACGCCTACTGGCAGCGCGACGGCTGAGCCGTCACTCGGTCGCCAGCCGCCGGAACTCGCGCTTGAGCAGGTCCACCTCGGCCCTGAGCAGGTCGATCTCGGCCCGCAGGTCGGCGTCAAGCGCCTCGCCCGCGAGCAGGGGCAGGTGCCCCAGCCGCATCGCGCCGGGACGCGGCGCGTCGACGCCGGCGCCATCGTCGGCGATCAGCGTATAGGTCTGCACCCCCTCGGACAGCGTCTCGACCGGCAGGGCGGCGCGGATGTTCCAGCCGCCCTCGGCGCCGGGCGTGACCTCGGCCTGGCCGACGGTGCGGCCGTTCAGCGTCAGCGCCACCCGGGCGGGGGCCGGGCCGTCGGGCAGCCGCCCCTCCCACACGCCGGACTTGAGGCCGAGCGAGACGAACGGACGGGTCATGTCGGGCCCCCTTGGGTCAGCCATCGGGCGT
>QFNE01000043.1 GCA_003240735.1 Paracoccus denitrificans | reverse complement strand
CCAGATGCGAAAGGTCGATGGCTGGGAAACTCTGTCCCAGCCTCTCGAGCCAATGTCCCTTGACCTCGCGGCCTGACTGGAGCCATCGTTACATGCCCGGAGCCCGCTGCTCGGCAATTTCCACCACATTCGCGACACGACCCATGCATCCTCTATAGACAAACCGCGAGCAAACGGCACAAACGACAAAAGTTCATACCATGCTGGAAATTGAAGAGACCGCCCTGCCCGGCGTTCTGATCCTCACCCCCTGGCGCTTCGGCGACAATCGTGGGTTCTTTTCTGAAAGCTGGAACAAGGAGCGCATGGCCCAGAACGGGCTCAACTACGATTTTGTGCAGGACAACCATTCACTCAGCGCTACGGTGGGCACCGTGCGCGGGCTGCATTTCCAGAGCCCTCCACATGCCCAGGACAAGCTGGTGCGATGTGGCAAGGGCCGGCTCTTCGATGTGGCCGTCGATATCCGTAAAGGCTCGCCCACCTTCGGCAAATGGGTCGGCGAGGAACTGAGCTTCGAGAACGGGCGCCAACTGCTGGTCCCTGCGGGCTTCCTGCACGGCTTTGCCACGCTCGAGCCCAACACCGAGATTATCTACAAATGCACCGACTACTACGCCCCCGAATGTGACGGCGCGGTGCGCTTCGACGATCCCGACATCGGCATCGACTGGGGCATCGACAACTCTGCGGTCGTGCTTTCGGAGAAGGACGCTGCGGCGCCCCTTCTGAAGGATTTCGACAGCCCGTTCACCTTTGAGGGATAAGCCGACATGAAACTCCTGATTACCGGCGGTGCCGGGTTCATCGGCTCCGCCGTGGTCCGCCTTGCGATCGCGCGCGGCCACGAGGTGGTAAACCTCGACGCGCTGACCTATGCCGCCTGCCTCGAGAACATTGCCTCCGTGGCGGACAGTCCGCTCTATGTCTTCGAGCAGGCCGACATCCGCGATCGTGCGGCGCTCGACCGGATCTTCAGCCAACACAAGCCTGACGCGGTAATGCACCTGGCCGCCGAAAGCCACGTCGACCGTTCGATTGACGGGCCGGGCGATTTCATCGAGACCAACATCACCGGCACCTACAACATGCTGGAAGCCGCCCGCGCCTACTGGGTGGCACGGGGCAAACCCGAAAGCTTCCGCTTTCACCACATCTCGACCGACGAGGTGTTCGGCTCGCTGCCCACCAACCCGGAGGTCAAGTTCACCGAGGACACACCCTACGATCCGCGCAGCCCCTACTCGGCTTCGAAGGCGAGTTCTGACCATCTGGTCCGTGCCTGGCACGAGACCTACGACCTGCCGGTGGTGCTGACCAACTGCTCCAACAACTACGGTCCCTACCACTTCCCGGAAAAGCTTATCCCGGTGGTGATCCTGAACGCGCTCGCCGGCAAGCCGCTGCCGATTTACGGCAAGGGCGACAACATCCGCGACTGGCTCTACGTCGAAGACCACGCCGACGCGCTCCTGCTGGTGGTCGAAAAGGGAGAGTTGGGCCGCAGCTACAATATTGGCGGAGAGAACGAGCGCACCAACCTCGAGTTGGTGAAGACACTTTGCGCCATCCTCGATGGCAAACGCCCGAAGGAAAGCGGCTCCTACGCCGATCAGATCACCTTCGTGACCGACCGCCCGGGCCATGATGCGCGTTACGCCATTGACCCCTCGCGCATCCGCGAAGAGCTGGGCTGGCGCCCCTCGGTCACCGTCGAGGAAGGGCTCGAGAAGACCGTGCAATGGTATCTCGACAACGAGGCGTGGTGGCGCCCGCTGCAGGCTCGCAAGGGTGTGGGAGAGCGGCTCGGCACCGGTGTAACCGAGAAGGCCCCGGCATGAAGATCCTGGTCTTCGGGAAGACCGGCCAACTCGGATTGGAACTGGCACGCCGCGCAGGCGACGTGACCCTCGAGATCCACGGTCGCGAGACCGCCGATTTCACCAATCCCGCCGCCTGCGCCTCACTGGTCGCGGCTTCGGACGCGGACGCGGTCATCAATGCGGTGGCCTACACGGCGGTGGACAAGGCCGAAGAGGAAGAAGCCTTGGCGACCACGGTCAACGGCAAGACACCTGGTGCCATTGCCATGGCCTGCGCGGCAAAGGGCCTGCCTCTCGTGCATGTCTCAACCGACTACGTCTTCGACGGTGCGGGGGAGACACCTTTCGCTACCGACCACCCCACCACTCCGCTCGGCGCCTATGGCCGCTCGAAGCTCGTGGGCGAGGAGGCGGTCCGCTCCGCGGGCGGGCCTCATGCCATCTTGCGTACATCCTGGGTGGTTTCGGCACACGGCAAGAACTTCGTGAAGACCATGCTGCGGCTCGGGGCCGAACGAGACCGGCTGACCATCGTCGCTGACCAAGTGGGCGGACCGACCTGTGCCGCCGACATCGCCGATGCCTGCCTGCGGATCGCGGTGCAATTGATTGAGTCCCCGGAGAAAAGCGGCACCTACCACTTCTCGGGCAGCCCAGACGTGAGCTGGGCCGATTTCGCCCGCGAGATCTTCGCCCAAGCCGGGATCACCTGTGAGGTCGCCGACATCCCCTCGAGTGACTATCCCACTCCGGCCGAGCGCCCCCTGAACTCGCGTATGGACAATGACGCAACCGAGGCCGCCTTCGGCGTGGCGCGCCCGGATTGGCGCGACGGCCTGCGCGAAATTCTCGCCGATCCGGAGCTCGCGCAGCAATGACCGGACTGCTGCGATATGCCCGGTGCGAGGATGTGTCTCTGTCGCAGAACAAGGCACATTCCTTCGCAGCGCATTACGCGCTGGTCCATTACCGCTCGGGTACCGTCTACAGCTTCATTCCGAAGAACGCCTGTTCGACCTTGCGCTACTCCATGGCGCGGGCCAACAACTGCCTCGCCGGCCCCGAGGACTGGACCTGGATCCACCTCAACAATGGCACCTTCTCGGCAACGCTACCCGATCTGGTGCGAGCGCCCTTCAGCTTCGTGGTGCTGCGCTGCCCGCATGCTCGGCTGGCCAGCGTCTTCCTCGATAAGATCGTCGACAAAACCCCAGAGCTCTGGCAGCTCTACCGGCTGACCCGCGATGGCTTTGCCCCCGACGATCTGACCTTCCGAACCTTCGTCGCCCTGCTGGACGAGAACGACCTGATGCAGGCCAACATCCACTGGCGCCCACAGCAGGATTTCCTGGTCTACGAGAACTATTCCCGCGTCTTCGCCCTCGAGCGCTTCCGCGACGCCATCCCGGTGCTGCGTGATGAAGCGGGCTTCGAAGTGTATGACGCCCGCAGCCTGACCGGCCATGGCACCGACCGGGTCGAGCTGATCCAGGAGGGCAGCTTCGCCGATATGCCTCTGGCCGAACTGGGGGCCTTGAAGCGCGACGGACGCCTGCCCGCTCATGCGCAACTCTACGACGACGCGCTAAGCGCTCAAGTGGCCCAGCTCTATGCTGCGGACATGGCGCTCTATGCCACGCATCTCGACCCGCAGATGCTGACTTTCCCAGAATTTCTCAAGACTTGAGGCAAGGTACCATTCGATGACGAAACGCAAGGGCATCATTCTCGCAGGCGGCTCGGGCACGCGCCTCTACCCCATCACCATGGGGGTCTCGAAGCAGCTTCTGCCGGTCTATGACAAGCCGATGATCTACTATCCTCTGTCGGTGCTGATGCTGGCTGGTATTCGCGAGATCTGCATGATCACCACGCCGCAGGATCAAGAACAGTTCAAGCGCACGCTGGGTGACGGCAGCCAGTGGGGGATCGAGCTCACCTACGTGGTCCAGCCCAGCCCCGACGGGCTGGCGCAGGCTTTCATCCTCGCCGAGGCCTTCCTTGATGGTGCCCCCTCAGCGCTGGTTCTGGGCGACAACATCTTCTATGGCCATGGCCTGCCCAACATGATGGCCGAGGCCGACGCGCGCGAGACCGGCGGCACTGTCTTTGGGTATCGCGTCGCTGACCCGGAACGCTATGGTGTGGTGGATTTCGATGCCGAGGGCCGCGCCACCTCGATTATTGAGAAACCAGAAGTCCCGCCCTCGAACTATGCTGTGACCGGGCTCTATTTCCTCGACGACACGGCACCGGGGCGGGCGAAGGCCGTCGCCCCCTCGCCGCGTGGCGAGCTCGAGATCACCACGCTACTCGAGATGTATCTGCACGAAGGCCAGCTTGACGTGAAGCGCATGGGCCGCGGCTACGCCTGGCTCGACACCGGCACCCACGGGTCACTGCTTGATGCGGGGAATTTTGTTCGCACCCTGGAGAAGCGCCAAGGCCAGCAGGCCGGCTGCCCCGAGGAGATCGCCTTCGATCAGGGCTGGATCGACCGAGAGCAGCTTGCCGCGCAAGCCGAAAAATTCCGCAAGAACGATTATGGGCGCTACCTGATGGGGCTACTCAGAGGATAAACGAGACGACCGGCGAAGCCTGCATTACTGGCCCCGCATGACGGGCATGGCGAGGCTTGGCTTTGCAAAATCCCTGCCCCTCCTCACGTTACGTCCCAAAGGCGCCCCGCCAACGCGCATTCTGAGATCGTCGTCCGCAAGGATGTAGTGGCGCAACATCGCCGTTTCATCGATCGGAAGATCAAAAAGTACTGAGCGCTGACGCTCGGTGAGGATAGTACGATGCGCCATGTTTCTTTTGCTTTCTACATATGGTTTGCGTATTGATGATTAAGATATTGAATAAGGAATTGTTCGGATGGCCGAAAGCGCGCCGCTTTCCAGAACACCTCAAACGAACGTTTGTGAAACATGCTGATCGGCTATGCGCGGGTTTCGAAAGCTGACGGCAGCCAGTCCCTCGACTTGCAACGAGATGCATTGATCGCGTCCGGCGTCGAGGAGGACCAGATCTACTCAGATCTGGCGTCCGGCAAGAAGGATGACCGATCCGGTCTGGAGGCCTGCCTCAAAGCATTGCGTGAGGGGGATGTGCTGATCGTGTGGAAGCTCGACCGCTTGGGGCGCAGCCTCCACCACCTTGTCAAAACCGTCAGCATGCTGTCCGAGCGTGGCGTTGGCCTCAAGGTTCTCACCGGGCAAGGGGCGCAGATTGACACAACGACTGCGGCTGGAAGGCTTTCATTCGGCATCTTTGCTGCGCTTGCCGAATTTGAAAGCGAGTTGATCCGCGAACGCACGATGGCGGGGCTCCAAGCCGCCCGCGCGCGCGGCCGAAAGGGAGGAAGAAAGTTTGCGCTGACGAAAGCGCAGGTCCGCATGGCTCAGGCCGCTATGGTCAGCCGCGACACATCGGTTTCAGAACTCTGTAAGGAATTGGGGGTCAAACCGGTCACACTCTACCGATATGTCGACCCGAACGGCAATCTACGCGATTACGGGAAACGGGTTCTCAGCGCTTAGCGTAGGATTCTGCACTCTCCGGGGCTCTGTTGCACAAATCAGCTGAAGGCAGAGGTTTCCCTTTCCCCGGACAGACTTATCCCGCGACCTCTGTGATGGGCGTGCCGAGCGCGGTGAAGC
>QFNE01000094.1 GCA_003240735.1 Paracoccus denitrificans | reverse complement strand
CGGCTGCGGCCCGATCAGCCAGCTCGCCGCGGCCATGGCGACGTAGACCAGCCCGATCGAGGCCAGCACCTGATCGAGATGCGGCCGCCGGTAGAGCGGTCGGAAGACCAGCCGCTCGGCCACCCCACCCGCCACCGCCGCGGCCACGAAGGCGAGCGGCAGCGTGGCAAGGAACGGCGCCCCCGCCCGCCCGACGAGCAGCGCGGTGACATAGCCGCCGAGCATGGCGAATGCCCCGTGCGCGAGGTTGACGACGTTCATCAGCCCCATCGTCACCGAGAGGCCCACGGCGAGGACGAAGAGCAGCATCCCGTAGGCGAGGCCGTCGAAGAGGATGGTGAGCATGGGTGCGTCGGTTGGGGCGGGGCGGACGCGGTGTCATGGCGCAAAGGCTGCGCGGGGGGAAGGGGGTGGGGGGGCTCAGGGTTGGAGGGGTGGGGGCCGGAGTTGGGGGAGGGGAGCGAGCGGTGGGGTGGGCGTAGCGGGCGCGGGAGAGGAAGGGACGCGAGGCAGCCGCGGGAACGATCCGGCGGCTGAACGGGGCACGAGCGCCAAGCGGGTGCGGGACGCGCGGAAAAGGGGGAACGATACGTGTTCGAGAGCACTTCCGGCGCAGGGGTCGGGGGACCGATCGCTAGGAGGGTGTGGGGCACCGCGGGAGAAGTGGAGGGAGCGCTGGGCGGGTATGGGCTGGCGCAGGACGGAAGAAGAGCGATGCGTGCGCGGGTTCCGTCTGGCGCGGGCCTCAAGCACGTACGCCGAGTCGACACGCCAAGACTTGACCGGGGAAGGTCATGCATAGCCCCGCTCACCCGCTCACCCGCTCACCCGCTCACCCGCTCACCCGCCCTGATCACCTGATCCCCTGATTATCGGATTACCCGATACCTTCCCCTTGGCCCCCGTCACATCTAACGCCTCGCCAACTTGTGCCGCTGCCCGGACCCGGCACGGCATCCCAGCGACCTGAGCGCCTCGCGTTCCGGTGACGCATCGTCACACGTCACCCATCCTCCCGCACCCTCGCCGACCCCGTACCCACACAAACGCCACGCGACCAGCCCGCGCCGACACCCCGTCCCGGAGAGTTCCCGACTCCTCACGGGTAATTTTCACCCGTCCCGCGGACCCGACTCGCGGGGCGCGTCGTTGGCCCAGCATGACTCGCACCGCGCTCGCCA
>QFNE01000028.1 GCA_003240735.1 Paracoccus denitrificans | reverse complement strand
TGTTTGGCGACCGTGAAGATGTCCTTGTCGCCACGACCGGACAGGTTCAGCACGATCAGGTGATCCTTGGGCAGGTTCGGCGCGATCTTTGCGACATGCGCAATCGCGTGTGCCGGTTCCAGCGCAGGGATGATCCCTTCGGTCTCGCACGTAAGGGTGAACGCCTCCAACGCCTCGCGGTCGGTGATGCTGACATATTCGGCCCGCCCTTGATCTTTTAGCCAGGCGTGTTCCGGTCCGATGCCCGGATAGTCGAGCCCGGCACTGATCGAGTGCCCTTCCAGAATCTGCCCCTCATCATCCTGCAGCAGATAGGTCCGGTTGCCATGCAGAACGCCGGCGCGACCGCCCGTCAGGCTGGCACAATGCTCCATCCGGTCATCGACGCCCTTACCGCCAGCCTCGACCCCGATGATGCGAACGCTCGGGTCGTCAAGGAAGGGGTGGAACAGGCCCATGGCGTTCGATCCGCCACCGATTGCCGCAATCACGGTGTCGGGAAGGCGGCCTTCCTGTTCCATGATCTGCGCCTTGGTTTCGCGTCCGATGATGGCCTGAAAGTCACGCACCATCGCGGGGTAGGGGTGCGGCCCCGCCACCGTGCCGATGCAGTAGAACGTGTCGCGCACGTTCGTCACCCAGTCGCGCAGCGCGTCGTTCATGGCGTCCTTCAGCGTGCCGCGACCCGAGCGTACCGGGACAACCTCGGCCCCCAGCAGACGCATGCGGAATACGTTCGGCTGCTGACGCTCGACGTCGTGCGCGCCCATATAGACGACGCATTTCAGGCCATAGCGCGCGCAGACGGTCGCCGTTGCGACCCCGTGCTGACCGGCGCCGGTTTCCGCAATGATCCGCGTCTTGCCCATGCGCAGCGCCAGCAGGATCTGGCCCAGCACATTGTTGATCTTGTGGCTGCCGGTGTGGTTCAACTCTTCCCGCTTGAAGTAGATCTTCGCGCCGCCCAGCCGGTCGGTCAGGCGTTCAGCGAAGTACAGCGGCGACGGCCGACCCACATAGTGCCGCCACATGTCGTCCATCTGCCCGGTGAAGGCCGGGTCCTTCTGCGCGGCGGCATATTCCGCCTGCAGGTCAAGGATCAGGGGCATCAGCGTTTCGCTGACGAAGCGCCCGCCATAGATGCCGAACTTGCCGTCTTCGTCGGGTCCGGACATGAAACTGTTCAGCAGGTCGTCGGCCATCATACGCTCCTTGAAACTGGCGAAGATGTAACGCCGAAGCGTGGCTGGGTAAACCCGACGTAGATGCGGTCGAATGAGCGAGATCAGATCACCGCGACGCCACTTGAAGCATCACCTCAAGTGCCTATCCTGATCCCAACAAAGGAGACGCCTATGAGCTGGAATGCCTTGGACGGCCATGTCGACCCGAATGACGTGGGCGTGGACGCGATCGAGACGGTCATCGTCCCGCGTGCCCGTGACCTAGGGGATTTTGAAGTGCGCCGCGCTTTGCCGTCGCCCAAGCGGCAGATGGTAGGGCCGTTCATCTTTTTTGATCAGGCGGGCCCTGCCGAATTCCTGACCGGCAGCGGCGTCGATATCAGACCTCATCCGCATATCGGGCTGGGGACGGTGACATACCTGTATCGCGGGGATTTTCATCACCGGGACAGCATCGGCACAGATCAGGTGATCCTGCCGGGGGCCGTCAACTGGATGGTTGCGGGTAAAGGGGTCACCCATTCCGAACGCACAAGCGCGACAGCGCGGGTCGGCGATCACAGCCTGTTCGGGATCCAGACGTGGATCGCGCTGCCTGAAAGCCACGAAGACATGGACCCCGTCTTTGAACATCACGGCAAGCAGACCCTGCCGGAGTTTCAGGACAATGGTGTCAATGCCCGCCTGATCCTTGGACACGCATACGGTGAAAAAGCGCCGGCCACGCTTTATACCGACACGTTCTATCTGGACGTGACGCTGGACGCGAACGCCCGTTTCCCACTGCCCGACGACCATGAGGATCGCGGTTTGTACATCGTGCAAGGCACCGTTACCGTCGCGGGGCAAGAGTTCGAGGCGGGACGGATGATGGTTTTTCGTCCCGGCGACAGGATCACGGTTGCCGCTGGCCCACAGGGGGCGCGACTGATGGCACTGGGTGGGGCAACGATGAACGGGCCACGCTATCTGTGGTGGAACTTCGTTGCGTCCAGCAAGGAGCGGATCGAGCACGCCAAGGAGCAATGGCGTCAGGGCGCGTGGGGGCAGGGTCAGTTTGACCTGCCGCCGACAGATCGGGGTGAGTTCATTCCCCTTCCCGAAGGGTCCTAAAGCGCCTTCTTGAACCCGGTATGGGATTGGTCATAGCCGTTGGTCCGGTAGAACCTGTGTGCGTCGACCCTGTCCACGTGGCTTGTCAGCTGGATGCGGTCGGCGCCTGACGCCTTCGCTCGCGCCTCGGCATCGGCCAACAGCAGTTTGCCGATGCCTCCGCTGCGCAGGTCGGACGCGACACGGACCGACTCAAGCTGCGCGCGGGTTGCGCCCTTGTTGCTAAGACCAGGCAGCATGGTCAGGTGATACATCGCAACGATCCGGCCATTCTGTTCGCCAACAATCAGGATGTTGCCGGTCGCGGCGACGATGCGCCGAAACGCATCGCGATAAACTTCGGGCACCGCACCTTCCCGTGCTTTTCCCAACATATCGTCGGCCAGAAGTGCGACCATGGCGGACACATCCTCGACCGTGGCTTCACGGAACGAGACGGTCATTCCGCAGCAGCTTTGACAAAGCGGCGGATCAGATCAGGGTCCTTGACGCCCGGTGCGCTTTCCACGCCCGATGACACGTCCACTGCCTGAGCGCCGGTCAGGCGAACTGCCTCGGCCACGTTATCGGGGGTCAGACCACCGGCCAGCATCCAAGGCTTCAGAAAGCGACGCCCGACCAGCAGACGCCAGTCGAATGACAGCCCATTACCACCTGGCAACGCGGCGTCCGGCGCAGGTTTCGCATCGACCAGCAGCAAATCGGCCACCAGCCCATAATTCCACAGCCGGTCCAGATCGTCGGCACCGGAAATCCCGACCGCCTTCATCACAGGCAGCGCGGTTCGCGCCTTCACTTCGGCAACACGCTCGGGCGTTTCCTTGCCGTGCAACTGAATAATGTCGAGCGTGACGTGCCGAGTAACCTCATCCAGCAAGGTGTCGTCGGGATCAACAAACAGCCCCACCTTCGCAAGACCGTCCGGGGCCTGCGCCGCAAGTGCGGCAGCATCGCCCACGGATACGTTTCGTGGCGATTTCGGAAAGAAGACCAGCCCCGCGTATCGCGCGCCGGCGTCAGCGGTGACGCTGAAGTCCTCCGGTCGCGTCAGACCGCAGATCTTGGCGGCAGCGGGCATCAGCGTTGTTGGGGCAAGGGCGCCGGCAATCCGCCTTCGGGCGGCGGAGCGGGGGCGCCGCTGCGCGTATCGATCACGGGCTGGGGCGCGTCTAGGATCATCAGGACGTCATCCTTGGGCGCCGAATAGTCGCGGCGCAGGGTGCCGCTTTCGCGTTCCAGCGCCGCGATCGTCTGCGCACGACGCGCGGATTCTGCCCGAAGGCCCGCCTCGCGAAGCCATTCCCAGACCAGCCCCAGAATCATCCCCACAAGCAATGTGACCAGGATCAACAGAAACACCGGTACGGTCACCGACCAGCTGCCGCCGAGATATTGACCAAGCTGTCCCGGAAGCAGGCTGACCGTCACAGGTCCGCGGTTCGCCAAGGCAACCCCGATCAGGACGATGGCCACCAAAGTCACAAAAATCAGGCGAACCGTCCGCATCGGGTATTCCTTCTTCTACGTCTAGGTATGTTAGGTCACAGCCGACACCATTGTGGTCCGTCAGGGCACGGACTGCAATCCGGCTCACTCGTCATTGAGACGGTCGCGAAGAGCCTTGCCGGTCTTGAAGAAGGGGACGTGCTTTTCGTCAACCTCGACCGCTTCGCCCGTCCGGGGGTTTCGGCCCTGACGAGCATCACGGCGCTTGACCGAAAACGCACCGAAGCCGCGCAGTTCGACCCTGTCCCCCCGCGCCATGGCCGAAATGATCTCCTCGAAGACTGTGCCGACGATTTTCTCAACGTCGCGCTGGAACAGATGCGGATTGTCGTTGGCGATCTTCTGGATAAGTTCAGAGCGAATCATGGCGGCGGGACCTAAGCTTTGGTGACGGGTCGACTGTCGAGGCGCGTGTGGTCCTTAAACGGTGAATGCATTGATCTGGTTGCATCAAATCGCGACCACGCCCGAAGATGCTTGGCGATAACCGCAAAGAAATCATTGAAGGATGGTCGGGGCGAGAGGATTCGAACCTCCGGCCTACGGTACCCAAAACCGTCGCGCTACCAGGCTGCGCCACGCCCCGAACAGCGGTGCTTCTAACCGCTACTCCTGCGGGGGGAAAGCCGAATTATCGCCCCCGCGCGCGGTTCGTCACGAGGCGGCCAGCGCGTCGATGATGGGTTGGAAATCCTTGGCAGTGAGGCTCGCGCCGCCGACCAGCGCGCCGTCGACATTCTTTACCGCAAATATCTGCGCGGCGTTCGACCCTTTGACGCTGCCGCCGTAAAGCAGCGCGAAGTCAGCGCCGTCCGCAAAGCGCGCGGTCAGATCCAGCCGCAAGGCGGCGTGGATTTCCGCAATCTGGTCGTCACTGGGAACGCGTCCGGTGCCGATGGCCCAGACCGGTTCATAGGCAATGACAGTGTTCTGCGCAGTTGCGCAGTCTGGAACCGACCCGGCCAGTTGCGCGGCGATCACCGCCAAGGCCTCGCCTGCATCGCGCTGCGCCTCGGTCTCACCCACGCAGATGATGGTCGTCAGACCGGACTGGTGGGCGGCGATGGCCTTGGCGCGAACGGCCTCATCCGTTTCAGCATGATCCGTCCGACGTTCGGAATGGCCGACAATGACCCATTTCGCGCCGCTGTCGGCCAGCTGAACAGCCGACACGTCTCCCGTATGGGCACCCTTTTCGTTCGTATGGCAATCCTGCGCGCCGATCATGGCGGCAGACCCAGCGGATGCGGCAGCATGGATCAGTGTGGCAGGCGGGCAAATAACGACTTCGACGCCAACCGGCGCGCTAAGCGTGTTTAGCTCGGAAACGTCGGCGCGCAGCCCGTTCATCTTCCAGTTTCCGGCAGCGATCTTGCGAACCATCCGTTTCGTCCCCCATTCCCAAAGCCCTTTCGTGCTAGGTTCGGGGGTCTTGGGGATCAAGGTCCGTTATCGCCACCGTTTGCGCTAAACTCAGCTTTGCGCGCCGCCGGGGATGGCAAAGCTAACGGATTCGCCGCATCCGCAGCTTTCTGTGACGTTCGGGTTCCGGAACCGAAAGCCCGAGTCGATCAGCCCGGATTCATAATCGATCTCGGTCCCGAACAGGAACATCTGCGCGGTCGGCGCAATCATGACGCGTGCGCCGTCCAGTTCCACGACCTCATCACCCGGGGCCGGGGCCTCGGTGATTTCCATGGTGTACTCCATGCCCGCACATCCGCCTTTTTTCAGGCCGATGCGCAGGCCGCCGGACTGATTGTCACCGACCAGCCGCGCGATCCGCTTGGCGGCGGCAGGGGTGATGGACACGGGGGATTTGCCGGGGATCGAAAACATAAGCGCGACCTTTCTGTCTGGTCTATAAATAGGCGCGCGGGGTCAATCGCTCAACCCCACCGGTTCAGTTGCCCCACGTCCGTTCCAGCACGTTGACCCAGTTCTTCCACGCAATCTTCTGCACCAACTGCTCGCCATAGCCGTGATCGCGCATCAGCGTGACCAGTCTGGGCAGTGCGCTGGCGTCCTGAAGGTCGCGGGGCATGATCGCGCCGTCGAAATCCGACCCCAACGCCACGCCATCCTCGCCCAGATGGTCCAGAAGATGGTCAAGGTGCCGCAGCATGACGGACAGATCGGTCAGCGGCATGCGCCGCCCTTCGGGGTCAAGGAACTGGCTGGCATAGTTCAAACCGACGAGCCCCTTGGTCTCAGCAATCTGCGCAAGTTGACGGTCGGTCAGGTTGCGCGAACTGGGTGCCACGGCGTGCGCGCAGGAATGACTGGCCACCAGCGGCGCGTCGCTGAGTGCCGCGATGTCGTCGACGCCCTTTTCGTTCAGGTGCGACAGGTCCAGCATGATGCGCAGCGCGTTGCATTCGCGAACCAGAGCCTTGCCCATGTCGGTCAGGCCGTCACCGGTATCCGGGCTGGACGGAAACGCGAACGGCACCCCGTGGCCATAGCGGGTGGGCCGTGACCAGACAGGCCCGATCGAGCGCAGACCGGCCGCGTGCCACAGGTGCAGGTGATCAGGGTTCCCGATCGGCTCGGCCCCTTCCATGTGCATGATGGCGGCGATCTGGCCGTCCTCGATCGACTGGCGGATCTCGGCGGCGCTGCGCACGACCCGAACCGTGCCCGTGCCGGCCATCGTCAGAAGGGCGCTGGCTTGGGCAACCGCGTGGGGCAGGGCGACTTCATAGGGGACTTCCGGCGGCAAGGCGGCGCGGAAAGGCGGGTTTTCCATCAGTCCCGAAACCTGATCATCGGTCGTACTGCGCGGCGCCATGGGGATCCAGATCGCAAAGAACCCGCCCGCAAACCCCCCTGCCTTGCAGCGCGGCAGGTCAAGCGAGCCGGTCCCGTCCCCTTCCAGCCACAGCGTTCTGGCATCGGGGCCGGCGCTGACCATCCGCTGCAGAAAATCGTTGTGGCCGTCGAAAACGGGGGTGATCTGGGGATTGGTCATGGGATCGGTCCATTAGTAGGCATCGGGTTGGGGCTGCGACCATGCGCCTGGCCTTTCCCGATGTCCATGCCGGTCCAATTGTCTGTTTTCAATTGCGTCTGAGGGTGGGGCCGCTAGGTTTTCAGCGGACCAGATCGTCAGGGGCGGGCATGGCAGGCCATATCATCACCATCGCACAGCAGAAGGGCGGCTCTGGCAAGACCACGCTGGCCGTGAACCTTGCCTGCGCCTTGCGACGTCAAGGAATAAGCGTCGCGCTGATCGATACCGACCCGCAGGGCAGTCTTGGCCGCTGGTTCATGGAGCGGATCGAGCGGCTGGGCCCTGAGGATGATCTGGAATTCTCGACCTCATCGGCGTGGGGGGCAAGTTACGAGGGCGAAAAGCTGAAGAAGCGGTTCGACGTGGTGATACTTGATACGCCGCCCAAGATCGACAGCGACCTGCGCCCCGCCTTGCGCGTCGCCGATCTGATCGTCGTCCCCGTCGCGTCCAGTCAGGTCGATCTTTGGGCCACCGAAGGGGTTCTGGACCTTGCACGGCGTGAAAAGCGCCCGCTGTTGATTGTCTTGAACCGCACCCGCCCCGGCACGCGTCTTGCCGCCGAGGTTGCCGACGGTGCACGGGCACTGGATGCCGAGGTGGCGGAGGCCACCTTGGGCAACCGCGTCGCCTATGCCGAAACGCTGGGGCAGGGGCTGGGCGTCGCGGACGGGGCCGCGACCACGGCGCGCACGGAAATCACCGCGCTTGCAGATGAGATCATGGCGCGCCTGCGCTGAATCAACGCCGGCGCTTGGACCGCTTGTTGCCGCCGCGCTGACCCGCGCGCCCCGCCGTGGACCGGCCCGAGGAACGGGTCGCCGCTTCTGCTGCTTCATCAATCGCCTCTTGCCGGGCAAGGGGATCGTCGGCGACTGCCAGTTCGACGGCTTCCAGACGCTTCACTTCGTCGCGCATGCGGGCAGCCTCTTCGAACTCAAGGTTCTCGGCCGCTTTGCGCATCTGGGCGCGCAGCGCATCCAGATGAGCGGCAAGGTTTGCGCCGACCATGGGTTTGTCGACCTTGGTGGTGACGCGCGACTGATCTGTGTCGCCCTGCCACAGACCCGCCAGCACATCCTCGACGTTCTTGCGCACGGTCGTCGGCGTGATGCCGTGTTCTTCGTTGTACGCCATCTGCTTTTCGCGGCGGCGTTCGGTTTCGGCCATGGCCCGTTCCATGCTGCCGGTGATCCGGTCGGCATACATGATGACGCGCCCATCGGCGTTCCGCGCGGCTCGCCCGATGGTCTGGATCAGCGACGTTTCCGACCGCAGGAAACCTTCCTTGTCTGCGTCCAGAATGGCTACCAAGCCACATTCCGGAATGTCCAACCCTTCGCGCAGAAGGTTGATACCAACCAGCACGTCATAAGCGCCAAGGCGCAGGTCTCGCAGGATCTCGATCCGTTCGATGGTGTCGATGTCGCTGTGCATGTAGCGCACGCGAATACCCTGTTCGTGCAGGTATTCCGTGAGATCCTCGGCCATGCGCTTGGTCAGCGTGGTGACCAGCGTGCGGTATCCCGCCGCGGCGACCTTGCGAACTTCGTCCAGCAAATCGTCGACCTGGGTTTCGACGGGACGGATTTCGATGACGGGGTCCAGAAGGCCGGTAGGGCGGATGATCTGTTCGGCGAAGACGCCGCCGACCTGATCCATTTCCCAATCTGCGGGCGTCGCGCTGACGAACACCGACTGTGGGCGCATGGCGTCCCATTCCTCGAACTTCAACGGACGGTTGTCCATGCAACTGGGCAGCCGGAAGCCGTGTTCAGCCAGCGTGAACTTGCGCCGAAAGTCACCCCGGTACATGCCCCCGATCTGCGGCACGCTGACATGGCTTTCATCCGCAAAGACGATCGCGTTGTCGGGGATGAATTCGAACAGGGTTGGCGGCGGCTCTCCGGGTGCGCGGCCGGTCAGATAGCGGGAATAGTTTTCGATCCCGTTACAGACCCCCGTCGCCTCCAGCATCTCGATATCGAAATTCGTCCGCTGTTCCAGCCGCTGCGCTTCCAGCAGTTTGCCTTCGCCGGTCAACTGACCAAGGCGGGTTCCCAGCTCGGCTTTGATGCCCTTCACGGCCTGCTGCATGGTCGGGCGAGGCGTGACATAGTGGCTGTTGGCATAGATGCGGATCTGCTTGTATTCCGCCTCGCGTGCGCCGGTCAGCGGATCGAACTCGGTGATCGTTTCCAGCTCATTCCCGAAAAAGCTGAACCGCCACGCCCGGTCTTCAAGGTGGGCGGGCCAGACCTCGACCAGATCGCCGCGCACCCGGAAACTGCCGCGCTGAAAGGCGGTTTCCAGACGCTTGTATTGCTGGGCGACAAGTTCGGCCAGAAACTCACGCTGGTCATAGGATTGTCCCACGATCATGTCCTGCGTCATCGCCGAATACGTTTCGACCGAGCCGATGCCGTAGATACAGCTGACCGACGCCACGATGATCACGTCGTCGCGCTCCAGAAGCGCGCGGGTGGCCGAGTGGCGCATCCGGTCGATCGCTTCGTTGATCTGGGATTCCTTCTCGATATACGTGTCCGAGCGGGGGACATACGCCTCGGGCTGATAGTAGTCGTAGTAGCTGACGAAATACTCGACCGCGTTGTCGGGAAAGAAGCCCTTGAACTCACCGTAAAGCTGGGCAGCAAGGGTCTTGTTCGGCGCAAGGATGATCGCGGGACGCTGGGTCGCCTCGATGACCTTGGCCATCGTAAAGGTTTTGCCGGTCCCGGTGGCGCCCAAAAGAACCTGGTCGCGCTCACCATCCGCGATGCCTTGAGTCAGTTCAGCAATGGCTGTGGGCTGGTCGCCCGCTGGCGAAAACTCCGACTGCATGACAAAGCGCTTGCCGCCCTCAAGCTTCTCCCGCTTCTGCGGGGTCAGCAGCAGGGGGATAGGGGCGTTTGTGTTGTTGTGAGCCATGACAGCTGAATCCTTCAGGGGCCCTAGAATCGTGGCGACCGGGTCGCGCTTTTTCAAGTGAAAGGGCCGCCCGGATCGGGCGGCCCTGACGTTCATTCGCTGCGTTCAGCCTTTCGACGGCTCGAAGACGCCACAGGCAAACCGGTCACCTGCATCGCCAGACGGCTGAGATGTATAATCGTCAGCGCCAGCATGGATGATGAAGGAACCGCCATCGGCATCCATGATCTCGTCGATGGTGACATTGTTGGTAAAGAACGTGGCCTCGACATTGCCTTCGGCGTCGGCAGTGACATTCGGCAGGTCACCGGAATGCATGCCACCGGGAGAGTGGGCACCGTGTTCCTTGCCGCCAGCCAAGTGGCCGCCGGCCGTTTCGAACTGCGGAACTTCGCATTTCCCAAATTCGTGAATATGCACCGCGCGCTCGCCGGGCTCGATACCTTTGGCGCTGATCTTGACCTCAAGCGCGCCCGAGGCGGTGTCGCTGATCGTCACCGTCCCGATCTGCTCATCCTTGGCGTTGTGCAGGCCAGCCGCGATGCTTTTCATTTCGCCGGCCGGCTTGGGCGCGTGGGCGGCGTGGGGATCAGGAGCTGGCGGTGCTGGCGGCGCACCGGGTGCAGGTGCTGCACCCGCTGCTGGCGGCGGCGGAACCGGCGCTGGCGGAGCAGGCGGCACAGATGCCTCGCTGGTGGGATCCGTGGCCGGAGCAGGCGCTGGTGCATCCGCTGGGGCCGGTGCCGCAGGTGCGGGGGTACCCGGCGCGGCGTCTGGGGGCGGAGCCTCGCCCGTTGCGGGGGCGGGGGCAGGCGGGGTGGCCGTCTGGGCCACTGCGGCAAACGGGATGGCCGCGGACATCATCAGGGCGAAGATGGCCGTGGGCGTGGTCATTCTGGGCATGGGGGGTTCCTCCGGGAGTTGGTGCCAGTGGAACGCCACGTCGGCACGAACGTTCCGACATTTGCCGTGCCCACGGCCAGTGATGCATCGCAGCGCCCCTTGATCGGCAGCCCGCGTTGCGTCAAAAGCCTAGGCGTTATGTGTCAGTTGCCGCGAAGGTAGTCCCCATGCGCGTCCGTATCTATCAGCCTGCCCGCAACGCCATGCAGTCGGGCATCGCCCGCACGCGGCAATGGATTCTGGAATTCCCGCAAGCGGACCCCCGTAAGATCGACCCGCTGATGGGCTGGACCAGCAGCGACGACACCCAGGCGCAGGTGCGGCTGAAATTCCCGACCCTGGAAGAGGCCGTCGCCTATGCCGAGGCGGAGGGGCTGGAGTTCACCGTGCTGGCCGTCCACCCGCGCGCCAACAACGTCCGGCCCCGCGGCTATGGCGAGAATTTCGCCAGCGACCGCCGCGCGCCCTGGACGCACTAAACCGCTGAAATTCCAGCCGTGCCTCGCGCCCCTACTCGCCGTGTGCGATGGGGGCGGCGGTCGGGCGGGACGGTCGGCGCAGCAGCAAGACCAGCGGCAGGACCGCCAGCGTCATCCACGACATCAGCAGATAATCGTCCAGATACCCGATCATCAGCGCCTGTTGCGTCACAAGGTTGTCCAGAACGGCCAGCGACGTCTGCGGACTGATCCCCTGCGTGGGCAGCCCCATCTGCAAGTTGGGTGACACGTTCGTCAGGCCCGACACAAGCTCGGTCCGATTGACCTGAATGTTGCGGGTCAGCAGGAACGTCACGACCGAGATCCCGATCGAAGAGCCGATGTTTCGCACAAGGCTGAACAGCGCAGTGGCGTCTGCGCGATAGGATGCGTCCATCGTGGCGAACGCGAGGCTCGACAGCGGGACGAACACCAGGCCCATGCCCATGCCTTGCACGACCCCGGACCAGATCACCGGTCGCGAGTCCATGCCCGGCGAAAACCCGGTCATGTAGTGCAGCGAACCGGCCGTCAGCAGCAGTCCGGTGACGATAAGGATTCGCGCATCGACGAACTTCATCAGACGCCCGACCAGCAGCATCGACACCATGGTGCCCATGCCCCGTGGGGCCATGACCATGCCAGTCGTCATCACCGGATAGCCGAAGATCCGCGACAGCATCGGCGGCAACAGCGCCATCGACGCCATCAAAACCATCCCCACGACAAAGATCATCACCAGCCCGGCCGAGAAGTTGCGGTTGGCAAAGATGCCCGGGTCGATGAACGGTCGGTTCGACGTGGCGATGTGAATGGCCGCGACCCAGAAGCCGATGATCGCCAGCCCCGCCTCGATCACCACTTCGGTCGAGTTGAACCAGTCGAGTTCAGCGCCACGGTCCAGCATCATCTGCAACGCGCCGACGCCCAGTGCGATGAACGCAAAGCCCACGACGTCGAAGTAGCGCCGCTTGGTTGGCCTTTTCGGCAGTGAACTGAGACAGCCCAGAAACGCGATGATGCCGACGGGCAGGTTGATGAAGAAAACCCAGCGCCAATCAAAGCTTTCCGTCAGCCATCCGCCCAGCGTCGGCCCGATGATCGGCCCGACCATGATCCCGGCGCCCCAGACGGCCATGGCCTGCCCCTGCTTGTCAGGCGGGTTGATATCCAGAAGGAACGTCTGCGCCAGCGGCACGATGGCTGCACCGAACACCCCTTGCAGGATGCGGAAGCCGACCATGGATTCCAGGCTCCACGCAAAGCCGCACGCCACCGATGAGGCGACGAACCCGGCGACTGAGATCAGGAACAGTTGCTTGCGCCCGATCCGGTCGGCCATCCACCCCGTCAGCGCCGTCACGATCGCCGACGCCACGATATACGATGTCAGCACCCAGTTGATCGTGTCCGCCGACGCGCCAAGGTCGGCCTGCATCGACGGCAGCGCGACGTTGGCGATCGTGGTGTCCAGCACCTGCATGATGGTCGCTAGCATCACCGACAGCGTGATGATGCCCTTGTTGGCGACCTTGGTCAGGTCGGGCTGCCCCCCTTGCGCGGCGGCATCGCTCATTTCGCGGGCACGGCCGTATCGGTTGCGGGGGCGACGCCATCCGCAGTAGCAGCACCGTCAACGCGGTTGACGATCTGGTCCAACTTGGAGGTTCGGCCCGTGTCCACGGTCACCGTGGCGCTCAGCCCCGCCCGTAGGCGGTCGATGTTCTGGCCGGCGTCAAGATGCACGCGGACTGGAACCCGCTGCGTGACCTTCACCCAGTTACCGGTCGCATTCTGTGCAGGCAGAAGGGCGAATTCAGCCCCCGTTCCGGCCCCGATGGCCTGGACGGTGGCTTGATAGGTGTCGCCCGGGAACGCATCGAACACGACCGTGGCCGTCTGGCCCGGGTCAATCGCATCCAGCTGGGTTTCCTTGAAGTTCGCGTCCACCCATGCGTCATCCGTCGCGATCAGCGAAAACAGCGGCGATCCTGCCGTAACGAACTGCCCCTTCTGAAATGAAGCGGCCTGCGTAATCAGCCCATTGACCGGCGCGCGCAGAACGGTTTGTTCCAGCGTGTATGCGGCCTTCGCTCGTGCGGCCAGCGCCTGAACAACCAGCGGGTGGCTGTCGATCGGCGCATCGGGTGCGCCGGCCAAGGCAGCCGCCGCACTTTGGACGCCCACATCCGCCGCGGTCAGCGCATCCCTTGCCCGCTGCAGGTCGTGGCGGGACTGGTCCAGCGACGCGACCGACGCGACGCCCCGATTGCGCAGCTGCTGCTGACGGTCGGTGTCCGTCGTCACGAAATCCAGATCCTCTTGCGCCAGACTGCGCTGCGACTGGGCCGAGGCATAGGCACCCTGTAGTTGCTTCACTTGCAACTGCGCAGCTGTGACCGCCGCATCCGCCTGATCCAAGGCCAGCCGCCACGGCTGATCATCCAGCTTGAACAGGATATCCCCTGCCTTGACGTGCTGGTTATCGGCAATCGGAACATCAGCGATACGGCCAGACAGGTCCGAGGCGATCAGCATCCGCGCCTGATGCAGCTGCGCGTTTTCCGTGGATTCGTAGCGTCCGCCGCTAAGCCAGAAATAGAGGCCCGCCAAGATCAGGATCAGCGGGACAGAGATCAGCAACAGGCGCGTGCGTCCCTTGCGCGTGCGCGCCGGTGCGGCGGCTGGCGTTTGGGTGCCGTCTTGGGTCTGGCCAGCCGGTGAGGGGGCGGGGTTGGCGGGGCGGTCGCTCATGCGGGGTCCTTTGCAGTGCAAGCCACATCATCGTTGGCGCAGGAATCTGGGTCAGACAGGCGGTCATTCATCTGACGCATCACCTGCATGAAAGTCTGGATCTGATCGTCGGGTATCCCGTCCAGCAGATCGGCATAAACACCCTCGACCGTGCCTGACATCGCCGTCAGCGAACGGCTGGCCCGTTCGGTCAGGGAAATCAGCCACGCGCCTTTATGGGAAGGGTCGGGAACCCGTTCGATCCAACCGGCGGCTTGGGTGCGGGTGGCAAGGCGGGATGCGCTGATCGGTTCGATTTCGAGAAACTCGGCCAGTCGCGCCTGACGCATGGGGCCGTTCTTGCGCAGCGTGACGACCAGACGCCACTGCGCGCTGGTCAGGTCGCGGTCGCGGGTCAGCCCCTCGATCCGCTTTGCCAGAAGGCGCGCGGTGCTGTGCATCAACATGGCAAGGCCGGGTGTGCGGTTCATTCTGGCGCAGATACTAAGCATGACTATGTTTTACAAGAGGTCGCTTGCGCGTGACGCCACGCCGCGTCAGATGGGCGAATGGATCAGATCACAATCACTCTCGCCGACCCCACGGACCCGCTGTTCGACACGCTGTTCGAACGCCATGTTCAGGCGATGCACGCGGACACACCACCCGAGTCGATCCACATGCTGCCGCGCACCGACCTTGTGGCCCCGAACATCAGGTTTCTGGCGCTGGTCCGCGGCGGCCAGGCGCTCGCCATGGGCGCGATCAAGGATCACGGCGACGGATTGGGAGAGATCAAATCCATGCACGTCCTGTCCGAGTGCCGTGGGCAAGGGTTGGCCGTGAAAGTTCTTGAGGCGCTGATCACCCAAGCCCGTCAACAGGGGCTAACGCAGCTAGCACTCGAAACCGGCGCGCAGGCCAGCTTTGCCGCGGCGCGCAGACTGTACGCGAAGGCAGGCTTTCAGGACTGCGCGCCATTCGCAGATTACCGGCGCGACCCGCTGTCGGTCTTCATGATGCGCAGGCTTTGACTTGCAAGAAAAACCGCGATGCCGCAGAACGGCATCCGCGCTGGCCCCGTAGCTCAACTGGATAGAGCACGGACCTTCTAAGTCTGGGGTTGAGGGTTCAAGTCCTTCCGGGGTCGCCAGCCAGCACCCACGCATTAAAAAAGGCCGGCACAATGGCCGGCCTTTCGCGTTTCTGGCGTCCGCTCAGTTGTTGCGGTTGCCCATGAACTGCAGCAGGAACATGAACAGGTTCAGGAAATCCAGATACAGGGTCAGAGCGCCCATGATGGCCGACTTGCCCAGGAAATCATCGCCCGAGTCCCGCATCTGCAGGTAGGTGTTCTTGATGTTCTGCGTGTCGTATGCGGTCAGGCCTGCAAAGATCAGGACACCGATCGCCGACACGGCGAACTGAACCGCACTGGATTGCACGAACAGGTTGACCAGCATCGCAATGATCAGACCGATCAGGCCGATCATCAGGAAGCGGCCCATGCCCGACAGGTCCCGCTTGGTGGTATAGCCGTAAAGCGACAGCGCCGCGAAACCGCCGGCCGTGGCCAGGAACGTCGTCGCGATGGACATCTGGGCGTAGGCCAAGAAGATCCAGCTGATCGACGCGCCCATTGCCACGGCGAAAGCGTAGAACAGGATCGTCGCGGCTCCGACCGAAAGGCGGCTGATGGCTGCGCCGAACGCAAACACCATCACCAGCGGCAGGAACATCACCACCCACTTCAGCGGCGAGTGATACAGCATCATCCCGAACTGGGTCGCGTTGCCATCCGACCCGACGGCCAGTTGGTTCAGGCCCCATGCGGTGATCGCAGTCAGCACCATGCCTACGGACATCAGCCCGTAAACCTTGTTCATGTATGTCCGCAGTCCCTCATCGTACTGAGCGGTCCGCGTGTTCGCGGCGCCGGTACGCGGGAAAGCATTGTAATCAGCCATCTGACACTCCCTGTGGCGTCGTGAGGGCAGGTCATCCGCCCTTTGGGGACGGATATTGGCATGAACGGCGGAATTTTCAATCGTTGCAAGCGAGTTATAATGCCGCAGGAACGATGTCTTGATGTCAGTCAGACCGCCCTTGCACGGTCTGTCCGGCGGGAAAACGGAATACCTGTTCAAGTTGCGTTGCTGTGGCGTTGATTCGCGCCCCACTTGCGCCATTTATTCCAAGTTCGTGCCACCAAACCGGGCTAGCTTTCGGCTTTCACCTGTCTTTTTGGACAAAATAACCTTTTTATTTGGTGATTTTGTTCGTGAGTGCGTTGGTCGTGGCTTATCACAAGCGTGAGCCTACCGGGGATGGCAATGACGCATCAAGTTGACCTCTATGTTGGAAAGCAAATTCGTCAAAGGCGCTGGATGCAGGGACTGACCCAGCAGCAACTCGCCGAAGCAATCGGCATCAAGTTTCAGCAAGTTCAAAAGTACGAAACAGGCGCCAACCGGGTTTCCGCGTCCCGCCTGTGGGACATCGCACAAGTCCTGAACGTGTCGGTTTCGTATTTCTTCGAAGGTTACGCTGCCGGTCGACCGGTCGTCGGTGCGACGATCGGTGGACCGACGGACGACCGAGAGGCCTTGCAGCTTCTGCGATCATACTATGCCATGCCCGTAACCCAGCGGCGACAGATCTTTGAACTTGCGCGGGTCCTATCGAACGCCGTCGCCTGAGGGTTCCCAATCCTGCCTGTCCCGGCTAGGCATATCGCTGAACGACAGCGGGGCAGGCGATGATGACGCAGACACCAGACGCCGCAGACATGGCCGATATCCGCGACGTGGCCGACGCGATGGCGGATGCCGCGCGCGCCGCGATCCTGCCGCATTTCCGTACGGCTGACCTTTCGTCAGACAACAAGGCCGAACACGGCTTTGATCCGGTCACCGAAGCGGACCGCGCCAGTGAACGGGCGATGCGCGCGATCCTGGCAGCACGGCGACCTCTGGACGGCATCGTCGGCGAAGAATACGGCACAACGCCCGGCACCAGCGGCCTGACATGGGTGCTGGACCCTATCGACGGAACACGTGCGTTCATCTGCGGGGCACCCAGCTGGGGCGTGCTGATTGCACTGACGCATGACAATGGCACGCCCATATACGGGGTCATGGACCAGCCCTGGACCCGGGAACGCTTTACCGGTGGTGCTGACGGTGGGCAGTTGTTCTCACCCCACGGGGCCCGGACTTTGGCGGTCCGAAAAGGGGTGCAGCTGCCTGACGCAAGGCTGATGACAACATTCCCTGAGGTCGGGACCAGTGCCGAGGGGGCCGCATTCACGCGCGTGGCGCGTGACGTTCGGCTGACCCGCTACGGGCTGGACTGCTATGCGTATGCGCTGCTGGCCTTGGGGCAGATCGATCTGGTGATCGAGGCGGGACTGCAACGCTATGACATCGCGGCGCCAATGGCGCTGGTTCAGGCCGCGGGGGGCATCGTCACCGACTGGGACGGAGGTGATGCGTCCCATGGTGGCCGTGTGATCGCTGCGGCGACGCCAGAACTGCACCGCGCCGCGATGGACCGTCTGCGCGGCTGACACGCGTTGCCCCGGAAGGGCGGCAGCGCTAACTTGCGCGCGACATCGCCACGACCCGTCGCGAACCGCCCAATCGGAGAGTTTCTATGACCGACCCGCGCCCACGCGACAGCGACTATTCCGATGACGACTTTGCCCCCAACCGCGCGTTGGTGACAGAGATCGAGGCGGCAATCGACGATGACGACCACGCCAATCTGGACGAGTTGCTGGAACCGCTTCACGCGGCTGACATCGCCGACCTTATCGAACAGCTTGGACCGCAACGGCGCCGTGAATTTCTTCGGCTGTATTCGGGCGAAATCGACGGCGAGATCCTGACCGAGATCGACGAGGCGATCCGCGAGGAAGTCATCGACCAGCTTCCGCAGAGCGTTCTGGAAGACGCTGTCCGCGAAATGGACAGCGACGACGTCGTCGATCTTGTCGAAGATCTTGAGGGGCCGGAGCGCGAAAAGATCCTTTCCGCGTTGGAGGAGTCCGACCGGATCACGGTCGAACAATCGCTGACCTACCCCGAGCATTCCGCCGGACGTCTGATGCAGCCAGAGGTTGTCACCGCGCCCGAGCATTGGACCGTGGGCGAGACGATCGACTTTCTGCGGGCCGAAGAATGGCTGCCGGACCAGTTCTATCACGTGGTTCTGGTCGATCCGCGCCGCCATCCCATCGGCTATGTCACGCTTGGCCGCCTTTTGTCGGCCCAGCGGGCGACGCCGTTGCGTGATCTGACCGAAGATAGCTTTCGCGTGTTTGACGTCTTGGATGAAGAAGGCGACGTCGCCTATGCCTTCAACCAGTATCACCTGATCTCGGCCCCGGTGGTCGATGCCGATGGCCGGTTGGTCGGGGCAATCACCATCGATGACGCCATGGCGGTGCTGGACAGCGAACACGAAGAGGACCTGCTGCGGCTGGCAGGGGTGGGCGAGGAAAGCTCGCTGTCGGACGGTGTGATCGAAACGGTCAAACAGCGTGTGCCGTGGCTTCTTGTGAACCTGTTCGCGGCAAATATCGCGGCGTTCGTGATTTCACGGTTTTCGGGGACGATCGAATCGATCGTGGCACTGGCGGCGCTGATGCCCATCGTGGCGTCAATGGGTGGCAATGCGGGCACTCAGTCGCTGGCCGTGGCCGTGCGGGCGCTGGCGACCAAGGATCTTACGGCCTCAAACGCGTCTCGGGTCGTCACCCGGGAAGCCATCGTCGGTCTGACGAACGGGGTCCTGTTCGCGATCATCATGGCGCTGGTGGGGTATTTTGCCTTCGGGTCGTGGCTTCTGGGCAGCGTTCTGGCGGCGGCGCTGATCATCAACCTGATGGTCGCGGCCTTGGCAGGGGTGTTGGTGCCGTTGACGCTGGACCGTCTGAACCTTGATCCAGCGCTGGCCGCAGGCACGTTCGTGACGACGCTGACCGACGTGATCGGCTTTCTGTCGTTTCTGGGACTTGCGACGTGGATCCTGCTTTAAAGTCTGTGCTGCGGCAGCAGGCGCTGGCGGCACGCGATGCCGGCGGGGACGGGGCGGCGTTGACCGAAAACCTGACGGCCGCACTGGCGCCTTCGCGGGCGCTGATCATCGCCGGGTACTGGCCGATGCGCGGTGAAGCCGACCCCAGACCCGCGCTTCAGGGCTTTGACGGGCGGGTCTGCCTGCCGGTCGTGCTGGCCCCGGCGACCCCACTGATCTTTCGGCTCTACGATGGACGGCTGGAAACCGGGCGCTATGACACGCGCCATCCTGTCGCGGATTGCGCCGAAGTCACGCCCACGGTCATCATCGTGCCCTTGGTGGCGTTCGATCGTCAGGGGGCGCGGCTGGGCTATGGCGGCGGGTTTTATGACCGGACGTTGCAGGCATTGCGCGCGGCCGGTCCCGTCCGCGCCATCGGGTTGGCATTTGCCAGTCAGGAATTGCCGCACATCCCGACCGAACCCACCGACCAGCCCTTGGATGAGATTGTCACGGACCGGGGTATCCTGACGCTTTGATCTTTACCATTTCGCCCGGTGTCGCGGCGTGGCAGGTTTCGGTCCAGCTTGAAACGAGGACCCTCATGACCCAGACCGCCCGTTTGGCCCAAGCCTTTGCCGCCATCGATGCCGCCAACGCCGCTGACCCCCGGTCCGAGGATGGCCAGCCCGTCGAACTGCTTTACGGCCAACGCATGACGGTCGAACAGGAATTGCTGTATCCGGACGCGAGCGAACCACTTCGGATCGCGTGCCGAGGACAGCACATCGAACGCTGGACATTGCCGCGTCAGGACTTCCCCGACACACGAGAGGGGTATCTGATCTGGCGGCGCGATCAGGGGCGCCGGCATGCGGACCGGGTCGCCGAAATCATGGCCGAGGCGGGCTATGACGCCGCAGATATCGCCGCCGCCGGACGCATGTTGCGCAAGGAGGGGATCAAGCGCGACCCCGAGGTGCAGGCGCTGGAAGACGTCGCGTGCTTTACCTTCATCCGCCACTATCTTGGGGATTTCGCAACGACGCAAAAGCCGGACGATCTGCAGCGCATCGTTGAAAAGACGGCTCGCAAGATGTCGCCCGATGCGCGCGCGCGTGCCCTGACCGAATTTTCCATCCCCGAACCCTTCGTTGCGGCATTCGCGGAATGACCCGCACGGCCTTTATCGTCGCGCACGGCCAGCCCGGCGCGCCCGCGGGCCAGCAGCGGGCGATCGAGGCGTTGGCCGCGCAAGTGCAGGCATTGATGGGGACAGACTGGTGTATCGGCGGGGCAACCTTAGCCGCCGCCGACAGCATGATCCCTGCGGCGAAGGCCGACGTGATCTATCCGATGTTCATGGCGGATGGCTGGTTCACCCAGTCGGAAATGCCCCGGCGGTTGCAGGCCGCCGGGGGAACGTCCGCGAAAATCCTGCGGCCATTCGGGCTGGATCCGGGGTTGGTTGCACTGGGACTGCGTGCCGCGTCATCCGCGTGTGATCCGGCCACGACGACGCTGCTGATCGCGGCGCACGGGTCCGGCCGGTCGCGGCGCCCCGCTGAGGTCACTGAAAACTATGCAATTCAGTTACGCGCAACGGGCGGGTTTCGTGCCGTGGTGACTGGCTTCATCGAGGAAGCACCGCGGCTGATCGATGCCGCGCGCATCGGTGGGCGGGGGATCTGCCTGCCGTTCTTTGCCACGACGGCCGGACACGTGCTGGACGACATCCCGACCGATCTGGCGCAAGCCGGGTTCGATGGTCTGATCCTGCCGCCGCTGGGTGCCTTGCCTCAAGTTCCGCAGTTGATCGCCGACGCGATAGCTGCAGCCGGATGACCGCCTACTCGGCCGCGCGGGTCGCGTTGTTGGGTGTCAGCGTATGGTCTAGGGGGCGATAACCGCTCTGGTCTTCCAGTGCTTCGGCGTCACCGCTGACGGGATCGCATTTCATCTTGAAACCGCGCTGAAGCTGGTCAAACGGCGCGACGGGATATTCACCCGAAAAACACGCGTCGCAGTACTGCGGACAGGCGTCGTTGCGTCCGGTCGCCTCGCCCGCCGCGCGGTAAAGGCCGTTCAGCGACACGAAGGCCAGACTGTCCACACCGATCCAGTCGCGCATTTCGTCGGTGGTCATCTGCGCGGCCAGCAGCTTGTCTCGATCCGGCGTGTCGACGCCGTAGAAGCAGGGCCAAGCCGTCGGCGGGGACGCGATCCGGAAGTGCACCTCGGCGGCGCCGGCGTCCAGGATCATGTCCTTGATCTTGCGGCTGGTCGTTCCGCGCACGACGGAATCGTCGACCAGAACAACACGTTTCCCGGCGACCAAGGCGCGGTTCACGTTCAGCTTCAGTCGCACACCCATGTTCCGGATCTGCTCGGTCGGCTCGATGAAGGTCCGGCCCATGTACTGGTTGCGGATGATCCCCATGCCATAGGGGATCCCGCTTTCGTGGGCATAGCCGATGGCGGCGGGGGTTCCGCTATCAGGGACGGGGCACACCAGATCCGCGTCGACAGGTGCTTCGCGCGCCAGTTCGACGCCGATCTGACGGCGGGTTTCATAGACGGACCGCCCGCCGATGATCGAATCGGGGCGGCTGAAATACACATGTTCAAAAATGCAGAAGCGTCCTGTCGACGGCCCGAAAGGGCGCGAGCTTTCGATCTTGCCCTGCGAAATGACCACCATTTCGCCGGGATCGATTTCGCGTACGAATTCGGCCCCGATGATGTCCAAAGCGCAGGTCTCGGACGCCAGCGCATAGGCGTCGCCACCCAGCTTGCCCAGAACCAGCGGGCGCACGCCCAGCGGGTCGCGCACACCAATCAGCTTGGTCCGCGTCATGGCGATGATGGAAAACGCACCCTCGATGCGGCGCAGGGCGTCCTTCATCCGCTCGGGGATCGAGCGTTGGATCGACCGCGCCATCAGGTGGATGATGCATTCCGAATCCGAGCTGGACTGGAAGATCGACCCACGCTCAATCAACTCACGACGCAGGGCCATGGCATTGGTGATGTTGCCGTTATGGGCGACGGCGCAGCCACCCATCGCGAATTCGCCAAAGAAAGGCTGCACATCGCGGATCGCGGTCGCAGCCTTCGTTCCCGCAGTGGAATAACGCACATGCCCGATGGCCAGGGGACCGGGCAGCGTTTCCATCAGGCTTTGCTTGGTGAAGTTGTCGCGGACATAGCCGAAGCGGTGCGCACTGTTGAAGCCGGCTTCGGGGTCGTGGGCGACGATGCCGCCCGCTTCCTGACCGCGGTGTTGCAGAGCGTGCAGACCCAGCGCCACGAAATTGGCAGCATCGGTGACGCCGATGGTGCCGAACACACCGCATTCTTCGTGGAGGCGGTCCGAATCAAATGGATCGGCAAGAAAGGGCTGCGTCATCATACCGGGCCGTAATCGCTGGGGAGGTTCGCACGCTATGTAAGCGCGGTCTGGCAAAAAGTCACGCCCCGGCACGGGTGCCGGGGCGGAAATCGTCATAACCCTGTCGTAAACGATACTTCCGCGTCAGTTGGCCGGTGCCAGCGGGGTGGTCGTCACCGGCGCAGATGTGGCGGGCGCGGTCGTTGCCGGGGCGGCCGGGGTGGTCACACCAGCGGGCGGTGGGGTCACCGGGACCTGACCCGTGGCGGCACAGCTGCGCACCAGCTGTTCATACCGGCCGACCAGCCAGCCGGGCGCGTCTGCCGGGATCTGCTGATTGACCTGCGCGCTCATCCCGCGGAACACCTGTGCAGAGCGCGAGTTTTCGACGGTTGCCACACGCTCGGTGGGCATCACGCGGTCATAGACGATGAAGGCGATGACGATCAGCAGGATGCCGCGTGCCACGCCGAACAGGAACCCCATGCCCTGATCGACCCCACCCAGCGCGGACCGCTGCACCACGCTGGAGAAAAGCGGCGTGATGATCGAAAACAGCACCAGCGACAGCGCGAACACCACGGCAAAGGCGCCGATCATCGAAAGCTCGCAGTTTTCGCCCAGGATGCGGTCTGCATAGGGAAGCTGCGCGATCATCGGGCGGACGCTGCCTGCAAACAGGAAGGCCAGCACCGCCGCGCCGATCCAGCCCAGAATGGCCAGCGATTCGCGCACGAAGCCGCGCGAATAGGCGAGGATTGCTGAAAGAATGATGACGGCAGCAACAATGCCGTCGATAATGGTAAACCCGTCCATATGCCGCCCTTTCGCGGTTTTCGTCACGCCCGGGCCGTCAGCCGGCGCCGAAAGTGTCGCCCACGAACCCGGTCAGATCAGCCACGCGGTCAAGCCGCATTCCGTCAGCGCCCTCGACCTTTTGGGGCTCGGGCACGATTGCGACTGAAAAACCAAGTTTCTGCGCCTCTTTCAACCTGTTTTCGGCCTGACCCACCGGCCGAAGCGCACCCGATAGGCTGATTTCCCCGAAGAACACTGCGTCGGCGGACAGGGCGTGATCCTCTCGGGCGGACAAAAGGGCGGCCGCAATCGCCAGATCGGCGGCAGGTTCGGTGACCCGCATGCCGCCCGCGACGTTCAGGAACACATCCAGCCCGGCAAAGGGGATACCGCAGCGCGCCTCCAGCACCGCGAGGATGGTGCTGACGCGGCCCGAGTCGAGCCCGACCACCGTTCGGCGCGGTGCGGCCAGCGTGGACGGCGCGACGAGGGCCTGGATCTCGGTCAGGACCGGGCGCGTGCCTTCGATCCCCGCGAACACCGCAGAGCCTGCGACGGGCTGACCCCGTTCCGACAAAAACAGCGCCGACGGGTTCGCAACCTGCGCCAGGCCACCGCCCGTCATCTCGAACACGCCGATTTCGCCGGATGGGCCAAAGCGGTTCTTGACCGCGCGCAGGATGCGGAACTGATGGCCGCGCTCGCCTTCGAAATAAAGGACGGTGTCGACCATATGTTCGACCACGCGCGGACCGGCGATCTGGCCTTCCTTTGTGACGTGGCCGACCAGAATCACTGCCACGCCAGAGCGTTTGGCGAATGTCACCAGCTCATGACAGGCGGCGCGGACCTGACTGACCGACCCGGGCGCGGCGTCGACGGTGTCGGCCCACAGCGTCTGGATGGAATCGATGACCGCGATGTCGGGGCGTTCGGCGTCAAGCGTCGTCAGGATGTCGCGCAGCGCCGTTTCGGTGCCCAGTTGAACCGGGGCATCGGCCAATCCCAAACGCTGACCGCGCAGGCGGAGCTGTGCGCCAGCCTCTTCCCCGCTGATATAGACGGCGGTGGTGCCGCGGCGGGAAAACTCGGCCGCGGCCTGCAGCAGAAGGGTCGATTTGCCAATCCCCGGATCGCCTCCGACCAGCACGGCCGAACCCGGCACAAGACCGCCACCGAGCACACGGTCAAGCTCATCAATGCCAGAAGGGGCACGCGGGGGCGGGGGCTCGGATACCGACAGCCCCGCCAGCGGGATAGCCTTGCCCCGCGCAGCACCCAAGCCCCGACCGGGACCTTGGCTCAACGGCGCCTCTTCCGCGATGGTGTTCCATTCCCCGCAGGCGTCGCAGCGGCCGGACCATTTCTTGTGGCCTGCGCCGCACGCAGTGCAGGTGAATACGGTGACGGGTTTGGCCATCGGTCGGGGTCCAGTACGCAAAGGGCAGGCAGACGCCTCAGATAACAATTGGTTCACCTGCATTCCAGCACTCTGCGGAAGGTGCGTGGCTGGGGTTGCCTTACTTCCGCCCTGCGTCCAATTTGCGCGCGCTTTCAGAAAGGCCAGACAATGGCAAATCCGCGCCCGTTTTCCCGATACGAGTTTCTCATCGCTTGGCGCTATCTGCGCGCGCGACGGGCCGAAGGGGGCGTCAGCACGATGACATGGATCAGCCTGATCGGCATCGCGCTGGGCGTCATGGCGCTGATTGCGACGCTGGCCGTGCGGTCGGGGTTCCGGGCCGAGTTCGTCGACACGATCCTTGGCGCAAACGCCCACACGACCGTCTATCTGCCGCCGCAGGAAATCCGCAATGAGCTGACCGACGACACCTATATCGTGCCGGGCGAGATCACCGATTACAACGCCGTCGCGGCCAGGATCGCGGCCGTTCCGGGGGTCGTGCGGGCGGACGCGGTGGTCAAAGGGCAGGTCATGGCGACCGCTGGCGACCGCGCGAATGTGGGCGAGGTCTACGGCCTGACGCTGGACGATCTGAAGGCGATCCCGCGCGTGGCAGACCCCGCAACGGGCGAAGGCGACATCGCCAACTTCGACAAAGGCATCGCGATCGGCGTCGGTATGGCCCGCGAACTGGGCGTGAACGTCGGCGACCGCCTGCGGCTGATTTCACCCGAAGGGTCGTCGACCGCGTTCGGCACGACCCCCCGCGTCAACGCGTACGAGGTCGTCTATATCTTCTCGGCCGGGCGGTATGACATTGATCGCACACGGATTTACATGCCGCTGCCAGAGGCTCAAAGCTACTTCAACCGCGACGACGCAGTCGATGAGATTCAGGTCTTCGTCAAGGACCCCGAACATGTCGATCAACTGAGCATTCCGCTGATGCAGGCGGCCCCGCCCAATGCGGCGGTCTGGACGTGGCGGGACGCGTCGGGGTCATTCCTGAAGGCGCTGGATATCGAGGATGACGTGATGTTCGTCATCCTGTCGGTGCTGGTCCTGATCGCGTCGATGAACATCACCTCGGGGCTGATCATGCTGGTCAAGAACAAGGGACGCGACATCGGCATCCTGCGGACGATGGGTCTGACCGAAGGCGCGATCCTGCGGGTCTTCTTTCTGTGCGGGGCGTTTACGGGCGTTCTGGGCACGATCGCCGGGGTCATTCTGGGCGTTCTTCTGGCGCTGAACGTGGACAGCATCATGGCCGCCGTGAACTGGTTTTCAGGCGGCGGGGCGTGGGATCCGGCGGTGCGCGGGATTTACCGTCTGCCGGCCGATCTGCGCGGCGTCGACATCGCCAAGGCGGTCGGCCTGTCGCTGGTTCTGTCCTTCATCGTCACCATTTTCCCGGCCCGACGCGCGGCGCGGATGAACCCCGTCGAGGCGCTGCGTTATGAGTGAAGTTCTGAAACTGGAAGCGATTTCAAAGACCTATAACAAGGGCGGCGCGGCACCCTTGACCGTCCTGCGCGATCTGGACCTGACGGTGGGCGCGGGCGAGGTCGTGGCGCTGGTCGCGCCCTCCGGCGCGGGCAAGTCAACGCTCCTGCATATCGCGGGGCTTCTGGACACCGCAGACAGCGGGCGGGTGCTTTTGAACGGACGCGACATGACCGGGCTGGGCGACCGCGCCCGGACCACCGCCCGGCGCAATGAGCTGGGATTTATCTATCAGTTTCATCATCTTCTGCCCGAATTCTCGGCGTTGGAGAACGTCGTGCTGCCGCAGCTGGCTAACGGCGTCGCGGACGGGGCCGCCAAGGCGCGGGCGGCGTCGCTGCTGGACCGCGTGGGGCTGGCCCCGCGCCAGAACCACCGCCCGGCCGAGCTGTCGGGGGGGGAGCAGCAGCGCGTCGCGTTCTGCCGTGCGTTGGCCAACGCGCCGTCCTTGCTGCTGGCGGATGAGCCGACGGGCAACCTTGATCCTGCAACCTCGGACCGGGTGTTCGACGTGCTGATGGCGCTTGTCCGGGACACCGGGCTGGCCGCGCTGATCGCCACCCACAACCACGATCTGGCATCGCGGATGGACCGGGTCATCACGCTGGGCGAGTGAGCGGCCGACCCGCCGCACAGGGCTGCGAACGTTGCGCGGGTCATTTGCGCAACAGCGCCCCGCCAAAAATCGCCGAACCCCAGCGATTGCTGGTGATCGGCAGGTGCAATCCATGCACCGATCATGCACCAGACATGCACACACCATATGCGGATTTCGTCACCTTGAGCAGATCAATCCTTTCGGGCGTCAAGGCCGCCGCGCTGGCGGCGCTGGTCGGAACAGGCGTCACGACGGCCACCGCCGACCCGTTCGAAAGCTTTGGCACGGGCATGAAATACGCGCTGCCGCTGG